>DATJSY010000056.1:0-35462 GCA_035503835.1 Acidobacteriaceae bacterium | reverse complement strand
TCGATCCGGTCTCCAGCCACGGCAAGTGGGCTGCGGATATCCGCGAGGTTGGCGGCCACGAGGTGAACTATCCGCTGATCGGCGACCCCGAGCTGAAAATCGCCAAGCTGTACGACATGCTGGCGGGCGATGCCGGAGAGACATCGGAGGGGCGCACCCCCGCGCAAAATGCTCCGGTGCGGACGGTCTTCGTGATCGGGCCGGACAAGCGGATCAAGCTGACGCTGGCCTACCCGATGACAACCGGGCGCAACTTCGACGAGATTCTGCGGGTGCTGGATTCGATCCAGCTGACAGCGAAACACCGAGTGGCGACACCGGCGAACTGGAAACAGGGAGACGACGTGATCATCACCGGCGCCGTGTCCAATGAGGAAGCGGAGAGGATCTTCCCGGGATACAAGACCGTGAAGCCTTATCTGCGCACCACCGCGCAGCCGCAGTAGCCGGGGAGCCGGCGTCCGACGCCGGCAGACATGGAAGCCGCCGCGTCTGACGGCGGCAGACACGAGCACCGGTGGCGAAGCGGCTAACGCGCTGGTCTGCAAAACCAGTATTCGCGGGTTCAATTCCCGCCCGGTGCTCCAAAACTTCTTCGCCGTGCACCAAAAGGGCGCCGGCTTCCCGGCGCCTTTTTGGTGTCCTGGCAATTATGATTAGAAGTCGTAGCGCAGCGCAAACTGCATCACGCGCGGCTGACTCAGCTCCGTGCTGGCGATGCCCAGATTTCCCCCGGTCAGGCCCGCACCAATCGATGCGGGATCGAAGCGCACCGTGTTGGTTACGTTATAGATCTCCCAGTCAAATTTCAGCGCGCTACCCTCACGCAACTTGTTCAGATGCCAGGACTTCGTCAACCCCGAGTCGATATCGAAAATTCCGTCGCCGCGGAAGTTGTTGCGCTCGCCCGCCTCGCCCGGATAGGGCAGCCGCTCCGGCGAGCCTGTAGCGAGTCCGTCGTTGATCGCGTCCGGATTGGCGAAGAACTGCGGGTTCCCGTTGGAATCGAAGTACCGTCGCATCTTGATCGGGGCGGTCTCCACCCCGTAGCTTTCAATCTGCCAGTCGGTCGTCCAGCCGGGCTCGAACAGCGAGAAGGGCAGTCCGCTGGTGATGCGGTTGATCCCAGACCACTGCCAGCCGCCCACGAATGCGTTCACAAAGCGGTTGACATTGCCGCCAACCGCCCTCCCGTGGCCGAACGGCATCTCGTATACCCAGTCCAGCGTTACCAGATGCCGGGTATCGAAATCCGACGATGAACGGTTCAGGTAGGGCTTCCAGGTGTTCAGGATGTCGCTGAAGGAAAAGCCTGAGCCGCTGGTGGAGAATTCGGTGCTGCGCTCCGCATCGGACCCCATATCGATCGAATGAGAAAACGTGTAGCTTACCTGCAACTCCAGCCCGTGACTGAACGGGTGCTGCAGCGTGATCTGCGCGGAGTTGTAGTAGCTCATGCCGATCGACGACAGAGCGTAGAGCGAGGAGAACTGGCTCTGCCAGAAGCGGGACTGGAAGTTTGCGGGACAAGGATAGGGAATCTCCTCGGAACCGCTGAAGCAGTAGAAATCCAGGTCGGAGAGCGCCGTGGTCGCGCCAAGGTTCGAGCGGAATGGCGCCCATTCGTCGTCGTAGATCGCCTGCGTGGCACTCTCGCCGGCATAATCGAAGTTGGCCATCCAGGGGAACATGTCCTCGAAGTACTGGATCTTGGGCACATTCACCACGGATCCGGTTGGAGCACCCATCGAGTTCGTGATGAATCCGTAGTTCCCGCCATTCAGATCCACAAGGCGCGACAGCTTGTCGCCGGCTGCATAGTAATCGCCGCCGCCCTGCGGATCGACGAAGTCGACCGGCTCAGCCAGATCGAGGCTCTGCAGCAGATGCCGTCCCAGGGTGCCCACGTAGTCGGTTTCCAGCGTCCAGCCGCCCGCAAACTGGTGCTGCACCGAAAGGTTAAATGCTTCCGTGTACGGAGTCTTGATCTTGCTGTCGAGGCCCCAGGTAATGGCAAACGCCTGCGGAGGCGTGTACGGGAACGCACTCGTCGCCGGCGCCGTTCCATTGCTGAAGGGCAACGCGGTGCGGCTGACGAAGCGGGGGGACGACTCAGACGTGTAGACGCCCGCCGGATTCGTGATGTTACTGCTCACTCCATACGAACCATGCTGGTCGAAGGCGTTCACCAGCGCTTCGCCATAGTGATCGTAGTACATGCCGAAGCCCGCGCGAATCGACGTCTTCTGGTTGGGCGAGTACGCGATGGCCAGCCGCGGCGCAATATTGTCATTCGACTGCGGCCAGTATCCCGGCTTGCCGTAGTAGGGACCGGTCGGAGAAAACTCAAGTGCTGGCTCGTAGATCTGCCCCTGCAGCGCTGCCGCTTCGCGCTGCTGGTACCAGGTGTGCGTGTCAATCGTGGGCGCCACCTGCTGCCCGCTGGTCTCCCAGGGTGTGCTCAGGATCGTGTGGCGGATGCCGAAGGTGATCATCAGATTCGGCAGCGCCTGCCAGGCATCCTGCAAATAGTACTCATTCTCGACCGACGCAAAGTTCCGCACAATCGGCGCTCCGTCCCCCAGCAGCGAACCCGACGTTGCGCTGGTGATTCTGTAGTTATAGTTATTCGTGACCGACGGGATCGCGCCCACCAGGTTCCCATAGGCAATCACGTACGAGTTTTGAAAACCGGTGGGCACAGCGTTATATCCCGGCGGAGTCCCGCCCAGCCAGTAGGGATTCGAGCTCCCTCCGTTGAACGAATTGGCGTTCGTGGACTGATTCATGTGAATGAAGCGCAGGTTTACGCCGAACTGGAAGTCATGCTTGCCGTGGTTCAGGTTGAAGTTGTCCACGATGTTGTTCACCGGGACCGAGGTGATATTGGTGGGGGTTTCCGCCGTTGTTGTCGAGAGGAAACGGAAATCCACCAGATCGGTCGTTTGCAGTCCCCGATTGCTGTATCCCTGGCGGATATAGCCGTAGCGAATGTCATTCACCATGTTGGGGCTGATCGACCAGGTGTCGCCGGCGATGATGCCTTTTGTGTTGTCCTCGTACACACTGGACGGGCCCTGGCCGGGGAACTGCTCAGTCGCGCCGGTCGTGTCTTTCTGGAGCTGGCCGTGCACAAACATCCGGTGCCTGTCATTGGGGGTGTAGTCGATCCGGGCGAGCGAGGTATTCAGCGTCTGCGGGTTGGGCGACGGGAACGCGTAGGAACCCTCGTTGAGCCCATCCCCCTCCACCGTTCCGTTGGCCGCCGGCATGGACTTGAAATAGCTCAGCGCATGCGGGTCCGGCCCGGGCCCGGGCGGATACTGCGCGCTGTTGCACACCTGGCATCCAGCGTCCAGCGCCGTCACCTGCGCCACCGACAGAATCGTGCCGGGATACTGCAGCTCACCGGAATCGTAAAGTGCCGTCGGGACCGTCTGTACTACTTCCTGGTCTTCCGCCTTTCGGGTGCCCTCGTAATTGCCGAAGAAAAACAGCTTGTTCTTAAGGATCGGCCCGCCCACATCCGCACCGAAGATGTTCCGGATCAGCTTGCCGGGAACATTGGCGTAGCCGCTCTCCAGTTCCGCCTGCTTGTTGAACCAGTCGTTGGCCACCGTAAATGTCGGCCGGTTGTATTCGTAGGCCGCGCCATGGTACTGGTTGGTCCCGGACTTGGTAACCATGCTGACCTGAGCGCCCGCGGAACCTCCTTCGTCGGCGTTGCTGTTGCCCGTGGTCACGCGGAACTCATCGATGGCGTCCTGGGTTTCGCGCAGTACCCCGGTAAAGGCATATCCGAACAACTGATCGTTGTCGTCAACCCCATCGATGGTTACGTTACCCTGGTCGGAACGCACGCCGTTGACAGCACCGCTGCGGCTGTCGCCGCTCGGGTTTGATTCCGATGCGCCCAGCGTCGGCGGAAGATAGAGCACCCCCGGCTGCAGCGACAGCAGGTCCGGCACGTTACGGGTCTCGCTGGGCAGGGCCTGAATCAGCGTATTGCCCATCGCATTCCCCAGCGAGGCGTCGGTGGTATTCAGCGTCTCCGCTTCCGCGCTCACGTTCACCACCTGCGATACCGCTTTCAGGGTCATGGTGAAACTCACCGTCGCCGGCTGGCTCACCAGCAGCGTGGCAACCTTGCTCTGACTGGCGAACCCTGATGCCTGGACGGTGATGGTATAGCTGGCCGGCGGGATGGAGGCAAAGATGTAGGTTCCCGACGAATCCGACGTGGCGGTGAACTTTTGGCCATTCGCGGGGTTGTAGATGCTGACCTTCGCGCCGGGAATCACCGCTCCGCTCGGATCCCTGATGACTCCACGCAGAGAAGTAGTTGTTGTCTGGGCTGGGGAATTTGCGGCAAAGACGAGCAGAAACACGAATGCGATGGCTGCGCAACAGCGTTTGGTCACTTTTTCCTCCAGTTCAAATGACTGCGGCCGGGCGGGGACGCCGGCACTTTCCATCTGCATCCGCTACGTGGCGGATTGGATTTGTCCGGATGAGTTCCTCATTGTGGATCAATTTGCTGCGAAGTTCAAGCGGAATCTCCCCGCCACGACCTCGAAACGCCCTCCTTCATAAAATTTCTTATCGCATTGACCTGTTTTGCACCGAATTTCCTGCTGCCCGCTCGCGCCCTCGCTGCCGGCGCCGCCCTCCTCCCCCGCGGTCCTGTTTACTCCGCCGCCCGGAGGGGTTATAGTTTGCCCATCGCGGCCTGGGCTTTCCGCATCATTCACCGGCCCGGCGCCCAGGGAGTTCGCTCATGTCTGACTCCTCTTCGCTTCCCCCGGATTCGCGTGCCGATACCCCGCGTCCCGGCATCACTCGCCGCGGATTTCTGAAAGGTGCCGGCATCACTGCGGCCAGCACCGCATTGCTCGAAGGTGTTCAGACCCTCCGCGCTGAGTCCTCCGCCATGCCCGGCGTTACCGAGATCGGCCCTGGACCGGTTCCGGTCCACCTGCACGTCAATGGCGCCGAACACGTTCTCGAAATCGAGCCGCGCACCACCCTGGCCGAAGCCCTTCGCATTCACCTTGGCCTCACCGGCTCCAAGATCGTCTGCGATCGCGGCGTCTGTTCCGGCTGCACCGTGTGGCTCGACAGGATGCCCGTCAACAGCTGCATGACGCTCGCCGTCGATGCCATCGGCCGTCACGTCACCACCATCGAAGGCCTCGCCCCCGAAGGCGAGCTGCATCCGGTCCAGGCGGCCTTCGTTCGCCACGACGCAATGCAGTGCGGCTACTGCACTCCCGGCATGGTCATGAGCTGCGCTGCGCTGCTGGAACGTAACCCACATCCCTCCGAACGCGATGTCCGCCACGCCGTCTCCGGCAATCTCTGCCGCTGCGGCACGTATCCCAAAGTTTTTGCAGCCACCCTGGAAGCAGCCGCCGGCGCGCGCCGCGCTTAGGAGGAGAACCATGTCGAATCGCCTGACCGAAGACGCGCTTCTCCCTCATGCCGCCTTGCCCGCGAAAAAATCTGTGCAGATGCCCGTCGGTGTTCCCGGTTACACTCTTCACGAGGAGACGCGCCAGGCTCCCGCCGCCGAACCGCCCGTCTGGCCCATTAACAAGGATCTCCGGTACGTGGGCCACTCTGCCCGGCGCTACGACGGCCCGGCGAAGGCTTCCGGCCACGCTCGCTACACTTCCGATGTGCAGTTGCCCGGCATGTTGTACGCGAAGTTTGTCAACGCCACCGTTCCGCACGCAAAAGTGATTTCCGTCGACACCTCCGCAGCCGAGAAATACCCAGGCGTTCGCGGCGTGCATGTCGTCGGGCAGGTGCTCGGTCCCGCGGAGCTTCTCAATCCCGCCCTCGATCAGGGCAGATATCCCGTCGTCCGCTTCGCCGGTCAGCCCATCGCCGCCGTTGCCGCCACCACCCCCGCGGCCGCCGAAGAAGCCGCGGCCCTCGTGAAGGTCCGCTACGAAAAGCTGCCCTTCGTCGTCGATCTCGACAAGGCGCGCGAGCCCGATGCTCCGCCGGTCTTTCCCGGTCCCGCCAATGAGGGAGGCAGCGCGGGCGGCGGAGGCGGCCCGAGCGACGTACCGCAAAAGGGCAATATCCACGGCCCCTCGGTCCATCGCGTCAACGATACCGCTCGCGGCTTCGAGGAAGCCGATGTCATCGTCGAAGGTCATTACGTCACTCAGGTGCAGACCCACTCCGCGCTGGAAACTCACGGCGTCGTTGCCGACTGGAAGCCCGGCATGCTGACCGTCTGGGCCTCCACGCAGGGCACCGCCAGCGTGCGCGAGGAACTCGCCGGATTTTTCAATCTCCCCATGTCACAGGTGCGCGTCATCACGGAATTCATGGGCGGCGGCTTTGGCGCCAAATTCGGCGCCGGCAATCCCGGTGTGATGGCCGCGGCGCTCTCCAGGAAAACCGGCGCTCCGGTCCGCCTCATGCTCGATCGCCAGGAGGAACATCTTTCTGTCGGCAATCGTCCCAGTTCCGACCAGACCCTCCGCATCGGCGCAAAGAGGGACGGCACCCTCACCGCCATCCATCTCGTCAGCTATGGCACCGCCGGATGCGGCACCGGAGCGGGCTGCGCGGGTCCGGCCGCGAACCTCTACCAGTACGCCTCCCTGCACACCGAAGAAAACGACGTCTTCATCAATGCCGGACCAGCCACGGCCATGCGCGCGCCCGGCCATCCGCAGGGCGATTTTGCCCTGGAGCAGACCATCGACGAGCTGGCTGTCCGCCTCAACATGGAACCGATCGATCTCCGCGACAAAATCGACAATCACCCGGTTCGCCGCGTCGAACGCCAGATCGTCCGCGAGAGCGCGCTCTGGAAGTCGCGCAACCCCGTCGCTGGCGCGGATAAAGGCCCCGTCAGGCGCGGCGTCGGCCTGGCCCAGTCCGTCTGGTACCGCTTTGTCCGCATGAACTCTTCGGCGGAAGTCCGCGTCCACCGCGACGGCTCGCTGGAAGTTTTCTCCGCGGTTCAGGACATCGGCTCCGGCATCAAGACCGTGCTCGCGCAGATACTCGCCGAGCAGTTCGGCGTGCCGCCTTCCCAGATCGCCGTCAGGGTCGGCGACACCAGTTATCCGGTCGGCCCGGACTCCGGCGGGAGCGTCACCACGCTGTCGCTCACGCCCGCTGTGCGCGATGCCGCGTGGCAGGCAGCGCAAAGCTTCCTCGCCGATATTGCTCCTGCACTTGGCGCTGCGCCGCAGGACCTGGTCCTCATCGACGGCGAAGTCCGCAGCCGATCGGGCAAAGTCCGGCCCATCAGCTTCCGCCGCGCCGCCCGAAAGATGACCACCTCGCAGATCTCGGCGCAGGCACGGCGCGTCCCCGACTACGACCCGAGCAAATACCTCACCTATGGCGGCGTCGATGTCGCCGAGGTCGAGGTGGACACGGAGCTGGGCCGCATCCGCGTCCGCCGGGTGCTTTCCGTCCACGATTGCGGACGCCCCATGAATCCGCAGCAGACCATCAGCCAGATCAACGGCGGCATCATCCAGGGCATTTCGTACACGCTTTTCGAAGACCGCCTGCTGGACCCCGTGTACGGCCTGATGGTCAACCCCGATCTCGACCTCTACAAAATCGCCGGCGCCCGTGAAATCCCGGACATCGACGTGCGCCTCATCGAGGACTACATCGGCCAGAGCTCCACGGATGCGTCCGGCATCGGCGAGGCCGCCGGCGTCGTCTCCATTGGCGCGGCTGTCGGCAATGCCGTCTACAACGCCACGGGCGTGCGCGTCCGACGCACGCCCATGACACCCGCCATCGTCCTCGCAGCGCTCCGGCAAGGGAGGGACCTGGCATGAACCGCTTTGTCCTCGCAGACTGCACAACTGTCGACGCTGCTCTCTCGCAACTCAACGACGGTGCCGTGGTGAAAGCCGGCGGTGTCGATCTCCTCGATCGCATGAAAGATGGCATCGAGGAACCGCCAAAGCTGGTCAACATCCGCAACATTGCCGCGCTGCACGGCATTCACGAAACGCCGCAGGGCCTCACCGTCGGCCCCCTCGCCACTCTCTCCGAAATCAGCGAGCATCCGTCGATCCGCGCCCATTACCAGATCCTTGCTGATGCCTGCGGCCACGCCGCAACGCCCCACATCCGTAACATGGCCACCGTCGGCGGCAATCTGCTCCAGCGCGTGCAGTGCTGGTACTACCGCTCGTCGGAATTTCAGTGCCTCCGCAAAGGCAAGGACTTCTGCTTTGCCTTTGAAGGCCTGAACCAGTATCACGCCATCATGGAGTACACCGGTTGTCCTTCCGTCGCGCCCTCTTCCGCGGCGGTCGCGCTCCTCGGCCTCGGCGCCAGCGTGGAGCTGACCTCCGCCAAACGTGGCAAGCGCACCGTCGGCATTCGCGAGCTTTACGTCGTCCCCGACGCCAATCCAACGCAATTCACCGTGATCGAGCCGGATGAGTTGCTGACGGCCATTGTGATTCCTCGCCCCACGGCCGGAACGCGCTCCGCCTACCAGAAGTACGGCGAGAAGGAGAGCTTCGACTGGGCGATCGCCGACGCGGGCGTCGTCCTCGAAATGGACGGCGGCATCTGCCGCCGCGCCGTCATCGCCATGGGGGCTGCCTCGCCCGTGGTGCGCCGCTCGCCGCAGGCCGAAGCCGCGCTCGCCGGCAAGCCCGTCACGGAAGAGACCGCGCGCGCTGCGGGTCGCGTTTCCGTCGAAGGCGCGCAGCCGCTCTCAATGAATGCCTACAAACTCGATCTCTTCCCGGTCGCCGTGTACCGTACCATTCTGCTCGCTGCCGGATTGCGCGATCGCGATCCCGGCGCCGCCGGATAGCTCCAGGAGGTTAACAATGAGCGCCACGACTCCAGCCACGCAGCCTTGCCAGTGCCTCCGGACGAAGAACCCTTACGGCACCACGCCGCGAAATCCAGAATCCTGGGTTCCCGGCATTGCCGCCGCCTCCAGCTACTGGTGCCTGCGCACCATGAGCCCCGCCGGCCCCGACGACCATTACGTTCACCTGTCGCGCTGCATCCCTGGCCGCCGGTGCTACAAGGAGCCGGAGAAATAATTGTTGCTGTATCGGATTCTCTGAACCTCCCCAGTTTAGATGAGGTCTTCCGTATTCGTTGTTTTCGAGTCCAGGCGAAAGCGGCGTGACCACCGGGTTTCTGCTGCCCTCCGAGCGCGAGCCGGTTGCGATATCCAGGCACGAATCGTATGCTTTTGGCGTGTCTGCAGCGCTCGTTGAATGCGTTCCCAATTTCTCCGAAGGCCGCGATTCGGCCAGGGTCGATGCCATCGTTGAGGCAATGAAAATTCCTGGCGTCCATCTGCTCGATCGCGAGATGGATGCCGACCACAATCGCTCGGTGATCACCATCGTTGGTGAACGCGAGGCAATACAGGAAGCGGCCATTCGCGGCGTGGGTAAAGCCGCGGAACTGATTGACCTCAATGTGCATCAGGGGGCGCATCCACGCATGGGCGCAGCTGATGTGGTGCCGTTCATCCCCATTGAAGGCGTCACGCTGGAAGATTGCATCGCGATGGCGCGTTACGTGGGCGCGGAGATCTGGAAACGCTACCAGATTCCGGTGTATCTCTACGAAGCCGCAGCGACCACGCCCGAGCGCCAGAATCTCGAAAACATTCGCCGCGGGCAGTTTGAGGGGATTCGCGAGGAGATTGCGACCGTGGCCGCGCGCAAACCCGATTTCGGCGAGCCGCGCGTCCACCCCACCGCCGGAGCTACCGTGGTGGGCGCACGCAAATTCCTCATCGCCTACAACATCTTCCTCAGCACGCCCGATGTGGACGTGGCGAAGCGAATCGCGAAGGCGGTTCGCTACTCCTCGGGCGGATTGCGTTTCGTAAAGGCCGCCGGATTCCTGGTGCGGGGGCTGGCGCAGGTTTCAGTGAACCTGACCGATTTTGAGCAAACACCCATTCATCGCGTGTTCGAATGTGTGAAGCGCGAGGCGGCGCGCCACGGCGTGCTCCCCGTATCAAGCGAAATTATCGGTCTCATCCCCAGGGCAGCGCTTGAACAGGCTGCGGAATGGTATTTGCAGGTGGAGAACTTCGATTCGTCGCTGATTCTCGAGAACCGCCTGGCCGCAGTGACGGGCGGCAAGACGGCCGTTGGCGGATTGCGCGCTGGAGTTGAGCCCTTTATTGAGCAACTGGCCGCTCCCACCGCAGCTCCGGGCGGGGGCAGTGCAGCGGCGGCGAGCGGCGCCATGGCCGCCGGTCTGGCGTTCATGGTGGCGTCCATGTCGCGCGGTAAGAAGGCCTACGTTCCGTACGAAACGCGGCTCAGCGAGGCGATTGCGCGCCTGGCCACGCTGCGTGAAGAGTTGAAGGCCGCTGTGGATGCCGACGCAGAGGCCTACAACCTGGTGATCCAGGGGTATAAGAAGGCAAAGCAATCGGAGAACGGCGGCGTCGACCTCGCGGCCGCACTGTGCCAGGCGGCAAGTGTGCCGCTGGGTGTAGCGGAAGGCGCTGCTGAAGTGGCGCAAATCGCGGAGCGGCTCAGGGCGATCACCAATCCGAAGATGAGTTCCGACCTGACGACTGCGATTGCGCTGGCGCGCGCAGCGATTGAGGGCGCGCGCGCGAATGTCACGATCAATCTCGAATCGATGCAACAGGACGCGCCTCAGGATGCGTTTATCGATCAGGCGCGGCAGCGGCTACGTGATTTGGAGGGCGTTAAGGCCTGAGGAACTGCGCCGCTTTCTGCCCGCCAATCCAGACCTCCCGCGCCGGATTCCCTCCCAGCGTATACACGAGTTCGCGCCAGTCCGCTCCGTGCAGAACCGCAAAATCCGCCGGCAGCCCGGGCTCAATCCGCCCTGCATCGCGCAGTCCCAGAGCACACGCAGCATTCGCCGTCCCCGCGATCAGCGCCTCCTTCGCCGTCAGCCCGTTCAGCCGGACCGCCAGCGCCAGCGCCATTTGCGTCGAAAAGAGCGGACTCGATCCCGGATTCAAATCTGTTCCCACTGCAACGGCTGCACCCGCATCAACCAGCTTTCGCCCCGGCGCAGCCGGCAATCCCAAATGTAGTGTCACGCCGGGCAAAATCGTCGCTACCGTCGAGCTCGCTGCCAGCATCACCACCTGGTCATCGCTGCACGCCTCCAGATGATCCACGCTGAGCGCGCCCATCCGCACCCCCAGCTCCAGCCCGCCCACGCGGTGGAACTGCTCCGTGTGCAGTTTCGTTCTCAATCCATGCGCTCGGGCCGCAGTCAGCATCTGTTCCGCCTCCGCAGCACTCCACGCTTCTTTCTCTACAAAAACGTCGGCCGCCTGCGCCAGCTTTTCCCGGGCCGCTGTCGGAATCAGCGTCGCGCACACCTCGGCCACATACCCCTCGCGCTCCGCCGCATTCGCCGGAGGCACATGGATCAGCAGTGTCGGCACAATCCAGGCCGGAGCCTGGGCCGCCAGCGCATGGATCGCCCGCAGCATCCGCAGCTCCGCATCCACAGTAAACCCGTACCCCGACTTCACCTCAATCGTCGTCGCGCCCGACCGCACCAGCGCCGCAATGCGCGGCTGCGCCAGCGCCACGAGTTGTTCCACTTTTGCCGCCGCGGTCGCGCGAATCGTGCTCCGAATCCCGCCGCCCGCCGCCAGAATGGATTCATACGCTTCGCCTTTCAGTCGCGCCTCGAAATCCGCCAGCCGATCCCCCGCCCAGACCGCATGCGTGTGCGGATCGACCAGCCCGGGGACTACCGCACATCCACCAGCATCCACGGTCTCTGCCGCTTCTCCATTCCACTCGCGCTCCGCTCCCACCCACGCGAATTTCCCCTCAGCAATCGCCAGCGCCGCGTGCTCCACCACCTGCAGCTCGCACATCGCCGCGCCGCGCTTCGGCCCCGCGCCCTCTGCGGTCACAAGTTGTGAGATCCCCCGCACCAGCACATCGGCTCTCATCACAGGCTCGGCATATCCAGTCCGCGCTCGCGCGCCGCGCTGATCGCCTTCTCATACCCCGCGTCCGCGTGGCGCACCACGCCCAGCGCCGGATCGTTTCGCAGGCACAATCGCAGCCGCTGCTCGGCTTCCTCGCTGCCGTCCGCCACGGCCACCAGGCCCGCGTGCTGGCTATAGCCCATGCCCACGCCTCCGCCGTGGTGGAAACTCATCCACGAGGCGCCGCTGGCAATGCCCGTCGCAAAATTCAGCAGCGGCCAGTCCGAGACCGCATCCGATCCATCCCGCATCGCCTCCGTTTCGCGGAAGGGGCTCGCCACCGACCCCGCGTCCAGATGATCGCGCCCAATCACCACCGGCGCCTTCAGCCTCCCGTCCCGCACCATCTCGTTGAACAGCAGCCCGGCGTGGTCCCGCTGCCCATAGCCAAGCCAGCAAATCCGCGCCGGCAGTCCCTGGAATGCAATCTGATCCGCCGCGTACGTCAGCCAGTCGTGCAGCCGCCGGTCTTCCGGAAACAGCTTCAGCAGCGCCGCATCCGTTGCGGCAATATCCGCCGGATCGCCCGACAACGCCGCCCACCGGAACGGTCCGCGCCCTTCGCAGAAGGCATCGCGAATGAACGCCGGCACAAATCCCGGATACGCGAACGCATCCTTCACTCCCCCCTTTTCCGCCTGCGCGCGCAGGTTGTTCCCATAGTCGAAAGCAATCGCGCCCCGCTGCCGCATCTTCAGGATCGCTTCCACGTGCCGCGCCATGGCCTCCCGCACGCGGCGCAGATACTCATCGGGGTTCCGCTCCCGCAGCGTGTTCAGGTCTTCGTCTGCGCGCGCTGTCGGCAAATATCCCCACAAGGGATCGTGCGCGCTCGTCTGGTCCGTCACCAGCTCCGGCGTGAACCCCATCTCCACCATTTTCGGCAGCACTTCCGCCGCATTCCCCAGCAGCCCAATGGAGACAGCCTCTTTGGCGGCCTTCGCCTCCATCGCCATGCCCATGGCGTCATCCAGCGACGACGTCGCGCGATCCAGGTAGCGCGTCTCCAGCCTCCGCTCGATGCGGTTCGGATCCACCTCCACGCAGATCGAAACCCCGCCCGCCAGCTTCACCGCCAGCGGTTGTGCGCCGCCCATCCCGCCCAGCCCTGCGGTGACCGTCACGGTTCCGGCCAGCGTCCCGCCAAAGTGCCGTTCCGCCGCGCTGCGGAACGTCTCGTACGTCCCCTGCAGAATTCCCTGCGTCCCGATATAAATCCACGACCCCGCCGTCATCTGCCCGTACATCATCAGCCCCGCGCGATCCAGTCGGTCGAATACTTCCCACGTGGCCCAGTGTGGCACCAGATTCGAATTGGCGATCAGCACCCGCGGCGCCAGCGGCTGCGTCTCCAGCACCGCCACCGGCTTGCCCGACTGGATCAGCAGCGTCTCGTTGTTCTCCAGCCGATCCAGCGTCTCTACGATTCGATGGAAGCACTCCCAGTTGCGCGCTGCCTTGCCGCGCCCGCCGTAGACGATCAGTTCCGACGGCTTCTCCGCCACTTCCGGATCCAGGTTGTTCATCAGCATCCGCTTCGCCGCTTCCTGAATCCAGCCGCGGGCCACCCTTTGGCTCCCGCGTGGTGCGCGGATCGTCTGCTCCGTCATTGCCACTGCCTCCCTCGAACATGGAAGTATCTCACCCCACGCGGCTTCTCATCACCCGCGTGCCCTGGCCGCTTTGTTACTCTGGAGTTATGGGCCGTCCCTCATCTGAGAACCCCGTCATCCTGCATCCTCGTGGCATTCTCTTTGATATGGATGGCGTCCTGGTCAGCTCGCTCGGCTCCGTCGAGCGTACCTGGCAAAAATGGGCGAACGCTCGCGGCATCGATCCCGCGCTGGCCATCCGCGAAGCCCATGGCTGCCGCGCCATTGAGACCGTCCACCGCCTTCGCCCCGATCTCGACGCGCTGAAGGAACTGGAATGGCTGGAGCAGACGGAAATCGATGACAAGGTCGGCCTCGAGACGCTGGCCGGAGTTCGTTTAATTCTTGAGACTTTGCCAGCAAGTCGCTGGACCGTGGTCACTTCCGCAACGGATCGCCTTGCGAGCAGCCGCCTGGCCCATGGCGATATCCCGGTTCCCGCCCGCATCATTTCGGCCGAGCACGTCTCCCACGGCAAGCCCCACCCTGAACCTTACCTCAAGGGTGCGGCCCTCCTCGGCTTTGAGCCCGCCGATTGCCTTGTCATCGAGGATTCCGCTTCCGGCGCGTTGGCGGGCCACGCTGCCGGCTGCCCCGTGTTAGCCACCCTCCACTCTCACGCGCTCGAAAGCCTCAGCGACGCCGACTGGATCGTCGACTCGCTCGAAGACGTTCACGTGCAGATGGCGGGGGATCGCATTGAGATTCGCTTTGTGCCTGTCTTCACTTCCGCTCGCCGCGAAGACGCGGCCGCTGCCCGCTGATCATCATGTCGATTCCCGTCCGCGTCGAATACGCCAGTCAGCTCAAAATGCGCTCCCGCAACACGCGCCTTTACCGCTCCGCTCACTGGCCCATCTGGATCTGGGTTTTCTTCCTCGCGCCCGGACCTCTGACTTTCAGCCTCTTCGACCGTGGCGGCAGCGTCGCTAACCTGGTCTGGCTGGGCGCCGTGCTGGTCGGCACGGGCAACGCCCTGGTCTTCGGCAAGCTGCCCGGCTCCGAGCCCGCGCCGTACATCCTGCACTTCACGGAGGACCGCCCCAACCCCCTTTACCGCCGCATCTGCTACACCTTCGCCTGGAACGCCCTGCTCAACTTCGCTCTGCTCAACCTCGCCGGCCTCATCGGAGCCGTCGCCACCGGCCGCTGGCAGCTCAGGCAGATCTACCAACACGGCTACTTCCCGCTGATGATCGCTATCCTTCTGCTCGGCTTGTCCGGAGTCCTCCCGCGCGTGCGCCGCTCCACCGAGGGCGAAGGCCGGGAACGCCGCTATTTCTACGGAGCCGTCTGGTCCGTCACCGCCGCACAGAGCCTCCTGCTCATCCTGTGGAAGTTCCTGCCGCGCGGTCACGTCAACGACGTGATCAAGCTGGTGGCCTGGTGCGCCGTCCTGCTCGTGATGGGTACGCTTGCCGCCTTCGGCGTTCTCCCGCGCACGCGCCCCATCCTCCCCGGCGAGCTGATGGTCGCAGACTAGCGGCTCGGACTCATTGTTTTCCCTGGCCGCTGCACCCTTATGAATCGCTTACGCCTTCTTTGTGTCCTGCTTGTGCCCGCTCCCGTTTCATGGAATCAGAGGAAGAAGCATGGAACTCCTGCACCGCTGGCCCATTCTTATCCTGGCGTTTGCTTCCGCGGCCGGTATCGTCATCCTGCTCTGGATTCTCTTCAACTTCCTGCGCGAGTCGCGCTCATCCAAAGACACTTCGCCCAAGCTGGGTACGCCGCGCAATCCACGCCGCTGAATTCACCCTGCTCCCGGAGATTACAGGTTTCCTCTTGCCGCCTGCTCCCGCTCGATCGCCTCGAACAGCGCCTTGAAATTCCCCTTGCCAAAGCTCCGGCTGCCCTTCCGCTGGATGATCTCGAAGAACAGCGTCGGCCGGTCTTCCACGGGCTTGGTGAAGATCTGGAGCATGTAGCCTTCATCGTCGCGATCCACCAGAATCCCCAGCTTCTCCAGCGCCTCGATCGGCTCCTCGATCTTCCCCACGCGCGCTTCCAGCTCGGTGTAGTACGTGTGCGGCACTGTCAGGAATGGCACGCCCTGCGACTGCAGCCTGCCCACCGTGTCCAGAATGTCGCTCGTCGCCATCGCGATGTGCTGCACGCCCGGCCCGTGGTAGAACTCCAGATACTCCTCGATCTGCGACTTCTTCCGTCCT
The DNA here is from genome assembly GCA_035503835.1 of Acidobacteriaceae bacterium. Taxonomy (GTDB): domain Bacteria; phylum Acidobacteriota; class Terriglobia; order Terriglobales; family Acidobacteriaceae; genus Palsa-343. The sequence continues at coordinate 19,653 of DATJSY010000056.1, read as the reverse complement.
TCCGCGGGCTCGTTGATCGGGAACTTCACCCGCCCGTTGCCATTCGCCATCACCTTCGACATCAGCGCCGAGTACTCCGTCGAAATATCCTTGTCGTCGAAGTGCTGGTACAGCGAGAAGCCCATCACCGAGGCGTAGAAATCCACCCAGCGGTTCATCTCGTTCCAGCCCACATTGCCTACCATGTGGTCGATGTACCTCAGCCCCGTCGGCCGTGCCAGCTTGTCTTCCGGCTCGGCGCGATACCCCGGCAGAAACGGCCCGTTATATTCGCCGCGCTCTACAAACGAGTGAATCGTGTCCCCATACGCCGCGATGGACGCGATCCGCACCTGCCCATTCCCGTCCTTCATCTCAAACGGCTCGCGTACGCTGCGCGCCCCGCGCTTCGTCGTCTCTTTCCACGCCTGCCGCGCATCGCAAACCCACAGCGCCACGTCGCGGACCCCGTCGCCATGCACGCGCACGTGTTCGGCTATCTCCCCATCGGGGCGCAGCGGCGTGGTCAGCACAAAGCGGATCTTCTCCTGTTGCAGCACGAACGACGCGCGATCCCGCACGCCCGTCTCCGGCCCGGCATAGGCCACCAGCTTCATGCCGAAGGCCAGCCGGTAAAAGTAGGCGGCCTGGCGCGCGTTCCCCACGTAAAACTCCACGTGGTCGGTCCCGTTCAGGGGAAGAAAATCCTTCTGCGCGGCGGCTTCCGGATTCTGCAGGACAGTTGCCATAACTGAACATCTCCTCGTTACAGGCTGCGGCCTTCGCGTGACCGGCCACCCTCGCCGGCTTCGGGGCGCGATTCGGTCCAGGACGACTGACTACAATAAACCCGCGCAGCCTCGGTTGACCAGCGCGCTTTCCATAAAGAAATGACGAATTTTGCACCTCCCGCGTCGCCTGTCCGCCCTGCTTATTTCTCGCTTTCTGTCGTATTCTGTGAGCCATTATGATTCCGCTCCACGGCCATTGGTGGAACTGGTGGGAACCAATCTATTCCCTCTTCCATGGCTTTTTCCCCATCGTGGTCGGGGGCGGAGGCGCTCTCGGTGGCCAAACCCTCTGGCAAAAGCTTCGCCAGCGCCGCGCCGCCGCGTGGCCCAGCGCCGACGGCGAAGTCCAGTCCGCCAGCGTCCGGCGCAAAAACGGCTACACCGTCGTCGTCCAGTACCGCTATTACGCCCGCTCCCAGTACTATTACGGCAAATACGCCCGCCATTTCCGCCGCAAACAGCAGGCCGAGCAGTTCGCCGACGCCCTCCGCGGCCGCCACATCCAGGTCCGTTATCAGGAAGACAAGCCCGCGGTGTCCGTAGTCCTCGAACAGGACCTGCGCATGACCGGCGCCCTCCAGATCGGCTGAAACCAGCCCGCTCCACGCTCTGTGCAGATTTCTGGCAGCCCGCCCCGCTCCTGCCGACTCCAACCTCTTGATGCCGAAAACGAAGCCCAAATCCGCCGCCCGCTCCGCCCGCCGCACCCCGGCCCGGGGCCAATCCCGCCCCCGCCGCTCGCCTTCCGCCGAGGTCGACAGGCAGCTCGCCCGCTATCGCGCCATGCGTGACTTCGAAATGACCGCAGAACCGCGTGGTGGCTCAGCCGGCGAAGCGTCCGCGAAACACAATTTACCGTTCGTTATCCAGAAGCACGCCGCGACGCGCCTCCACTACGACTTCCGCCTCGGCTGGCGCGGCGTCCTCAGGAGCTGGGCGGTCGCCAGAGGTCCCAGCTCCAGCCCCGCGGACAAGCGCCTCGCCGTCGAGGTCGAGGACCACCCTGTCGAGTACGGCGGTTTCGAAGGCACCATCCCCAGAGGCCAGTACGGCGGCGGCACCGTGATGGTCTGGGACCAGGGTACCTGGGAGCCCTTCGTCGACGTCGACGAAGGCCTGCGCCAGGGCAACCTGAAATTCGCTCTTCACGGCCAGAAACTGCACGGTCGCTGGGTGCTGGTGCGCATGCATGGGAACCGCTTCGGTAGCTCGGACAAACCCAGCTGGCTCCTTATCAAGGAGCACGACGAGTTTGCCCGCACGCCCGACGCGCCCTCGGTCACCGACGAATCCCCCAACAGCGCCGTCACCGGCCGCACCCTCAACGAAATCGCTGCCGCCGAAGATCACGTCTGGGATTCCAGCGCCCGCTCTCAGCCCGCCAGGAAGTCTCCCGCCAACCGCTCTCGCCTGACACGCAAATCCAGCGGACCCGCGAGGAATAGCTCATCCTTGCGTAAGAAAGGCCTGCCCGACCGCTCAGGCCTCCTGAAGAATGCTCCCAAGGAGAAGCTCCCCGGCTTCATCGCCCCCCAACTCGCCACCACCGCCGCTGAGCCGCCGGAAGGCGACGACTGGCTGCACGAACTCAAGCTCGACGGCTACCGGATTCAGATCCACATCGACTCCAGAGGATCGAGCCGCCGCGCCAACCGGGGCCCCCGGCGGGCGGCCGTCTCGCGCGATGGAGTGGTCGTCCGCCTCTACACACGCAAAGGCCTTGACTGGACGAACCGGATGAAGGCCATTGCCGAAGCTGCCGCGCGTCTCCCCGTGCAAACGGCCATTCTCGACGGCGAAGCAGTCGTGCTGAACGCCCAGGGTGGCACCAGCTTCGCCGATCTGCAGGCGGCCTTCGACGGGAGTGCCCCTCACCGGCTCACCTGTTTCGCCTTCGATCTTCTCCATCTCGATGGCCACAATCTGCGCGTCCTTCCCCTTGAGCAGCGCAAGACCCTCCTCGAAGGTCTCTTCCAGCAATCAGGCGATAATACGACCCTCCGCTACAGCAGCCACATCCGCTCCCACGGTGCCGAGATGTTCCGCCGCGCCTGCCAGATGGGCGCTGAGGGCGTCGTCTCCAAGCGCGCCCATGCGCCGTGGCGCTCCGGCCGCGCCCACAACTGGCTCAAAGCGAAATGTTTTCTGCAGCAGGAGTTTGTCGTCGGCGGATTCACACCCCACTCCAAAGACCGCGATGCCATCGGTGCGCTGCTTCTCGGGTATTACGATCACGGCCGGCTGATCTGCGCTGGCCGCACCGGAACGGGCTTCGACCAGAAGATGCGCACACTGCTGCGCACAAAACTGGCAAAACTCCGGCAGTCCAAAGCACCCTTCGACGATCCGCCCGCCGAAGCAAGGAAGGAGGCCGTGTGGGTGAAACCGCAGATGGTGGTCGAGGTTCGCTTCTCCACCTGGACCGCGAGCGGCAACATCCGCCAGGCCGCCTTCCTCGGTCTCCGCGAAGACAAAGACCCCGGCGAAGTCACCCGCGAATCGCCGCAGGCCGCGCCTCGTTCCGAATCCGCGCACCAATCCCGCTCTGCGTTAAAACCCACTGCCAGGCCCGCTCTGCCACGCGCCACTCATTCCGCCCGTCACGCCGCGCCTCGCTCCGTTGCCGCAAAAACTCGCTCCGGCGCGGGCGAAGAAATCGCCGGCGTGCGCCTCACCCATCCCGACAGGATTCTCGACGAGCCGTCGCACCTCACCAAGCGCCGGCTCGCCGAATACTACGCCGCCATTGCCGATCATATGCTTCCCCACATCGCAGGCCGTCCGCTTAGCCTGGTTCGCTGTCCGGAAGGCTCCGGCAAACCCTGCTTCTTTCAGAAGCACGTCGGCATGGGCGTCCCTGCGGGCGTCCACAGCGTTCCCGTCCCTCCAAAAGAAGGCGGCGCGCCGGAGCAGTACCTCACTCTCTCCACAGAGAAAGGCCTCGTCGGCCTTGCGCAAATGGGCGTGCTTGAAATCCATCCCTGGGGCTCGCGCAACGACGCGCTGGAAACCCCTGACCGCTTCATCATTGACCTCGATCCCGATCCCGCTCTGCCCTGGCTCCGTCTGGTCGAAAGCGCCCGCGAAGTCCGCCGCCTCTTCAACCGGCTCGGCCTCGAATCCTTCGTCAAATCCACCGGCGGCAGGGGCCTCCACGTGGTCGCCCCGATCCAGCCGGAACACGAGTGGCCCGCCGTGAAAAACTTCGCGCACAGTTTCGTTCTGATGATGGAGCGAGCCCACCCGAAGCTCTATCTCACCAGGATGGCCAAAGCCGCACGCACTGGCCGCATCTTTCTCGACTACCTTCGCAACGAGCGAGGCGCCACCGCTGTCGCTCCCTTTTCACCGCGCGCACGCGCGGGAGCCCGCGTGTCCATCCCCCTCGCCTGGGCCGAGCTTGGCCGCACCGATCCCAGACAGTTCTCCGTCGCGAACTTCTCTGAGTGGAAGTCCCGTCTCAGGCGCGATCCCTGGCTCGCCATGGACAAGCTGAAGCAGCGCCTGACCGACCGTGCCATCGAAGCGGTCTGCCCGACGCTGAAGCAGTCAGCGTAGCCGCCGCAGCGCCATCCGCGCCGCATGATAGCCGCACATCCCGTGCACGCCCCCGCCTGGCGGCGTCGAGGCCGAACACAGATACAGATTCTTCGTCCCCGTGTAGTAATTCCCCAGCGCCGGGCGCAGCAGAAACTGCCGCATCGACAGCTCCCCCCCGTTCACGTCGCCGCCCACCAGATTCGCGTCCATGCTTTCCAGCGTCGCCGGCGTCAGCAGGCGCCGCGCCAGAACGCAATCGCGGAACCCCGGCGCAAACCGCTCCAGTTGCGCTTCGATCCGGCTGGCCATATCCTCGCTCGATCCGTTCGGAACATGGCAGTACACCCAGGCAACGTGTTTGCCCTCGGGCGCGCGTGTTTTGTCGAACAGCGTCGGCTGCGCCACCAGCACAAACGGCTGCTCCGCGATCCCGCCCTGCGATACGGCATACTCCGAACGCGCAATCTCCTCAAACGTCCCGCCCACGTGCACCGTGATCGATCGACTGCACTCTCGCGCCCGCCATGGAATCGGCTCCGACAACGCGTAGTCGATCTTGAACGCGCCCGGCCCGTAGCGATACTCTTCCATCGCCTGGCGATACGTCCTCTGCAACCGCTCCCCGGCAACGCCCAGTAATTGCCGCGGCGTCAGATCACACAGGATCGGGCCGTCCTCCGCATCCAGCTCGTCGAGCGAGCCAATCCTCCGCCCTGTCTGCACCTCGCCGCCCAGTTTCGCCAGATAAGCCGCCAGAGCGTCGGTGATCGCCTGCGACCCGCCCCGCGCCACCGGCCATCCCACCGCATGCGCCGCCGCCCCCAGCACCAACCCCACCGCCGAGCTCAGCCCCTCATCCAGGCTCAGAAACGAGTGCCCCGCCAATCCCGCCCACAGCGCCCTCGTCCTTTCGCCGCGAAAGCGACGTGCCAGCGTCCGCGCCGGCTGCATCGCCAGCCGTCCGAATCGCGCCAGCATCCACGGTCGCCGAGGGAAATGAACCGTCGGCCCCATCGCATCGGCGGCAAAATCCCTCCAGTGCGCAGCCACCGGTTCCACCAGTTCTCGCCACGCGCGCCCATCCTCGCCCAGCGCCGTCTCCTGATCGTGCAGGCTGTGTTCCAGCGTCACCGCGGTCCCGTCGTCCAGCGGATGCGCCAGCGGCGCCGTACCGTGCACCCATTGCAGCCCATGATCGGCCAGCGGCAGCGTCGAGAAGAACGGCGATCCCGCACCCATCGGGTGAATGGCGGATCCGAAATCGTGCCGGAAGCCAGGCAGGGTCAGCTCCATCGTGCGCGCCGCGCCACCGGCCTGCGCCTCAGCCTCGAGCACCTGCACCTTCAGCCCGGCCCGCGCCAGCTCCACCGCCGCCGCCAGTCCGTTCGGACCTGCTCCTATCACGCTTGCGCGCCGCATCGCTTCTGCTCCCTGGTCTGAAATCAGACCCTGCCCGCTCACCGCAACCGCCGCTCCCTCTTTCTCATTCTTACAAACCACAGCAGGTACAGCACTACCGCCAGGTTGATGATCGCCAGCCCCACGCGGATCCACGTCGGATGGCGAATCACGCCCGCGAGCTCCAGAGGCAGAAACGACACAGTCAGAATCAGGGTCACAAACTCCGCCCAGATCTTCTCCAGAACCAGTCCCGCTCCCTCAATTGCATCCAGCGCCGCGATCCCGAAGATGGCCGCACTGATCTGCCTCAGCCGGTGCGGATCGATCAGCGCCACCTGTCCCAGCAGCAGGCTGACAAAGTGGCCCTCGGGATTGAACCGCAGCGCCAGGATCCAGTGTTCTGCGACGTCCAGCAGATCCTTGTGCAGCAGCCTCAGCGCCCCGAACCCCAGCAGCAGAAACGCCGCCGCCTGCAGCAGTTTGAAGACGCCGATGGCAATGATCCACCGGGCGCGGTGCGGCCGCGCTGGAATATTCAGAGTGGTCACGGACTCGAAGGCTGGCTCAGTGCGCATGAAAACGTGTGCTGGCTTGCAGCTGGTCGCGCTCAACGAGGTGCGCCGGAGGCATCCGGTCCGGAAGATCAGGGGTGTTCCTCGTTTTGCCCCGCTGTCATCATTTTCACTGAATCGGGCAGCAGGCGCACGTCGACCTCGAACTTCCTCCAGTCAGAGTAATCCTGCTCGGTCCTCACGCGTCCGCTGAAGAAGAACCATTTGACCTGCCCCTGGCCGACAAATTCCTTCTCAGCCCAGACTGGTTGTCCACCCTTATCGTCAGGCGAAGGTTCCAGGCGCTCCCATGTCAGGCGTATCCTCATGCCCTTGACGGAGTGCGCCACATTTTCCAGCGCTACGGCCTCCATCTGCGCTGGAACATTGTCCGCCACATCGATCCACGTGGTCTCTTTCCAGCAGAGCGCGGTCTTTTCCTGGGCGTCCGTCGGCTTTGCGTCCGGCTTCGGCACGGATTCGACCACGTACGTCTTCCGCCCGTTCAGCATCACTTCCCCGGTGACGCGGTTGTCGAACAGCGTCGTCAGGTAATCGATTGGCAGCCCGGTATGAGACGTCGGGTGAAAGAAGCTGCGCTTCTGGTCCAGAGTCATATGCTTCCGTTCGTCCACCGCCTTTTCATAGCGCTGCTCCTCCTTCTTCGCAGCCTTGCCGATTAGCGGCTTGCCGTCTTCCTCCACTTTGCGCTGATAGGGCAGCCCCTCCACAAAAACATTCTCGTATTTCGCCGACTCATCGTCGGTCTTCTTGCCCTTCTTGCCCCAATTGAGGTTGTGCCAATACTCGACCGAGGTGTACTGCTCTGCCAGCAGGCCATTCTTCGCCATGTTTGCCTTCATGCGCACCAGCAGCCCCTGCAACTCCGCTCCGGAAGGCCATGCGTTCTGCGCCGCCGCCGGCAGGGAACCCGCAACGCAGCAAAGGAGAGCCGCAACCGATCGCAGCCAGCCGTTCAGGAAACACCTCGCACCTGCCCCGGGTGGGCAGGCGCAGGATACCATGCCTCTACCGCGCCACCAGCCGCCCCAGACCGTGCTTCAGATAGGGCGCCAGCTTCTCGAGCGCGGCTTCCACGCTCAGCCCGTGCCGCGCGCGCAGCTGATCCACCTTGCCGTGCTCGATGAACCGGTCCGGCCATCCAATGCGGATCACCGGCGTATCCACGCCTGCCTCGCTCAGCGCCTCCAGCACCGCGCTGCCGAAGCCGCCCATCCGCACATGATCTTCCATGGTCACCAGCGCAACGGCGCGCCGCGCATAACGCGCGATCAGCTGGGTGTCCAGCGGCTTGATGAACCGCGGATTGATCACCGCCGCCGTCGAGCCCTGCCCCTCCAGCGCCAGCGCCAGCTCCTTCGCCATCGGCAGCAGCGGTCCCAGCCCCAGAATGACGAACTCATCCCCCTCCCGCACCACTTCCGCCCGGCCGATCTCCAGCGCCCGCGGATGTTCCTTCACGGTCGCGCCCGGTCCCGCGCCGCGCGGATACCGGATCGCGCTCGGCCCCGCATGCAGCATCGCCGTGTACATCATGTCCGCCAGCTCGTCTTCGTCCGCAGGCGCCATCTGAACGATGTTCGGTACGCCGCGCAGATACGCAATGTCGAAAAGACCGTGATGCGTCGGCCCGTCGTCTCCGCTCAGCCCCGCTCGATCCATGCAGAACACCACCGGCAGATTCTGCAGGCACACGTCATGCACAATGGGATCGAATCCTCGCTGCAGGAAAGTCGAATAAATCGCGCAGAACGGCCTGAACCCCTGCGTCGCCATGCCCGCCGCGAAGATCACGGCGTGCTCCTCGGCAATCCCCACGTCGAAATACTTCTTGGGATGATGTGGCCGGAACAGGTCCAGCGCCGTTCCATTCGGCATCGCCGCGGTAATGGCGACAATCTTCGCGTTCTCGTCGGCCAGTTTCACCAGCGTTTCGGCAAACACCTCGGAATAGGTCCGCTGCCCGGCCACTTTGGTGTCGCCCGTCTCCGGATCGTACGGCCCGAGGCCGTGGAACTTTTTCTGCCTGTCCAGCGCCGGCTGGAATCCGCGCCCCTTCTGCGTGATCGCGTGCAGAAGCACCGGCCGCTCCTGCTGCTTCAGGAATTTGAATGTCTCAGTCAGCAGGCCGATGTTGTGTCCGTCCACCGGGCCGTAATAGGTCAGCCCAAACTCCTCGAACAGAAACGATGGCCAAAGCAATCCCTTCGCCGCCTCTTCCGCGCGCCGCACCACGTGCAGCGCTCCCTTGCCGCCCACGCGCTCCAGCAGCCGCGCGGCGCTGTCGTGCAGCTGGCTCAGGTGTGGATTGGTCACAATCTTGTGCAGATATTTCGCGATCGCCCCGACATTCCGGTCGATCGACCACTCGTTGTCGTTGAGCACCACGATCAGCCGCTTCGTCTGATCGGCAATGTTGTTCAGTGCCTCGAACGAAATCCCGTTGGTAAAGGCCGCGTCGCCCGCCAGCGCAATCACGTGCTCCCTGCCGCCGCTCAGGTCCCGCGCCACCGCCATCCCCAGAGCCGCGGACAGCGCCGTGCCCGCGTGTCCCGCTCCATAGCAGTCATGCTCGCTCTCCGTGCGCAGCATAAAGCCGTTCAGCCCGCCCGGCTGCCGCATCGTGTCCAGCTGGCCGCAGCGGCCGGTCAGCATCTTGTGCACATAAGCCTGATGGCTCACGTCGAAGACGAACTTGTCCGTGGGCGTATCGAAAACGTAGTGCAGCGCCAGCGTCAGCTCCACCACGCCAAGGTTCGGCCCCAGATGGCCGCCTGTTTTGGAGAGCGTAACGATCAGCCGTTCGCGAATCTCCTGGGCCAGCGCTTCCAGTTGCGGCACAGAGAGCTTCTTTACGTCGGCGGGGGACTGAATCGTGTCGATTAGGTTGCCCATGAACCGCTTCCGGAGGGCCACGCCTGTAAGAAACACCAGAACAGGCGGCCTGTTGCCCGAAATCGAAAAAGACCCCGCCTTTCGGGGTCTTCTTTTCTCGGAACTGCCTCTGAATTCCAAGTATACCGGGTTTACCGCTTTGGATTCCCGCGTGCGGCGCACTCGGCCGCTCATCTTCAGTTGATTTTCACCCGCAACCGCGCAGTCGCCTCCCTCAGCTCTCCCGCGCGCCGCTCCATGCCGTCGGCGCTTTCGAGCATCTCTGCGCGCAGTTCCGGATCGGCCGTCTCCGGCGCTGCCTGCCGCACCTGATTGGCCAGCTCCAGCAGCGCTGTCGCCGTTTCGTCCAGCTTGCGAATCAGCTCCATTGGCGTGCTGCTCATTCGGTCTCTCGCTGTAACCCCGGGGGTGCTACGGCGCCTCGATCAGCTCCATCTTTCCGTCGCGCTTGCGGTGCAGCACGCACACCGTTCCCGCATGGTTGCGGAAAACGAACACGTCGCGGTCGCGGAACTCCGCTTCCTTCACCGCTTCCTCGATCGTCATCGGCCGCAGCGCCACCGAATCCGCCGAGCGCACCACGTGCGGTTCCGTCACCGGAGGCTTCGCCGGGAATGTATGCACGGTCACGGGCACCACTTCCCTGCCGGCGCGCCGCGCATTCGTCCTGGTCGCGGCGGCCGCCGGCTCTTCCGGTTCCGCATGTTCCGCGCGTGTGCGGCTCGCCTTCCTGGCTCTCACCGGCATCACCTCGTGCGGCAGCTTCTCGTCTTTGGGCTGCCGCTTGATCGCATTCGTCCGCTTGCGGCTTCGAATCGCCTGCGTCTCCGCCCTGGCCAGCGCCTCGCGCAGCGCCGTCTCGATGTTGTACGACTCGCTGAAACCCACAATCTTGCCCGCCCGCATCTTCACCGTCACGTCGGCTGTCTTGCGGCTCTTCTCTGAGGCCAGCACGATATGCGCGCCTACCGCTCTGGGCAGCACCCTGGCAATCCTCCCTATCCCTTCGTCGCCCAGCCGGCGCAGTGCCGGCGTGATGGTCAGCTGCCTTCCTGTGTACTCTGCCTGCATGGGAAAGCTCCTTTCCTGGGGAGCGGCCTAGCTGCGGATGCGCCGCTGGTGCGTACTGGGAATACGCAAGTCCTCGCGGTATTTTGCCACCGTCCGCCGGGTCACGTCGATGCCCTGCCCCTGCAGCAGGGTCGCGATCTGGTCGTCCGTCAGCGGCTTCCGCGGATCCTCTTCCCCGATCAGCTTCTTCACCTTCCGCTTCAGCAGCATCAGCGGCGTTCCCGCACCTTCCGGTCCGTTCACGCCCTCGCTGAAGAAGAAGCGCAGCTCGTACACGCCCTGCGGCGTGTGCACGTACTTACTGGAGACCGCCCGGCTCACCGTCGAAGGATGCACCCCGATCTCCTCAGCCACTTCCTTGATCATCATCGGCTTCAGCGCATCAACGCCTTCTTCCAGAAAGTCGCCCTGCCGCCGCACAATCGCCTCGCAGGTTCGCAGAATTGTGTTCTTCCGCTGCTCGATGTTCCGCATCAATTGAAGCGCGGAACGGTACCGCTCCTTGATGTAATCCTTGACGTCTTTTTCCGCGCCGTCCCGGGTCAGCAGCCGCCGGTATCCCTGATTCAGCCGCAGCGTGGGCAGGTCGTCTTCGTTCATCACCACCACCCACTCGTCGCCCCGCTTCACAAACGCCACGTCCGGCTCAATCAGCCGCGCTTCGCTGCGGTTGTACCGCTGCCCCGGTCTCGGATCCAGCGTCCGGATAAAGTCGATCGCCCGCTGCGTCTCCTCCACCGGCTTGCCCACCGCCTTCGCCAGCTCTCGCGGATCGCGCTTCTGCAGCAGCAGCATGTGCGCGTCGATGATCTTTCCCGCCAGCTCGAAAATCTCCAGCCGGCTCGCCGGTTCCTGCGTTGCTCCCTGCGCTTTGCCGTTGCTCTCCTGATGCGCCGCATCGTTCGCCGCTTCGCCGGCACTGGCCCCATGCGCGTTCGCCCCCACGCCGTCGCCGCTCGTGGAAGAGGCCGCCATCGCTGCAGCGTGCGTCCCGTTGCCCACATTCCGGCCGGCGCCCCCGGTGCGCTGAAAGATCAGCTCGAATTCCTTCTTCTGCGCCTCCACCTGCACCAGCAGGCACTCGCGCAGATCCCGCGTCCCCACTCCAATGGGATCCAGCTGCCGCACCACCTCAAGTCCGGCGGCCAGATTATGCCGTCCCCGTTCCGTCATCGCCGGCGGCAACTCCGCCACCCGCGCCGCAACCTCCGCGGGCGCGGCGCCATTGTGGTTCTCCGGAGTATCCGGTTCCACCTGTTCGCGCAGGTATCCTGCCAGCAACTCCTCGTCGGTGGCCGTCAGGTAGCCGTCCTCATTCAGATTTCCGATGATGTATTCCGCCGCCTCGCGCATCGCCGGCGCCAGGTTCAGCGCCCCCAGTTGCCAGGCCAGGTGATCACTCAGCGTCGCCGGCGCCGACAGGAAATTCTCAATCGACGGCTTCTCAATTTCCTCATAGTTGTTCGGCGACCGGAACCCCGGATCGAGATAATCCTGGAAATACGTCCCGAAATCGATCTCGTCGAAGGGATCCTTTTCCCTGGCTTCCCCTTCGCTCGCGGTCTGCGTCTCCAGTGGCCGGTCCCGATCTTCTTCCTCGCGTGCTACGTCGTCCAGCAGCGGGACGTTCTCTTCCATCTCCTCCAGAACGGGATTCTCCGCAATCTCCGCCTGGATCATCTCCTTCAGTTCCAGCTTGTTCAGCGCCAGCACGCTGACCATCTGCATCAGCCCCGGCGTGAGAATCTGTCGCTGGGCGACTTTCAGACTCAGTCTTGGCTGGAGTAACGGCATATACCTCTGCGGACGGGCTCCGCGCTCCGCCTGTCCTCAAAGTGTACATCCGCGGCTTGCTCCCGGTTCGGTCTTTCCGCTCGAATCGCCCCGCTGGCCCTTAATCCAGCGAAAAGCTCTCGCCCAGGTACACTCGGCGCACTTCCGGATCGCTGCCCAGTTTCTCCGGCGTTCCATGCCGGAAGATCTGTCCTTCGTTGATGATGTACGCCCGGTCGGTCACCGACAGCGTCTCGCGTACATTATGGTCCGTAATCAGAACCCCGATCCCGCTCGCCTTCAGATCGAAAATGATTTCCTGTAAGTCCAGGACCGCTATGGGATCGATTCCCGAAAAAGGCTCGTCCAGCAAAATGAACGACGGCTGAATGCACAGGCTCCGCGCAATCTCCACCCGGCGCCGCTCGCCTCCCGACAACGCATACCCGCGCGTTTTGCGGATATGCCCCAGGTTCAGCTGCTCGATCAGCTTTTCTGCCCTTGCCCGCCGCATTTCCGGCGTCACCGGCTGCACTTCCAGCACGGCCAGAATGTTCTCTTCCACCGTCAGCTTGCGAAAAACGGAAGGCTCCTGAGGCAGATAGCTGATCCCATATTGCCGCGCCCGCAAATACATGGGTACGTGCGTGATTTCTTCTCCGTCCGCCAGAATGCGTCCCGCATCCGGCTGGATGAGCCCCACAATCATGTAAAAGCTGGTCGTTTTCCCGGCGCCGTTCGGTCCCAGAAGGCCCACAACCTCGCCCTCCGTCACCTGCACGCTCACGCCGTGAACCACCTGGCGGCCTTTGTACGATTTGCTGATCTCGTCGGTGGTCAGCTTCCGCATTACCTGGGAGCGCGCGTCATCGTCACGGCGCTCGATTTCCCCCCACTCACCTCGACGCTATCATTCTGACTATTGAAAATCAACGCGGCTCCCGTCGTCGTTCCGTGCGCCCGATCCCACAACCGCGGCTTCGCCTGCGGCGTTCCCGTCAGCACGTATTTCCCGTCGTCCGCGGTGTACACCAGCCTGGCTCCTTCGCCTCGCCGCCCCGGCTGCGAGACCACCACATGCCCCGTCGCGACCACCCGCTCAATCTCCGAATTCTGCTTTCCCGCGCGCTCGGCTTTTCCCTCCGGCTTCAGAAAAACCAGTGCATCATCCGCGTGAATCGCCTCATCTCCGTGCTCCGCCGTCACGTCGCCTCTGAAGTCGGCCAGGCGGCTCCTGTCGGAGTAGTCGAGCATCCGGCTCTCCATGCTCACCAACCCCTCCTTATGCCCGGCTCCCATCGCCGACGTGAAATTCGCCAGGACATCCGGCCGAGTCCCGCTTCCCCACGCCTTCAGTCCATCCTCGTTCCGTTCGATTTCAATGGTCGGCGCCAGCAATGAGTCCGCTCCCTGCCAGATTCGCGCTCGCTCCTTCACCGTCCCGCAGAAAACCGCTTCCCCCGTCGCATGGCGCATCGCCGCCCGCTCCGCAATCACGTGCACCGGCCCATTGCCGCCCATTTGAGGTACCGCCGCGCGCGACTCTCCCTGTGCGGGCTGCGTGTACGTCACCTTCACATCGCCCTCGGCGCTGGCGTCCTGCGTGTCGCGGTCATATGCCATCTGCTGCGCCGAAATCTGCATCGTCGCGCCCTCACGCATCCGCGGATGCCCGGTCAGCGTCAGCACATTATTCGCCGCGCGATACTCCGCGTGCTCCGCCCAGGCCGTCAGCGGCTCCGCCGGCGCGCTGCCCGGCTTGTTTGCCGCCGACGCTCCCGCTGAGGACGCCGCGGAGTGGCTGGCCGGAATTTCCGACAGCACGACATTCCCATCCTGCACCGCCGTCTCCAGCACCGTCTGCATCGCCGGCCCCGGCTGCGATCCCTTCCGCCGTCCACCCCGTCCCCTGGCACCATTCCGCTGCGCCTGTGCCAGATGCCCCTCCGTTCCAGCCCCCCCCCTCGCCGGCGCCGGCTGCTCTGCAAACGTCGCCCGCAGCATGTCGCCACGGCTGGTCTCCCGTGCTCCGTCACTCGACACATTCTCGATCCGGGTGTGGCCCGTCCCATCCAGCTCCCGCAGCGTATTGCCGGCGCCCAGCGTTGCCACCAGATCATCCCCGCGGATGCGTGTCGTTTGCGTCAAAGCGGGATGCGCCCCCTTCGCCGCCGCCTGCCGCAGGGTCAGGACGGGGTTACCCACCGCGGTCACTCTCTGCGCCTCCGCCGGCTGTCCCGCCGCCGTGCGCGCAAACTCCACATCCACCTTCTGCGCTTCCAGCTCCCGCGCCAGCGTCCCTTTGGCATCTCCCGTGATTTCAGCAGGTTGCTGCGTAAACCTCACGTTTCCCAGGAACTCCGCGTGGCGCAGTTCCGTCGTTCCTCCCGATCCCGGAGCAGCCGCAAACAGCAGCGTTCCCGCCTCCGCCGATCCCTGCATCCGCTCACCCGTCTTCCCGCCCGCAAAGGTCACGCCTCCGCCCAGATCTGCCCGCAACGGCTGGCTCCTCGCGTTCAGCAGGATCACCCCCGTCCCGGCCTCAACCGTCGAGCCCCGGTCGGTCGCCATGCGCACGTGCCCCTGCGCATCGATTTCCTGTGCGGTCCCATCCCTGCGCAAATGTACCGTCGCCTCATCCGCGCTCCCGTGCTCGGTCCTGTAATCCAAAGTCGCTTCGGTCAGCAGAGTCTGCATTTTCGCGCGCTCCAGTTTCGCGTGGGCTGCGCCAATCGTCGCCGTCTTTCCTTTGCTGTTCGTCGTAATGTGAACCTGGCTGTCCAGCACCAGCACGCCGGTCTTCGCGTTGTACTCGGCCCCCACTGAGGACCCCGACGCCCGCGGAAGCTCGAAGCGCACCGGCTGCCCGGTCGACGCCTGTCCCGTCTTCTCCACGAACGTGAGCCCGCTGGTCTGCACCTGGATCGCATTGGGACCGGCAGCGCCGGCAGCCGCGCTCGCCTGCTTCTCGCTGCCTGCACCCAGCCCCTCCAGCTGGATCTCGACCTCACCGTGGCTGATCGCGATGCCCTGGCTCTGGTCGTAGTCGAAATCGCTGCCGAAGATGTGATCGGTCCGACCCGAACCCGGCGCCCCGTACAGCGTGATGTCCACATGGTGCAGCAGCACGTGGCCGGACTTCATCTGGAATTCCCTGGAAGCCTGCAGCGTGAAAAGGGTATGTCCCTGGCTGGACTGCGAATAGCTAAACCCCGTCGCCGTCTGCTGGATGTTGACTCCCAGACGCGCTGGCAAATCGCGGACAATCTGACGAAACCGGTATCGCCCGTAAAAAAAGAAGCCGATCACCACTGCCAGCAGCAGCAGCGCCGCTCCCATCACCCACCGGCGCAGCCTCTTTGCTGTTACACGCATACCTGCTTCATCTTCTCACTCTGCCTCGCCGGCCGCCGCTCCCCTGATCCTGACGGTGGTGAGAAGGATTTTTGAAAATACTGATTTAACTGAGCACAACTCTACAACTTTTCGCTGTGTAGGAACTGTGCAGGGGAAATGTGCTGCAAATTCCAGTCAATTTGGCTATTACAGGTCCCCCGGGCAAGACGAGCCGGGTGCCTCGTCCCTTCTTCCTAAGGTGAATCTGCACCGATACGCGATGTCGGTTCCTGCTGTTCATACTGCTAACGATAAATGATCGCAGCAAGGGTCGCATCTCCGCCGCATGTTCAGTGAAGAGATCGATGAAACCGAATGTTGATGCCGCAATCAGTCGAAGTCTCCGCCGGGGATTCAGGCAAAGGATAATCGCATCCGTCGTCGGAGCCTTCAGAGGCTCAGCCCTATATGCATACCCTGACTCTTTTCCTGTTTGGGAGTCTCGGCTAGGTAGCGTCTCAGTTTGAAATCCGCAAGGGTTGCGCCAGCCATGCCGTGAAGCAGGTCATCGGCGACCCCGATCCTCGCCGTCTCAGCACGGGCTACGTGGAGCGCCAGAACCTCAGCAGGTGGATGTCGATGCGTCGGTTAACGAGGCTACCTAATGCGTTCTCAAAGAAGATCGAGAATCACGCTGCTCCGATTGCGCTGCACTTGCTCCACCAAAACTTCGCCCGCGGCCTCAAGACACTACGGATCGCGCCCGCGGTAGCAACTGGGCTGTCCGACCACGTCTGGAGCCACGAAGAACTCGCGGCCTTGACCAACTGACGGAATTCGCGATTCAGCCGCGCAAATTAAGAATGTGTGATTCGGACGAGGATCGGTATTGCTTGGTTCGACGGCGACGATTGCCAGGCTCTGCAGCAGCGCGCCTCACGCCAATCCACAGACCAACTCCTCCGCACATTGCGATCCACAGCGGCAGCAACCAAATTAGCGAAACGGAGAACATGACTGTTATTCTACCACCTCAAACTGAGGCACTACCCTCGGCTATCTCATGTTGCGGCGGCTTCAGGTCGGGCGTATGGGCGCTCTGGTGCGAAACATCATGACCTAACGCTTGCGGGAGCTTTTCTCGGTCGTTCGTGAATATCTGCGCATCGTGAGCGCCGCGTGAGACGGAGACATAGGCCATGCGGTTGTTGAGCAGGTCTTTGGCGCCAAGCTCCGTACCTACGTGAATGAGCACACGGTCCGCGGTCTGCCCCTGACTGGAGTAGCTCGTCACGGCGTAACCGTGATCCTGATGCGGGTGCCGCTGCGGATCGAAACTCATGCTGCGCTCGTTGTCCAACTTCAGGCGCATCGTGCCATCCTGAGCGATGCCTTCGACTGTTCCAGGTTCACGGTTCGCTATCTTCAATTCCTGGCTGGGCGCGGTGAACTGGATGCGGTCGCCGACGGAGAATGCCTTCTCCTGCTCGCGGTAGACCGAGACACCGATCTGGCGGCGCGGATCGTAGGTCGTCTGTTCCCCGTTCGCCCGCAGGACCGTCAGCGTGTTTTCCCGTGCGTTCACTGAGACAACGCGTGTGTATTCGCCTTTTTCAATGCCAGTCTCCTTCGAGCTGCGCGAGTAACGCAGAATATCGTTGACCTGGTACTGCTGCGGCCAACTGCGATCCGCGCCAGTCATCTCCTGACGCGGCACAAGCGTGTTGATGGAGTGCTCCTGCTGGCTCACAACACCGCGCGCTTGCAGCTCGTCATGTATCCGCTGATTGATCTCGGTACGCGAACGGTTGTCCGGCGAAACCACAAGCGTGCTTTCGGGGGACCTGGCATATTCGCGTGCGATGGCGGAGATGCGTTCCTCATGGCCCTTCACTTCATGCACGCGGCCCTGCCGGTCAAGACTTTCGACCGCGGCTCCCACCTGACCGTGCGCCAACTGCTCGACGGCCTGCTTCAACTCCGGGTCGCGCTGCCGAACGATCTCCTCCAGCTTCACCGTGCGCATTCCCGCTTCCTGAAGCTGCGCGAAGGGGCGGCCTGCTTCGACGGCTTCATGTTGGCGCGTATCGCCTACCAGGAGGACGCGGTCATTCGGATGGAGTCGTGTCACGAACTCGTGCATCTGGCGCGTTGAGGCAAGCGATGATTCATCGAGTACATACAATCGCTTCTCGCCGGTATCCGGCTGCTCGCCTCTTGCAAGATGACGCTGGAGCGTTAAAGTCTCTATACCAGCCTCCGCGAGCTTATGCGCCGCGCGGGAAGTCGGCGCGAATCCTTCTACCGTATACCCCTGCGCCTCCGCACCTTCACGAACCACAGCCAGCGTCGTCGTCTTGCCGGCCCCGGCAACTCCATCCAATCCAACAATCTTTTCGCGGCTCACAAAGATGTCATCGACCGCGCTGCGTTGCGCCGGAGTCAACTCCGGGTGCCGGTCTTCGGTCGCAATTCGCAAGGAAGGCGATACCAACATGGGATCGCCATAGCCGCGCTCATTGCCTCTCTGCATCTGGCCGACGATCTCCTTTTCCATGCGAATCATCTCGGCAGTCGTGTACTGCGGCGCGGCGCGGCCATCCGTTTGCTCAATTGCGCGGAACTCGCCTCGCGCCACTCGCTGCTCGAACTCTTGCCGAACCTGGCCGTAGGTCGCCTGCCCCATGCTGCGGTCCATCGCCGCTTGCAGGATGGCTCGCTCATCCTGCACCGCCGCACGCTCGAAGAATGGTTGCGCGAGTAGGTTACGGACTGCTGCACTGTCTTTTCAGGCTGTTGCGTAAGCTGTTGCGCATGTTCGCGTGCCTGGGCGACGACGCGATCCGCCTGATGGCCGAACTGCGCGGCCAGTTCGCGGTGCCGTTGTAACACCTCTTCCGGCGAAAGCAGTTCCTTGCTGTCGCGTGTACGGTGGGCGGCAACCTGCGCCGCGCCCGCGCCGTCTCTCCCGATCTCCTGCAAATGCTCTTGGATCTGTTCACGGCGTGGACTCGATGCGTCGAGATACTCCTGCGTGTAGCCCCTGATCTCCGGCTGACCATGCCTGCCCCGTTCGATCTCGTAACCCAAACCATGCAGTCGCATGGCAAGTTCGGAGCGGTATACGCTGGTCGCGTACTGCTGAGATTGGAAGAGGCTGCGCTCCTGGAGTGCGCGTGCCTGGCCGTTCTCGCGTTCGGTCACATTGAAGATGACGGCATGGGTGTGAAGCTGCGGCGCAGCATAACCGTCCACCGGGCGGGCAGTGTCATGCTCGAAGGTGGCCGCGATGAACTTGCCGGTCGTCTCCGGTAGATGGACGTTGCCGATACGCGCCTGCGTGTAACGCTCCAGTTCTTGAAGTGCCACGCGGACACTTTCGCGGTGCGCCTCCCGGACACGGTCATCTCGTCCTACAAGGGCGGTAAGCGAAACGGACTTTGGTGCGGAGAACGTGGCATCCCATCCAGCGCGGTGCTCCACGCTGGTGATTTCCTTGCCGTACTCGTTTTCGTAGGTGCGCGCTGGCTGATGCTTGACGAGCTGCAAGCCGCTCTCAGGATGCTAGCCTTCACTCAGGCGGGCGAAGTGCTCGGAGCCGACTTCGCCATCGAGACCCCACTCGTGCGCAAGCTTTCCCTGCCACTCGTTATGCGCCTGCTGGTCGCGGCTCCAGTAGTTTTGCTTTTCGGAAGTAAACTCGCGGGAGTGATACGTCCGCGCCTGGCCCGCTGACAAGGACCTGGAGATGGTCAACATGCGCATGGACTCCACAACGAGCGCGGCAGCATCTCGCTTCTGCCTGAGATGATTCTATCTCTAACCTGACCTGAGCGCCAGAGAAGTAGACAGCATGAGTCCAGCAATTGCGAACATTATCGGATTGAATCGCATGTGAAACCTACTTGATTGAGCGATTGCGGTCGGTTGAGGTTGAGGCTCAGAGAACTGAGGAAACCGCTCCACGTTACTTCATGGGCATATCCATGTTTGTCTTGTCTTTCGTAGCCGGTTTTGCCATATCGAGTGAGGAGCTTGCGCTCTGAGTGCCGACTGCCGCAGCCTTCCATGCCTCTGAGACCGGAGCGCGTAGTTTATCCATATAGCTTAAGAATGTGGTCACCTGCCACGTCTCCTGCTCGCTGAGTGTTCCCTTCCAGGCGGGCATTCCGCTGAGGCGAATGCCATGCTGAATGATGTAGAGGTTCTGGTTTTCCGGCATGTCCGGCGCATCCTCGACGAATTGAGGGGCGCGTGGATAGAACGCGTCGCCAAACGCGGCGTGCGGGTGCTGA
>DATJSY010000055.1:0-272987 GCA_035503835.1 Acidobacteriaceae bacterium | reverse complement strand
TTATGTTGTAGGTCGTACACTAAACGGCTGCTGCCCCGGAAACAGTTGGCGGCTCAAACCCGCTCCAGATGCGGGCCGGAGCGGATTCTGAGGTGGCTGCCGCCTGCGTCAAATTTGCTCGGGGCGGTAAACTCGGGCTAGTGCATCAGGCCACCAGCAGCACCTTGCCGCCGGGATGGCGCTTCTCCGCGAAATTCTGCGCCTGGGGCGCGTCTTCCAGACGGAATGTCCGCGCGATCGGAATGGAGAACTCCCCGCGCGCCACGTCGTCGGCGAGTTGATAAAGCCGCGACGCGTCCGGCTGCACCATGAGCGATTCCACGCGGATGTCTTTCCCCTGAGCGGCTTCCGGCACGCCCAGCACCGATCCCAGCACGCCACCCGCCTGGAGAGCGTGCAACAGTTTGCCGATGGTCTCGCCTCCGACGGTATCGGCGATGGCGTCAAAGTCGCGCAGCACCGCAACTTCCGCTTCATCATCGATGGCCACCACGCGGTCGGCGCCCAGCGTCTCCGCCTCTTCACGCTGCCGCGCACGCACGCCGGCCGTGACGTGGGCTCCGTGTTTGCGGCCGACATGAACGGCTGTTCGTCCCACGCTGCCCGCGGCGCCGGTCACCAGCACCCGCCAGCCGGGCTGCACCTTTACGGCGCGCTCCATCAGCTGCGCGCCGGTGGTGAGCACCAGCGGCAGCGCCGCAGCCTGCACAAAGCTCAGACGTTCCGGGATGGGCGCCAGCACGTCCGCGCGCACCGTCGTGAATTCCGCATAGGTGCCGTTCGCCATGGCCATCACGCGCATGCCTTTGGGGAAACCCGTCACGCTGCGGCCGCAGTCCACCACTTCTCCTGCCACATCGCGGCCCAGAATGGCCGGAAACTCCACCGGCATCCGCTTACGCGCCTCCCCGCTGCGAATCTTCCAGTCCACAGGATTGATGCTGGTGGCGCGCACCCGGACGCGAACCTCCCGGGGACCGAAGGGCGGCTCCTGCTGATCCCTCTCCAGGTGCAGCTTGTCGACGTCGCCATACTCGTAGAGAACCACCGCTCTCATCGCAGAAATCTCCTCTTCTTTGAGATGAGAGCGGAGGGAAGTGCGTGGTCCGGCCGTCGTCAGACGCCGACGGTCATGCCTTTGGGCTTCTTGCCCAGCATCCGGATCAGAAGAATCACGGCGATAAGGGAGGCGAATCCGGCGAGCGCCAGGATGCGGACGATGGCGACGGTATAGCGGCCCTGCGAGGGCGAATAGTTGCAGCAGTAGAGCAGAATAAGGTCGCTGAGTTTGCCGATGTGGCGGGTGCTGGCCGAAATGAGCGCCAGACGCATATCGCGCGACTGGAAGTCGACGCCGAAGAGGTACTTGGACACGCGGCCATCGGGAGTGATGATCATGACCACGCTGGAGTGCGCAAACTGGTCCATCTTCCCATCGGGCCCGGGAACGCGCACGTAGTGGAAGCCGGTGGCGTGGGTGAGGTCGTCGATGGAGGACTGCGGCGCAGTAATGAAGTGGACCGAGTTCGCGGCGGAAGCGGGTGCGTCCAGCATATTGAGGAACATGGACTTCTTCTTCGCCCCTTCGGCGGGGGTGTCGGTTGGGTCGAAGCTGGCCACGAGGACGTCGTACTGGTTGCCGACCTGGAAACCGGAGCCGCGCAGCGCTTCGGCCATGCCCTGCAGGACCTGCGGGCACAGGAGCTTGCACTGGTAGTACATCAGCTCGAGCACGACGGGCCGATTGTCGTGGAAGTAATCGCTGAGCCTGACCTGGCGGCCGGTCGAGTCAATGAATGGATCATTAAGGGGCAACGAGCGGCCGAGGTTCTGGTTGATGCCGGCATGCTTTTGCCAGGCAGGCGCCTGCTGGGCATCCGCGCCGAGGGGACGATTGGCGGCGTAAACCTGGGCCCGGGCGGAGACGGCCGCGAAGAGGCAGGCGGTGGCCGCAATACAGACAACGAGCTTCGCTGGGCGGAAGACCATGAGCAACAGAGTACGCCCCGAAGTGCGGAGTTCGACAGCTCCAAAGGCCAGGAAGAAAAAAACTCGTCCGCCAGATCACCGCACGCGGTCCATCCAAAGGGTGGAGAACCCAGCGCCGCTGATTACCCTGGTGATCGGTTTCGCGCTCAAATGCCGCGCTGCGCCTGGACTGCGGTTTTCCCGGATGCTAGGGTAAATAACTGGAACCACTCCTTTTCAGCCCGAAGGAAATCATACGCATGCAGACTACCTATAACGGACTTGCCTTGCCTCAGAGCGGCGAGGCGATCCAGTATGCCAGCGGGAAATATCAGGTCCCCGATCACCCTATCGTTCCATTCATCGAAGGCGACGGCACCGGACGCGACATCTGGCGCGCCTCGCAGCGGGTCTTCGACGCTGCTGTCGCCAGGGCCTATGGCGGCAAGCGGTCCGTGAAATGGTTCGAGATTTATGCAGGCGAGAAGGCCTTTCGCCAGTTCAAAACCTGGCTGCCGGACGACAGCGTGAAAGCCGCGACGGACTTCCGCGTTTCCATCAAAGGCCCGCTCACCACGCCGGTCGGCGGCGGCATCCGCTCGCTCAACGTCGCGCTGCGCCAGATCATGGATCTCTACGCCTGCGTGCGCCCTGTGAAGTACTACCAGGGCGTCCCCAGCCCCGTAAAGCATCCCGAGAAGCTCGACGTCGTCATCTTCCGTGAGAACACCGAGGACGTCTACGCGGGCATTGAGTTCAAAGAGGGAACCGCCGACGCGAAGAAGCTGATCTCCTTCCTGAATGACGAAATGCTGAAGGGCGGCAGGAAGAAGGTGCGTACGGATTCCGGCGTGGGCATCAAGCCGATCTCGATCACCGGGACCAAGCGCCTCGTCCGGTACGCTGTCCGTCATGCGCTGGAGACGGACCGTAAGGCAGTGACCCTGGTGCACAAAGGCAACATCCAGAAGTTCACCGAAGGCGCCTTCCGCGAGTGGGGCTACGAGGTTGCCGTGGACGAATTTCGCGAGCACGTGGTCACCGAGCGCGAGAGCTGGATCCTGGGCAACGTGGAAGCCAATCCCGTCCTGACCGTCGAGCAGAATGCCGCTATGATCGAGCCGGGACTCGAATTTGCGAACGAGGAATTCCGCCAGGCGCTTTATGCGGAAGTGAAGGGCGTGCTGGATTCCATTGGCGCATCGCACGGCAAAGGCCAGTGGAAGCAGAAGGTGCTCATCAACGACCGCATCGCCGACTCGATCTTTCAGCAGGTCATCATTCGGCCTGCCGAGTACAGCGTTCTGGCCTGCCCCAACCTCAACGGCGACTACATCTCCGACGCCTGCGCGGCGCAGGTGGGCGGCCTTGGCATCGCTCCGGGCGCTAACATTGGCGACGGCTACGCGGTCTTCGAGGCGACCCACGGCACCGCTCCCAGGTATGCAGACAGGGACGTCATCAACCCCGGTTCCGTCATGCTCTCCGGCGTGATGATGTTCGAGTTCCTGGGCTGGCATGAGGCGGCGAAGCTGATTGAAAGCTCGATGGAGAAGACGATCCAGCAGAAGTTCGTCACCTACGACTTCGAGCGCCAGATGCAGGGCGCCACCAAAGTGAAGACGAGCGAGTTTGCGACTCACATGATCGCGAACATGTAGGAACTGGTCGTCCGGGAGCGCACGGCTTCGCCGGACAGGCAGAAGATTGTTATCGCAGAGGAGAATTATGCGCAAGAAAGTAACGATTGTGGGTGCGGGCAACGTGGGCGCCACCACCGCGCACTGGATCGCGGCCAGGGAGCTGGCCGATGTGGTGCTGATCGACGTGATTGAGGGCATTCCCCAGGGCAAAGGCCTGGATCTGCTGGAAGCCATGCCCATTGCCAAAACCGACTGCCGCGTCATCGGCACCAACGACTACGCCGATACGGCCAATTCCGACATCGTCGTGATCACCGCGGGCATTCCGCGCAAGCCGGGCATGAGCCGCGACGACCTGCTTCAGACCAACTACAGGATCATGTCCGACGTGGTCGGCAAAGTGACGGCGAACTCCCCGAACTGCATCCTCATCATCGTTTCCAATCCGCTGGACGCGATGGCCCAGGCAGCCTTCCGGCAGTCGAAGTTCAACCGCGAGCGCGTCATCGGGATGGCCGGCGTGCTGGATTCGGCGCGCTACCGAACCTTCATCGCCGAAGAGCTGAACGTCTCCGTGGAGAACGTGACCGCATTCGTGCTCGGCGGCCATGGCGACACCATGGTGCCGCTGCCGCGCTGCTCGTCCGTTGCTGGCATCCCGATCACCGAACTGCTGTCGCAGGAGAAGATCGACGCGATCGTTCAGCGCACCCGCGACGGCGGCGCCGAGATCGTGAAGTACCTCAAGGCCGGCAGCGCGTACTATGCGCCTTCGGCCGCTGTGACGGAGATGGCCGAGGCGATCCTGAAGGACAAAAGGAAAGTCCTGCCCTGTGCAGCCTATCTCGAGGGCGAGTACGGCATCAGCGGCTACTACATCGGCGTGCCCTGCAAGCTGGGATCGCGCGGCATCGAGCAGATTCTCGAAATCAGGCTGACCGCCGAGGAGGGCGCGGCGCTGAAGAAGAGCGCAGCGGCCGTCAGGGAGCTTTGCGCGGTGATCGGCGTCTAGAACTGGCCGCCCATGCGGAGGGTGCTTCGCACCGTGGGGGCGGCTGATTATTCGCGAGCGCGCAGAAACGCGATCACATGGTCGGCTTCCACCGCGCCCACCAGACGGTCGCGATTGTCGATTACCGGCAGCGCGCGCAGATTGTACTTGTCGAAAAGTTCAGCCACCTCATCCTCGTGCTGGTCGGCTCGGCAGGAGACAAAGCGCGGTTCGGTGAGCACCTCCAGCCGGGTTTCCGGACGTGCCAGCACCAGCCGCGCCAGCGGAACCACTCCCTGCAGAACTTCGTTTTCGTCGATCAGGTAGATCTCGGTGATGGTCTCGGGGTCGCCCTCAAAGGCGCGCAGCGCGCGAATCCCATCCGCAACCGTGGCATTGCGCGCCACCGCGACGTACTCCGTCGTCATGCGCCCTGCGGCGGAGTTCTCGCGGAACTCCAGCAGCTCGCGGACCTCGCGCCGTTCCTCGGGGTCCATCTCCCGCAGAATGGCCTCGCTGCGCGATTCCGGCAGCTCCGCCAACAGGTCTGCCGCGGCGGAGGGATCCATCTCCTCCACAATGCCGGCCGCGGTTTCGGAATCCAGCGCCTGCACCAGCGACTTCTGGAGCTTCGGCTCGACCTCCTCGAGCGTGTCCGCAGCCACCTCTTCGTCCAGCGTGCGGAGGACGGCTTCGCGTTCGGCGGGCGCCAGTTCCTCCAGAATGTCGGCAATGTCCGAGGGGTGCAGTTGCGCCAGCCGCTCGTGCTCGATCTTCAGTTTCACGCGGCGCGCCGGGTCTACCTCGATCATGTCCACGAAATTCCAGGGAATGACCCGGGCAGGGAACTTCGCGACGAAACTTTCCAGGGTCCGCCGCGGCAACGCGCCGGTCAGTAACCGGCGCAGCGCACCGCGGATGCCGACTTCCACCTCGGTCACGCACAGATGTTCGCCCGATCCGTTGGCCGGCATCCATCGCAGGTTCACGTCATTCACGCGGACCACCTTGCGTCCATGCACGTCGATGATCTGCCGGTCCAGCAGGTCCTGGCGCAGGAAGATGAAGCCCTCATCGCCGCGCAGGGGGGTCAGCGTCGCTTCCGGGCGCAGTTCCAGCGCGCCGCTGGGTGTCCAGCGCACGTCCTTTGAGGCCGCCAGTTCCAGCCCCTTGCGCGTTTTCAGCACCAGCCCGGCCACGCGCCCGGCTTCCGCGCCGGTGCCCACGGCCACGTCGCGCAGACGCCCGCGCAGGAACCCCCGCACGCTGGTCACGGGCGTGCCTAAAACGGCAGTCAACGTCTCGAATACAAGCGGTTCCGGCATGGCTCAGAGGCCCTGGGCATGAGTGTATCAGTGGCCCAGTGCTGGTTCGATGTCGAATGGAACGCAGTCCGCAGCTGATTCGTCGCCGCGGTAATTCGGGAAAACAGCGATCCGGGATTTTCGCGAAGTTCCGGGTTGGCCGACCTGAGCAAAATGCCAGGAAATCAACTTATTGACGGCGGCTTGTTCTGCCTCTACACTCAGCCCTGGGCGCGCCGGTGGAGCGGGAAGCACGGCCAACCGCCGCCAGCGAGTCCATCACCCTCCATGTCCTCTGGAACAACCCGCTACGCGCCTCACCCCGATCGTGTGAAGCTGGTGGTCGCTTCCTCGGTGATGCTCACCTTTATTTCCTTCTGGCGAGCCGCCGCGGTTGTACTCAACGACCTGGGATCGTCGGCCTTTTACGCCGGCGGCATTGCCGAGCAGGCCGTTGGCAAGTCCGCGCCCTGGTTCATCCTGGGCGTCATGCTCTTCTCCTTCGCGGTGCGCGCGGTTTACGTCGAAAGCTGCTCTATGTTCACGCGCGGCGGCGTCTACCGCGTGGTCAAGGAAGCCCTGGGGGGCAATTTCGCAAAGATCAGCGTTTCAGCGCTGATGTTCGATTACATTCTCACCGGCCCCATCTCCGGCGTCTCAGCGGGGCAATACATTACCGGCCTGCTCAATGAGCTGCTCCAGGTGGGCGCCATCCATGGCTGGCTGCCGGGCTGGCTGATGTCCGGCCCGCACACCGCGACCGTGCTGCCCATGAACGGAACGGCTGCCGTTTTTGCCGCTTTCGTCACCATTTATTACTGGTGGCTGAACATCAAGGGCATCGAGGAATCCACTGACAAGGCCCTGGCCGTCATGCAGATCACCACCGTCATGGTGGTGCTGCTGCTGGGCTGGGGATTCTTCACCGCCTGGCATCGCCACGCCAGCCTGCCGCCTCTGCCCACCGCTTCCGACCTGCACTTCTCCTCCGACGCGCTGGGCTTCCTGCGCGGGTCCGGCCTGGCCGGCACGCTCGGGCTCTTCGGCGTGCTCATGGCTTTCGGCCACTCCGTGCTGGCCATGAGCGGCGAGGAAACCCTCGCCCAGGTCAACCGCGAGATCCAGCACCCCAAGCTGAAGAATCTCAAGCGTGCCGCCATTGTCATCGCCATCTACAGCTTTATCTTCACCGGCGTTGGCACCCTGCTGGCCACCATGATCATTCCGGACAAAGTGCGCGTGCCGGTTTACGCGAACAACCTGATTGCCGGCATGGCCATGTACATGGTCGGCCCGCTGGCACTGCGCATTGCCTTCCGCGTCTTCGTCGTCATTGTTGGCTTTCTCATTCTCTCCGGAGCCATCAACACGTCGATCATCGGATCCACCGGCGTCATGATGCGCGTCGCCGAAGACGGTGTCCTGACGGACTGGTTCCGCAAGCCGCATCGCCGCTTCGGCACCAGTTATCGGATCGTTAACCTGGTCGCGGGCATGCAGCTGTTCACCATCATCGTCAGCCGCGGCAACGTCATCACCCTCGGAGAGGCGTATGCCTTCGGCGTGATCTGGAGTTTCACTTTCAACTCGCTGGCCATGCTGGTCCTGCGCTGGAAATACCACGGCGAGCGGGGCTGGAAGGTGCCGGTGAATCTGCGCATCGGCCAAACTGAGCTGCCCATCGGGCTGTTCTGCGTCTTCCTGACCCTGCTGATGACGGCCACCGTGAACCTGGCGACCAAGAGCGTGGCCACGGAGAGCGGCATCGCATTCACGGCTGTCTTCTTTACCATTTTTGCCATCTCGGAGCGTAAAAACGCCCAAAAGCATCTGCTCACCCAGCAGCAGATGAAGGAGCACTTTCAGCTGGAGCAGCAGGACACGATCGGCCGGGAGACGCTGCAGGTGCGCCCGGGCGGCGTCCTGGTGACCATGCGTGACGCCGCGAACCCCTACGCGCTGAAGTGGACGCTGGCGCGGACCCGAACCGAGCAGCAGGACATCGTGGTGCTCACGGCGCGCATCATGGGCGCGGGCGGCCCGGAGTATGTGGAGAACCAGCTCTTCAGCGAGCACGAACAAATGCTGTTTACCAAAGCGGTCTCCGTGGCGGAAAGCTTCGGGAAGCATATCTCGCTGCTGGTCGTGCCGGCGGGCGACGTCTTTGCCGCTCTGGTGCAGGCGGCTAACTCGCTGGAGGTCTCCGCTCTGGTTTCCGGTTTGTCGACCCGTATGTCTTCGGCGGAACAGGCCTTTCACGTGGGTCAGGCCTGGGAGAATCTGCTCGAGCCCAAGCGCCAGTTCACGTTTTACGTCGTGATGCCGGACGGCGAGGCGGAGTCGTTTCATATTGGGCCGCATGAGCCAGCACTGCGCGCCGAGGACGTTCAGCTGGTCCATCGGCTGTGGCTGAATTTCCGGCGCGATCCGGAGATGCAGGGACTGCACCACAGCGATATCGTTACCTACGCTCTTAGCCGTCTGGCTACAGAGTACGCGCGCGACAAACAGGAAACTCTCCGGGAGCTGCGACGCTATACGCAGGACAGCCATCGTGACAGCAGCGTCGGGATTAGTTATCGCCCGCCGGAATCAGGGGACAGGACCATTCCACCACCGCGTCCGCCCGCCGATGACGAACCGCTCTAAGTAGCCGGTTTCCTCATTTGTCAACTTAGGCTCCCGGCATATAGGCTGGTAAAGTCGGACGTTACGAAGTCTGCCCTTCCTGAAGAACGGCAGGGACAATCCACACAGCAAGGAGGGTACGTGGAAGTTCATCAGATCATCGGAGAACTGGATGAAGAAATTGCACGCCTGCGAGAAGCCCGGGCATTGCTTGCCGGCAAAGCCAAAGGAACGCTCAGGAGCAGCGGCCCGGTCAGCGGAGGAAGAAAGCGCGGCAGGCTGAGTGAGGCGGGGCGGCGCAGGATTTCCGCGGCACTGAAGCGGCGCTGGGCGGAACGGCGCAAAGCGCTGGCGAAGGGGCGAAAATCCGCAAAGCGAGCCTGACCGTCGCGCTCTCTCTGTTCCGATTCGCGGAATGAGCGCTCCTTACAGGGTTCGTCTGAAGAGCGGGGTCGCGACCAGGAGCGATCCGACTCCGAAGGCGAAAAGGAACAGCAGATCGCGTTCGATGGAAACGATGCCGCCGTCTTTGATCAGGATCTCCTTCAGACCGTGCACGGCATAGGTAAACGGATCGACGACGGCAATGGCCCGCAGCCACGGCGGAAACGCCTCAATGGGGTAAATCGCTCCGCTGGGGAAGAACAGCAGTGTGTTCAGCACGCCGAACATGGCGCGGGGCACCAGCGGATCATCCACGCGCACCATCAGCAGGAACATCATGCCGTTGAAGGCGATCGAAGTGGCCACAATCAGCAGCGCCAGCTCCACCACGGCTCCGGGATGGAAAATCACCCCTAATCCGGAGAGCAGCGATCCGATCGCGGTAACGCTGATGCCGGAGAGCACCGCCTTAATCGCGCCCGCCACGTTCAGTCCCAGAACCAGTTCCCACCGCCGGATCGGCGTTACCAGGTAGCCTTCGTGTACGCCCCGCGCTTTGTCGTCGATGTATAACATGCCGCCACCAATCATCACCGAGACATACATGGCCAGCGCAATGGAGCCGGCGAGCAGAAACTTCATGTAGGCGATATAGGGATACAGCTCGACAATTTCCAGCGTGATATTCTGCACCACTTTGGGCTGGATCAGCGGCGCATTCAGCGCGTCCACCAGCGACTGCATCTCGTCCTCGACAGCGCTGCTGACAAACTGATCGGAGTTATCAACAATCAGTCCGATTTGCGGAGACTCGCCCGCCAGCACGCGCCGGGAATACTCTTTGGGAATCACCACTGCGGCGTCGAGCCTGCCCGTCTGCACTGCCACTCTGGCGGCTTCTTCATTGGGGTAGGGAATGGTGTAAAACGTCCGGATGTTGGCTTCGACGTCCTGGAAAGCCTCCTGGAGTTTCACCGCCTGCTCGCCATGGTCCAGATCCACAACGCCCATGCGGGCATGCGTCACTTTTCCGCCAAAGGCGTTGCCGAGAATAATGAGCTGCACCAGGGGCAGCATCATCGACATCAGCATCAGGGCAGGTGAGCGGAAAAACTTGCGCAGTTCGCGCTCCACTATGGCCACCATGCGGTTCATGGGCGCATCCCTGGCCGGTCGGGCATCAGAAAGCTGACCGTCTTCACCTGCTCGTCGCGCAGTTGCCGCCCCGTATAGTGGACAAACACATCGTCGAGCGTGGTGTTCTGCACGCTCAGCGCCGTAATCGGGTCTCCGGACTTCAGCGCCAGCTCCACCAGTTGCGTGGTGGTCAGCCCTCCATCCGAAGTCATCACGCGATACCCTCCCGTGCCGTGCGATTCAACACTGGTGACCCCGGCCAGCTGGTTCAGCCGTTCTTCGCGCTCCGGCACATCGCCCCTGAAATGGACTTCCACGACGCTGGAGCCGGGGACGCTGGTCTTCAGGCCCAGCGGCGTGTCCAGCGCCACCAGCTTTCCGTGGTCGACGATGGCAATCCGGTCGCAGAGATTGTCCGCCTCGTCCATGTAGTGCGTCGTGATCAGGATGGTCAGCTTCATGCTCACGCGCAGGCGGTCCAGCATCTCCCACACGGCGACGCGCGAGACCGGATCCAGCCCGGTCGTCGGCTCATCGAGGAAGAAAATGCGCGGGCTGTGTACCAGGCCGCGCGCAATCTCCAGCCGCCGCCGCATGCCCCCGGAAAGCGTCCTGGTCTGCGCCTGCCGCCATTTCGTCAGGTCCACGGCTTCCAGCAACTGCGCGATGTTGCGTTCCCGCTGCGCTCGCGGCACGCTGTAGAGCTTTGCGTAAATCGAAAGGTTCTCCTCCACCGTCAGGTCGATGTCACTGGTCAGAGCCTGGGGAATCACGCCGATCAGACGGCGCACCGCGTCCGCTTCATGCGACACATCGTGCCCTGCAATCAGCGCTCGTCCTTCCGTCACCGGGATCAGCGTCGTCATCATACGGATGAGTGTGGATTTGCCCGCGCCATTCGGCCCGAGCAGGCCGAAAATCTCCCCATCCGCCACCTGGAAGGTGATTCCCTTCACCGCCTCGAACGTGCCGTAGCGCTTGACGATGTTCTCCACGGCAATCGCGGGCGGCGGCGCGGCGCCCGGAGTGGGAGCAGCCGCCTTCATCGCTTCACCAGCCTGCTCTGCGGAATGATGACGTCGGCAATCATCCCCGGAACGTACTTCATGCCGGGGTTGGGAATCAGCAGCTTCAGCTGCACGGTCTCGATGTCGCGCTTGCGCCGGCTCACGTCGCGCTGCGTGGCGAAACCAGCCAGGGCGGCCTTGGCGATCACGGTGCCCCACACGCTTTCGCCGCTGGGCATCACGACCTTCAGCCTGTCTCCCAGCTCGACGGAATCGGCATAGGTTTCCGGCAGCGGCGCGTAAACCCAGGTCTGCGACAGATCGACGATGGTCACAATCGGCGTGGTCGGCGAAACCACCTCGCCCTGCAGCGCGGCGCGCACGTTCACCACGCCCGTCACCGGCGAGTAGATGTTGGCATACCCCAGTTGGACCTGCGCCTGGCTGGCCAGCGCTTCGGCATTGCGCAGGTCGGCGCTGCTGGCAGCGACGGTCTGCGCGGCGGCCTGCGCCTGGTACAAATTGGCCCGCGCCGTCTGCAGCGCGGCTTCCTGCGCGGCCACGTTTTCGCGGGCCGACTGGACCGCAGCTCGGTCGGCATTCAGCGCTGTCACCATCTCTTCGCGCGTCTGCTGGCTGGCAATGCCCGCCCTGGCCAGAGCGACGTCGCGCCTGGTGTCAGCATTCTGGTGCTCATACTGCGCCTCGGCCTGCGCCAGTTCGGCTCTGGCCACCCGCACCTGCGCCTCTGCCGACTCCAGCTGGCTGCGCGTGTCGCCGAGCGTCTGCAGTTCCGTGATGCGCTCCTCGGCCAGCTTGAATGCATCGCTGCGTGCCGTGGCCAGGGCGGCGTTATGCGCGTCGGCCAGATCCTGTGCAGCGATCGTGGCGATCAGCTGGCCCTGTTTCACGCGGTCGCCCTCCTGCACGGCCAGCGAGGCGATCTGTCCCTGAATCCGCGAACTGACGATCACCTCATTCGCGTCCACCGTGCCGACAAGGTCCAGGCCGCTGGCGCGTTTGGCGGTGAAGAAATACACGCCCAGGGCAATAACGAACAGCACGCCCATCAGAATGAAAATGCGATTGCGGGGTTTCATGCAGTCTTTTTCTCCCCTGACAAACCTCCCGGCATCGGCATGGCGGCCAGCACATGTTCAGCGAGTCGCGCGCCGTGCCGGCGATCGACAAAAATGGACTGACCCAGAAACTCGATGGCAGTGCTGCGCCGTGCGGTCACTGCCGCCGGCTCCAGCGGATCGCCGCCTCCAATCAGCCGCATCATCGGCGCGCTCAGAAAATAGAAGACGTTGGCGCCGAGGGCGGCGTAAATCATCTGCATCCAGTCCACGTCGCACAGCTCTCCGCAGCGAATGCCTTCCTCCGCAATCACCTGCGCACGCAGGAACATCGGCTCAAAGGCCGTCTTTGCCAAAATCCGCAGGGCGTTGCCGCGCCCTTCCCGGAAGCGGATCATTTCCTGCTGCATCAGCGTCTGAAATCCCTGCTGGCACAGGATGCGGTCGAAGTGCTGCAGCGTCAGGCGCAGCATGCGCTCGCCCGGGCTGCACGTCATATCCAGCACGGCCAGCGCGCTCTCCGCCACTTTTCCTGCCACCTGCTCCAGCGCCGCCGCGTAGAGCGCTTCCTTGTCCCGAAAGTAGTAGTAAAGCAGCGCCTTGTTCACCCGCGCCGCATCGGCGATGGCGCTGGTGCGCGCCCCGGCCAGCCCATGCTCGCTGAACTCCCGAATGGCGGCCTCGAGAATACGCTGCCGGCTTTGATCGGCGCGTCGCTGGTGCGTTTTCTTCATTGATTAACCAGTTAGTTAAAATTCTATGACAGAACCTGAGATGAATGCAAGGTCAGTCCGGATCGAGAATTATGGATCCCGGGGGGACGCGCCGCTGCAGGTCTCAGTGCCCGTGCCCCGCCCGCCACACGCGATCATCCGTCAGCGGAGGATCCTTCGGCTTCCTGTCGGCCCGGCGGCCCAGCAGGAACATTGTCGCCCCGGACGCCTGTATCACCAGGCCCCAGATCAGGTTGATGTCCAGGCCCGCGGACTGCTCGTAGATCGCGCCGAAGATGGACAGGATCAGCCCGACAATCGTAAACATCAGGCCCAGAGGAATCCGTAAATCGAGTTTCATGGCTTTTCTTTCCCTGTCCGTTCTGCGAAAGCTCTACCGGAAACTCAGGTTGAGGCAGATTCCCATCGCCAGCAGCGCGACAGCGATCGCGCTGGGCCGTGCGTACCAGGCCATATGATGCTCCACCGGTTTGGGTGTGAGCGAACAGACCAGCCCGATCAGTTCCTTCTCCGGCCTTGGCTTCTTGAACAGGCTAATCGTGGCCGCCAGCACCAGGTTCACCGTGAAGAGGAAGATCGCCTGTCAGAAGTCCAGCGCCATCTCGCTCGGATACACATGCACCACCTGAATCCATCCGCCATGAATGCCGGGCAGCGTCGCCGCTGGAATTGTCAGCCCGTGATGAATCAGCACGGCGAACGTTCCGCCCGCCAGCCCGGTGAGCGTCGCGTGGCCCGTGGTGCGTTTCCAGAACATGCCCAGCAGGAACGTCGCAGACAGTGGCGCGTTCACAATCGAAAACACCAGTTTTAGCGTGTCCATGATGTTGTTAAAGCCCATTACGACATACGCCGTCCCCATAGAGATCAATATCCCGGCGACGGTGGTCCGTCGGCCCACCTTCAGATAGTGCTCGTCGCCCCCCCTGTGGATGCAGGACTG
Source organism: Acidobacteriaceae bacterium (assembly GCA_035503835.1). Taxonomy (GTDB): domain Bacteria; phylum Acidobacteriota; class Terriglobia; order Terriglobales; family Acidobacteriaceae; genus Palsa-343. Next base: position 259,169 of record DATJSY010000055.1, on the reverse strand, counting down.
GCAGAGATCGTAGGTCCACCTGGTATTGAACGCAGTCACGTTGCCGGCCATGCCGGACATGAAGCGGGCCGGCAGAGCGGTCAGCCCGAGTCCCGGAATGCCGGTGGGGAAGTTGTACAGCAGCATGTTCGGAATGGCCAGGTCGCAGTCCGGAATCGGCCGGCCCTGCGTGTCGAGCATGATTTTCCCGGTCATCGGATCGACCCTGGGAGGAATCAGCCCGCGGCCCATATCGGCATACTGCGAATGCGCCGCCGCGGAGGCCGTCATGCCTGCCGGCGCCACGCCCGCCATCATGTGCTCGGTCACCATCGGCGTCGCTATGGCGATCAGCCCCGGCAAAATCACCAGGAACGGGAAAACATCTTCGGAATCGCGGCGATCAACGGCACCCGTCGCGCGGACTCCTCGGAGTTGGCCGCCATCGCCGTCTGGATTACCACAAAATCCGTGCACCGATAGCCGAAGGAGAGAACGAAGCCGAGGCCCGCAACCAGGCCAAACCAGTCCACGCCCAGAGGATTGGCGTGAGCGCTGCCCATACCCTGCCACGAATGCAGGTAAGCCGCCGGCAGCCGGCGCTGCAGTCCGTGCCAGCCGCCCACATGTTTCAGCCCCGCCCAAACCAGCGGCAGGAACCCGGCGACGATCAGGAAAAACTGCAGAACCTCGCTGCAGATGGCGCTCGTCAGCCCGCCCAGGAAGATGCAGCACAGCACGATCACCGCGGACAGCACGATCGCGAAGTGGAAGCTCCAGTCCAGTGGCAGGTGCAGGTCGGCGGGCGGCTTGTCGAAAATGTGCAGCGTCTGGATCAGCCGGGCCATGGCATACATCGAGATGCCCGACGAAAAAACCGTCATCACCGCAAACGTGCAGGTGTTCCAGGCTCGTGTTTTCTCGTCGAAGCGCAGACCCAGGAACTCCGGCACCGTCCGCGCCTTCGACCCGTAACAGAACGGCATCATGAAGACGAAGGTCATCGCCGGAATCCCCCGATCCAGTAGAACTGGCTGGTTAGAATGCCGTACTTCGCGCCGGAGGCTCCCATCCCGATCACTTCCTGCGCGCCCAGGTTCGCCGAAATAAAGGCGAGGCCACAGATCCAGGCGGGCAGGGAGCGCCCGGCCAGGAAGAAATCCTTGCTGGTCTTCATGAAGCGCTTCAGGGCGAAGCCGATGCCGAGCACAAATACGAAGTTCAGCAGCATGATGGTCCAGTCGACCGTCGTCAGATGCACGCTCCTGATTCCTTCCCGGGAGAAAACTGAAAGGGGTGGCTGGATGTCAATGCACGCGCCCTGCGTCGTGCGCGTCGAGATCGCGACCGGGCCATCGACGCGATGGCGTTTCCCGCATCTAACCGGACATCCGGAATGGGACCGGGGCCATGCAGAAACTCCATTGGGTAGTCGCCTTCCTTCTCCTTCCTGCTTCATTCGCCGCGGCATCTCTGCTCATTGCCTGCGGCAGTTCTCCGGATGCCGTGTCGTCTGCCGGTGCAAACGGCAGCAACCCGTCCGCGCCGCCTCCGGCGCAGCAGTTGGCCGTCGCTGATTCTGAAAACAATCGAATCCTGATCTTCGACGCGCCCTTCGTCACAGATGAGAACGCCTCGGTGGTGCTGGGCCAGCCGGATTTCACGCAGCAGGAGCCGAACCAGGGAGGCGGGCCTGCGGACAATACCGTCGCCTCCCCACAGGGTCTGGCAACGGACGCGGCCGGAAATCTGTATGTTGCGGACTCGGAAAATTGCCGCGTGCTGCAGTTCCGCCCGCCGTTTACGACCAACATGAATGCCAGCCTGATCCTGGGTGAGCCGCCGCAGGGAGGAGGGTCGTGCGCCACGGGTCCTTCCGCGGTGGATACTCCTGCTTCGGTCGTGGTCGATGCGCATGGAGACCTGTGGGTCGTCGAAGCGAACCGCGCGGCGGAGTATGTGCCTCCCTTCAGCAACGGCATGAGCCCCTCTGTGGTGCTGGGACAAACCAGCGCCAGCGGCGATCCGTGCAATGCAGAAGGCGCGGCCAGCAACGGCAGCAATCCTCCGCTTTCCGCGGCAACTCTCTGCAATCCTGTGGGCGCCGCTCTCGATTCCCATGGCGACTTCTGGGTCGCCGACGGCCTCAACGGCCGCGTGCTGGAATATGCGCCGCCATTTTCCACCGGGATGGCGGCCACACTGGAACTGGGCGTGACTGGCGCGCAGCCGTTCACCTCGCCCGGCTGCACCACATCGGAATCTGCCGCGGCAAAACTCTGCTTCCCGCAGGCGCTGGCGTTCGATTCCGCCGGAGATCTGTGGGTGACTACGGCCTTCAGCGGCATCTTTGAGTTTGCGCCGCCGTTTGCGAGCGGTATGGCGTCACAGATGAACTTCGCGCAGCCGCCGGCCGGCGCGAACGATCTGCCGTCCGCCGGCACCACCACCATCCCCTATGGGATTTTCCAGAGCCGAAACGGCAATCTCCTGGTGTCGGACTCAGGAGACAACCGTGTGCTCATCTTTGCTCCGCCCTTCGGCCCCGGCATGCAGGCGACGATGGTGATCGGGCAGCCCAACATGACCACGGGAACCGACAGCGCGGGGGCTGCCGCGAACAAGCTGTGGTATCCGGTGGGGGTTCTGACCTTCTGACCCAGGCTCGGCTCAGAGCGACTGAATCGGGATCAGCGTCAGATCGTCTACGAGGCCGACTTCTTTCTGCACGAAGGGCTCCGCGCAGCACACGCCGGCCAGAGTGCCGTAGTGCCGCGCCTCCGCGAAAGTGCGCTCCCGAATCTCTTCCTGCGGAACAAAAAGTCCGGTGCCCGCCGTTTGATTCGCGTACTGGGAGCGATAGGCCATCAGCGCGCGATGCCGGTCCTCGATGAAATCTGTGATGTCCACCACGAAGCTCGGCCGCACATCCGCGTACAGGCTGGCATAAACAATCTTGAACGGACGATGCGGCGCGGCGCCGGTATCCACTTTTGCGAGTCCTGAGAGAAAGCACGCTTCATAGCCCAGCGTCGCCGTGTTGCAGTGGTCCGGATGCCGGGCCGCCCAGTAGGGAAGAATCACCACTCGCGGCCGCAACCGGCGCAGCACCGCGACGATCTTCAGACGGTTTCCCCAGGTGTTTTCCACCTGTCCGTCGGGAATGTCCAGCGCCTCCCGCCAGCCCACGCCCAGGATGCGGCCCGCTTCCGCGGCTTCCGCCGCGCGTTCCTCTGCCGTGCCACGAGTTCCGGCTTCGCCGCGGGTCAGGTCCAGGATTCCGGTGGAAACGCCGAGCGACTTCATGCGCAGCAGCGTCCCGCCGCAGGTCTGCTCCACGTCGTCGCGGTGCGCGGCGATGGCGAGAACCTCGGCGATCGGCGGCTCGGCCATGCGGAGTTGCGGGGCGGGCGCGGTACTCGGGAATCAGTAAATGGTGTTGTCGCTGTCGGTGGTGGCGTCCATGTAGGCCACGTCCAGCGCGGTGCCGGTCACAGTCACGTTGGTATTGTTCAGTTCCGACATATCGGTCGTGCTGAAGATATAAATCTGCCCGCCTTCGGCGGTGTAGACCTTGCCGAGACCGGTCACCGCGGCAATACCCGTTGCGTCGCCCAGATAGGAACCGACCGTGGGCTTATTCGTCGAGGTATTGAACATGGTCAGGCAGCCGTATTCTACCTGCGCCCCGGTCTGCGCCTGCTGGTAGCGAACTCCGCGATCGCAGCCGGACGAGCCGATCCACAGGGTGTTGTCGTCCCCGAAGTCCATGCGGTTATGGGTGCCGTCGCTGATCGAATAGGTGCCGGCAATGGTGTCTGCCGGCGTGTTCACCACCGTCAGGGTTCCGGCAAAAAGGCCGCTGGAGGGCTGGTATTGCTGGCCCGCCACGTACAGCGTGTTGCCGCTGAAGATGGCATCGGTTGCGCCGCCTGGAATCGCAATGTTGTTCTGCGCCACCAGCGCCAGCCCGCTTGCACCATAGCCGCCCGGATTCAGGGAACTCGCGGTGATCGGGATCGTGGTCAGGCTGGCCGTCGTGCCACCGCACTCCGGTCCGCAGTTCAGCACATACGCGGTCGTCCCATCGGCGGAAAAGACCGCCTTAATCGGGTGATCGAAGCTGGCGGAAGACCCGGTGCTCACCGGGAAAATACACCAGGTGGGCAGCTTCTGCGGCTCGCAGTCCTGCGCGCCGTTCCAGTTGGGATTGTTGATCGCCAGAAGCTGCTGCGCCGAGGTCAGTTTCACGAAGCTGTAAACCGCGAAACTGGCGGGATTCTCCGCGCGCACCGCATAGCCAGGAACCTGCGTGGCGTTTCTGATGAAGATCAGCGCGACCGTGCCTCCCGGATTCACCGAGATGCCGTAGGCATTGGGCAGGTCCAGTACTTCTGACACTCCGGTCGTTCGATCCACCACGCTGACCACGTAATTGATCGGATTGGCGGCATAGATGTAATTCAGATCGCGGGTTACCATGATCCCGTTATACGGGCTGCCCTCGACGCTGCTGGAAAGACCGCCGGGAACGCTGATCGTTGTGCTCAGCTTCTCTCCCGCATAGTTGATCAGCGCCAGACTGCCGTCACCCTCTGCGTACACCGCCCCGATCTGCTGCTCCGGCAGGTTCTCGATGCTCAGCGGTCCGTTGCCCGAATAACCCGCAATGGAAAAAGATCCGCTGGAGGCGTCGTACGCGTGGCGGATGTCGTAGTAAGCATCCACGAAAGGCAGCGCGTTGGGATTCTGCTGCGCAATCATTACCCGATTCAGCACGCCGCTGGGGGGCAAAGTGCGGGCGTCGACATAAAATTCCCGGCCGCAGGAACTCATGACCACGCAAACGACGAGGACCGAACTGAGGACGACACAGGAATACAGGAGACTTCTCTTCTTCAAAACCTTAGAACCTCACCGTGCGCATGCCTGCCGGCATTCTCGTGGGAATGTCCAAGTATAACAGGGCATCGCGAAGCTTCGGAGGAGGAGAATCGGCGCTCAGGGCCCGGCATGCAGAGCGCGCATTGTCGAGGGGCACCGTGGGTTTGCCTGATACCATGAAGCCAAAGGATCTCCCCATGGCCAGCCGCCTGGAAGCCATTTTCAAGGGGCGCACAGTTCTCTGCGACGGCGCCATGGGCACCTCTCTGTACGCCCGCGGCGTCTTCATCAATCGCTGCTACGACGAACTCAACCTTTCCCAGTCCGATCTCGTCAGGGCTGTCCACGAAGAATACCTGCAGGCCGGTGCCGAAATCATCGAAACCAACACCTTCGGCGCCAACCCCCTGCGCCTCGAGCGCTATGGGCTGGCCGACCGCGTCGCGGAGATCAATCAGGCCGGCGTCCGCCTGGCCCGCCAGACCGTGCGGCAATTTGCTGAGAAGCAGGCGGGCACAGCGTATGTGGCCGGCTCTGTAGGCCCCCTCGGGGTTCATCTGGAGCCGCTGGGCAGGACTGGACTGGACGAGGCCCGCGAGGCTTTCGCCGCGCAGATTCGCGCTCTCGCTGAGGGCGGTGCCGGCGTCGGCGTCGATCTGCTCATCATTGAAACCATGCCGGCGCTCAACGAGGCCGAACAAGCGGTGCTGGCCGCGCGCATGGCCGCCCCCGAGCTGCCCATCGCCGTGATGGTCACGGTCGATGAGGACGCCAACTGCCTGGATGGCGCTTCGGCTGAAACGGCGGCGGCCCGCATTGCCTCCTGGGGAGTGGATGCGCTGGGCTGTAACTGCAGTGTCGGTCCCGCCACCGTGCTCACCGCGATTGAGCGCATGGCAGCCGCCACCAGTCTGCCGCTGATGGCCATGCCCAATGCCGGCATGCCGCGCTCCGTCGATGGCCGCAATATCTACCTCTGTTCGCCGGAGTACATGGCCAGTTTCGCGCGCAAATTCATCAAAACGGGCGCGCAGTTTGTCGGCGGATGCTGCGGGACCACGCCGCAGCACATCAAAGCCATGAAGTCGGCCCTCCGCGCGGTGGGCGCGCAGACCGCCAGTCACGGCGGCGCGGCAAGAGAGCCCATTGTGACGGAAACGCCGCCTGCTCCTCTCGAGGAGCGCTCGCGCATCGGCCGCCTGATCCGGGCGGGCGAATTCGTCACCATGGTCGAGATCGTGCCCCCACGCGGCATCGACTGCGCCAAAGAGCTGCATGGCGCACACGAGCTGGCCGGCGTCGGTATCCACGCCATCAACGTGCCCGATTCGCCGCGCGCCTCTGCCCGCATGAGCGCGCAGAGCCTCTGCATCCAGATCCAGCAGAAAACCGGCATCGAAACCGTGCTGCACTATACCTGCCGCGATCGCAATGTGCTCAGCATCCAGAGCGATCTGCTCGGCGCCTCGTCCATCGGCCTGAAAAACATCCTTTGCCTTACCGGCGATCCGCCCAAGCTCGGCAATTATCCTGACGCCACGGCCGTCTATGATGTGGACGCCATCGGTCTGGTCAACATCGTTCGCCGCCTCAATCACGGGCTCGACATCGGCGGCAACTCCATCGGCGCATCCACCGGATTCACCATCGCCGTCGCCGCCAATCCCGGCGTCCCCGACATCGATCATGAGATTCGCCGCTTCGCGTGGAAGGTGGAAGCCGGCGCCGAGTACGCCATTACCCAGCCGGTCTTCGACCTCCGTATCCTTGAAGCTTTTCTGAAGCGCATCGAAGGCTTCCGCGTTCCCATGGTCGCCGGCATCTGGCCGCTCACCAGCCTGCGTAACGCGGAGTTCATGAAAAACGATCTGCGCGTCAGCGTGCCCGACGAGATTCTGGCCCGCATGGCGCAGGCCTCCACGCCGGAACTGGCCCGTGCCGAGGGTATCCGCATCGCCCAGGAGATGCTGGCGGCCGCCCGCACCATGGTGCAGGGTGTCCAGGTCAGCGCGCCGTTCGGCCGGTACAGTGCCGCAGTGGAGGTACTGGCTGCGGTTCTGCCCGGCCGCTCGCAGGCATCAGCGCGGCCCGCGCCCGCGCGACCATCCCAGGAGGCCGGCGTTGGCCAGCTTTGAGGAATCCCTGAAAAAGCTTGAGGAGACGGTTGCTCTGCTTGAGCGTGGCGATCTGGCGCTCGAAGAGTCCGTTCGCCTCTTCGAAGAAGGCACTCGCCTCGCCGCTGAATGTCGCAAGCAGCTCGAAGACGCCGAAGGCAAGGTGGAAATGCTGGTAAAGCAGCGCGACGGCGCTATGAAGCGCGAGCCTTTCGCTGAGTAGCCGTGCACCGATCCCTGCAATCCGCTCTTCGCCAGCCGCCGGTGCGAAGGTCGCGCAGCCGGTGCGGGTCTGAGAAACTCCGCTATTCGCGGGGTTCTTTCTCCCTGCGTCCCAGGCGCGCCAGCGCCGCGAGATCCTTCAAATACTGCCGCAGCGGACGCGCAGGCCGTCCCCAGAACACCACCCCCGGTCCTTTCACTTTCTTGTGCGTCAGCACGCCGGCCCCGGACCCCAGAATCACCAGTTCGCCCACCTCGGCGTGGTCGCCAATACCTACCTGGCCGCCCACCACGGCGCCCGCGCCAATCGTGCTCGATCCCGACACGCCGGTCTGCGCCGCGATTACCACGTCGCGTCCCACCCGCACGTTGTGTCCCAGATGCACGAGGTTGTCGATCTTTACCCCGCGTCCGATCCGCGTCTCCTCGAGCGCGCCCCGATCGATGGTCGTGTTCGCACCGATCTCCACGCCGTCCTCAATCACCAGGCGTCCCTGCTGCGGGAACTGAACGTATTCGCCGGTCTTTGCGTCCCGCGCGTACCCGAAGCCGTCGGAGCCCAGCACAGCTCCCGCATGAACCACCACGTCGTTCCCAAGTTCCGTTCCTCGATAAATCACCACACGCGGGTAAATCCGGCACCGCGCCCCGATCTGCACGCTCGCTCCAATCACAGCTCCCGCGTCAATCCGCGTGTCCGCGCCAATCTGAGCATTCGCGCCAATCACGGCATACGCACCAATGGAGATGCGCCCTTCCAGCTTCGCCGAAGGATCGACCACTGCCGTCGCATGAATCCCCGTCACCTGTTCCGCTGGCCGCAGCAACTGCGCCGCTCGCGCGAACGCCAGCCGCGGCTGCCTCGCGATCAGCAGTGGCCTGGCTTCCGCCAAAGCCCCCAGATCGTCCGCCACGATTACTGCTCCCGCCCGCGAAGCCAGCGCCGCGCGGAGGCTCTGCGCATCTTCGGCGAAGGCCAGAGTCTCCGGCGTGGCCATCCCTGCGCTGGCAACGCCGGTAATCTCCGGATCCACACTCACGGTGCGCACCTCTGCCCCCAGCGCCTGCGCAATGGCTGACAATTTCATTGGTCTTTAGAGTATCGCGCCGGGGTGGCGCGTCGAAACGCGAGACCTACTTGTCCCGTGCCACCACGAATTCCGGCATCCACTGCAGCGCGCGCTTGTAGTCGCTGTCCGGCAGTGCAGTCAACGCCGCCTGGGCAGCGGCAGCATGGGCATAGGCAGCCTGCATCGCATACTGCAGGGACTGGTTCCGGTTCAGGATTTCCAGAATCTCCCTGTGCTTGACGCTGAGAAAATTGCGCTCGGCCAGCACCGTCTGAATCGCCGCACGTTCCGCCGGCGTGCTCCCGTTCAGCAGCGTGTGGATCACCGGCAGCGTCGCTTTGCCCTCGCGCAGATCGCTGGCCACCGGCTTGCCCAGCACCTCTTCACTGGCGGTCAGGTCCAGCACGTCGTCGACGATCTGGAATGCCAGGCCCAGCCGCTTTCCGTACTCACCCAGCTTATCTTCCAGCTCGCGGTCGGCGCCGGCCAGCGTTGCGCCCAGCCTCATCGAGACTTCAAAGAGGCACGCCGTCTTGCGGTAAATCAGGTCGTTGTATTCCTCTTCCGAGATGAACTGGCCCAGGCGCTCCATTTGCAGCAGCTCGCCTTCGACCATCTGCTGCGTCAGCCCGATCAGCAGCTCCAGCACCCGGAATTTCCGCTCCGACAGCGCCACGCGAAAAGCCTGCATGTACAGCCAGTCGCCCACCAGCACCGATTTGCTGCTGCCCCAGGCCCGGTTGGTGGAAGGCCGGCCGCGTCGCGTTTCCGCGGCATCGATGATGTCGTCGTGCACCAGCGTTGCGGTGTGCACCATCTCCACCACGGCGCCCAGACGAATCATCCCTTTGCCGCTGTAGCCCAGCCCGCGCGCCGCCAGCAGCAGCAGGGATGGCCGGATGCGCTTTCCCCCACCCTCGCGCAGATAATCGGAGATCTCCGTGATCGCCTGCACCGACGAAACCGCATCCGCGCCGAATTCCCGCTCGATGGCCGCAAGGTCCTCGTGCAGCAGATCGAAAACTTCCTTCGCCGTCGTTGTCACCACTGTGCTCAATCGAGTTTCCTCAACTGCCGGGGCTTCGCCGCTCAGTTCGAGCGGTAGTTCGTGAACTGCATGTCGATCCCGAGATCGCGCCCGCGCAGCAGCGCGATCACATCCTGAAGCGCGTCGCGGTCTTTGCTCGCCACCCGAACCGTATCTCCCTGGATCGAAGCCTGCACTTTCTTCTTCGAGTCTTTGATGATGCGGACGATCTCTTTTGCCTTTTCCGTCGCGATTCCCTGTTGCAGCGTAATCTTCTGCCGTACGCTCGATCCCGCCGCTGGCTCCACCTTATCGAAGGTCAGCGCCTTCAGCGAAACTCCCCGCTTCACCAGCTTCTGTCGCAGAATTTCCGTCACCGCCTCCAGCTTGTACTCGTTTGCCGAAGCCAGCTGGATTGCATCCTCGCCCTCGAGGCGAATCTCCGAATGCGAATCCTTCAGATCGAAGCGTGTCCGCACTTCCTTGATCGCCTGATCGACAGCGTTCCGCACTTCCTGAAAATCCACTTTGCTGACGATATCGAAGGAGTTCTCGGCCGCCATAGTTCCAACCCTGCCTCTTTAGATTATCCGCTACCGATGCAAATCGTGTCGGGAGGCGGAGATTTCGGCCCGGAAAAACGCACCGAAGTTCGCCGCTGTGCGTTCGCCTACCTCGCCCGGCTCCAGCCCGCGAAGCCCGGCGATCGTCACGGCCACCTCTTTCACCCAGGCGGGCTCATTGCGCTTCCCGCGGTTCGGAACGGGCGCCAGAAACGGCGCGTCCGTCTCAATCAGCATCTGCTGCAGCGGAACCGCAGCCGCCGCATCCCGGATCGCCTGCGCCCTGGGAAAGGTGATATTCCCGGCAAACGAAATCAGGAATCCGATCTCCATCGCCTCTTCCGCGTGGCGCTGCTCGCCGGTAAAACAATGCAGGATCCCGCCCAGTCCCGTCGGGGCCCACTGCGTTTTCAGCATAGCCAGCGTATCGTCCCACGCATCGGTGCTGTTCTCGGAAGGCCGGCAGTGAATGATGATGGGTTTCCGCCGCCCTGCCGCAATCTCCATCTGTCGCGCAAACACCGTCTTCTGTTCGTCGCGCGGCGAGTGGTCGTAGAAGTAGTCGAGGCCAATTTCCCCGCAGGCCAGGACTTCGGGTTCCTGCAGTAAGTTGTCGAGCTTTGCGAGCGCCGTCTCGTCGGCCAGCCGCGCTTCATGCGGATGCACCCCGGCGCTCGCCCAGATCCATGGCACCCCCGCCCGCCCCGCGTATTCGCGGCTGATCTCCAGCGCCCGGTGCATCGTGTCCGGACCCTCGCCAATGCCAATCGACAGAATCTCCCGCACCCCCGCCGCCCACGCGCGCTCCAGCAACGCTGCGCGGTCCTCGTCGTACCGCGGACTGTCGAGATGGCAGTGCGAATCGATCATTACTTCAGCCTGGCTCCAACCTCCACGTCCTCGAGGAACCCCGCCAGCACCGGCCGTCCACCCTCCACCGACGCCGCCACAATCATCCCGTTCGACTCGAAGCCGCGCAGTTTTCGCGGCGCCAGGTTCGCCACAATCACCACTTTGCGGCCGATGAGCGATTCCGGCGTGTACGCCTCCGCAATCCCAGCCAGAATCTGCCGCGTCTCGTATCCCAGATCGACTTCCAGGCGCAGCAGTTTGTCGGCTTTGGGCACCCGCTCGGCCACCTTGACCTGGGCCACGCGCAGCTCCACCTTCGCAAAATCGTCAATGCTGATCCTGTCTTCCGGCGCCGCCGGCGCAGCGGCTGGCGCGACCACGGTTCCAGTCCGGGGTGCGGGGGGACCGGTGAACGTTCCCGTCGGAGCCACCGCCGGCGGATTCAACGTCCCCGGCGCGGGACTGGGCGGCGAGGACCGATGCTTCTCATTCCCGCCGACAATCTCCCGCACTGTCTCCGCTACCGCGCTCTCCAGCGCCAGAATCGCCGCCGTCTCATTCGTCGACTCCGACGCCGCTACCGCCAGTCCATCGATCAGCGAACGCAGCTTCGACACGCGCGCCGCCTTGCCCTGTTGGCCGGGCTCGCCTGCGGCGGCTGCCGGTGCCGGGTTGGTCTTCTGTTCCAGTTCGTTCATACGTGTGATCGCCTCCTTCTCGGCGCGAGGAAATAACGGTGACAACGTTCCCAGTTTCGTCCCTGCCTGCAAGCCACCCCAGTGTTCTGGATTTCGAAGATCAGCAGCCTGGATGTCGCCGAGGCCAAGCTGCTCCCAAGCCTTTGCGGTGCTATAGGGCATAACGGGATAAAGAAGAGCGGTAATGACGCGGATGCCCTCGGCTGCCGAGTACAAAATTGTGTTCGCCCGATGCTGGTCGTCCGGATTGGCGGAATCAACTAGCTTCCAGGGCGTGTATTGGGTGATGTAGCCATCAATGATCGCTATGAGCGAATTGATACCCGACAATGCGACCGAAAAGTTGAGCACGTCAAAGTTGTTCTGAACCTCATGAACAGTAGCTTTGATCTGTGCATAAGGGAGAACGTCCTTTGTCTCAAAATGAGGATCGTAAGCAGCCATGACCGGCTCAGGCACCGTTCCGCCGCGTCGATTTATCATCGCCAGGGTCCGGCTCACCAGGTTTCCGTATCCGTTCGCCAAATCGGAGTTGTACCGCTGCACCAGGGCGTCGAAGCTGAAGCTCCCGTCCTGCCCAAACACCACTTCCCGCAGCAGAAAATAGCGCAGAACATCCGCGCCAAAGCGGTCCTGCTCCGTCTTCGGCAGGTCGGGCTTCATCGCGCCAAAGGTGTCCAGAATGGTCTCCGCCCGCACGATGTTGCCGCGCGATTTGGACATCTTGTTCTCTTCAAAGAGCAGCCAGCCGTGCCCAACCACTCGCTTTGGCAGCGGCAGTCCTGCGGCCATCAGAAACGCCGGCCAGTAGACGCAGTGGAACCGCGTGATCTCCTTGCCGACAATGTGCAGATCCGCTGGCCAGAATTTGTCGTACCGCGATGGATCCTCTGAGCCCCATCCGAGCGCCGTGATGTAGTTCGCCAGCGCGTCCATCCACACGTAGATCACGTGCTTCTCATCGCCGGGAACGGGAATTCCCCAGTTGAAGCTGGTCCGGCTCACCGACAAATCCCGCAGCCCGCTCTTCACGAACGAGATCACTTCGTTCCGCCGCGTCTCCGGCTCGATAAACTCCGGATGCTCGTCGTAAAACTCCAGCAGCTTCCGCTCGAACGCCGACAGTTTGAAGTAATAGTTCTCCTCGTTCACCGTCTCGGTGATGCGCCCGCACTCGGGGCAGGGCGCGCCCGGCGGCACATCGACGTAAGCCTCGTCCGACACGCAGTACTGCCCCGTGTACGAGCCTTTGTAGATGTACCCCTGATCCCGCAGCAGCGCGAACAGCTTCTGCACCGCCCGCTTGTGCCGCGGCTCCGTTGTCCGGATGAAGTCGTCGTAAGTAAGCCCCATCCGGTCCCACAGCCCGAGAAACTCCGCCGAAACGCGGTGGGCGAACTCCTGCGGACTGCACCCGGCCTTCGCCGCCGAGCGCTCGATCTTCTGCCCGTGCTCGTCCGTACCGGTCAGGAAAAACGTATCGATCCCCAGCGCCCGCCTGCGCCGCGCAATCGCGTCGGCCACCACCGTGGTGTAGGTGGTCCCGATGTGCGGGCGCGCGTTCACGTAATAAATCGGGGTGGTCAGGTAGAACTTTTCCGGCATAGGAAGCGAACCAGGCAGCGTCTCGTCGCTTTCAAAATGGTATCAGGCAGCGCGCGACGTCCCGTCCTCTGTACCCTGCACCCTATACCCTGTACCCTGATGAAAACGGTGATCGCCGCGTGTACCTGAATCAGCAGAAGCAGCTCGAAACGCGCCTCCGCGACGCGCTCCGCAGCCTGTATCAAATCGATGTCGATGCTGTCGTCCTTGAGCAGCCGCCCGAGCTCGCCTTTGGAGAATACGCCACGCCGCTGGCCTTTGAGCTCGCTCGGCGCCTGCGCAGGGCTCCGCGCAAGATCGCCGAAGAGATCGTCGCCGCTCTCGGCCCGGTACCCGGCTTCGCCTCTTTCGACGTTGCCGGCGGCGGATATATCAACGCCCGCCTCGACCGCGCCAGTGCCGTGGCGTCCTATTCGTCAAGCTCTGAGGTCCCGCCGCCGGCGAAAAGCCTCCACGCGCTCGTGGAGCACACCAGCATCAATCCCAACAAAGCCGCCCACGTCGGACACCTGCGCAACTCCATCCTCGGCGACACCTTCGTCCGGCTTCTGCGCGCCGCAGGGCATCAGGTCGATGTTCAAAACTACATCGACAACACCGGCGTCCAGGTCGCCGATGTCGTCGTCGGCCTCATGCACCTCGAAGAGCTCACCCTGGCCGGCGTCGAGGAGTGGATGTTCGATCTGGCCGAAGCCGGCGAGCGCATCGACTACGCCTGCTGGGACCTCTACGCCCGAGTCTCGCTGTGGTACACGGCCGATCCCGCCCAGGCCGAAGTCCGCAGGAAAATCCGCCTCGACACCCTTCACGCCATCGAAGCCGGCGGCACCGACACTGCGCGCATCGCGGAACTCGTCTCGACCGCCATCCTCCGGCGCCATCTCGAAACCATGCTGCGCCTCGGCATTGAGTACGATCTGCTGCCGCGCGAAAGCGAAATCCTCCACCTGCACTTCTGGGATCTCGCCTTTGAGCAGCTCAAAGCCAAAGGCGTTCTCTACTTCGAAAACGAAGGCAGGAACAGGGGCTGCTGGGTGATGAAGCGCGGGACTGGCCGTCCGGGCGAACCTGCCGTGGAACCCAGCGCAGACAGCGATGACGAAGACTCATCCGGCGACGGCCCCGACGAAAATGCGAAGGTCATCGTCCGCTCCAGCGGCACCGTCACTTACGTCGGCAAGGACATCGCCTACCACCTCTGGAAATTCGGCCTGCTCGGTCGCGACTTCGCCTACCGTCCCTTCTTCCGCTATGCCGATCGCGAGTGCTGGATTTCCGCCGAAACCGGGGAGTCGAACCATCCCCATTTCGGTGGCGCTCAGGCCATCTACAACGTTATCGACTCGCGCCAGTCCGATCCTCAGGCCAATGTCGTCGAGGCCCTTCGCGGCCTCGGCTACATCGAGCAGGCCGCACGCTACACGCACTTCTCCTATGAAATGGTCGCGCTGACGCCGCGCTGTGCCCTCGAACTCGGCTACGAGGTCTCCCCGGAAGATCAGCAGCGCCCGTACATCGAGGTTTCCGGCCGCAAAGGCTTCGGAGTGAAGGCCGATGACCTCATCGACAAGCTTCTCGCCGCCACGCACGCCGAGGTTGACGCGCGCCACCCCGAGCTCAGCGAGGCCGAGCGCGATTCGACGGCCCACGCCATCGCCGTGGGCGCGCTCCGCTACTTCATGCTGCGCTTCACGCGCAGTTCCGTCATCGCCTTCGACTTCAAAGACGCCCTCAGCTTCGAGGGCGAAACCGGCCCCTACCTCCAGTACGCCGTCGTGCGCACACGCAGCATCTTCCGCAAGGCCGGAACCATCCCCGAAGACGCTCTGGCCTCGCTCCACGGCCTCGATCTCGCGCCGTATCTCTCGGGACCCGGCACTGAAGGCATCTGGGAAGTCTGGCTCCGCGCCGCCAAAACTACGCTCCTTCTCGACCAGTGCATCCAGACTGCCGAGCCCGCTTACCTGGCCAAACACGCTTTCCAGCTCGCGCAGGACTTCAGCAATTTCTACCGTCTCCACCACATCCTCAGCGAAGAGGACCCCGCGCGCAAAGCGCTGCTCCTCGCTACCGCCGCTGTCACCCAGCGCGAATTGATCCGCTCGCTTGCCTGGCTCGGCATCAGCGCGCCTGAGGTCATGTAGGGACGGCATGAGGCTCTGCGGACGAAGTTTCCGGGTTGGGTTTTCTTTGGCTCTGCTCGCGCTCCCCGGCTTCGCCGCCACCGACGTGTCCATCCCTCCCATCCCCGCGCCCATCCGCTCCGGCTACTTCACCGTCACCATCAACGGACACACCACCCCCGTCGTCCACGCCGTAAGCAACTACTATTTCCTCAGCTTCGATTACGACGGTCCCGCCACCATCTCCGTTCGCGCGCCCGACGCTCACTACTGGGATCGCGGTGTGGAGATTCAGCCTATGCGCTACGGCATCCGCCCGCTTCGCCGCGGAGCCGTCATCACTTTCCCCATCCCCGGTCCGCAAAACGGACCCGTCAAGCTCGTCATCGCCCGCCCCGGCGACCACTTCGTTGACTCGCAGATGCTTTTCCTCTTCGGCAATTCGCCCGATGAGTCGCACATCACCGCCTCGACGCCGGGCATCCGCTACTATGGCCCGGGCGTGCACCATGAAAACATCGATGCCCACTCCGGCGACCGCATCTATCTGGCTCCGGGAGCGGTTATTTTCGGCGCGCTCAATCTCTGGCAGGTCCACGACGTCCGCGTCTTCGGCCGCGGCATCCTCGATTACAACGGACCCCAAAACCCCCACGACGACACCGGCTGGATCCATCGCCCCAACTGGCACTGCATCGTCATGGATCACGCCCGCAACATCGAAATCGACGGCCTCACCTGCATCGTGCACAGCCGCACCTGGCAGATCCAGATGGTCGACTCCCGCCACCTCGGTTTCTACAACGTCAATGTGATTGGCGGCAATCCGAACAACGCCAATCAGGACGGCATGGACTTCCTCGCCACGCGCGATGCCACCGTGCGCGACTGCTTCATCCGTGCCTCCGACGACGACTTCGCGCTCATCGGCAACTGGGGCGGTTACACTACCGAGGCCATGCGCGCGCCCGGCGGCCTCGTCGCCAACATCGACGTCGAGAACAGCGTCCTGTCCACCAGCATCTCCAACACCATCCGCATCGGCTGGCCTCAGAAGACTTTTCAGAGCGCGAACGTCACCTTCCGCAATCTTGACGTCCTCCACACCGGCTACGGCGCCTGCATGGTCCCTTTCGCCTTCTTTGAAATGTGGACCGATCCCTTCGGCGTCGAAACCCACTCCAATTACCGCATCAGCGACATCCGCCTCGAGGACTATTACTCGCTCTTTCAGATTCGCCAGCCGCATTCGATCGTCCACGGCATCGTCTTCTCCAACATCGCCGCCATGGAGGGTCCCCCGATGGTCCCCTCCGTTCTCGCGGGCTCCGATGTCCACGGCATCTCGCTCAAAGGCGTCCGCATCGGGGGGATCGTCGCCGGTGCCGACGCGCAAATCCCCCTCGACGTGCAAAGCGGCACGCCACAGCCCGTCTACGAACCCGGCCCGGTCAACGCCAGCTTCAGCTATGCGCCGGCTCTCATCCGGCCGCATCAGTTCGTCACCTTCCGCGTCGACGCGCCCAGGCCCGGCTGGCAGTATCACTGGCTCTTCGGCGACGGCACGGCTGCCGTCGGGGCAATCACCCGCCACGCATTTCCCGACGCAGAAGGCACGCTCCTCGACGGCTCCGGCCGCTTCCGCGTGCTCCTGCGTGCTTCGAGGCCCGGTGCCAGCGGCGTGTGGGCTTCGCGCTCCGTCGTCGTGGCGCGGACGATCGACCCTGCGGTCATGACCGCTGCCGGCGAAGAAACAGCGTGGTCCGGACCAAAGCCTCCGCTTATTGGCTGGAAAGGCTGGATCAGGATTCCCTGGGACGGAGGCTACACAATTACGCTGCTCACCAGCCGCCTGGCCACGTTCTCTATTGACGATTTACCGCCCGCGCACAGCCCAGAACTGCGTTCGCAGGTCTGCGGCTCGCCCGGCAACGCCGTGCAGGCCACGCCGCTGAGCGCCGCACTCCGCGCCGGGCTGCACTGGATTCGAATTGATCTGTCCCCGGGGATTGAAAACGAGCCGCAGCCCACAGAGGGCGGCCCGGCTCTTTACTGGGAGGGGCCGCAGACTCCGCTGGCTCCAGTCCCCGTGGCGGCAGAATTTCACCTGGATCCGCTCTATGCCGTCCGGCGGTGATTACTGCCGCACGAACTTATCCACCGGCTGCTGCCGCGGCGCCATGGCGATGCCCTTTTCCGTTCCCGGGCTCGACCGGGCTTGACCGTCGTTGGGCGGCTGCATCCCGTTCGGACCGGCCGCCGTCGGCGATCCCGGCACCGGAGGATTCCCCGTGTCCACCGAAGCATATTGCGGACTCGGATGCGGTACGGTCGTCACGTCGGAAACCGCCTCGGAGCGGGAGTGCAGCTTGTTCACTCGTCCGGTTTCGCACCCGACCAGGGCCAGAACGCCCAGGGCCAACACGCCCGCACTCAGAAGCGCTGTCGCTCGTCTCATACTCCTCCGCTATGTGCCGTTCGAGAACCGCGGCCGCGGTCTCGCCGGGATATCTCGGAGAGAATTCTACCCTGCTCCGTGCTCAATCCACCATGCTCTGGCGAATTGCTGAAAAATACGGCTCCGGCAAAGGGCATTTCCGCATCTCCCGGTCCACCACCACGTGAACCGTCTCGGCTTCGGCCAGCAGCACCGTCTCGACCGCCCCGTCGCGCACGCCAAGCAGCCGGTAAGCGAACCGGATCACCGAGCTGCGCAGCCCTGATACCCGCGTTTCCACCGTCACCACGTCATCGTAGCGGGCTGGCGACTTGTACCGGCACGAAGCCTCCACCACCGGCAAGTGGCAGCCGTGCTCGATTTCCATGTCTTTGTACTCGAAGCCGAGCTGGCGCAGCAGTTCGACGCGCCCAATCTCGCACCAGACAAAGTAGTTCGCATAGTAGGCCACGCCCATCTGATCGGTTTCCGCGTAGCGCACGCGCAGGGAAGTCGTGGATGACGGCATAAAGGCTATCGTACGCAAAACCGCCCCGCGGGATGAGCGGGGCGGCATTTCCAGCTTACGGAGTGTTCAGTTCGGCAGAGAATGGACATCCGCCAGCGTGCCCGGCATCGGAGCCGGCAGGCTCGCGTCCGTCGTGGTGCCCGCCGCTGGCGCCGCGCTGCCTGCGGGGGGCAGCGTCCTGTCGTCCTTCGGCCCCAGTCCCAGCGCAATCAGCGCCCGGGAGTCGGGCACCAGCTTCGTCTGCCAGCCATGGTCCGCCTGGTACTTCTCCATCGCGGCCTGGGTCGTCGCGTCCCACTCCCCGGAGGCCGGTCCGCTCAGGTAATGCGCCCTGATCAGCGCTTCCTGGATCTGCTCCGCGCGCGCCGGTTCAATGCCCCGTTGTCCCCGCACTATATGCCGGCGTGCATACCGGCGGTGATAGTAGCGGTGGTGTACGTAGTGATGCGTGTGTCCGGCGGTCGCCGCACGGTGGGTCCGGGTTGCAAAGGCCGGTGTCGCCAAAAGGAAAATGCCCAGCAGAAGCATCTGCCAGGTCCTGAATGGAACCATGCAAAAAACCTCAAAAGTAGATACTTCAGCCCGGTTGACTCTGGCAGCAGACTACAGTCCGTTATCGGAAAAATCAACCAAAACCACGAGGGTTCCCAAACTTCCGGCTACCACTTTTTGACCATATTTGGATGCAGTCTCAGGGCGACAGGCGGTCCGAGGGGCAAAACCACCCCCCTTACCCGGATCCAGAGCCATCGCACCCCTGGTGGCGGCTCCAGTTCCGTACCAAAGCCGCAGAGGGGTCATTCCTACGGCAGCGTTCCCCCCAGGTAGTTGTTGAGGGCGCTCGGATTCTGCGGATCCACAATTTCGAATACCACGTCATCCCCGGAGTGCAGCCCGGCAATGATCTGCTCGAAATCCTGCACGTTGTTCACCGGATGGCGGTTCACCGCGACAATGACTCCGCCCTGGAAGTCTCCGACTCCGATCTGGTCGGCGAACGACCCCGGCTTCACCGACTGGATGAGCACGCCATGCAGCCCCGCCGGGGAGCCGGCCGGCAAGTCCGTCACCGTGATGCCCAGCCGCGTGGCCGCCTGGCCGGGAGCAGTCTGGCTTTCCGGGCCTTCGTTCTGCTGCTCGTTCGCCTGTGCCGCCGCCTGCACCTTAGTCCAGTCGCCGATCGTCACCGTCGTGTGCATCACCTGACCGTTGCGGACATAGCCGATGTCCACTTTGTCACCCGGTTTGTGCGAGGAAATAATACTGACCAGCTCGTCGCCGTTGGCGATGGGATGGCCGTCCACGCTCACGATCGCGTCGCCCGCCCTCAGCCCCGCATCCGCCGCCGGCTGGCCCGGATCCACATGGCTGATCATCACCCCGGCTTTGTACCCGTACACGCGCGCCACGGCGCTGCTCTGGTAGGCGTTGAACACGATGCCGATGCTGCCCCGCACCACCCGGTGCTCCGGCCCGATCAGCTGGTTATAAACATTTACGACGGTGTTCGACGGCAGCGCAAAACCAATCCCCTCGTTGCCGTCGGTCTGCGTGTAGATCGCGGTGTTCACCCCGATCACTTCGCCCGCCATATCGATCAGCGGCCCTCCCGAGTTGCCCGGGTTGATCGCCGCGTCGGTTTGCAGGAAGTGCTGGAACTCGTTCGCCGCGCCGCCTATCGTCCGGTTCCTGGCTGAGATAATGCCCGCCGTCACCGTGTGCTCCAGCTGGAACGGCTCGCCGATGGCAATCACCCAGTCGCCCACCTGCGCGCCGTCGGAGTTCCCCATCTTCTCGATGGGCAGGGGCTCATCCGTGTGGATCTTCAGCACCGCCAGGTCCGTCTGCTTGTCGATGCCCACCACCTGTGCCGGCCGTCCCTGGCTGCCTTCGGGATCGTTCGCCAGACGCACCTCGATTTTGTCCGCTTTCTCGATTACGTGGTAATTCGTGATGATGTAGCCGCGCGGGTCAACAATGAATCCGGAGCCCAGCGATTCCTGCTCCTGCCCCGAATCGGGATTGTTCAGATCCGGTCCCATCCCGAAAAAGCGATTGAAGAAATCCTGGAAGCCACCCTGGTTGCCTCCCTGATCCCCGCCTCCGTTCCCGTTGTCCGGGCCCTGCCCCGGCAGAGGCACTAACCCATGCGGCCCGCTATGCGGGTTCTGCGCCTGCTTGGGCAGAATCTCCGTGTCGATGTTCACCACCGCGGGAGCGGTTTCCTTTGCAATGCGCGTGAATTGCGTGGCCAGATCCCGCGGCGGCGGAATCTTCAGCGGCGTCGCATCGGAGCTGTTCACCTGCGACTCCTGCCCGCGCACATTGTTCACAACCACTGACCCAATCAGGATGCCCGCCGACAGCGTGCCCAGCAGGGTAAAGCCTGAAACCAGACGGCTGTAGTGGAACCGCCCGAAAAGGGATTTCATCTGGGATCGTACCTCGCGATCTTTAGTATGCACGGGAACGCTCTTCTCGCGCTTCAGTATATAGAGTCGGGATGGAGGATGCGGAATGAGCCGCCTGGATGTCGCCGCTCCGGTGTCCTGCGCGTTAGACGCAAACCGGTCCGCCGCAGTTCCACGCAATCGTTCGCCTTACGTCAGTGGGACGCCTTCATGCGCCGTTGGTTGCACGCTGGAGGGGATAAATTCCGTCACCGCAATTCCTGCCAGGATCAGCAGCGCCCCGGTGCTGCCCCGCCGTCCCAGCCCCTGCCCCAAAAACAGCCACGATGTGAGCCACGCGAACACCGGCTCCAGGGCCAGAATCAGCGCCGTATGGGTCGCCGGCAGCACCCGCTGCGCCCAGGTCTGTACCGCGAAGGCCACCGCTGTCGCCAGAACCGCCGTGACGCCCAGTGCCACGAAAACCTGCGGCGTCCACCGCACCCATGGATGCTCCAGCAGCGGCAGGCCCACCCCCATGTACAACGTGCAGAAGCCGATCTGCAGAATCGCCAGCTGTTCGAAGTCGACCCGTGGCGAGCAGTGCGCCAGCGCCAGGACGTGCAGCGAAAACCCTGCCGCGCAGCCGAAGGTCAGCAGGTCCCCCGGCCCAATCGACCGAAAGTCGAAGCTCGCTCCCGCCGGCGTGGTCAGCAGCACGATTCCCCAAAACGCCACCAGCGCGCCCAGCCATGCATTCCAGCGGGGCGCGCCCACATGCCGCACCCGCAGCCCCGGTATCGCCGACAGCAGCGGCACCAGCACCACCACCATCCCGGTAATGAACGCCGACTTCGACGGCGTCGTCAGCCGCAGTCCCGCGGTCTGAAAGCTGTAGCCCATGGCCAGGCAAAGGCCCACGACCGCTCCGCTGGCCAGCGCCCGCCGGTTCATCCGCCCAAAATGTCCCCGGTAAATGGCCGCCAGGCAGAGAAACGCCAGCGCCATCCTCAAAAAGTTAAAGAGCAGGGGAGAAACGTCGGCCAGCGCGTCCTTCACCACTACGAAGGTTGCGCCCCAGATGCACACCACGCCCAGCAGCAGCAGATGCGCGCGCAGGGAGCGGGAGCGGCCGGTCATGCGCCAAGAGTAGCAAAGAGCGCCGCGAATCGATGCCCTTCCACTCTGCGGAGCTTTCCGGGGTGCGATAATCGATTAGACTCCCAATCCAAACGGGCCCCCCGGAACCCGCTGGTTTATGCGCCGTTTTCTCTCCCTCCGCGATTTCGACTGGACGCTCCTCGGCTTCGTGATGATCCTCTCGGTCATCAGCGTCCTGGAGATATACTCCGCGACCCTGCACACCAAATTTCACGGCTTCCAGAAACTCCAGATTCTCTGGATCGCCGGCGGCCTGGTCGCGATGTTCGTGATGTCAGTGATCGACTACCACAAGCTGCTCAGCGCCATCTATTGGCTCTACGGCTTTTGCCTGCTATCCCTCATCGCCGTGCTCGCGGTCGGCACCCGTGTCATGGGCGGCAAGCGCTGGATTCGCCTTCCTGGCGGCATACATTTCCAGCCCTCGGAATGGGTCAAGCTCGTCCTGATCGTCCTCATGGCCCGCTTTTTCACCAACCTCGCGGGACGCGAGATTACCTGGCGCGACATCCTGCAGGCCATTGCTCTGGTCGCTGTGCCCATGCTGCTGGTCCTCAAGCAGCCGGACCTGGGCACGGCCCTCACTTACACCCCCGTCCTGCTCATTGGGCTGTTTCTCGGCGGCATCGGCTGGAAGCGCGCCTCGGTCATGGTCCTGATTGCGGTCCTCGGCATGGGGACCATCTGGATGAGCGGCAAAGTCCTCAAGCCGTATCAGAAGGCCCGTCTCACCAGCTTCATCAATCCCGACGCTGACCCCCGTGGCACCGGCTACCAGATTCTCCAATCCAAAATCGCCGTTGGGGATGGCGGCGTTTTCGGCCGCGGCGCCAACCGCGGCACCCAGACCCAGGGCGATTTCCTGCCCATCCCGTATACCGACTTCATCTTTGCCGCTTTCAGCGAGGAGCACGGCTTCGTGGGCGCGGTCCTCGTCCTCCTGATATACTTCTTAATACTGATGCGTTTGATTCAAAACGCTCAGACAGCCGCGGACCTGCCAGGCTCGTTCCTGGTCATGGGCGTAGTGGCGGTCCTGATTTTCCAGATAGCCGTCAACGTCGGTATGGTTCTCGGGCTGATGCCGGTTACCGGTATCCCTCTTCCTCTCATGAGCTACGGGGGATCCTCGGTGCTCTTCACGTTCCTGGCTCTCGGCATGGTAATGAACGTCCGCATGAGCCGCTTCGTGAACTGACCGGCGCGACAGGATTATGACACAGCCCGCAGGGCGGGCCTGGGTTTTTGAAGTTTCACGATTTTACAACCGGCCAGGCGTATGGAATCGGGCCGGTCAGGATCAGGAAAAAGCGTGCCAGGACACGTAGCAGGATGGGTAACGGCCCCGCCGCCGGATGCGGCTGAAGCGGTCACAAACCCTGCGCGCTCTGGCGAATCTCCGGCAGCCATGCACGTCTCCCGCAACCCATCTCCGGCTTCCTCTCTCAGACGCTCTCCAGCGCCCGCGGGACCGGACGCCGCCGCGGTCTGCGATCCCGGTGGTTCTGCTCCCATTTCCTGATTCCTGCCCGGCTCCCTTCCGCTCCGGCCCACATTGAGGCGGAATGGCAAAGGAAATTTGCATCTCCAGCACGCCGCACGAAACGCGGCTTGCGATTCTTGAAGACGATCAGCTCGCGGAAATCTACTACGAACGCGAAAATGAATACACCTTAGCCGGCTCGATCTATAAGGGCCGAGTCACTCGCGTCCTGCCCGGCATGCAGTCCGCGTTTGTCGATGTCGGCCTCGAGCGCGACGCCTTCCTCTACGTCACCGATTTCCTCGAGGAACAGGAAGAGGATTCGGCGGAATTCGAACGCGTCGGCGGTGGGGCTCCCGGTGATTCCAGCCGCCGCGGGCGCGAGCCCCGCGAGGGCAGGGAAGGCCGCGAACCTCGCGAATCCCGCTCGCGCCCTCAGGAACCCGAAGCGGAACCTCAGCCCACGGAGCGCCGCGCCGAGCGCCCCGAGCACCGCGAAGAAGGAGGCGAGTCCGGCGTACGCCGCTGGTCCGGCCGCCGCGGTCGAAGTTTCCGCGGCCGCGGTTCGCGCGGCGAACGTTCTCTCGAATCGCCCGAAGTGGTCGACGAGGCGATCACCGCCGAGCCCGTGGCGCGGCCCGAACGCGGCGCTCCGGGCGGCATCCCGGCGCAGAACCTCCCGATCGTTCTCCCCGGCGAATCCCTTTCGAAATATGGTGGCCGCAATGAATCGGCGCAGTCCGGAGAGGTCCGGACGGACCGTCCCTCGGCACCCCGCGGCCGGGGCTTTTCCAAACCGTCCACGCTGGTCGAAGTTCCCACCGGCTGGGACGGCGGCGCAGTACTGCCCGGCGAAACCCTCTCGCGCCACCGGCGAGGCGAATCCCCGTCGCGGCAGGAACCGTCCTGGAACGTCGAGGAAGCGGATTCCCAATCCGCTCCTGCTGCGCAGAAATTCGGAATCCCTGCTCAAACCGAAGCAGCGCAGGCAGCCCCGGCTTCCACGGAAGCCCCCGCGGGCGCACCAGCCGTCGTTGCATCATCGTCTCCGCTGGAAACCGTCGAGGAAGTCCACGAGTACGAGCCCGAAGACGCCTCGGCTTCTCACCGCGTCGAGACCCCGCGCAGCGAATTCCGCTTCAGTGCGCCTGTCGACGAAGAAGAAGTCGGGGAAGAGGAGATCCAGCCCCAACAGTCCACATCCGAACCGGCCTCCGCTCACCAGCCTGAAGCGGAAGCCCAGCCCCAGTCCGGCGAGCCTTCCCCTGAAGCCGAAGTCGTCCGCCAGCTCTTCGGATACGCTCCCGGCATGGGCGTGCTCGAGGAAGAGACCATCGACGAGGACGAATACGACTTCGAGCCCATCCCCGGCGAGGCAGACGAACACGGGACCGAGGAAATGGAAGAAGAAACCCTCGACCAGGCTGATACCGTTGGCGAAACTGTCCGCGACGTCCACATCGAGAAGCGCCTCGGCTACGACACGCCGGCGGAGGCCAGCGAGGAAGAAGACACCGACGAGGCGGAAGCCGGATTTGCTGAAACCGACGAAGAAGAATCTCCCCGGGAGGAATCGGAGGAAGAGGATGTCGAGGAGCCCGCAGCGGAAACCAGCGAAGGGTCGGCGGCTCCCGCGCGCCGCTCCGATCGCCGTTTCGGGCGTCGCGGCGGACGCGGCCGCGATATGGGCCGTCGCCGTCATGGCGGACGCCGTCCCAGCATGCAGACCTCCAGCCTGCCTATCATCAGCGAACTGCTGAAACAGGGCCAGGAGATCCTTGTTCAGATTGCCAAGGAACCTATCGCCCGCAAAGGCGCACGCATCACCAGCCACATCGCGCTTCCCGGCCGCTTCCTGGTCTTCATGCCCACGGTCAACCACGTCGGCGTCTCGCGCAAAATCGACTCCGACGAGGAGCGCCAGCGTCTCAAGCGCATCCTGGTCAGCGAGAAGGGAGACGCTTCCGGCGGCTTCATCGTTCGCACCGCGGCGGAAGACGCCAGTGAAGAGGATCTCCGCGCGGACATCCGCTTTCTCATCAACCTCTGGAGCGAGATCAAGCAGCGCTCCGACTCCGCGAAGGCCCCGGCGCTGATCTACCACGACCTCAACCTGATCGAGCGCATCCTTCGCGACCAGGTCAGCGACAACTTCGCCACCATCTGGGTCGACAGCGAATCGGAATACGAGCGCATCCTCCGCTTCCTCAACCGGTTCGAGCCCTCCCTCGTGCGCCGCGTCAAGCTCTACACCAAGGAGACCCCGCTCTTCGAGCAGTTCGGCATCCAGGAGGAGATCAGCAAGGCGCTCAAGTCCAAGGTCTGGCTCAAGTCCGGTGGTTCCATCGTCATCAACCAAACCGAGGCCCTGGTGGCCATCGACATCAACACCGGCAAGTACGTCGGCAAAACGGCTCGTCTCGAGGACACCATCCTCAGGACCAACCTCGATTCCATTCCCGAAATCGTTCGCCAGGTTCGCCTGCGCGATCTCGGCGGCATCATCGTCATCGATTTCATCGACATGGACGAGCGCCGCAACCGCCAGAAGGTTACCCAGGCGCTCGAAGACGCCCTCAGGGCAGACCGCGCCCCAACCAAGGTCTTGCAGTTCAATGACTTCGGCCTGGTCGCGATTACCCGCAAGCGAGTCAAGCAGTCTTTGGAGCGGACTCTCAGCGTGCCCTGCCCGGTTTGTACCGGTACCGGCATGGTCAAGAGTCCGGTCACGGTCGCCAACGAAATCTGGATCGAAATGCGCAAGATGATGAGTCATTTCGAGCGCAACGACGTGCTGCTCCGCGTCCACCCCGAGGTGGTCAGGGTTCTTAAGGCCAACAACGCGAAGTGGCTCAACGAACTGGAAGAGATGATCGGCAAGACCATCATGGTCAAGAGCGATCCCGCCCTTCCGCCGGAGCAGTTCGACATCCAGGGATAGAGTTCCGACCTGATCAGATCATCCGGGGTCCCCGGCGAGCGCATTGGCTCGCTGGGGTGGAAGAGCGAGCCCGCCCTTCCGCCGGGGCAGTTCGACATCCTGGGATCGTTCCGAGGCACGAATCCGGGCGTCGGCCGGCCGCCCGGATCGCTTTCCCATTTCTCACGTCCCCAGGCGGCTAAAATCCGTCAAAATGCATCGCATCATGCAACTTAGGGATAAATTCGGTGTCCAATAGATGCGGGAAGGGTCTATGCCCGTCCTGTACGGCTTTTTCAATCAATCATCTGAGGGATTGTGAAATGGTTGCGAACTGTGATCGTACCTGCCCGCTTTCACGGCGCATGATGGCTGTCGCCACCGCGCTCGCCATTGGGTTTTCGCTCAGCGCCGCTGCCCAGACTGCTCCGGCCTCGAAGATCTCCGCCGACGCGCAGAGCTACTCCAGCTCCGCCGCCTACCAGGTGGACCTGAACTCTTCCGATGCTCTCCTCGGCGCCGCGCCTGCGGGGCCTGTCGCCAATGCCTCGCCCCAGTACGGCGGCCACAGCAACTACCCCAGCTATAACAGCAACAGCGGCACGTGGAGCCACATCGCGTTTGTCGGCGGTGTCGGCGCTACCGCCCCAATCGGTAATGACACCAACGGCTATGAAACCTGGGGTTACAACTTCGATGTCGGCGGCGGCTGGAACTTCTCGAAAAACTTCGGCGTGCTCTTCGAATATATATTCAACAAGAACAAGATTCCCGGCGCAACGATCGCCGAGGTTGGCGCGCAGGGCGGCAACATCAACTCCCATCTGTTTCTCTTCGATCCTGTCTATTACTTCGCCCTGCACAACAGCCTGGGCGCTTACGTCACCGGCGGCGCCGGCTTCAGCCGTAAGGTGACCAACTTTACCGACCTGGAAGAGACCGAAGAGTGCTACTACTTCTGCTATTACGGCTACGCTCCGGAGACGGTAGACAGCTTCTCCAGCATCCAGGGAGCTTATGATCTTGGGCTCGGCGTGTACGTGAAGGCCTTCGGCCCGGACAGCAGCGGCAAATTGTTCCTGCAGGCACGTTACGTCTTTGTGGATTCGCCCGCTCCGACCAGGACGACCGACGGTGAAGGCACGGAGGGCATCATTCCGGTTACCATCGGTCTTCGTTTCTGATCTCTCCTCTGCGCCGGCCCACCGATCCCCGGCTCGGCGGGCTGGCGCCTCTGATTGCCGGGCCAACCGAGAATCAGGTTGTCGAGAGGGTGATTCCCGCCCTCGCGTTTCGTTCCCCGCAGGTTGCTGGCTGGCCTTGTCCGATCCCCACAGTCACGATGAGCGCTCATGCCTGGGAGCAAGCCTTTGGAAAGATCGCGCGCGGCGGCCCTCCCGGTCGCGCTGAGTCTCCTCGCCGCCCTGTGCACCGCCGGTTGCGGTGTTACCCAGGGAACCGTCCCCCCTCCCACTCCCTCCTCGCCCACTCAGCCGGTTCCAGTCGCAACGGATAATGGCTCCGTCTCCATCACCCCGCAATACGTCGCGGTTGCCCCCGGCCAAAAGGTCCAGTTCTCCGCATCTTCCACCTCCGGCGGCGCCATTGAATGGCTCGTCGATGGCGTCCAGGGTGGCAACGCCTCCGTCGGAACCATCGATTCCTCCGGAGACTACACGGCTCCTGGCTCTTTGTCGCTCAGCGAAAACGTCTATATCACCGCGGCTCTCGCCGCTTCACCCCAGCAGAACTACGCCACCGCCGTTGCGTCCGTCATCAACTACGGCGTTATCTATCCCACCGCCAATCCTCAGGTGGACCTCTACGAGATCTATCTGCCCGCACCCGGCAACGTCTCCGTTCAGTTCGGTCGAACCACTGCCTACGGCCTGAATACCTGGCAGGTTCCCACGCCCGGCTCGACCGGCGGGCAGGTCATCGTGGAAGTCGGAGGCATGTTGGCCCAGACGCTTTATCACATGCGCGGTCAGGTCGTGCTCAATGACGGCGCTACCTTCACCGACGTCGACCACGACACCTTCGCTTCCGGCCTCCCGCTCACAACCGGTACTCCGCCCCTGACCAGTCCCGTCACCACCACCGAGTCAGGCACGCCACAGCCCGGCATCGAGCTCTGGAACACCATTCTGCCCGGCCAGGACACCCAGGCCTTTGCCACCGATCTCGAGGGCAACGTCCTCTGGACCTACACCTA
The DNA here is from genome assembly GCA_035503835.1 of Acidobacteriaceae bacterium. Lineage (GTDB taxonomy): Bacteria > Acidobacteriota > Terriglobia > Terriglobales > Acidobacteriaceae > Palsa-343. The sequence goes on along the minus strand of DATJSY010000055.1, from coordinate 230,897 downwards.
CCAGGGCTCGGTTCTGGACACCATTCAGGGCCTGCAACTCCAGCCCGACGGCGACTTCCTGATGACGATCTCCTATCTGTCATCGCTGACCGCCGCTACCGCCTCCTCGAAGCCCAACACCATTGACGTGGTCCGCGAAGTGGACCTCGCCGGCAACACCGTCCGCCAGATCACCATGGCTCAGCTCAATCAGAGCCTTGCCACCGCCGGCTTCCACGACTCCGACGGCAGCCCGTATCAGCTCAAAAGCTTCCACCATAACGTGCTCGCGCTGCCCAACGGTCACTGGGTGCTGCTGGCCGCCTATCCGAAGAACTTCACCAATCTGCCCGGCTATCCGGGTACCATCTCCGTTCTGGGCGATGTCCTGGTCGACGTCGATCAGAACGGAACCCCCGACTGGGTGTGGAGCAGCTTCGACCACCTCAACGTCAACCGCCACCCCATGAACTTCCCCGACTGGACGCATTCCAACGACATGCTCTACTCGGCGGACGACCACAATCTGCTGCTCTCCATGCGCCATCAGAACTGGATCATCAAGATTGATTTCGATGACGGCCAGGGATCCGGCAACGTCCTCTGGCGGCTCGGATACCAGGGGGATTTCCAGCTCCTCGACCACAATGGCAGCCCCGACAACAACCCCGCCGACTGGTTCTACGCCCAGCACGGCATGCAGTTCTTCACTCCGAACACCACGGGCATCTTCGAGCTCGGCCTCATGGACAACGGCAACGACCGCACCTTTCCCCCGCCCACCGGCCAGGTCCTCTGCAAGCCCGACGCGTCCACCACTGCGGACTGTTACTCTACCTTCCCGCTGCTTGAAATCAACGAGAACACCATGACCGCCACCATGATGAGCCACTACGTCCCGCCAGATACCTACTTCAGCTTCTTCGGCGGCAACGTCGAGCCCCTCGCCAACGGCGACATGCACGTCGACTTCTGTGCGCCTCTCTCGGGTTCCATCGTCCAGGAACTGGATCCCACCGGCACACAGGTCGTCTGGCAGGGAACCACCCCCGGCGCCGATCAGTTCCGTGTCGACCGCCTCGGCAGCCTCTATCCTGGCGTCCAGTGGTAGCCACCCCGCGTTCGGAACTCGCCGCCTGTACTTTCCAGCCCGAATTCGGGGTATGATGGCCCACAATGCCTGAAACAGACGGAATGAGTGGGCGTACCGTATCCCACTACAGCGGTCTCGAACTGCTGGGCGGGGGCGGCATGGGCGTGGTGTACCGCGCCCGCGACACGCGCCTGGGGCGCAGCGTCGCCCTCAAATTTCTCCCCGAGGAAACGGCTCACAATCCCGCGGCCATCGAGCGCTTCCACCGCGAGGCGCGCTCCGCATCGTCGCTCAATCACGCGAATATCTGCACCGTTTACGACATCGGCGAATTCGAAGGCCGCCCCTTCATCGCGATGGAGCTGCTGGAGGGCCGGACTCTCAAGCACCGTATCGCCGAGCGCCACATCGAGCTGACGGAATTGCTGGAGATCGGCGTTCAGATTGCCAGCGGTCTCGATGCAGCGCACGCGAAGGGCATCGTCCACCGCGACATCAAGCCCGCCAACATCTTTCTGGTCGAGCGCGGTCCGGCCAAGATTCTCGATTTCGGCCTCGCCAAGCTCACCGCCGCGATGCGCGAAGCCGCCGAGCCCGTCGGCGCTGCTGCAGGCGGCAGCGGCTCGCTTCTCACCGCGCTGGAACTCACCAGTCCCGGCAGTTCCATGGGCACCGTGGCATATATGTCCCCCGAACAGGCGCGGGGCGAGGAACTCGATCCCCGCTCCGATCTGTTCTCTCTGGGCGTCGTGCTCTACGAGATGGCGACCGGAGAGCCGCCTTTTACCGGCACCGCCACTGCGGTCATCTTTGACGGCATTCTCCACGGCACGCCGCGGCCAGCCAGCGAGGCCAATCCCCAGTTACCCCTGGCCTTCGAGAAGATCCTCGACAAGCTCCTCGAGAAGGACCGCGATCTGCGCTGCCAGTCGGCGGCCGAGCTCCGCGCCGATTTGAAGCGCCTGGCCCGCGATCTGGGTTCCGGCAAAAGTGCGGCCGCCCCCAAAAGCGGCTCGGGACCTGCAGCCGCTGCCGGGCCCGTCAAGCATAAATCCGTCGCTGTGCTCTACTTCGAGAACCAGAGCGGATCGAAGGAGGATGAGTATTTCCGCGACGGCATTACCGAGGACATTGTCACCGAAATCTCCAAAATCGGGCAGCTCGACATTTTCCCTCGCTCGGAGATGCTCGCTTTCCGCGACAAGCCCGTCACCGCGCAGCAGGTGAGCCAGCAACTCGGCGCCGCCTACGTACTGGAAGGCTCGATCCGCCGCTCCGGGAACCGTGTGCGCATCACCGCCCAGTTGGTCGAAGCCTCCACTCGCCACTCTGTCTGGGCCGAGCGCTACGACCGTCAGCTGGAGGACGTCTTCGCCATCCAGGAGGAGATCGCCCGCAGCATTGCGCAGGCCCTCCGGATCACCATGACGCCGCAGGAAGAGAAAATCATCGCGCATCGCCCCACTGAGGATCCGCAGGCCTATGACTTTTACCTGCGTGGCCGGAACTACACGCGGCGCGAAAACCTGGATTACGCCCTCCAGATGTTCGACCAGGCCATCCAGCTCGATCCCAATTTCGCCCAGGCGCACGCGGCCATCGGCCAGCTTTGCGCCATGATCTACGAGCTGCGCGAGCAGCATGTCCGCTGGATCGAGCGCGGGCTGGCTGCCTGCGACCGGGCCACGGCGCTCGCCCCGGATTTGCCCGAAGTCCTCGTCGCCCGCGCCCGCATTGCCTACGTCCAGAAAAAGTACGAGGAGGCTGCGCTCCTGGCCCGGCGCGCCATCGAGCGCAAACCCGACTGCGAAGGTTCCTGGAACATCCTGGGCCGCGCCTACTTTGCTTCCGGCCGCCATGAGCAGGCTGTGGCCCTCGTGCAGCAGGCTATTGACGCCAACGGCGACGATTACAACACCTATCTGCCCTACATCAACGCCCTCGAGCGCCTGGGCCTGAAGAAGGAGGCGGCGCAGTATCGGGAAAAACTGACCGCGGTCCTGCAGCAGCAGTTAGAACGGGTCCCCGAGGACGTGCGCGCCCGGGTTCTGCTCGCGTCGCAGTTTGCGATATTAGGACAGGAAGAGGAGGGCGTCCGTCATCTCCAGACGGCGGTGGCACTCCGGCCCAACGACAGCAATATCCTCTACAACGCTGCCTGCACCTATGGTGTGATGAAGCGAAAGTCCGATACGCTGGAAATGCTGAAGCGAACCGTGGCCGCCGGATATGGCAACCGCGACTGGATGGCGAAAGATCCGGACCTCGACTGCGTGCACGACGACCCGGAGTTCAAAAAGCTGGTGGGCGCGGAGTAGCGTCCATATCCTGGCCTGTAACCTCTGCCGTCCTACTTCCAGCTCACTGCCAGTTGCCAGCGCAGATTCCGCAGCGCCGTCTTGCGCAGCACGCGCTCATATTCGGAAAGTTCTGAAACCACCGCTACGGTGTCCGCACCCAGCGCCATCGGCGCCTCGCGCAGAAAATCGTACAGCGCGCAGATCGTCGTCAGCCCGTCTTCCGGCGAAAACCACTGCGGAGGCGGCAGCGTTCTCGCCCACTCCGGATCGCCGGCGCCTTCCTCGAGCAGCAGCGCCATGGAATTCTGATCTGCGGAGAAGAACTCCAGCAGCGGTTTCACTCCCAGGCGAATCGCCAGCTTCTCCAGAGCATCTTCATTGCGGGCCAGCGCATGGCCGTTCACAAAGATATCGAAACCGGGGTCATCGCCCTCGACGACGATGTACATGGAAGCGCTCATGGGCGTCAGTCTACCTGATTGCGGGATGCCTGAGGATGTCGGAGAGATGCGTCGTTGCCAGAACAGTAAATACCGGGTCGGAACAGGCACTCCCCCATCTTTTTTTGACGCGCTGAGCCGCGATTGGTGGGCATCCACGCGCCCCTGCGCTCGCGCCAGATAGCGCCATCGCCTGCAGCTGCAGAGGCCTCCGCGAAATCACGCAAAAGAAAAGGCCGGGCAGCCTCGCCGCCCGGCCCCTCCCGGTGCTGAGTTCTGTGCCCGGTTACCTGGTCCCGCCGCCTGGACCACCCGGACGCCTTCCGCGCCGCCGCCGGCGCCGCTGTCCACCCGGACCGCCTCCCGGGCCGCTGGGCCGCCGCTCGCCGCTCGCCGCCACAGGCACGCCATCGGCACGGTTGAAATTGATCTCCTCGCCATCTTCCAGCGGCTCCGCATCCCCGAAGTCGTCGCCGCCTTCGATCATGATGGTGCTCGCATTCGACAAAGGCTGCCGCTCTTCCGGCGGAGCCGGCCGCGGCGGCCGCGGCCGCTCCTGCCGTTCGCCCCGCTCCGGCCTCTCCGCGCGCTCCGGCCGGTCCGTTCCCGCCGCCATGTCCCCGGCGTTCGGTTCGGGCAGGCCCAGCTTCTGCCGCTGTTCCCGCAACACGGCCTTGCGCGACAGCTTGATGCGGTTGCCTTCCACGCCCAGCACCTTGACCATCACCTGGTCGCCTTCGCGCAGCTCGTCCTTCACTTCGCGTACGCGGTGCTCGGCGATCTCGCTGATGTGCAGCAGCCCGTCCGTGCCCGGGAAGATCTCCACGAACGCCCCGAATTCCGCCAGCCGCACCACTTTGCCGAGGTACGTCTTGCCCACTTCCGGCACGGCGGTCAGATCGTTGATCATCGCCAGTGCCTTCTTCAGGCCTTCCTCGTCGCTCGACGCCACGTTCACCCGCCCCGTGTCGTCCACGTCGATCTTTACGCCAGTCGACTCGGTAATCCCGCGAATCGTCTTGCCGCCCGGCCCGATCAGGTCCCGAATCTTGTCGGTCGGAATCTGCAGCGTCCGGATCTGCGGCGCGAACTTCGACTTCTCCGTCCGCGGTCCGCTCAGCGCCGCCTCCATCGTGTCCAGCAGGAAGATCCGCCCGCGCCGCGCCTGCTCGAGGGCCTCGCGCATGATCTGCCCGGTGATTCCGCCGATCTTGATGTCCATCTGCAGCGCGGTGATCCCGTTGCGCGTGCCGGCCACCTTAAAGTCCATGTCGCCGTAATGATCTTCCGCGCCCGCAATGTCGGTAAGGACAGCGTAGTCCTCGCCCTCCTTCACCAGTCCCATCGCGATGCCAGCCACCGCCGCCTTCAGCGGAATACCCGCATCCATCAGCGCCAGGCTGGCCCCGCACACTGAGGCCATCGAGCTCGACCCGTTTGACTCGAGGATGTCCGACACCACCCGCAGCGAGTACGGCGACACGTCCTCGCCGGGAAGCACTGCGCTGATCGCGCGCTCCGCCAGCGCTCCGTGTCCGACTTCGCGCCGTCCCACGCCCGTCATGCGCCCCGTCTCGCCTACCGAGAAGGGCGGAAAGTTGTAATGCAGCATGAACTTTTTCCGCTGCTCGCCCTCGAAGGTCTCGAGGCGCTGCGAATCGTCTGTTGTGCCCAGCGTTGCCGTCACCAGCGCCTGCGTCTCGCCGCGCGTGAACAGCGCCGAACCGTGCGTCCGCGGCAATACGCCAACCTCGATTGTGATCTGCCGGATTTCGTCGAACGCGCGATGGTCCGGCCGCACCCGCTCCTTCGTTACCTGCTCGCGGAACAGCTTCTCTCGCAGTGCCTCGCAGTAATGCGCCAGCTTCTTCTTCGCCGCGGCGGCATTCGCGTCGTCCGGAATCTCCGCCTTCAGCTCGTCCTGAATCTGCTTCACCAGGGTCTGGCTTTCCAGCTTCGGATGCGCCTTCGTATCCAGCGCGTCCCTCAGCCGCGCGCCCACCCTGGCATGCAGCGCGTCAAAATACGCCTGGTCGAACTCCGGCGGCGTCACCGCGCGCTTCGGCTTACCCGCCCGCGATACCAGAAGCTCAATCGCGGCCACAATCTTCTTAATCTCGCCATGCCCAAACTCGATGGCATCCACCACCGTTTCTTCCGTAGCTTCGTTGGCGCCGCTCTCGATCATCACGATGCCGTCTTTCGTGCCCACCACCGTGATATTGATCGTCGAGTCGCGCCTCTCCGTGTAGGTGGGGTTCACCACAAACTCGCCGTTCACCTGGCCCACGCGCACCGCGCCGATGGTCGCGCCGAACGGAATGTCCGACAGCGCCAGCGCCGCACCCGCCGCATTGATGCCCACGATGTCCGGATCGTTCTCTTTGTCCGCCGAGAACACCAGCGCGATGATCTGGGTCTCGTTGCGGAACCCTTCCGGGAACAGCGGCCGGATCGGCCGATCAATCTGCCGGCTGGTCAGAATCTCGCGCTCGCTCGGCCGTCCTTCGCGCTTGATGAACCCGCCGGGAATGCGTCCGCCGGCATATGCGTACTCGCGGTAATCCACGGTGAGCGGGAAAAAGTCGATACCCTCGCGCGGATCGGGAGAGGAGACGGCGGTGGCCAGCACCACGGTGTCGCCCGACGTGACCAGGGCCGCGCCGGAGGCCTGCTTGGCCATGCGGCCAGTCTCAATCTGCAGTCGCTTGCCGCCGGCAAGATCGACTGTAACTTCCTGCTTCATAGTTGCCTCATTTCTTCTTTCGGAAAGGTGCGCGTGCGGCTGTCCGCGGCGCGGCAGGCGATGGGGAAGTGGGAAAGAGAAGATGGGGTGGGTAAGCCTGCATCGGACCAGCGCCGCCCTGGGCGGCCGCTGTCCACGCTCTTTCGTATTCTCGTCGCGCGCGCGTCTCGACCTTCGCCTCTGCGAGTTTTACTTGCGAATGCCCAGCTTGCCGATCACGGTGCGGTAACGCTCCGAATCGTGCGTCTTCAGGTAGTCCAGCAGGCGGCGCCGTTTGCTCACCAGCATCAGCAGGCCGCGCCGCGAAGCATGATCCTTCGCGTGTGCCTTGAAATGCTCAGTCAAACCGCCGATCCGCTCGCTCAGAACCGCAATCTGCACTTCCGGGCTTCCGGTGTCGCTGTCATGGGTGCGATAGCGCGCTATCACTTCGGATTTCTTGTCAGGTGCCAGCACGTCCGTGCGTACTCCTCTGCCTTTTCTGCGATTTACACTTCCTGAGTGTCTGGTCACAGGGTAACATGACTGGCCGGTCTGCGCTACCCGCGAACACCCGCGACGCCCTCGCCATATACTCGCCCACCTGCTGAATTCCAGTCTCATAAAGCTGCTCAAAAATCGTTCTTGACTTCTATACTGTGTTATACATAGTATATGTCACACATGATGTGAACCGTCGCAGCCCCGCATGAACCCCGACACCCTCGAGAACCTTCGCCTTGAACTCCGCCGCGGCTCTCTTGTCCTCGCCGTTCTCGCCGCCCTGCGCTCCGAGCAGTACGGCTACACGTTGCGCAGGGTCCTGGCCGAGCACGGGATGGAAATCGAAGAAGGTACCCTTTATCCCCTGCTGCGCCGCCTTGAATCTCAGGGCCTGCTCGCCAGCGAGTGGCGCGAGCACGAAAAACGCAACAAGCGCTTCTACCGTCTGTCTGCAGACGGACGCCGGATCCTCGTTCGCCTGTTGGCGGACTGGCAGAGCATCGACGCCTCGCTGCGCACCATTGTGAAGGAGCACGATCATGGAACTCATTGACCGCTATCTGCAGGCCGTTCGCTTTTGGCTGCCCAGGCGACAGCAGGATGACATCGTCGCTGAACTGTCGGAAGACATCCACGCTCAGGTCGAGGAACGCCAGGCTGCGCTCGGTCGCCCGCTGACGGATATCGATGTCGAAGAACTCCTGCGCCGGCGCGGCTCGCCCGTCCTCGTCGCGAGCCGCTATCTTCCCCAGGAGTCTCTCATCGGGCCGTTGCTCTTTCCCATCTACCGATTCGTGATCGTGGTGGTGACGATTTGCGTCGCCGGCTCGATCGGACTTAGCTGGCTGGTTGCTCTTATCATCCGTTCCCTCGGTATCGTCGCAGGCCGGCCCGGTGTTGCGAATCCGGGCGCTCTCTGGAGCTCGCTCTGGGTTTCCCTCTTCTGCTCCGCCGGAGTCGTCACGCTCATCTTTGCCATTCTCGAACGCACCGAAGCTAAAGCCCGGCTTCCCAGGACCTGGAATCCCCGTACGCTCCCGCCGCTCCGTCCCGCCCACCTCATACCACGTTCGTCTTCGGTCATCGAGTTCGCAGTGAGTCTCTGTCTCCTCGTCTGGTGGGGACTAAACATGGCCTCTCCGCTCACCCTGCGCTTCGGCGCTCTCCGTGTCGCGCTGGCTCCGGGGTGGACGTGGATCTTCCTGAGCATTCTCGTCTTCGCCCTTGGTAACACTGCACTCTCGGCTGTCAATCTCATGCGTCCCTGGTGGACGACCAGGCGCGTCGCGTCCCGCCTCTCCCTCGATGCCCTGGGCTCCGTAATCTTTTGCGGACTCCTGCGCGCCAATATCGTCACCGGTGTCGCCTGGCCCGGAGCCACGCCGGAACAGGCGGGCGCCGCCGTCATCGGCGTTAACCACTGGCTCGCCCAGATGTTTCCTTACGCCATCGCCGCCTGCCTGGTGATCTTTGCAGTGAACGCATGGCGTCTGATCCGCGTCAAAAGAAGGTCGAGTCTGGACGCCGTCGTCGCCTGAGCGGGGCGGGGAACTACTTCGCTTCCACCTTCGCTCCCCCGTAGCTCGACAGCACCTTGCCATCCCGGTTCAGCAGCAGCGCCGCACCTGCCTGCGCCGGCATCGTGAAATCGATGTGCGCGTCCGTCAGCGCGTCAACGATATTCACCCTCTCCGGATTCAGCGATTCATTGCTGAAGCTGTAGATCTCCCCATCCGTCAGCACCGTCGGATACGCCAGCACCCCCTCCGACAGAGGCTTCACCTCCCGGAACACCGGCTTCACTCCCGCCTCACTCAGCGCCCATCGATAGAGTGCCGCCGTCGCCGCATAGCCCTCTGAGAACTCCACCGGATCGGCCGTCCACAGGATTCGTCCGCTCCCGTGCGCCATCACCTCGACGGACTTCCCGTCACCAAACCGAGACGTCCACGTCGCCGACTGTTGCACGCCCGCCGGAAAACTCAGCGCATACGTCTTCCCATCCGGCAGCGTCAGCTCCGACTGCCTCACGGCAAGCGGAAAGACCGCTTCCCGGACGCCAAGCGGCGAGCTTCGGTCCACCGGCTGCCAGTGCTCGTCCCGATCCACCGGCCCCGTCACCAGCAGCGTCCCGCCGCGCGCCACATAATCCATCAGCTCCTGCCACGCTGCATCCGTCAGCCCCTGTGGCGATGGCAGGAACACCAGTTTCGGGCAGGCATCGGCGCACAATTCCGCCACCCGGTTCTCCGGCAGCATACGCAGCGGCATGTGATCCACGTACGCCATCGCTCGCAGTGCATGCTTCTGCGTATCCAGCGCCAGCCCGCCCAAAACTGAATATTGCATCGTCTGCGACGTCACCATCGTCACCGGCGGCGGCACAATCTGCGTAAAGCTCTGCGGGCTCCTGTTCACAAACGCCGCATACCCCGCCAGCACCTGCGCCTCGGGCTTCCACGTGCCGTCCGGACGCACTGCGCCAATCGGCACCTCATTGTCGTTCGCCATGCAGGCGTTCACATTCCACACCCACTCCAGCGCGCCCGCGCCCTGCGCAAACGCGATCGCGATCTTCCGTTGCAGTTGCAGCGCCTCCGATTCCGCGCTGAAGCGCAAATGCCCGTCCAGCGTCAGCCGCCTCTGCTCGCCCGTTTCCTGGATCAGCATTGGCTTCCCCGGCATCTTCGGCGCCAGGCTCGCCCACAGGATCGCGTCGTAATCCCACCACGTATGGTCGTTCGTAAAATCCACCAGCGGCGAAAAGAATGCCGGCGAAAGCCGTCCCGCCACGCCGCCCTCGTCCTGCCCCACCGCGACCAGCTGCTGCGATCCCGTACCGCGGATCACCGCCTCAATCTCCTTCATCCAGCTCGTGAACACCCACTGCGTAAACAGCGTGTAGTCGTAATCCTTCAGCGGATCGAACCCGCTCCGCACCGCGTCTCCGTCGAACGCCTCCGCCGGCGGCAGCCCCCACGGATCCTCCGACTCAATCTCCGGCGGGGTTGCCGTCGGGTCAGATTGCTCTGCCCGTCCGATCCCCAACGACGGCTCCGCCCAGTCCTGCAGCAGCTTCGCCCGGTCCGAATACCGGTCCGCAATCCACTCTTTCCATGCCGCCTCTTCGTACGGATCGTAATCCGGCAGCGTCTTCCACAGATTGCTGTTCGCGCTCGGTTCGTTGACCAAATCCCACGCCAGAAACGGCACCGAGTGGAATCGCTCCACCAGCGACTGTACGTAAATCGATTCCGCCTGCACTGCTGCCGGATCCAGATACCCGTTCACCCCTCCCCACGTATCCGGATAAAACGCGAACAGATTGAACTGCACCGTCAGGTCGTTCTGCCGGGCACACATCAGGAACGCCTCCACCGCCCGCAGTCCCTCCTCGCTCATCTGCCCATTCGCATTCAGCAGCGGCTTCCACGTGGTCCACAGCCCGGTGCGGATCATGTTCAGCCCCGCCCCGTGAATCTGCGCCATATCGTGATCCCACACGTACGCATTCGGCTTCAACAGATACAGCCGGTCCACGTCGCTCGCCATGTACGTCGTGCCCACCACGGGAAGCGGCTTGCCGTTCAGTTCGAAGTAGTCGTGTCCCACGCTCAGCTTCGGCCCCGACATCAGATAATCCCAGTCCCGCATCCAGAACCCTGACCAGTACCTCCGCAGCGGCTTCCCGTCGCGCAGCAGCGTCGCCTCCACCGTATGGAACCCGGGCCCCTTATCCGCACCCGCAATGTGTACGGTCATGTCGGGTATTGCCGCCATTCGCCCGTCAAACGTAACCTGGCCGTCCCCGGCAACAATTCGGACATGAAGTTCCGGGTAATCGTGGAATCCAGTCCCGCGGTCAGCATCCGCGTTGTTTGCCTCGTACCGGAACTCCGCAGGTTCTCCGGCAACGTACAGCGGCAGCCTCGGCCGGAATGTGAATCGATCTCCCTTCCGCACCGCCAGCATCGCCAGCGTCTTCAGCAGCGCCGTGTTGCCAAAGAACCCCGCATCCGGCTCGCATGCCACCAGAATCCAGCGTCCGCCCACAAATCGATTCGCATTGTGATCCAGTTCCAGCACCGGCGCCGCCAGCTTGTGTCCGCCCCCCACGCCCCACGCCAGCGTCGTCAAATCCATGTCCTCGCCGCCGGTCGCCCCGCCGCTCGAGTCGTAATTCACCACGCTCAGCCGCACCACCGGACTAAACGCCCGCTTCCACGCAAACGCCGGCAGGGCAGGGAACACGTCGCGATTCGCCGTGAATGTCGTCGTATCCGATCCTGGCGTTTGCTGGTATCCGTCGATGAACAGTTCCAGCGTCTCGGCCACGCTCGCCGGCCGCAAATGCCATCCGCTCCCATCCTGGTATCCTGCCCGCGTGAACGCCTTTCCCCCCAGCACCATCAGGTTCCCGCCGCGGTCCAGATACTCCAGAATTGCCGTCCAGTCCTGCTCCGGCCACGCCGACCCGTACGGCAGCACCAGCAAATCCGCATCCGGCGCGGCCAGTGCCGCCCCCAGCTGCGACGCATCGGCAAACTCCGCTCCCGCAAACGCCGCGCGCAAATCCGCGCTGTCCGGAGCCACCGAATCCGCCGTGGGAAATCCCGGTTGCCAGAACACAATCGTTTTTGCCCACGAGGCCGCCGGCGCCCACACGACCAGCACCGGCACAAGAAAACGCAGAATCGTTCGCATCACGACAGAATCCCCCGCCACAGCGGGTTCACCATACCACAACGCGCCCGTCTGCACGTGGCCGCAGCCGCTCAGTCGGCTAGTCGCCGCCTGGACCAGGGCTGCCAGCGGGACTGTGTCTGGACTTGTGCGACAGCCTGCCCTGGACGTCGGGCCAGAATTCCTTGATAAGGAGTGTGATCGTGTCTAATCCGATCTGGGTTCCCCACACGCTCGTCGTGTTCAACAGTGTTCGATCGGAAGGAATGAACAGGTGGGGGTTGGTGGGCGTGCTGATGTAGGTACTTTTGGGGTGATAGCTGTAGGTGGAGATGGCGGCCGCCACGGCGGCCCCAACCATCTCGGAGTAATTGAACTGGGATCGCCCGGAATCGCTGCGAGTCACAACAATCCGGCTGATCGCATAACCGGCGCGGTGCACATATCCTCCCGGGCTCGACTGATAGAAGCGAGGATCCTGGTGAAGAATTGAAGGAAAAACCGCGCCGACCATGAAGTTCTCGACCGTGCTGTCGCCCGCCGTGGCCCCGTAGCGCTTTGCGTAGGCGATCCAGCCCTGGCCGTATGCCGGCTCACTGTTCTCCGCCTGGCTGACAGCGGAAAGCAGCCCCCACCAGGGATACTCGACGGGATCGAAATCGCCTAAGGCCACGACCTTAAATTTTTCCCCGACCGTGAGCGGCGGAAGCCTGCCGCTTTGCTGCAACGTCAGGAAGTTCGGCAGCGTGTAGAAAAGCCGGTCATTCGACGTTCCCGCAACTTTGCCCTGGCCGCTGGTCTTCTGCGCACTCTTGTCCTTGTCAGAGGATCTCTGCGGCGTGGCCTGCGCGGTCGAACCCGACGGGCTTGACGGGATCTGCGTCTGGCCTGCCGGCTGTGCCGGCGCGGTCGTCTGCGGATTCGGCGCCTGCTGCAGCGCCGCATCCGGCGGGTCCGGCAAGTCGGCCACCGTCGACTGCCCGGAAGCGGAAAGCGACATCAGTGAAAGGAGAGCTGTCAGATACAGGAGGCCGCAGGCGCGGCGGAAAGCACAGGATATGGCTGATCTCAAACGAGGGGCTCCGGGTTTCAGGCGGCATCGCCGAGCCGCGCGGGCTGAATGCATGCGGAAATCCGTGTCCCTGCACACTCCGAACAGAGCCCACGATCACCGAAAACGCCAGCAGGCCAAACTGCGATCCTGCGCTGCCTGATCATTTCATGAAATGACGTGCCAGGCTCTCCTGAAGTTGAAGCATTTTGCGTGAATTCACGCCCCGAAACCGCACGCCGCTTCCTGAAGCGGCGTCACCCCGACCGAAGCGCGCAGCGCGAGGCGGAACGAGCCGAAGCCGGCCTCCCCGAGCGCCAGCGAGGGGACGTGAAAAGCCATCTCCGCCGGATCCACTTCGCCTTTGCGCCACTTTATCCGAAAGTGGCGTCACTGAAGCTAAGCTCAATGGAATCAAATGCGGAGTTGTTCTCACGGTGGAAGGGGTCCTGCAGTCGGCTGTCAGCTCCGCGCTGCCGACATCCAGGGTCACCGTCTCCGCTGTGCCATACTGATTCGGCCTCCATCATGAATCCCGCTCCCAACCCTGAACTCATGCGCCGCGCCATCGCCCTCGCCACGGAAAACGTCCGCACCGGTCAGGGTGGCCCCTTCGGCGCCGTCATCGTCCGCGATGGTGCCGTCGTCGGCGAGGCCGCCAACCGCGTCACCCGGAAAAACGACCCAACTGCCCACGCCGAGGTCGGTGCCATCCGTGCGGCCTGCCGCGCCCTGGCAACTTTCAGCCTCAAAGGCTGCGAGATTTACACCAGCTGCGAGCCCTGCCCCATGTGTCTCGCCGCCCTCTACTGGGCCCACATCGACCGCATTTGGTTCGCCAACACCGCTGCGGACGCCGCACGCGCCGCCTTTGACGATGCCACGCTCTACCGGCAGATCGCTTCGCCCGCGCCGCAGCGGACCATCCCCTCGGCCATGCTCCTGCACGACGAAGCCTGGGAGTCGTTCCAGCTCTGGCTGGACACGCCGGACAAAATTCTCTATTAACGGTTGCTCGCCTCCTGCACCGTCAGGCAGGGCACGGGCATCTCTACCGCCATGGAATACAGACTGCTTGGACGTTCCGGCCTCAGGGTTTCCGCGCTCAGCTTCGGCGCGGCCACCTTTGGCGGCGGCAACGAGTTCTTCCGCGCCTGGGGCCAAACTCAGGTCGAGGAAGCCCGCCGTATGATCGACCTCTGCATCGACTCCGGCGTCAACCTCTTCGACACCGCCAACGGCTACTCCGATGGTCTCGCCGAAGAGATCCTTGGCAAAGCCCTCCACGGCAAGCGCGGCCAGGTCCTCATCTCCACCAAATCGTTCTTTCCCGCCGGCCCCGGACCCAACGACGTCGGCTCCTCGCGCCTGCACATCCTCCAGCAGGTCGACGCCTCACTCCGCCGCCTCTCGACCGACCACATCGACATCTACCACATGCACGGTTTCGACGCCCTCACCCCGGTTGAGGAAACCCTCGACACGCTCAACTCCCTCGTCCATGCCGGCAAGATTCGTTACATCGCCTGCTCCAACTTCTCCGGCTGGCACCTGATGAAGTCCCTCGCCGCTTCCGACCGTCACGGCTGGGCCCGCTACGTCGCTCACCAGGTTTACTACTCGCTGATCGGCCGCGAGTACGAATGGGAGCTCATGCCGCTCGCCCTCGATCAGGGCGTCGGCGCGCTCGTCTGGAGCCCGCTCGGCTGGGGCCGTCTCACCGGCAAGCTGCGCCGCGGCCAGCCCCTGCCGGCCGTCAGCCGCCTGCACAAAACTGCTGAATCCGGGCCGCCCGTCACCGACGATCATCTCTTCCGCGTCGTCGACGCCATCGACGAAACAGCAAAGGAAACCGGCAAAACCGTCCCCCGGATCGCCCTCAACTGGCTGCTCCAGCGCCCCTCTGTCTCCAGCGTCATCGTCGGCGCACGCAACGAGGAGCAGTTGAAGCAGAATCTTCAGGCCGAAGGCTGGAACCTTACCGCCGATCAGGTCGCACGCCTTGATGCTGCCAGCCAAACCACGCCCATCTACCCCTACTGGCACCAGCGCATCGTCAGGCAGCGGAATCCTCCGCCGGTGTAAGCCGCACGTTTCGCTGACACCGAAAGGGAGCCGGATTTCTCCGGCTCCCTTTCGGTTCAGGCTCAACTCCTGACGGCGCTACTTCGCCGCCGCGATCGCGGCTTCCAGCTCCTGCTTCCCGCTCTTCGTTTGCGCGTCCAGATACTGGAACACCTGGTACTGCGCAGCTGTCGGATGCGCATAGGCCCACTCCACGTCCGACGCCAGAAATGCCAGCAGACCCCGCGTTCTCACCTCGTGCATCAGGTCCTCTTCGCTGGCATGGTTGTTCATCTGCACCGTGTCGGCGATCGCCCGATCCAGTCCCTCGACGGCCGCCGCGGAACCCCCGGCTTTTTCCAGCTTGTCCCGCAGTGCCATTGCCTGGTCGATCTCCTTGTCCAGCCCATCCAGGTCCGCTTCGATCTGCTGGCACAGTGTCAGCTCCGCTTCCAGATCCTGCTGAGTCGCCTTCAGCCGCGGGTCCGGCGCCACCGTAAAGCTCGTCTGGGTCTTCTGCCCGCCGAAATCCAGCACCACCTGGTACGTCCCCGGTACCACGGTCGGCGAATCCACCAGCTCGTCCCGGTCGCCTTCCGGCTCCGGTGCGTGATAGCCCGGTATCTGCGTGACCGGCGCGTACCGAAGGTCCCACTGGAAGCTGTTCATCCCCGGATTGATTTCCGTCAGCTTCTCCAGTGCTCGGCGCATCTGCACCTCCAGTGGATCGCCGCTGTGATCCGGCATCTTCTTGCCTGCCTTCTCCTCTGTCTTCTCCTGCTTTTCCTTCGCCGTCTCCTGGTGCAGCTCGAATTTCCTGACCACGTTCCCCTGCGCATCCAGGAACGTCAGGCTCACCGGCGTTTTCCCGTCGTAGTTCTGCGGAATATGGAAGAACACCGTCGCCCCGAACGGCGGATTCGTTCCCGCCGCGCGCCCGGGCCGCGGCGGCCCACCGCCGTATGCCTGCGTCAGCCACGCCTGCTCCGGCGCGAACACCTGGGCGCTGTTCACCCCCAACTCCGGCGCCTTCGTCAGTTGCTCGAGCAGCGCCAGATTGTCCAGCACCCAGAACGCCCGCCCGTGCGTCGCGATCGCCACATCGCCCTGCCGGCTGTTGATCGCGATGTCCCGCACCTCGGCCGTCGGCAGATTCAGCTTCAGCGGCTGCCAGCGCGCGCCGCCGTCCAGGCTCACGTACACGGTGCTGAACGTCCCCAGGAACAGCAGCTTCGGATCTTTCGGATCCTGCCGCACCACGAATGCGAACTCGTCGTCCGGCAGCCCGGTCGTGATCTTCGTCCAGGTTTGACCCAGGTCCGTCGTTTCGTACACCATCGGCCGGAAGTCGTCCCACATATACCGCCACGCCGTCATGTATGCCGTATTGCGGTCCACGTGCGAGGGCTCAATCGAGCTGATCGCGCAGTCCGGCAGCCCCGCCGGCGTCACCAGCGTCCAGTTCCTGCCGCCATCCGTCGTCACGTGCACCAGCCCGTCGTCCGACCCCGCCCATATCAGGTTTCCGTCCAGTGGCGAAACCGCCAGCGCGTTGACCTCGGGATAAACCTCCGCCCCGGAAGCATCCAGATCGATCGGTCCGCCGCTCGGCAGCTCCGTTTGCGGATTGTTCCTGGTCAGGTCCGGCGATATCTGCGTCCACGTCTCGCCGTAATCGTCGCTCCGCAGCACATTCTGCGCCGCAATCAGCAGTTCCTTCGGATCATCCGGCGAGAACTGAATCGGATGGGTCCACCCAAACCGGTACCTCAGCTCATTCGACGCCGCGCCATCCCGGTACAGCGGCCATGGGCTCACGCTCTCGTACTGCCCCGTGTGCAGGTTGTACTTCACAAAAATGCTGTAATAGCCGCTGCCGTAGGTCATGTTCGGACGCCCCGGCTCCGGGACCACAAACGTGCTCTCGCCGTACGCCACCGTCTGCCAGTCCGCCAGCGGAATCGCCCCGTGCGGGCTTGCGCTCGGCCCCTCGAAGGCCCCCTCGTCCTGCTGCGCGCCGTAAATGTGGAACGGGAACTGGTTGTCCAGATTCACGTGGTAGAACTGCCCCGTCGGCTGATTATGGTCGGTACTCCACGTCTTTCCGCCGTCCGTGGAAACCGTCACCCCGCCGTCGTTTCCTTCCAGCAGCACGTTCGTGCGAGTGGGATCGATCCAGACCACGTGGTTGTCCCCGTGCGGTGTGTGCAGCTTGGTCCACGTCTTTCCGCCGTCGCGCGACACCCACAGCGCATCCACCTGCGGCGCGTAGACCGTGTTCACATCCTTCGGGTCCGCGTAGATCGCCATGTAGTAGAAGGCGCGCTGACGCAGCTTCATTTCGTTGTTCACCATCTTCCAGGTTGCGCCGCCGTCGTCGGAGCGGAACACACCGCCGTCCTTCGCCTGCACGAGCGTGTACACGGTATTCGGGTGCTCCGCCACCAGCGACACCCCGATCCGCCCCAGCGTCCCGGTCGCGAATCCCGGATTGTGCGTCAGGTTCGTCCAGTGCACACCGCCGTCCGTCGTCTTATACAGACCGCTTCCCGGGCCGCCGTCCTTCAGACCCCACGGCATCCGCTGCGCCTGCCACATCGTGGCGTACAGGACTTGCTGATGGTTCGGGTCCATCACCAGATCGATGGCCCCGGTCCTGTTGTCGACAAACAGAATCCTGTTCCACGTCTTGCCGCCGTCCGTCGACTTGAATACCCCGCGATTCGGCCCCGGCACAAACACGTGTCCCATCGACGCCGCATACACCACGTTCGCATCCTTCGGATCCACCACGATCTTCGCGATCGAGTGCGTTTCCTCCAGTCCCGCTGCCACCCACGTCTTCCCGCCATCCGTCGACTTGTACATCCCGTCGCCCGGAATCATATCGTTGCGGATATCATCCTCGCCCGTCCCCGCATACAGCACATTCGGACTGGAGGGAGCCACCGCTATCGCGCCAATGCTCGAGCTCGTGCCCCCCAGCTTCCCGTCCGTGATGTTCTGCCACACCAGGCCGTAATCCGTGCTCTTCCACACGCCGCCGCCCACCGCTCCGGCGTAATAAATGTTCTTGCCTGCAACCCCGTCCACGGTCACTACGCGTCCGCCGATGAACGGCCCCACGCAGCGCCATTTCAGCTTGCTCATCAGCGTCTGCGCGGTCACCGCACTCTGCGCTCCCGCAGGCACGGCCAGCAATCCTGTTAAGGCAAAGGCGAGAAAACCAGTGGCACTCACAAATCCCCGAACATGTCTCACGTTTCGATTCTCCTGGCTTGAATTCCTCAGAGTGTAGGGCTGGAGAACCGAATCATAGCATTGCGGAGCGGCTGCGTGCCGTCCCCGCGGGATGGGAATCTGTTTTGCGCCGCGAATTTGTGCGTCGAACTGTATCGTGTCGACGGCGCAGCCCCGGCCCCTTCTGGCACGAAGCCGACGGCGCCTGACGGTCGAGGACTGAGGCGCACCGATCCCTTTCCCGCTCGGCTCCCGGCCTGAGCCGGAACCATGCGGAAAAGGGATCAGGCAAACCGCAGCCGGTTTTAAGCTGCGCTGCGAATGTCGCGCACGGGTGTGGTTGCGCCTTGCCGCCGGGCTTTCTGCGAGGCCATTGCGCCGGCCATCGCACCCAGCCAGCCCACCAGCAAGCCAATCCAGCCGAACCAGCCCACCCCGCGAATCACCGACCCCACGTACGACGGAGCCGTGGTCGCTGTTACGCCGGTCGCGGATCGGGCTCCCATCAGAGCCAGAAACACCAGCACGCCTACTGCGGTCAGGCCAAACATCGTCTGTCCCGCCATCACGGCGTCCCGCGATGTCCTGAAGTCGCCCATGCGCGCGGTTACACGTCCGCCCACAAACAGGGCTATTCCTGTCAGAATGATGCTCCACACGCCCATTCCCCAGCTAACCCCCGCGGTGTTCAGCGACCCGGCGCTTCTGAAGATTGCTGCTCCCAGTTGTCCGAAAACCGCCCAGATGGCTGCCGCTGAAAATGCGCCAGCCCATACGGCTCCCCACGGTGTTCCCCACCGCTCCACCGAAGGTCCTGCAGGAACCACTCCGGTGGGTATCGACGGCGTACGATATCCTGGATCTGCCATAGTTACCCTCCCTGAATATTGGGATGCGGGCGGGCAACCCCGGCGATGCTGTCCCATGCGGTGGTTCCGGCCGCACTCTTCCCGGAAGTCTTTGGAATCAATCGCAATTCGGCCGAAGATTTTTTTGAGCAGGGGCTCAGCGCGCAATCTGCTTCAGATCCAGGCTGCCCCGTTCGCTGCGCGGCGGTCTGCGCGCTCCGCTGCGCACTACGGCCGCGTCGATCTGCAGTTCCGCCAGCATGCGGCTCAGCGTGTTGCGATGCACGCCCAGCTCCTTGGCGGCCCTGCACTGGTTACCTCTGTGATGCGCCAGCACTTCCAGCAGAAAGCGGCGCTTGAATTCCCGCACCGCTTCGTCGTAGGTAATGCCGCCGGCGCGCATCTGCGTCACAAGGTTATCCAGTTCTCGTTTCACCGCAGGCCTCTCTCTGTCTTCCCGCCCGGCGGGCAGGTTTCGTCCGAAATCACTGCGAACCCATTACGCGGCGGGTTTCAGCCAGTCCGGCTGTTCCTTCCGCAAATCCGTCACGCCGCTGCGGATCCGGCCCGCCAGGTCGGCCGGAGCCACCACTGCGGCCTCTTGCGCCATCGCCAGAAATCCCGGCGCCAGCCGTGACCGCCGCAGCCACGCTGCATGCGGGCAGAACGCGGCGACCACCATCACCGCGATCATCACCATCACGCAGCCCTTCACCAGACCGAAAACCGCGCCTGCCATCCGGTCCGCCCATCCCAGCCCCACTGCCTTCACCGACCAGCGAACCATCCTGCCTCCCAGCGCCGCCAGGATCATCACCCCAAACGCGATCGACAGGAACGACAATGCCTCCACCGCCGCGGCCGAGTGAAACCAGTGTGACCACCAGGGCATGAGGCTCTGATAGTCCCAGCTCGCGAGCAGTAATCCCAGCACCAGCCCCGCCAGCGAGAATATCTCCACCACCAGTCCCGCTTTCGCCGCCGACAGCACTGACACCACCAGCACCACAACAATCAGCCAGTCGACGATCGTCACACCCTTCTCCCTACAGCGTCAGCGTACTGCCCGTCAGCAGCCGATGGGCTTCCAGATACTTTTCCAGCGTGCGCTTTACCACCAGGTCGGGCAGGGTGGGCACCGGCGCCCGCTTATTCCAGTGAATGCTCTCCAGATAATCCCGCACGTACTGCTTGTCCAGCGAAGCCTGCGCCCTGCCCGGCCGGTAATGATCCCGCTCCCAGAAGCGCGACGAATCCGGCGTCAGCACCTCGTCCGCCAGCACGATCTCCGTCCCGATCGTCCCGAACTCGAACTTCGTGTCCGCCAGCAGCAATCCGCTCCACTCCGCGTGGGCTGCGGCGCGCCGATAGAGCTCCAGCGTCAGATCCCGCAGCCGTTCGGCCACCGCGCCGCCCACCATCGCGGTCATCTGGTCGAACGTGATGTTCTCGTCGTGGGTCCCGCGCTCGTTCTTCGTCGCCGGTGTAAAGATCGGCTCTTTCAGCCGATCGCTCTCCCACAGTCCCGGCTGGATCGCTATCCCGCAGATGCTGCCCGTCTCTTTGTATTCCTTCCATCCCGATCCGGCGAGGTACCCGCGCGCCACGCACTCCACCGGAAACATCGCCGCCCGCTTCACCAGCATTGAGCGGCCCTTCAGCTCCTCGCGGTACGGCCACGCTTCCTCGGGATACTGCGCTACGCTCGCCGTTTCCAGGTGGTTCGGTGTCACATCGCCCAGCAGCTCGAACCAGAACAGCGACAACTGCGTCAGGATTTTCCCCTTGCCCGGTATTCCGGTGGCCAGCACATGGTCGAACGCTGAGATTCGATCGGTCGCCACCAGCAGCAGATGATCGCCCAGCTCATAAATGTCGCGGACCTTGCCTCGCGCTCTGCGTTTCAGGTTGCGAAAGTCGGTCTGGAGCAGTGCGTCCAATGCAGATGGCCTTCCCGCGTGCTACTTCCGCCAGGCAGGACCCCATTCCCTGAGGCGTGAATTGCGCGAAGCGCGAAGCCTCGTCTCCGCGAGCGGCGGCAAGCGATGGAGTCAAGCTGAAAATCGATTGTGCGATTCGCGCCGCGCTTTGTCAACGACGTGTTTCCCTGCGGTTTCCGCGCGGCTCCGCGCTGCGGATTGCCCGTTCCCCCGGCGGTCGCGCTGCCACGTCCGAGGTGCAGCGTGGGCGCGCTCGATGCTTACTCGCGTGCGCCCGGCTTCGGATAAATGCGCACGCCCATCCCGTTCAGACGGCTGCGGGCCGACATCGCTTCCGGCGTCTGTGGATAGCGCATGATCAGCGCCCGCAGGTGCTCGATGCCTTCCTCGCGCCGCCCGATGGCCAGTTCCGACTCGCCGATGCGCAGCTCCGCCGACGGTGCTTTCTCGTTTCCGGGATAATTCTTCAGCACCAGCTCATACGCTTTCACGGCTGTCGAATACTTCTTCTGCCGGTAATCGATCTCGCCCAGATAAAACTGCGCGTTCCCGGCAAGATTGTTCTGCGGATAGTACTGAAGGACATCGCCGAATTCGCTGCTCGCCAGATCGTACCGCGCCGACTCATAGTCGCTGATCGCGCTCTGGTACAGTTGCTCGACCGGCGGCGCCTGCGGTTGCGGCGGCGTGGCCGCCGGCGGAGTCGCTCCCGGCTGGCCCGCGGGATTCCCGGTGCCAGGCGGCTGCGTCGCTCCCGCGGCGCCCGGCAGTTCAGGCTGTCCCGTCTGCCCGGTCGTGTCCGGCTGCCCCGCTGTCGCTCCCGGCTGACCCGTCTGCTGCTGCTGCAGCGTGTTGATGTTCTGCAGTTGCGACTGAATCGCCTGCAGCTGAGCGCCGAGTTTGTCCAGCCGCCCGCGCAGCTCATCCACCGAATCGTTGATGCCCTGCATCTGCGTGGAAAGCTGCGTCTCCTGTCCGCTCGCCGACTCATTCTGCGCCGCCACCTGATGCTGCAGCGCGGTTACCGTGTTGTTCATCTGCGATACGCTGTCGGCAATCTGCTGCACCACGTGCTGCAGCACGCTCAGTTGCTGGTCCTGGCTGTCCTGCAGGTGCTGTAATTGCGTCTGCAGCTGTTGCACCTGAATCTGCAGCTGGATGATTTCCTTACTAACGGCATGGGCCTGAGGGGCGGGAAACAGAAACAACAGCGACCCAAGGGCGGCGACGGTACCCAGAATCCTTCGCATAGAAGATCCCCGATCGGGCGCAGGAAGCGCTGCGTCCATTATCGCAGCGCGAGCCTGTGTCAGCGACAAATGAGAGAAAGACACAACGGCTCACCCTGCCGCGCGCCGGCACGGCAGGATGAACTGCGTCGCGTTCTACTGGTCCAGCGTGAACTGCGCCCGGCGGTTCTGCTGCCAGCACGCTTCGTTATCCTCCGTGCAGAACTGCTTCTCCTTCCCGTAGCTCACCGTCCGCAGCCGGTCGGGAGAGATGCCCAGGCTGACCAGCGCCTGCTTGGCCGCGTTCGCCCGGTTCTCGCCCAGCGCCAGGTTGTACTCGATGGATCCGCGATCGTCGCAGTATCCGCC
This sequence comes from Acidobacteriaceae bacterium, assembly GCA_035503835.1. GTDB lineage: Bacteria > Acidobacteriota > Terriglobia > Terriglobales > Acidobacteriaceae > Palsa-343. The sequence continues at coordinate 208,432 of DATJSY010000055.1, read as the reverse complement.
GACCACCACTTTCAGCTGCGGATTCTGGTTCAGGTAGTTCGCATCGCCCTGCAGCGTGGTCTGCGCATCCGGGCGAATCGAGTAGCTGTCGTAGTCGAAGAAGATCGGCTTCACGTTCTGCTCGAACACGTCCTCCGTGATCGCTGACTCCGTCGGTGCCGGCGTCGACGTCGGCGCTTCCACCGTCACCGTAGCCGTCGCGTCGGCTGTTCCGCCGTCGCCATGCGCGACCAGGTGATAGGTCGTCGTCTGCGTCGGCCGCACCGACTGCGTGCCCGATGTCGCCACCGAGCCCAGCCCGTCAATCGACACGTCCGTCGCATTCGTGGTCTGCCAGTTGAGGACCACCTGATCGCCGGAGTTGATCGTGTCCGGAGTCGCGGTGATCGAGGCTGTTGGCGCCGGCGCGGTGGTGGCAGGCGGCGCCGTCGGCGGGGGCGGCGCTACTTTCTTCTTGTGGCATCCCGCCACAGCGAGCATAGCCGCGAGACAGGCGGCCACAGCCAGGGACTTCGTTCTCTTCTGCTGCACGTTCTCTCCTCCTTCAGGAGCGTTCCTGCGGTTGATTCCAGGGCAAAACAGGACGGACCGGGTTCCGGCCTGCAAAGGTGCTGCGTTTACTTCCAACTCCAGTCGGGCATCAGGTTGTTCCCCTCCTGCGTCAGCTGCTGCTGGTCGGTTCCGTCGGCCAGCATCATCCAGATTTCGGTGTGGCCGTTTTCCCTGCGCTGGAAGACGATGTGGCGGTTATCCGGCGACCACGACGGAAAATCGTTGGCCCCGGAGTCGTGTGTCAGCTGCGTCCAGGCTTTGCTGGCAATATCCATGATGTAGATGTCTTCGGATCCCGGAACACCCGGACCATAGTTTCGTTGCCAGGCGAATGCCAGAAGCTCCCCGTTCGGCGACCACGATGGCGACGTCGCGTACCCTCCGTCCGTCATCCGCATCACGTTCGATCCGTCTGTATCCATGACGTAGATCTGCGGCAGCTTCGTCCGCCCGCTCACCCACGCAATCTGCGCGTTCGTCTTCGGGTTCCACGCCGGGGACACGTTCGGCCCCAGAAACGCCGTGATCCGGTGCGATCCGGCTCCGGATGCGTCGCAAACATAAATGTCGGGATTGCCTGTCCGCGCCGACGAGTACGCCAGCTTCGCCCCGTCGCTCGACCACGCCGGCGACAGCGTCGTTCCTCCCCACATCGGGAACGACACCATCCGGTTCAGGATCAGCGAATACATCCGGATCGACCATCCATCCCGCCCCATCGAGCTGAACGCCACCCGCGAATTATCCGGCGAAACCGCCGGCGCCAGCGAGTCCGTATGCAGGTAGGTCAGCTGGCGCTGATTGAACCCGTCGTAATCCATCGACCAGATTTCCCGGTGTCCGCTCCGGTCGGAAACATAATAAATCTTCGTTTCAGCGATGCCCTGAATGCCCGTCAGTTGCTGCACGATCTCATCGGCGAAGCGGTGGGCGATCATCCGCGTCGCTTCCACTGTCGCTACGTCGGAGAACTGCTTGCCCAGCAGCTGGGCATTCTGCTGTGCGTGCGTGTCGTACAGAAAGCCCTGCACGGAAAGCTGTCCCCCGTTTACCGACAGGTTTCCGAATGCCACGTACGCGGCGCTGGACGGCGCGGCGGCCCAGTTCGCCAGGTTAATCTCCTGCGGCGTCCCCGGTTCCGTGTTGGGGATCATGCTCTTCGACACCACATCGAAGACCCCTGCATAGCGCAGGTCGTTATAGAGCGTCTGATCGAAGACGAATTTCATCGGCATCGTCTTCGGGTCCGTGCTGCCGGGCTTGAAGTCCGCCGACGCGATGCGGATCTTGGTCACGCCCACATTGCTTTCGATGTGCACCCAGTCCTGCGCTCGCAGGGCGGAAGCGGTGACGGCCAACAATGCAAAAAAGCAAAAACTGCGAGGGATAGAGTGCTTCTTAGGCAAATTGCGGATCATATTCTCTTGTTTCCACGAAATCCTGTCGTCCGGAATGAAGGTCAGCTTTCTGCGCCCCGAGGCTGGAGCGCGGAATGATCGCGGCAGGCCGGTTTCCGGAATCGCTCTCGCTCCCGACCGGTTCCTCCGCTGCTATGGACGCATGGCGATGCGGCACGTCAACGCGATGGCCGTCTGAATACGTTACTTCGACGGCGATGGATTGCTAAAAGTGTACCCTACCGAAAGCGTGCTTCCTGTGTACTGACTAGGTAACGGCTGAAAACTGCCCACCCGCTCCACGGCCTGCATCGCGGAAGCGTTCAGCGTCGGGGACGAACTCGGCTGCTCAATCCGGATATCGCTGACCGTTCCGTCATGGTGGATCGTGAAGTACACCACCACCTGGCTGCCGTACGGCGTACTCGAGGCGACCTCCGAGGTGTACCAGTATTGCTGCACGGTTCGCTGGATCAGGGCAACGTACCATGGAAAGAGCGCCGCAAATTCCCCGTTGGTGATGTTCACCGGATTCGTGTTCACCGCCGGCGCGTTTGTCATCGCGTGCGCCAGCTGGGTCGGTGCTGCCTCGCCGTACCTCGCCCGGTGCGGCTGATTCAGCGGCTGCGCGTGTTTCGGCGAGTACACGTGCCGCTGTTCCTTCGGCCGAAGTTTCGGCTGCCGCGCCAGAATCGGGATCGCGTTCTGCTGTACCTGTTGAATCGTCGCCTTCGACGGCGGCGCCGGCGCCGGGCTGGGTAGTTGCGTCGCCAGCACATTGGGTGTGGGCGGTGCGGTCTGCGGCAGCGGAATCGACGCCGACGACGTCACCAGCGTCGCCTGAATCGCTCCGACCGGCCCCTTCGTGCCCCACTCCGCTCCGCGGTAGTGAGCGTTGAAATAAAGCAGAACCGCCAGCGCTCCCGCCAGTACCAGGTGCAGCAGCAGCGATTTGGCCACGGGAGGGCCAAGGGGTTCGTGCTCAATCTGAAATACGTCTCGCGCCATCGATAACCGAGCCAGGTCCTCCTCCAGTTTACGAGCCGCGCGGGACAACTCCAACCCGCGTCCCGCCGGCCTCTGCCGGCGCAGTCACGCCCGATCCCAAATCCTCTGGCGTCCCCTCCCGGGCCGCCAGCATCAGCGCGCCCATCGTCGCCCCGTGCCGCAGCAAATACCGCGGCAGCGGCTGCTCGCCCACATGCACTGCGAGAAGGCCCCGGAACAACTCCGGCCGTGTCGTCAGCGCGCCCATCGCCCGCCGCTGCAGAGCAGGGAAGCGGTCCATCAGCAGCAACAGCTCAGCCATACGCCGCGGCAGCGCCGCCAGTGCCGCGTGCCCCGCCTCATACCTCGCACATCCGCCGGCCTCCAGCGATTCCGCCAGCAACAGTGCCTGCCGGAAGCTCAGCCCCAGACCCTCCCCGGTAATGGCGTCCACCGACCCCGACGCGTCCCCCACCAGCGCCACATTCCCGCGCGTCACCCGTCGCAGGCGCCGCGTCAGGGTCACCGATCCGCGCTCCGCCGTCGTTCTTTCCGCGCCCGCCAGCCTCTCCCTGAGAGCCGGCAAATGTTCCACGATCTCATCCAGTCGACCTGTCGGCGTCCGGCTCATCGCCGCCACGCAGATCTCATCCGCGCCCACCGGCGTCACATACGCCTCGCCCTTCGCGCCCCAGTGAATCTCCACAAACTCGCTCCACGGCGCCCGGCGGAAATGGGCCCGGAATCCAAACCTCCGGCTGCGCACCTTCGCCGCCTCCAGTCCCGCCCACGCCCGCGCCTGCGACGCCATTCCGTCCGCGCCCACCAGCCACTGGCAGCCCACGCGTTCGCCGCCTACTGTAACTGGCAGCCCCTTCCGCACCGTTACCGGCGATCCCCACTGGAACCGGACCCCCAACGCTGCCGCCCGCTCCAGCAGCAGCCGCTGCAGCACGGTCCGCCGCACGCCCAATCCCACTCCGCGCGGGAACTCCGCGCTGACCTCTGCCCGCTGGTCCGCATACAGGATTCCCCGGAACGCCGCTCCGTGGCCCGGTCCCGGGTCCACCCCCAGCCTGGCCAGTTCCCGCCGCGAATCCGGCATCAGCCCTTCGCCGCACGGCTTGTCGATGGGAGGGCGCAGCGCATCGGCCACAGTCACCTCCGCGCCTCGCTGCCGCAGCGCGATCGCCGCCGCCAGGCCCGCAGGTCCGCCGCCCACCACCAATACGTCGCAAATGTTGTTACAAAGCCTCAAGCCCTACCACTCCAGCAGCAGCATCTCCGCGCAGAACCCCGGCCCCATCGCGGCCAGCACGCTGCGTGTGCCGGGCGCCGGGCGCCGATGCTTCATCACCTCGTCCAGCACCACCAGCACCGATGCCGACGACAGATTCCCGACCCGCCGCAGCGCCTCCCAGGAAACCTCCAGCGCCTTACGCGGCAATCCCAGCGACTCGCCCGTCGCTTCCAGCACCTTCGGCCCGCCGGTATGCATGATCCAGGTCCCGATGTCCTTCCGGCTCAGCCCCTGCGCAGCGAGGAAACTATCCACATCCCGCCCCAGATTCTCGGTCACCACCTTCGGCACATCCGGCGACAGCACAATCCGAAATCCCCTCTCGGAAATGTCCCATCCCATCACCTCTTCTGTCTCCGGATAGAACACTCGGTGCGTCGCCACAATTCTCGGCCCGCGCCGCGGCACCTTCTCGTCCGCCACCAGCACCGCCGCCGCTCCGTCGCCAAACAGCCCCGACGAAATCAAATTCGCCACCGACCTGTCCTCCCGCTGCCACGTCAGCGAGCACAACTCCACCGACAACAGCGCCGCCACCCGGTCCGGATACGCCCGCACGTAATCCGCTGCCCGCGCCAGTCCCGCCGCGCCCGCCACGCATCCCAGTCCGAAGATCGGATTGCGCTGAATCTGCGGCGACAGCCCCATCCGATTCACCAGCCTGGCGTCCACCGAGGGGCTCGCTACGCCCGTCACACTCACAAAGAACAACGCATCGATCTGCGCCCGCTCCAGCCGAGCCTGCTTCACAACACAGTCCAGCGCCCGTTCGCCCAGATCGACCGCCGTCTCAATCCACGCATTGTTCGTCTTGCCCCACGTGTCCAGCGCGGCATACTCCTCCAGCCGCCGTGAAAAATACCGCCCATCCACACCGGTGCGCATGTGCAGCCGCTCCAGCACTGCGGCCGTCTTCGGATCGCCGCCCCAGAAGGCCAGCAGCGCATCCACCACTTCGCGCTGCGTGTAGTAGTGCGGGGGAAAAGCGGTCGAAGTCGCGGCAATGTGAATAGGCTCCCCCGTCCGACGAGTTTCCCGTTCAGTCCTGGGATGCGTCTGCGCCCTCGCGGGTTCCGACCCTCATACCGGGAATGGTCCCGGTCCTTCGAGCGCTTTCTCCGCCGCTTCCACCGTCTGCGCGATCAGCGTCACAATCGTCATCGGGCCCACTCCGCCCGGCACAGGCGTGTATGCCGAGCAGCGATCCACGACCGCCGCCAGCTCAATATCGCCCACGCCTCCGGGATGATACCCCGCATCCACCACCACCGCGCCATCCCGAATCCACTCTCCGCGGATAAACCCCGGCTTGCCCACCGCGCCCACGACAATCTCCGCGCGCCCCACCACCTCGGGAAGATTCTTCGTCCGCGAGTGGCAAATCGTCACCGTGGCATTCGCCGCCAGCAGCATCATCGCCATCGGCCGCCCCAGAATTGGGCTTCTGCCCACCACCACTGCCTCGCGTCCCGCAATTTCGATCCCGTACCGGCGCAACAGCCGCATGATGCCTGCTGGCGTCGCCGACCCGTACGCCGGCTCGTCCATCGCCATGCGCCCGAATCCGTGCGCCGTCACGCCATCCACGTCCTTTTCCAGCGCGATCCGGTCGAAGCACGCGCGCTCATCGATCGGCTTCGGCACCGGATGCTGCAGCAGAATCCCCCGCACCCTCGGATTCGCGTTCAGTTCGTCGATCGCCGCCAGCAATTCCCCGGTCGTGGTCTTCCCCGGCAGCTCAACCTTCCGGGACTCCATCCCCACGCGCCGGCACGCGTTGCCCTTCATCTTCACGTACGTCGCCGACGCCGGATCCTCGCCCACCAAAATCGTCGCCAGAATCGGCGGCTCGGCCGCCTGGACGGTCATCAGCCGCGCCACCCGCTGCGTCAGCTCCGCCTCCAGCTCTTTCGCGTATGCCTTCCCGTCCAGTACCACTCCCGCCATAGGACTTCAGTGTACCGGCAACAACAGCTGTCATCCCTGAGCGCAGCGCCGCCACGACTCCTTCCACGATGCTGGCAGTTTCCCGGCGCAGAGTCGAAGGACTCCGTGAGCCGCAGATCCTCAGCCCATCCGAAATCTCGATGCGAGCGGAATCGGTGGCGCAGCGGCCGGGAAAGATCCTGAAGGGGCGATTCAGACGACCTGCCCGTGCCCTCAAATCGCCCGCAATACCCGCACCGGCAACAGAATGATCGCCCCCACCAGCTCGAGCGCCCCGCCCACCGCGATCCCTACCAGCCGGAAAGGCAGCAGCAGCAGCCACACCACCGGATACGCCACCAGAGCCAGCAGGGCCAGCGGCCAGCACAGCACAAACAGGATGCACCACAACAAAAACTTCACCATGAGCTTGTCCTCATTCCGGATACGCTCCGCCTACTCCCGCAGTTCCACGATCGTTGCGCCGGCCCCGCCTTCGTTCTGCGCTGCCTCCGTCACCGTCGCCACCTGCGGATGCTTCTCCAGCCACGCCCGCAGCGTCCGCCGCAGCACGCCCATCCCCGTCCCATGAATCACCCGAATCCGCGGCAGCCCCGCCAGAAACGCCCGGTCCAGGAATTTCTCCACCGCGTCCTGCGCCTCGTCGGCTGTCCTGCCGATCACGTTGATCTCGCTCGCCGTCACATCCGGCTCCGCCACCGACACACTGATCCCCGCCCGCCGCCGCGCTGCCTCAATCGGCGACGCGCCCCGAACCGCGATCACCTCCGCGATCTCGTCACGCGCCACGCGCATCTTCATCGGCCCCACGGATACCTCAAAGGTGTTGTCGTCGACCTGCCGCAGCACCGTCGCGACCTTTCCCAGGGATCGCAATTTCACCTGATCGCCTGCCGCCACATGCCGCACCACGTGCGGCTGCGCGTTTTTGTCCCCGCGATTCGCGCCCGTATGCTGCGCCACCACCGCCGTGTTGAAGCTCTCCTGGAACTCCCGCCGCAGCCGCGCTATGCGCTGCTCCGCCTGCTTCGACAATTTCTGCTGCGCTGCCCGATCTTCCACCGCCCGCACCGTCTCGCGCGCCCGGTACTCAAAATCCTTCATCAGCGATGCAAGCTGCGCCTCCAGCTCCCGCACCTTCGCGCGCCACCCTTTCATCCCTTCGGCGTCCAGCCGCGCGCGCTCCCTGGACAGCTCCTGCTCCAGCCGCCGCACCCGCCCCCGCTCCACGTCCAGCGCGTCGAGCTGTTCGTGCAGGCTTTCGAGGAACCGCGCAATATCCTGCGTCTGCGTGTTCAGCCGTTGTCGCGCCGCGGCGACGATTGCGGAGCTCAGGCCCAGCCGCTGCGCTGTGTTGATCCCCGCCGACGTCCCCGGCACGCCCAGCCGCAATTCGTAGGTCGGCGCCAGCGTCTTCTCGTCGAAACCCACCGCCGCGTTCACCGCGCCCCGCGCATTCTCCGCGTACACCTTCAGTGAGGTCAGGTGCGTCGACAGAATCGACCACGCGCCAGCGCGCAGAAAGTGCTCCGCCACGGCCACCGCCAGCGCCGAGCCTTCTTCCGGATCGGTCGCCGACCCCAGCTCATCCAGCAACACCAGCGATCGCGGAGTCGCCTCTGCCGCAATCCGGTTCAGATTCGTCACGTGCGCCGAGAACGTCGATAAATCCTGCTCGATCGACTGCGCATCTCCAATGTCCGCCAGGAACGCATCGAACACCGGCATCACCGACTCGTCAGCCGGTACCGGAATGCCCGCCTGGGCCATCATCGTCAGCAGCCCCACGGTCTTCAGCGTCACCGTCTTCCCGCCCGTGTTCGGCCCGCTGATAATCAGTTGCCGGTTCTTGCCTTCCAGCTCCAGGCTGACCGGCACGACTGACTTTTTCTCCGCCCGCAGCCGCCGCTCCAGCAGCGGATGCCGCGCCCTCTTCAGCCGAAGCCCGGAGTGCCCCAAGCCTGCAGATCCCGCTTCCGGGCTCGACGGAGCGGGAGAGAACTTCGGCGTTGCGCACTCATACTCCTGCGCAAACCGCGCTCGCGCCAGCAGCGTGTCCACCTCCGCCAGCACCGCGGCTCCCGCCAGCAGCGGGCCCGCATACTGCGCGATCTGTCGCGTCATCTGCAAAAAAATCCGGTGAATCTCCCCCTGTTCGTCTTCCAGCAGCCGCACCAGATCGTTGTTCAGCTCAATCGTTTCCAGCGGCTCCACGTAGACGGTCTGTCCGCTTGAGCTCGCCCCGTGCACCACCCCCTGCACGCGCCGCTTCCACTCCGTCTTTACCGGGATCACGAACCGCTCTCCCCGAATCGCGATCAGCTCGTCCTGCGCAGCCCCTCCTTCGCTGAAGCGCCGCAGCGCCGCCCGCAGGCTCTCCTCAATCGCCCGCCGCTGCCGCTCCATCTCCCGCCGAATCCGCCGCAGCTCCGGCGACGCATCGTCCGCCAGCGTCCCATCCGGCAGAATCTTCTCCTGCATCCCGCCGATCAGCGGACTGAGACTCGTCCCCATCCCCTCCGCCGATAGCTCCGTCAGCTCCGCCAGCCGTTCCCTGGCGCTCTCAGGCGGCGTCCGCATCAGATCCGCCCACGCCGCAATCTCCTCGGCCAGCGCCAGCAGCGCCCGGATCTCGTCCGCTTCCAGCGCCACGCCCTCAATCCGCGCCTTCGCCAGCATCTCTGAAGGATCGAACAGCGCCCGCAGCGGCGGCATCCCGCCCGCCGCCATCATCGTCCGCATCTCCTCCACCAGCCGGTGCTGCCGCTCAATCCACTCGCGATCCGTCGAAGGCGTCAGCGCTTCAATCCATGCCCGTCCCAGCGCCGACTGCGCGCCAATCCCCAGCTGCGCAACGAATCTGTCCCACTCCAGCGCAGGGCTCGGCCCGACCGGCGACGGAATTTCTTTCAGCAGCGCCATGCCCTCATTATCGTGCCTCGGCAATTTGCCGTCGCCTCCGCAAAAATGCAGCAGAACGCCGCGGAGCACAGCCGCTCGCCCCGCGCTCATCCGCGCTCATCCGCGCTGGTTGACAAGCCGCCTCTGCTCTGCTTTCCTCTAAACATCCTCAGGATTGGCCGCATGATCCCTTCTCATTTGATTCGCGCTGCCGCTTCGGTCGCCATGGCACGAATTACCGTCCCCATTCCAGCGGGCGCGGGCGGCTGAACAAGCGATTTTGCGATTGACAGGCAAACAGCCATCGCGCTCCCGGCGCCGATGGCTTTTCTTTTATCCGGAAGGAGACACCCCTTGAGTACCACCTCGAACTCGTCCGCTGGTCTGCCCACTGCGGTCACTCTGGCCTCCATTCAGGCAGCGGCCCGTCGCATCCGCCCCGACATCTATCTTTCCCCGGCCCGCCATTCCTCCGGTCTTTCTGAGCTGACCGGCCAGCAGGTCTTCCTCAAGCTCGATAATCTCCAGCGCACCGGCGCGTTCAAGGAGCGCGGCGCGCTCAACAGGATCCTCACCCTCACCCCCGCCGAGCGCAGCCGCGGCGTCATCGCCGCCAGCGCCGGCAATCACGCCCAGGCAGTCGCATTCCACGCCACCCGCCGCGGACTTCGCGCCCGCATCGTCATGCCGCTCATGACGCCTCTGGTCAAAGTGGCCGCAACTTCCGGCTACGGCGCCGAAGTTGTCCTCCACGGCGCTGATTACGACGAAGCCTGCGACGAAGCCATCCGCCAGAGCCACGCCGACGGCCTCACCTTCCTTCATCCCTTCGACGATGACGAGGTGATCGCGGGGCAGGGAACCATCGGTCTCGAGCTGCTTGAGCAGATTCCCTCACTCGAAGCCGTCGTCGTTCCCATCGGCGGCGGCGGCCTCATCGCCGGCGTTGCCTGCGCTCTCAAAGAGACCAATCCCGCCATCCGCGTCCTCGGTGTCCAGACCGATCGTCTGCCGTCCATGCTCCGCGCCTGCGAAGCCGGCCATCCCGTCACCGTTCCCGCCGAGGCCACCATCGCCGACGGCATCGCCGTCCGTCGCGCCGGCCAGCGCACTGTGCCTCTTGTCGCCCGCTATGTCGATGAACTGGTCACCGTCGACGAAGAGGAGATCGCCAGCGCCATCCTCCTCCTCCTCGAGCGCGAGAAGACCCTCGCCGAAGGCGCTGGTGCCGCTGCTCTCGCCGCGCTGCTCCGCAACAAGACCTCCCTCAACGGCAGCCGCACCGCCGTTGTCATCGGAGGCGGCAATATCGACGTCACCCTGCTCTCCAAAATCATCGAGCGCGGCCTCGTCAAGGACGGCCGCCGCACCCGGGTCCGCATCCATCTCACCGACCGTCCCGGCGCGCTTCACCAGCTCACCCGCATCATCGCCGATCTGCGCGCCAACATCGTCCAGACGGCCCACGACCGGGCCTACTACGGCGTCAGCCTCGGCGACACCGTCATCGACTTCACCCTCGAAACCCGCGGCGTCCAGCACATCGAGGAGATTGCCCAGGCCCTCACCGCCGCCGGCTACCGCCACGAACGCATCGAGTGATACGGTGAAACCCGCAGCGGACAGAGCGGGGAGGTCGGAATTAAAACAGGGGGATCGCGAGATGAGTGAATGGTGCAGGATGCTGCACAGTCTCAACGCAGAGAGGGCGCGGCGCGTGCGGGACCAAGTATTGGCGAAGGCCGCCGAGCCTGGCCGCGCAGTTGCTGTAGTTGTGGTGGATCGGACCGGCGTCATCCTGGTGAGGGAATTTTCCGATCAGGCGACTCCGGAGTCGTCGGATGCTTCCACTCTGAAAGCCAGAGGTGCCTGCCGATACCAGATCGCGACCGACATCACGGCGGAATTCGTTAAAACGCTGCCACCGCCGCCGGCTCACCATGCGCGCTCGCTGTCCGAAGCCTGCGCGTTGCAGGGCGGCGTCCCCATTCCTGTGGCGGGGGAAGTGGTCGGCAGTGTCCTGGTGTCCGGCGGGTCGGCGGAGCAGGACATCGCCCTTGCACAGACTGGCGCCGCAGGCGTGCAGTGATACCGCCCGGCCCGCCTTCGGAACCTGCGCCCCGAGGCCGACATTGTACCCTTAGGGGAGAACCATGGCCGATCAGCTCTACCTCAGCCTCTGGTACCCCAATTTCCGTCTCGACGCCCTCCCTGCCGCGCTCGAGAAGGTCATGGAGCAGTTCGCCGCTGCCGGCGGATCCTCCGGCGTCGCCGCCTCCACCGTCTATCCCATCTCCTGGAATGAATCCCCCATCTGGCAGCGCGTCTACCGCAGTCAGGCAGACGACGAAGAAGCCTCTCCCCGCGCCGTCATCGCCGCTGCCATGGAAAATGCCCACGACGACTATGCCTGGGAGTTCGAGCTGGTCTGGGAACTCTGGGTCCCCGAGCAAGCCGCTGGTTTCGACACCATGTGGCGTCAGGAGCCGCGCATCGTCCGCGTCGTCGGCTTCGGCCCGCAGTTCGACGAACGCGCCTACGAGACCAACGGCCACATCCGGGTCGATTTTGGCCTCGATGTTCCGTTTCTTTACGAAGACATGGACCTCGACAAGGACGCCGTCGCCCGCGTCCGGCAAAATATCCAGCGTCTCGTCGCTTTCACCGACAGCATCCAGAAGCACGGCGGGATTTCCACGCGCCTGCTCTGGTCGGAATCTGGAGAGAGCCTCGCACAGAGGCTCATTGATCGTCTCCAGCAGGTAAACTGAAACCGCCGTCCTGCGCCAGATCGGCGCGCTCCGGGGCCCAAAGACCAAAGAAGCGGCACGTTCCTGAATGTCACCGGGCTGCAATCCTGCGTTCATGTCCCTGTGAGAGCATCCAGGGGCATTGGACCAGTCCCCCTGGAAGGAGCCTGCGAAACGGTGAAAGTTCTCGTTGTCGGCGGCGACGGCTATTGTGGATGGGCGACAGCTCTCTGCCTCTCTGAACGCGGTTACGACGTCGGCATCGTCGACAGTCTCATTCGCCGCCACTGGGACCAGCAGCTCGGCGTCGATACCCTCACGCCCATCGCTCCCATTCGCCGGCGCGTCGATCGCTGGCATCAGCTTACCGGCAAAAATATCCAGGTCTTCGTCGGCGACATCTGCGATTACCCCTTCGTCCGGCGCTTCATGCGCGCCTTTGAGCCGGAAGCCATCCTCCACTTCGGCGAGCAGCGCTCGGCTCCCTTCTCCATGATCGACCGCGAGCATGCCGTGATGACGCAGATCAACAACGTCGCCGGCAATCTCAACCTCCTGTGGGCCATCAGGGAGTTCAACCCCGCCATCCACCTCGTCAAGCTCGGCACGATGGGCGAGTACGGCCAGCCCAACATCGACATCGAAGAGGGCTACATTACCATCCGGCACAATGATCGCGAAGACCGCCTGCCCTACCCCATGCAGCCCGGCTCCTTCTACCACCTCAGCAAGGTGCACGACAGCCACAACATCCGTTTTGCCTGCAAAATCTGGGGCCTCCGCGCCACCGACCTCAATCAGGGCGTAGTCTACGGAGTGCTCACCGATCAGACCGCGCTCGACGATCTCCTCGTCAACCGCCTCGACTACGACGAAGTCTTCGGCACCGCGCTCAATCGCTTCTGCGTCCAGGCCGCCATCGGCCATCCCCTTACCGTCTACGGCAAGGGTGGCCAGACTCGCTGCTTCCTCGACATCCGCGACACCGTTCGCTGCATGGAGATCGCCGTCGCCAATCCCGCCGCGCCTGGCGAGTTCCGCGTCTTCAATCAGTTCACCGAACAGTTCAGCGTCCTCGATCTGGCCAACATGGTCCGGCACGCCGGCGACGAGGCCGGCCTCAGCGTCGAAGTCCGCCACATCGAAAACCCCCGCGTCGAAAAGGAATCCCACTACTACAACGCGAAGAACACCCAGCTGCGCGATCTCGGTCTCGTCCCCCACTGCCTCTCGGAATCCCTCCTCACCTCGCTCCTGCACTTCGCCATCCGATACAGGGAGAGAGTCGACCCATCCCGGATCATGCCGACGGTCACATGGAAGTAGCCATTCAAGCCCCGCCCGCTGCGCCGCCCGCGCCCACTCCCCTCCGGCTGCTGCGCATCGCTCTCGTTACGGAAACTTTCCTGCCCAAAACTGACGGCATCGTCACCCGTCTCTGCCATACCATCCGTCATCTCTGCGCTTTGGGCCACCAGATTCTCATCATTGCTCCGCGCGGCGTCGAGCAATTCGACGGCGCCCGCGTTCACGGCGTCCCGGGTTTTGCCTTTCCTCTGTACCCGGAGCTCAGGCTCGCGGTTCCGCGCCCCTCCATCAGCCGCGCGCTCCGGGATTTCCAGCCCGATCTCGTCCACGCCATCAATCCTGCGGTCCTTGGCGTCTCCGCCTTCTTCTACACCTCCATGCATCGCACGCCGCTGGTGGTCTCTTACCATACCCACCTGCCCAAATACCTCGCCTACTACCGTCTCGGCATGTTCGAAGGCCTCATGTGGCAGAGCATGCGCGCTGCCTACAATCGCGCAGACCTCACCCTGGCCACCTCGGCCGTCATGCAGCAGGAACTCGAATGCCACGGCATTCGCCGCGTCCACCTCTGGCGCCGCGGCGTGGATACCGATCTGTTTCATCCCTCCCGCGCCTCGCGCCAGATGCGCGCCCGCCTCACCTGCGGCCATCCGGAGGACAAGCTTCTCCTCTACATAGGCCGCCTCTCCGTCGAAAAGGAGATCGAGCGCTGCCGTGACGTGCTCGCTGTGCTGCCCGGCGTGCGCCTCGCTCTGGTCGGCGATGGCCCTCATCGCGAAAAGCTGGAGCGATACTTCGCCGGCACGCCCACTTTCTTTGCCGGATTCCTGCGCGGCGAGGAACTGGCTTCCGCGTACGCGTCCGGCGACGCCTTTTTGCTGGCCTCGCGCACCGAAACCCTTGGCCTTGTCCTCATGGAAGCCATGGCTGCCGGCTGCCCCGTCGTCGCGCCCCGCGCCGGCGGCGTTTCCGACATCATCCAGGAAGGCGTCACCGGCGCCCTTTACGATCCTGACCGCCCGGCGGATGCAGTCGAAGCCGTCGCCCGCCTGCTCCTCGACCCCGGTCACCGCGCCCGCATGAGCCGCGCCGCCCGCCTCGATGCCGAGCAGTGGGGCTGGGCCGCCGCCACGCGCCAGCTTGACGGGTACTATCAGGAAGTCATGGATCGCGAGCAGCGTCTCCCCGCCCAAATCGCGGAAAAGCGGCGCGCCGGAATCCCGCAACCCGCCCTCTGCGATCAGCTCGCCATATCCCGCCAGACCCTCCGCCGCCACGCCGGCCGCCAGCAGCGGTGAGCTGCCAGCCCCGGATTGACTCCTGATATCCATGAGCCCGCCGCTGAGAGCTGGCATCTCGCCTCTTCCGCAGGAGTTCCGAATTGCCGGTGATAGGACCGAGGGGTTCCTGACCCTGACGCCGGCTGGCGCGGCATACAATCCCGCCGCTCAGACTCGAAACGGCACGTAGGGAGAATTAATCCACAACTCCGGGAAGCACAGATCCTTCCTTTGCGGGTTATGAACCCAGTGCGGCTTCCATGAAGCAGGCTTCATTTTGGGGGCCGCGATGGAACGCACAACATTGGTCCGTTCAGCGCTGGGAATACGGATCGTACAGGTGTTGTTAGGTGTTGTGTTTGGCGGTGGCCAACATACAGTCATGCAGCCGCCTTGATTCGCCACGATTGGGATTGGAACTGCGGTGGTATTCCGATTGGCACCAGAATCTTCTGGACGTCGCTTACGCTGCCGGACCCACTGGTTGGCGCTCTGGTTTTCCTCAAACCACAACCAGCAGCCCTGATGCTTGTGATCCTGATGGTGAGCGACGCAGCTCAGAACACCTGGATAATTCACAGGTACGGCGGCAAGGGGTGGATGGTCACAGACCAGTGGATATTCCTGATATTCGTCCTTTTCACGATCAGCTTTGTGTGGCGCGCCGCGCCCGGATGCGACCACCCATAATGTTCTGTCGTTTCAGGAGTTCTTCCACTCCCCGGCTACCGGCTGGCTGAGGGCCGCTCACTACTGAATCCCCAGCACCTTCAGCGCCGCCTTCCGCATCAGCCCGCCGCCTGGCAGCGGCCTTTCCGGCGCAAACAGCCCCGTCAGCACCCGCACCGGCAGCGGCGGCCTGGCTCCACGGGTTCCCCCGTCCCCGCCCGGAAACAGCGTCGCCAGCGCCTTCCGCGGATCCGTCCGGATCTGATCCAACAGCGCGATCCGGTGCACGCAGAAGATCGTGCAGTATGGCGCGCAGGCCTTCGGCGTTTTCGCCTCCCGGTCGATGTCTTCCTGCGTGTACTCGGCCAGCGGCTTCGCCGGATAGCCCCGCTGCGCCATGCAGTAGTGCACCAGCCCGTCCTCGCAGATGTACAGGTGTCGCCCGCCCGCCGGACAATGCCAGTCGTTCGGCTTGCCCTCGAGCAGGTTCTTCCGCCATGGATTGTGCCGCGCAAAGTTGAACAGCGGCTTCGTCTCTCGCTCGATCGCCTCCAGCACGTCCCGCGATCCCTGGTCGATCTGCTCCATCTTCCCCGTCGGATCGTGCACGATCCCCGCGCTGCTGCCCAGTCCCAGTTCTTTCCCACGCCGCTGGATCGTCAGCACGTCCGCGGGCCTGGCCGTCCCCGCGCCCACCACGCTGTGGATGTGCACCTGGAACTCCGCGTACTGCGCCAGCCAGCGCAGCTTCTGGTCCAGCACCCGCAGGCTTTTCATCGACACCTTGTCCGGCTCGATGTTGTCGATGCTGATCTGCATCCGGTCCAGCCCCGCCCGGTTCAGGCTTTTGATCCGGTCCACGCTCAGCAGATAGCCGTTCGAGATCATGATCGCCAGCATCCGGTGGTGCCGGATGCGCGCGACGACCTTTTCAAGGCCCGGGTGCAGCAGCGTCTCGCCGCCCGTCAGGGTCACCGCCGTCGTGCCAAGTTCTGCCAGCCGGTCAATCCGCGCCAGCATCTCCCCGATCGGCACCGGCTTTGAAAACGTGTCGAACTCGCTGCAGTACGTGCACGCCAGGTTGCAGCGACGGATGACGACCGCGTGCGCGAAAACGGGATGGTGCGGCGATTTGAGCGCCAGCGCCACCAGCCGGGTCTCCCGGTACAGGCGATGCCAGCGCCTGGCGGTGCGCCGAACAGCCACAGGGAACATCGCTGGACTCTCCTGGCGAGGTTGGGGAACCGTCCCCGGCCCCAGTATAGTTCCGCAGGATGAATGGCTTTTGACACCCTGCGGCTCCCCTAAATTTCAGGAGACAACCGCGACACTCCTGGCGCATACTACGTCTAATACCTGCAGGGTCGCCTTCCCCTGGAGGAGGGTTTGTCATGCCCATCCGGAAAAATCCCCTCAGCTTGCTGGTCTGCGCGGCTCTCGCGTTTTGCGTTGCTTGTGTTTACGGGCAGAATCCGACCGCCCCTGCTTCGTCCACCTCCGCGGCTTCAACCCAGGACTGCTCCGGCCCCGTGCTCCATCGCCGCGCGGCCGATGGCGGCGATGTCTGCGCTCCGGCGGAACCATCGAGCGAGCCCGACGCGACCGCGCCGGATCAGACGTCGCAGCCCGAAACCTCCGCGCCTGAAAGCCAGGATGAGCACGCGAAGAAGGACAAAAGGGACAAGAAGGAAGAAGCGAAAGCCCAGCAGCCGCCGAACTTCGATCCCAACGTCGACCCCTTCAAGCAGGTCCAGCCCCTGCCCGACGGCATGATGCCCGGCGTGAAGAAGGGCACCATTGAAGATGTCAACGCCGTCGGTTCCCGCTGCATCGGCTGCCGCGGCATGGGCAACTGGTATTCCACCGACTGGGAGATCCGCACCGGCGCGGCCTACGCCAAGCAGATCGATCAAAGCACCCGCTTCATCACCGATCCCGTCGTTACCGAATACATCAATCGCATCGGCCAGAACATCGTCCGCAACTCCGACTGCAAGGTGCCCTTCACGATCAAGGTCGTCGACTCCGACGTCATCAATGCCTTCGCCCTGCCGGGCGGCTACTTCTATGTGAACTCGGGCCTGGTTCTGGCGGCGGACGAGGAAGACGAGCTCGCCGGCGTGATGGCCCACGAGACCGCCCACGTCTGCGCCCACCATGCCGCCCGCGAAATGACCCGCGCCAACTACGCCCAGATCGGCATGGTTCCGCTCATCATGATGACCGGATATAGCTGGACTGGCTACGGCATCTATGAAGGCGCGCAGATGCTGATCCCCGTGACCTTCCTCGCCTTCTCGCGCGAGTTCGAGGCTCAGGCCGATTACCTCGGCATTCAGTACATGTATCGCGCCGGCTACGATCCTATGGGCCTGGTGAGCATGTTCGAGAAAATCGAGAACCTCGAGAAACAGAAGCCCGGCGCCGTGGCGAAAATCTTTGAGGATCACCCTCAGACGCCGGATCGCATTCTCGCCAGCGAGCGCGAAATCGCCACCATCCTCCCGCCTCGCGACGAATACCTCGTCACCACGTCGGAGTTCAACGACGTCAAGGCCCGTCTGGCCCGTATTGAAAACAAGCGCCGGCTCCTGCAGAACCGCACCAACCGGCCGTCCCTGCGCCGGGTCAGCGACACCAGCGGCAACAGTACCGACCAGCCGACGCTCCATCGGCGCCCTGACGACACGAACAGCAACTAATCTCTCCTCGGGAACCTGCGGTCAGCCGGGATCTCCCGGAATCCCGGCTGCCGCTTTTTGCGGTTTTTCTGCGCTACCCTTGCGTGCAGCGGAGGCTCGATGCGCGCAGCCCGGTTCGAGTTCAAATATCGGTTCTGGATCTCCAGCCTCATCTTCTTCCTGGGCTTCTCCCTCTACAGCGTCGATGGCGTCAACTCGGGCGAAGCCATCCTGCACCTGTTTGCCCCGGCCATCGATCCCGACAGCGCCGCCGGCAACAACCTGATGCGGCTCATCTTCGGAGTCGCCACCGCCCTCATCGCCGGCGCGGCCCTGTACCGCACCTGGGCGGCCGCTTATCTGCGCGCCGAGGTCGTTCACGACACGCGGCAGCACTCCGACCGCGTCGTCGCCGACGGACCCTGTCGCTACACCCGCAATCCGCTGTATTTCGCCAATCTCTTTCTCGCCCTCGGCTGCGGGTTCATGGCCAGCCGCCTCGGCCTGCTCTTTATGCTTCTCGCCATGGCGTTTTTCGACCACCGCCTCATCCTGCGCGAAGAGGCGAGCCTGCGCGAATCCCAGGGGGACGCCTGGGCCCGGTACCTGGCCGCCGTCCCGCGTCTGCTGCCCTCGCTGCGCCCGCGCCTGGAAGCCTCCGGCGCGCGTCCTCGCTGGGGCCAGGCCTTCCTCGGCGAATCGATCTTCTGGATGTTCGCGCTCGGCTCGCTCTTTTTCGCCATCACGCTGAATCTGAAGATTGCCGGCCCGCTCTTTGTCCTCAGTTATTTCGTGTATTTTGCCGCCATCTGCGCGATCAAAAAGCGAGCCGTCCGCCGCGCCTGATGCACCCTGCACCCGGTACCCTGTACCCTGTACCCTGTACCCATGCGCACTCGTACTCTCGGCAAGACCGGAATGGAAGTCAGCGAAATCGCCTGTGGCCTCTGGGGTATGAGCGGCTGGAGCGGCTCCGACGACGCGGAATCGCTGCGCGCTCTGCAGCTCGCCGTCGATCTCGGCTGCAGTTTCTTTGACACGGCCTGGGCCTATGGCGACGGCAAGAGCGACGGCTTTCTCGGCCGTATCCTCGCCGCCAATCCAGGAAAGCGACTCTGCGCGGCCTCCAAGATTCCGCCGAAAAATCTCCAGTGGCCGGCCCCGCCGAACGCCGAGTACAACGACGTCTTTCCGCCCGGTCACGTCTTCGACTACGCCGACCGGATCCGCCGCGCCCTCGGCGTCAGCACCATCGACCTCCTCCAGTTCCACGTCTGGCAGGATGCGTGGACCGACCGCCCTGAATTCCGTTCCACCGTCGAAAAGCTGAAGCGCGACGGCGTCGTCCGCGCCTTCGGCCTCAGCCTGAACCGCTGGGAGCCTGCAAACGGCATCCGCGCCATCCGCACCGGCTTAGTCGACACCGTTCAGGTCATCTACAACGTCTTCGACCAGAACCCCGAAGACCAGCTTTTCCCCGTCTGCCGCCAGCACAACGTTGGCGTCATCGCCCGCGTCCCCCTCGACGAAGGTTCCCTGGGCGGCAAAATGACCCGCGACACTGTCTTCCCGGAAGGCGACTGGCGCGCCCGCTACTTCAACCCCGGAAACCTCAGCGCAACCCTCGCCCGCGTCGACCGCCTCCGCGCCGACCTGCCCACCGGCCTCTCGCTCCCCGACGCCGCACTGCGCTTCATTCTTGCTGAACCAGCCGTCAGCACCATCATTGTCGGCATGAGGAAGGAAGCTCATGTCCGCTCCAATCTCGCCCTCAGCGACGCCGGTCCCCTCGATCCGGCGCTCACCTCCCGGCTACGCGATCATCGCTGGGAACGGCGGCCGGCCCCGTGGTCGGATTAACGGCGAAATCCAACCCGCTGCTGTATCCAGCCACTGCTGGTGACCCCCGGCCCTCCCCCCGCATCGAAGCAGATGGGAGAGCGTCCCGCCGATGTTACCGTTCGTCTCCGTCATTCTTCCCGTCCGCAATGAGCGGTCCATGCTGCCGCAGTTACTGGATCAGTTGCTGGCCCAGAATTACCCGCGCGACTGCTACGAAATCCTCGTCGTTGACGGCCGCTCCACCGACGGCACGCCCGATCTCATTCGCCGCCGCTTCTCCAGTCGTTCGACTCCTGTGCGCATCCTTGACAACCCCGGAATTCTTTTGAGCGCCGGCCGCAACGTCGGCCTCCGCGCCGCCCGCGGCGACATGGTCCTCTTCCTCAACGGCCACTGCGTCGTGCCCTCGCGCAACCTCATCGAAGACTCGGTCGCCCTGCTCGAGCGCACCGGCGCCGGCTGTCTCTGCCGCCCCCAGCCGCTGCTCGCGCCCGCCGCTACCGACACCGGGGAAGTCATCGCCCAGGCGCGCGCCTCCTGGCTCGGCCGCGATCCCCTCCATTGTGACCTGACCCACGCCGGCTTCATCGATCCCGTGCGCGGCGGCGCCACCTATCGCCGCGACGTATTCGAGCGCGTCGGCCTCTATGACGAATCCTTCGACGCCTGCGAAGACGTGGACCTGAACACGCGGGTGCGCCGGGCGGGCATAATCGCCTTCGCCGACCCGCGCCTCACCGTGCGGGACCAGCCACGCGCGCACGTGGGCCAGCTTTTCCGGGATATGCTGGCCCACGGGCGGGCTCGCCTTCGTCTCATGAGCCGGCATCGCGGGTGCTTCTCCGCGACATGGCTTGCGCCCCTCGCTCTGCTGCTGCTCCTTCCCGTGGTGGCCTTCGCGTGGTGGCTGCTGCCCACCGTGGCCGCCACCATCCTGACCCTTCCGCTGGCGGCCTTCGCTGTGGCTGTGGTTCTGGCGTCGCTCCAGCTCAGCGCGCGTTGCGGCGCGCGATACGCCTGGCGCGCTCCCTGGATCTTCTCCGCCATCTGGTTCGGCTTAGGCTCCGGTTTGCTCCTCGAGCTGCTTCATCCCGCCCCGCTCCGCTGCCCGCTTGAATGTCTTGCTCCCCGCGACGCCCGCGAGGAACCGGAAATGGCCGCTTCCTCCCGCCGCGCCGCCTGAACACGGCAACCCTGACCTCTGGCTGCTGGCCGCTGTACCCTGAACCGTGACCTATCGCGGCCGCATCGCACCTTCGCCCACCGGCCTGCTCCACCTTGGGCACGCGCGCACCTTCTTCACTGCGTACCTTCGCGCCACCGAGGCACACGGCACACTCGTCCTCCGCAACGAGGACCTCGATCCTCACCGCTCCCGCCCTGACTTCGCCGTTGCCATGATCGAGGACCTGCGCTGGCTCGGCATTCGCTGGCAGGAGGGACCCGACGTCGGCGGTCCCTTCGTTCCCTACGCGCAAAGTCAGCGCCGCGAGCGCTACCTCGCCGTCTGGCGCCAGCTCCTCGCGGCCGGATTCCTCTATCCCTGCGCCTGTTCCCGCCGCGAGCTGGCCCGGATTGCCGAGGCGCCCCACGAATCCGGGCAGCACGAGTCCTCTTCCGCCCGCTTCGAGGCCGACGAAACCCCCATGTACGCCGGAACCTGCCGCCCCGGTCCCGGTTCGCCTCCAGCCACCGGCTGCGATGCGCCCGCCGGCGTCAACTGGCGTTTCCGCGTCCCGGAGGGTGAAGCGATCGAGTTCGAGGACAGGCATTTCGGTCCGCAGCGCTTGGTTGCCGGCTTCGATTTCGGCGATTTCCCCGTCTGGCGCCGTGACGATGTCCCCGCGTACCAGCTCGCCGTCGTCGCCGACGACCACGAGATGCAGATCACGGAGGTGGTTCGCGGCGCTGACCTGCTTCTGTCCACGGCGCGCCAGATTCTCATCTGCCGCGCTCTCGGCTGGAATCCTCCGCAGTGGTATCACTGCCCATTGGTGCTCGACGAGCGCGGCGAGCGCCTGGCCAAACGCCACGACGCGCTCTCCATCCGCAGCCTGCGCGCGCAGGGCGAATACCCCGAGAATTTGGTAGGCGATCTCTAGCCAGGCTATGGAATCGTGCGAAGCGCGTCCGCCTGGACGGCCAGTCCTCAGGCTGTTTCTTCTTCTTCTTCTTCCGCCTGCATCTCTTCGATCTGCATGTCGCGGAATTCACCCGACTCGAATACTTCGCCGCAGTCCAGGCACTCTACGTATTCGGAGTCTTCGTCGCGGGAAACGACGCGTACTTTCGGGTGCTTGCAGGCCGTACTCATGGGGCTTCTGAAATCGTATGGGGCAGATTGTATCCACAGCGGCACGTCTGTCAACTGCCTTCTCGTTCGGGGTCCCCGACGGCCTCCGCCGGCGGGGTGGTTGCACCCGTTCCCCATCCCGGTACGCAACCAGCGTTTAAACTGTTCCCATGTCCGAGGCGGAACGCGTTTCCCTGGAGGATGTTCGGCGGGTGGCTGAGCTGGCCCACCTGGAGCTCACCCCCGACGAAGAATCGCGCATGAGTCGCGACCTCAGCGCCATCCTCGACTACGTCGCCCAGCTCGCCAGGCTGGACACTTCCCATGTTGCGCCCATGGCCCAGGTGGCCGAAGTGCTCGCGGCCTCTGCCGATACGGCACCCAATAAGCTCTCCGTCCTGCGCCACGACCTGCCCCGCCCGTGCCTTACGCGCGACCGCGCCATGGCCTCGGCCCCGGAAACCGATGGCATCTTCTTCAAAGTCCCCAAAGTGATCGAACGATGAACCAGACCGTCAGTCCGCTTGCTGCGCCGCCTTCCATCGCCAGCCTGCGCCGGGCCATCGCTCGCCGCGAGACCACCGCCGCCGCCGTGGCCGAGGCTGCACTGGCCCGCATCGCCGACGCTGATCCCGCCATCCACGCCTTCCTTACGGTCGATGCCACCCTGGCCCGCGCCCAGGCAGCGCACATCGACCAGCTCGCCGTCGCCGGCGATCCTCTGCCTCCGCTGGCCGGCGTCCCCTTCGGCATTAAGGACGTGCTGACCGTGGAAGGCATGCCTGCGACGGCCGGTTCGAAAATCCTCGAAGGTTACCGTCCGCCCTACACGTGCACCGCCGTGAAGAAGTTGTCCGACGCCGGCGCCGTCTTCCTGGGCAAGCTCAACTGCGATGAGTTCGCCATGGGTTCTTCGAACGAGAACTCCGCGTACGGACCGGTCCACAACCCGCACGATCCGGGCCGTGTTCCAGGCGGTTCCAGCGGAGGCTCCGCCGCCGCCGTCGCCGCGGGCATGGTCACGGCCACGCTCGGCACCGATACCGGCGGCTCCATCCGTCAGCCTGCGTCCTTCTGCGGAGTCGTCGGTGTCCTGCCCACCTACGGACGAGTCTCGCGCTACGGTCTCATCGCCTTCGCCTCGTCGCTCGATCGCATCGGTCCCTTCGCCGCCAACGTGCGCGATGCCGCCACGGTTCTGGGCGTCATCGCCGGCCACGATCCCATGGACGCCACCTCCTCGCCGCTGCCTGTCCCCGACTACACCGCCGACCTCGACCAGGGCGTGCGCGGCATGAGGCTCGGCGTCCCCTCCGAATACTTCGCCGAAGGCCTCGACCCCGAAGTGCGCTCCGCCATCGAGTCCGGCATCGGGAAGCTGCGCGCCGCCGGTGCCGAAATCGTCCCCATCTCGCTGCCGCATACGCGCTACGCCATCCCGGCGTATTACGTCATCGCCACGGCCGAAGCCAGCTCCAACCTCGCCCGCTTCGACGGGGTACGCTATGGCTTCCGCGCTCCTGAATCAGACACGCTGGCCTCCATGTATCGCCGTACCCGCGACCTCGGCTTCGGCGCGGAGGTCAAGCGCCGCATCCTGCTCGGCACCTACGTCCTCAGCCACGGCTATTATGACGCCTACTACCGCAAGGCTCAGCAGGTCCGGCGACTCCTCGCCGACGATTTCCTCGCCGCCTTCCGCCAGGTCGACGCCATCCTCACCCCCACCGCGCCTACCCCGGCCTTTCGCATTGGCGAAAAGTCCGATGACCCCGTCTCGATGTATCTCGCCGACATCTACACCGTCACCGCCAGCCTCGCCGGCATCTGCGGCGTCTCGGTCCCCTGCGGACAATCCCGCGGGGGCCTGCCCATCGGGATGCAGATCCTCGGCCCGCATTTCGGCGAGGCGACCGTCTTCCGCGTCGCGCAGGTGCTGGAAACGCGAGGTTAGAGGGCGGACTTCCTCAAACTGGTCTTCCTGTCTCCCAACCCTGCTATCCTTGCGCACTGCAGATTTCGTTGCATCGAGCCGCCCTCCACGCGGCGGAAAGGAGATGCACGATGTCCACTTCGCCCATCGAGCATGTCTTTGTCATGATGCTGGAGAATCATTCATTCGACAACCTGCTGGCGCTGTCCGGGATTCCGGGCCTCATCGCCGCCGGCCCCGGTAACTGCAATTCCTCGCACGGTCAGACGTATGGCGTTGCCGTCAACGCGCCGGGCAGCATGCCGACGGATCCCGGCCACGAGTTTCCCGATGTCGTCGAGCAACTCGCCGGCGAGGGCGCACAGTATCCGTACGGCGGACCCTATCCGCCGATCAATAACAACTCCGGCTTTGCCGCCAATTACGCGACCAGCACGACCGAAAATCCGCAGCCGCCTCCAGTGCAGGACATCGGTGACATCATGCTCTGCTTCGATACCGCAGCGCAGTTGCCGGTGCTGTATCAACCGGCGACGCAGTTCGTCGTCTGGGATCAGTGGTTCTGCTCGGTGCCCGGCCCGACCTGGCCGAATCGGTTTTTTCTGCATGGCGCCTCCTCGGGCGGGCTCGATCACAGTCCGATCCGCGAAGAAATGCTCTATTGGGAGATGCTGCGCGGCTTCCGCTGTCCCAATGGCTCCATCTTCGACGCGATGAGCGCGCGCGGCCTCGGCTACCGCCTCTGCCACGACGACAACGGGCCGCTGGAGGGCCGCGTCTCCCAGGTTTCCTCGCTCCACGGCATCGAGCTGTGGGATATGAATGACCTTTCCGGCTTCGCAATGGACCTGCAAGGCACGTATCCCTGGGCGTACACCTTCATCGAGCCGAATTACGGCGACCTGATCAACGGAAGCTACGCGGGCGGCTCCTCGCAGCACCCGATGGATGGCGTGGCCCGCGGCGAGGCTGTCCTCAGGCAGATTTACGAGGCTCTGCGCAGCTCCCCCCTGTGGGAGTCGAGCGCGCTGATCGTGGTCTACGACGAGCACGGCGGTTTCCACGACCATGCGGCGCCGGGCGCGGCTGTACCTCCCGGCGATGGCAGCACCGGCGGCTACAACCAATACGGATTCACTTTCGACCTGTATGGCGTGCGCGTGCCGGTCATGATCGTTTCGCCGTGGCTCGCGCCCGGCGTGGACCACACCATCTACGATCACTCGTCCGTGCTGGCTACGCTGGAGTCGCTGTTCGCCCTGAGTCCGCTCACCGCCCGGGACCGCGCTGCGAATCCGATCGGCGGCCTGCTCTCGCCGGGTCCGATGCGCTCCGATTGCCCTGTGACGCTGGCGACGCCTGTGCCCGCCGCGCCACCGGGCCCTGTCTTCGATCTGGCCGCGCGCGAGCTCGAGCCCGTGCCCGACGGCCGCAGCCTCACCGGATTCCTGGGCGTGCTGCTCCAGGCAGACAGCCGGATGTCCGGCAGCACAACGGCGCGAGCGAGATTCCGGAGCCTCAGAACCCGGGCCGATGGGCGTGCGTACCTGCACGATGTAATGGGCCGGGCGCCGGCGCGGCGCGCCAGCCGCCTGCGGTAAGCGTCCGCCGAAACCTCCCTGTCGCGGCGCATCCGACCAGGTGCGTCGCCTGGTGCGATAGAGTAGGGAGCGGATGGACCCCACCGATCACTCTGAACTGCGGCCCCCCGATTCGCCCCGCGATATCCCCTGGATCTTCCTCGGGCCGCGCGGCCTCCGCGCCGGCTGGGGTATCCTCCTCTTCGCTGGCGTGTTCGCTTTCCTGTTCATGGTCGCCAGCTCTCTTTTCGATCGGTGGCTCGGTCCCCGTCCTTCCGGCGTCCTGCCCCCGGGCCGCGGCCTGCTCGGCGAGGCCATGCTGTTCATCCTGGTTCTGGTCGCAACCAGGTTCATGTCTGTCGTCGAACGAAAGCACCTTCTCTCATACGGCTTTGAGGACCGAGCGCGCGCCGTACGCCTCGTCTCCGGACTCGTCTGGGGATTCATCGCCATTTCCGCTCTCATCCTCGTCCTCTGGAAGCTCGGCTATCTCTCGCTGCAGCCCGGCTCGCTCGCCGCCGGGCCCGCGTTCAGGGACGCCATACTCTGGGGGCTCATGTTCCTCCTTACCGGCATTACCGAGGAGTCGCTCTTTCGCGGCTACGTCCAGTTCACCCTCGCCCGCGGTATCGGATTCTGGTGGGGCGCGCTGCTGGTCGCTGCCGCTTTCAGCCTCGCCCACGGCTACAATCCCGGCGAATCGCCCGTTGGCCTTTTCTCCGTCGGGGCCGTTGGCCTCGTCTTCTGCCTCAGCCTCTGGTACACCGGCTCGCTCTGGTGGGCGGTGGGCTTCCACGCCGCCTGGGATTGGGCTGAGTCCTACTTCTACGGTACCGCCGACAGCGGTATGATCGCCGGCGGCCATTACCTCCGCGAGCATCCCTCCGGCCCTGTTCTCTGGAGCGGCGGCGCCACCGGCCCCGAAGGCAGCCTCCTCATCGTCCCCCTCCTCCTGGTCATAGCTCTCCTGATGTTCCTGTGGTGGGGTCGCCGCACCTGCTCTCCCTTTGCCGGAGCCGCGTGGCGTCCCATGCGTCCCAGCCAGCCCGTTCCCCCGCCTGCCATCGACGCACCCCCCGGTTAAACCTGTAACCTTATGAAAAATAGTGTGTTTTGGACGCGGTCAGCACTGGTTGTCAGCCGCCGGCAGTTCGAAACTGGCCTCTAGCACCTTTCCTGCGCGTGTTTCACTCATATTTCACGTCTCGCCCCTTGACTTCCACAGCCGCTGCCACGTACATTAGCAATCGAAGGGCGATACTGCTAACTGCACCGGCAGCCGCTTTCCGCCGGCGCTGCGGATTCACGGCATTACCGGCCGTCCCGCAATCGCCCCGACTCGGCAAAAGCTCTCGCAAGATTCCTTCCGCACGGTCCGCCGTGCGGGAAACTTCACGCGGACCGCGCAGGCGGTCCAGAAAACCTGAAGGAGACGCACGCAATGGCATCGGCTACTGCATCCGCAACCACCACCTTCACCCCGCTGCACGACCGCATCCTCCTCCGCCGGATCGAGGAGAACGAAACCGTGCGCGGCGGTATCATCATCCCCGACACCGCCAAAGAAAAGCCGCAGGAAGGCGAAGTCATCTCCGTCGGCAAGGGCAAGTCCAACGACGAAGGCAAGGTCTTCCCGCTCGACGTGAAGAAGGGCGACCGCGTCCTGTTCGGCAAGTACTCCGGCACTGAGATCCGCATCGATGGCGAAGAGTTCCTCATCATGCGCGAAGAAGAAGTCCTCGGCATTCTGAAGAAGTAGGTCCTGGCCGGACGGGCGGGCGCGGCTTCGCCGCAGAACGCCTGAGCACACGGCATAAGAAGTTCCTAAACGGAGCTGCGGCTCCTCAAGATCAGGAGACTAAACAAATGGCAAAGCAAATTCTGCATGGAGAAGATTCCCGCCAGGCGATCCTGCGCGGCGTGAATACTCTCGCCGATGCGGTGAAAGTGACGCTCGGCCCCAAGGGCCGCAACGTCGTCATCGAGAAGAAATTCGGTTCCCCCACCATCACCAAAGACGGCGTCACCGTCGCCAAGGAGATCGAGCTGAAGGACGCCCTCGAGAACATGGGCGCCCAGATGGTCCGTGAAGTCGCGTCCAAGACCAGCGACGTCGCGGGCGACGGCACCACCACCGCGACCGTCCTCGCCCAGGCCATCTATCGCGAAGGCGTCAAGACCGTGGCCGCCGGTGCGAACCCCATGGCTCTGAAGCGCGGCATCGATCGCGCCGTTGAGGCCATCGTCGGCAAACGCGCCGAGGACGGCACCGTCACCGGCGGAGCGCTCACGAAGTTCTCCAAGCCCGTCTCCGGCGACATGATCGCCCAGGTCGGCACCATCTCCGCCAACTCCGACAACACCATCGGCACCATCATTGCCGAGGCGATGAAGAAGGTCGGCAAGGACGGCGTCATCACTGTCGAGGAGTCGAAGACCCTCGAAACCCAGCTTGAAGTCGTCGAGGGCATGCAGTTTGACCGCGGCTACCTCTCACCCTACTTCGTCACCGATCCGGACCGCATGGAAGCCGTTCTCGAAGAGCCCTACATCCTCATCTACGAGAAGAAAATCAGCTCCATGAAGGATCTCCTCCCGCTGCTCGAGCAGGTTGCCCGCAACGGCAAGCCGCTGGTCATCGTCGCGGAGGACGTGGACGGCGAGGCGCTGGCCACGCTGGTGGTCAACAAGCTGCGCGGCACCCTGAACGTCGCGGCCGTCAAGGCTCCCGGCTTCGGCGATCGCCGGAAGGCCATGCTCGGCGACATTGCCGTCCTCACCGGCGGCAAGGCCATCACCGAAGACCTCGGCATCAAGCTCGAGAACATCAAGCTTGAGGATCTGGGCCGGGCCAAGCGCGTCACCATCGACAAGGACAACACCACCATCGTCGAGGGCCGCGGCGAATCCAAAGCCATCGAGGGCCGCGTCAAGGAAATCCGCAGCCAGGTCGAGAAGACTACCTCCGACTACGACCGCGAGAAGCTCCAGGAGCGCCTGGCGAAGCTCGTGGGCGGCGTCGCGGTCATCAAGGTTGGCGCGGCTACTGAGACCGAGATGAAGGAGAAGAAGGCGCGCGTCGAGGATGCCATGCACGCTACCCGCGCCGCGGTCGAGGAGGGCATCGTCCCCGGCGGCGGCGTGGCACTGGTTCGCTCGGCGAAGGCGGTCGAGGAGCTGATCGGCACCCTCACCGGTGACGAGAAGATCGGCGCCCAGATCGTGCGCCGCGCACTCGAAGAACCTCTGCGCCAGATCGTCGGCAACGCCGGCGAAGAGGGCGCAGTGGTGGTGGGCAAAATCCTCGAGAACAAGGATGCGCACTTCGGCTACAACGCGCAGACCGGCGTCTTCGAGGACCTGGTGAAGGCCGGCGTCATCGACCCCACCAAGGTCACCCGCACCGCTCTGCAGAACGCGGCCTCCATCGCCGGCCTGATGCTGACCACCGAAGCTATGGTCTCGGAGATCCCCGAGCCCAAGTCGGCGGCTCCGGCTGGCGGACACGGCGGCGGCATGGAAGGCATGTACTGAACCAGCCACCGGGCGCGCAGAGCGTCCGCCCGTGCGGCGAGCACCGGGCGTCTTCCTGGCGAGGACGCCCGCTTTATTTTGGGGTCGTGTCCTGCGCATGGTACCAATGCCCGAAGGGAATACCCCGGTTTGTTGAAAGGGCTGAACCTGTCGGAGGGCTGCGACGACTTAGTCAAGGGAATGTCGAAGCAGCTACCTTACCCCCCGGGGCTCGTTCTGGCCGCCTTCGCAGGTACAATCGCTTCGGGGTGTGGGGCTCCACCCGTCCGTACATAAACCGGATATGTCGGCGTGGACGGGCTCTGTACTCGAATCCGGTGTAACAACCCGTCAACGGAGAGCAGCCCCAATATATCCTCCTGTAGGTCAGGGCAACGCGCGCTTATCGCCGGGCGCCCCCAACCTTGCCCGGGCGAGCCGCAGGCGAATGGAACGGCTCTGCGCGCTGTTCGCAGATTCGGGAGAGCACGACTTTTCGCAGATCTGTCATCCCGACCGGAGCGCGCGAGGAGTGAATCCCGGGCTGGCGATGAGGTGGTGCATTGTTGAAGACACTGCTGATTGTGTGCCGGAGCCTGCTGCGGAAGCCTGCGTTTACGACGATTGCGGTGCTGACGATTGCGCTGGGAGTGGGCGCAAGCACGGCGATTTTCAGCGTAACGAATGCGGTGCTGCTGCGGCCCCTGCCTTATAAGGATCCGGGACAGCTGGTGGTTGGGGGGATGGATCTCGAGAAGCGGAACGTGAAGGGGCTGCCGCTTTCGAATGCGGATTACATCGATTTGAGGAACGGAACGAAGAGTGTGTTTTCCGATATGGCGGGGGTGTTCTCGTTCAGGCAGGTGGTGGAGCGAGCCGACGGGACGCCCGAGCAGATCACGATGGCGGTGGTGACGACGAACTTCTTCGACGTGATGGGTGCGCCGATCGTGGCTGGGCGGGACTTCGATGCGCAGGATGGGATTCCGCAGCCGAAGGCTCCGGCAGGGCAGGCCGGACAAGCGCAGGGTGGGCAGGCGCAGCCGCCACGGCTGCCGCAGATGGCCATCCTGAGCTACGAGTATTTCATGAAGCGATATGGCGGCAACCGGGCGGTGCTGGGGCACACACTGGGAAATGAGGGCGGGCCGAACGCGGTGATTGTGGGAGTACTGGCGCCGGGGTTCCGGCTGTACTTTCCGCCGGAGGACCTGCTGGAGAATGCGCCGGATGTATGGGTGGCGAACCGGCTGGATTACGACGCAGCAGACCGCAACGATTTCAGCATTACGCCGGTGGGGCGGCTGCGGCCGGGGATGACACTGGCGCAGGCGCAGAGCGCGGCAGACGTGGTGGCGACGGAGAGCCGGCGGACGATCCCGATGGCTGCGTCGGTTGGGTACCACATTTCGCTGGCGTCGATGCGTGAGCATCTGGTGGCGCAGGCGCGGCCGGCGATCCTGGCGCTGATGGGGTCGGTGATTTTCCTGCTGCTGATTGCGTGTGCGAACGTGGCGAATCTGCTGCTGGTGCGGGCTTCGCTGCGGGAGCAGGAGTTCGCGGTGCGCGCGGCCATGGGGGCGAACCGGCGGCAACTGATCGCTCCGCTGTTTACCGAGGCGTGCGTGCTGGCGGTGGTGGGCACGGCAGCGGGCATTGGGCTGGCGTGGGCGGGGATTCAGGAGCTGCGGCATCTGGCTCCGGCGAATTTGCCGCGGCTGGATTCCGTTGGAATCGACGGGAGGGTGCTGGCGTTTGCGGCACTGGCGGGGCTGACGGCGGCGCTGCTGTTCGGTCTGGCTCCGGCACGGCGGGCATCGCAGCCGGCGCTGATGACCGTGCTGCGGGGGTCGAGCCGCATTTCCGGGCTGGCCAGCGGCGCGGTGCTGCGCAATGTGGTGGTGATGGCAGAAGTAGCGCTCTCGTTTGTGCTGCTGGTTGGATCGGGTCTGATGTTCCGGAGCTTTCTGGAGCTGCAACGCATCAATCCGGGGTTCGATCCGCACCATCTGCTGACATTCGAGGTGCTGGGTGCCGCGGGGACTGGCGGAAAGACGCCGGCCGAGCGCGAGGCGCGGCGGCGGCAGGTGGAAGATCGGCTGAAGGCGATTCCGGGAGTGGAGGGCGTCACCGCGTCGACCCCGTTTCCGTTGACCGGGGGGTACAGCCCGGTTCGATGGGGAACGGAGGCGGCGCTGGGGGATCCGAGCCGTTACCAGGCGACGGATTTGCAGATTGTGATGCCGGGATATTTCGAGACCATGCGCACGCCGGTGCTGGCGGGACGTACGTTCACGGAGGACGACGAGGAGCCAAACAGAGATTACGTTGTCGTGGACGAGGGTTTGGCGAAGAAGGCGTTTCCGGGGCAGTCGGCGGTGGGCAGGCGGATTCTCACGCGGGTGCAGACGCCGCAGGCGGTGTTTGTGCAGATCATCGGCGTGGTGGCACACCAGCGCGAGGAGTCGCTGGCAGTGCCGGGCCGGGAACAGATCTTTTTTACGGACGGCTACTTTGGCGGATTTACCCCTCCCCGATGGGCGATTCGGACAGCCAGCGATCCGGCGAGCTATGAGGACCAGGTGCGCGCGGCGATTGCGGGCATCAGCCGCAGCTATCTGGTGGACAAGATGGAGCCGGCGGAGACGGTGGTGCGGGATGCGCAGGCAGGAACGCGGTTTTCGCTGTTTCTGCTGCTGGCGTTTGCGATCATTGCCGGAACGCTGGCGGGGATCGGCCTGTACGGGGTGCTGTCGACGGCGGTGCGGCAACGGACCGCGGAGATTGGCGTGCGGATGGCGATGGGCGCGGATCGCGGGGACATCGTGCAGCTGGTGGTGCTGCAGGGGTTGCGGCTCAGCGCGATCGGCATAGGCGTGGGCATTGTGGCTGCATTCGTGCTGGGGCGGGTGATGACGGCGATGCTGGTGGGCGTGAAGGCGACCGATCCGATGACGTTTGCGGCCATGACAGTGGTGTTTTTGGCGATTACGGCGGTGGCTTCGTGGGTTCCGGCGTGGCGGGCGGCAGGGCTGGATCCGAAGACGGCGCTGCAGGAACAGTGAACAGGTTGCAGGGTACAGTTCACAGATATCGATTCTGTATATTATTGAATCCGATGGTTATCAGTCTTACTGTTATTCCTGTGCAGGAACTGTGCAGGACAATCTTGTAAATTTCAGCCAAGATGGGTATTTACCTGACTCAGGTAACCACAACCTGTAGTGTTTGCGGCGTGAAGCGGGGAAGAGTTTCGTCGACCGATTCGGAGAATCGCGATCCTGTTTTCCGAGCCATTGCAGCCCCCTGAAGCGCGGTGACCCGCTCGGGTCGAACCGCCAAACTTCCGATCCGGAGTGGCGCGGACTGCTGCCGGCCATGAGCGCAGGGAGCGAAACAAAGCGCCCCCGGTCAAATGTGCGGCAAAACCGGATTTCTAAAACCACAAGATGTAGGGGTTACCTGAGTCAGGTAAATACCCATCTCAGCCAATACAGGTTCCTCTGGGTCTCCTGAGCACGAGGTGCATACTGCTTCTCATGGCGGGGAACACTTGCAGGGAGCGCTCCGTCAGGGCCGCGCATCCGGTGCGCGTTCATCGAAGCGAAGCGGAAGCACATGATAGGCCCTCCGGAGTGGAGGATGAAGACGCCGGCCCGATGCCTCGCGGCTCCGGAGGGCCGCAGGCCGACATCGACACCACGCGCCCCGGCAACTTCACCCTGCCGCCGGACTCGCTGAATCCGCCTGCTCCGGTGCCTCAGGCGCCCCGGAACGAAAGCCCTGAGCCGCAGCCGCAAATGAGCGGCGTTCCGGGCGTTACGCTCAAATGCAACGTCTACGAATCGAACTCGGCCACGTTGCTCTCGGAGCGCCGCAATGTTCACGTGCCGGACGGCGCGCAGATGCAGATCGCCATCGGTGTGATCCCCAAAGGCGTGCATCTCAGGCAGCTGCTCGAATCGCAGCGCTCGCCGCACGTATAATGCGTCTCACTCATGCCGGTAGCTGCGGGAACAAAGCTGGGCCAATACGAGATCCTCGGCGCGCTGGGCGCGGGCGGGATGGGCGAGGTGTATCGCGCGCGCGACACCGTGCTGAAGCGCGACGTGGCGATCAAGATTCTGCCGGAGTATGTGGCGCAGTCGCCGGAGCGGCTGCGCCGCTTCGAGCAGGAAGCGCAGGCGGCCGCCGCGCTGAACCACCCCGGCATCCTGGCGGTCTATCAGTTCGGCACCCTGGAGGGCGCGCCGTATCTCGTCTCCGAGCTGCTGGAGGGCGGCACGCTGCGCGATGCGCTGCAGCATGGTCCGCTTCCGGTGCGGCGCCTGATCGACTACGGGGTGCAGATCGCGCAGGGACTGGCGGCGGCGCATGAGAAGGGCATCGTTCACCGCGACCTGAAGCCGGAGAACCTGTTCATCACGCGCGACGGACGGGTGAAGATCCTGGACTTCGGGCTGGCGAAGCTCGTGCCGGGTCCGCGGCCGGGCGGTGGTGCGGGCGATGGTGGCGACGCGACGATGACGCACTCGACCGACCCAGGTCTGGTGATGGGCACGGTCGGCTATATGTCCCCGGAGCAGGTGCGCGGCGGCGCGGTGGATCACCGCTCGGATATCTTCGCTTTCGGCGCGATCCTTTACGAGATGCTCGCCGGCCGGCGCGCCTTTGCCAAATCGACTTCGGCCGAGACGATGACGGCGATCCTGAACGAGGAGCCGCCGACGGTTTCGCAGGCCTCAGCGGCCACGCCGCCTGGACTGCAGCGTGTGGTGCATCGCTGTCTTGAAAAGAATCCCGAGCGGCGCTTTCAGTCGGCCTCCGATCTGGCGTTTGCGCTGGAGGCGCTGTCGGATTCAGGTGTGACGTCGGCCATCGGGCTTGCCGCGCCGGAGAGCCGCAGGACACGGCTGGCGCTGAAGCGGGGCAGGGTCGCGGTGGGGGTGCTGGCGGTCTCCGCGCTGGTCTGCGTGCTTCTCGCGCGGCAGGGCCGGGGCGGCGTCCTGCGCGTGGTCGCCTACACCGAGATCACCCATGACGGCCGGACAAAGTATGTGGCGGGAACCGACGGGAGCCGCATTTACTTTTCAGGAAGCATCGGTCAGGAGCCGATCGAGCAGGTCTCAGTCTCGGGAGGAGAGATTGCGCCGGTTCCCACGAGTCTTGCTGTTCGGCTGCTCGAGGATGTTTCGAGGGACGGATCCACGCTGCTGGCCCAGAGCTATACAGGCGGCCTGAGACCCGATTATCCGCTGTGGAGCGTGGGGACGCTGGGCGGTTCGGAGCACCTGCTGGGCTCGGCAGTCAGCGCGGCCTTTTCGCCCGACGGGACCTCCGTTGTCTACTCGGCCCTGAATGGCGATCTGCACATCGTCCGTACCGATGGGAGCGGCGACCGGATGCTGGCGTCGACAGGAACCCTGGACTACGACCTGTCGTGGTCGCCCGACGGCAGGACCATCCGTTATACCGACTTCGGCACCGTCTCTCGTCCGGCTCAGGTCGCCCGCATCCGGGAGATCTCCGCGAGCGGCGGCCGCCCGGGTCTGGTTTTTCCCGACTGGGCCGCCGAACAGGAGCAGGGTCGCTGGGCGCAGGACGGCAGCTTCTACTTCGTCTCGAACGGCCAGGTTTGGGCCGTCGAAGCGCATCAGGGCCTCTTCGGCGGCTCTTCCGACAAGCCCGTGGAGGTCACCTCCGGCCCAATTCAGTGGCAGACCCCGGTGCCCGCCAGGGACGGAAAAACCTTGTATACCGCGGGCCTGACGGCACGAGGCGAACTGGTGCGCTTCGACCCGCGTTCGGGCCAGATGCAGCCTTTGCTCGGCGGCATCTCCGCCGACTCCGTCACCTTCTCACGCGATGGAAAGAGTGTTGCCTACGTCACCTATCCTGACGGCATCCTGTCGAAAGCCAACGGCGACGGCAGCGATCCCATGCAGCTTACCAACGGGAGCATGTATCCGCGGGTCGCGAACCTGTCTCCCGACGGCACGCAGATTCTCTTCGAGGCGCCCGCACCCCACACATCCGTGGTGCGCACCTGGATCGTTTCCGCGGAGGGCGGCGCTCCGCGGCTTCTGCTGCCCGGTGAAAAGGGGCCAGAGACCGATGCGCACTGGTCGCCCGACTCCCGGAAAGTTGTTTTTGCGGAAAGTCCGGAGGGAGGCGAAGATCCGCGCAGCGACATTCGCATCCTCGATCTCGACACGCATCAGGTGACCGTCGTTCCCGGATCCACCGGGATGTTCTCGCCGCGCTGGTCTCCTGACGGCCGTTCTCTCGTCAGTTTGCCGGATATCTCCCTCGGCCTGAACATCTACGACTTCAAAACGCAGAAGTGGTCGACCATCTATCACCAGCTCACCGGGTTCGATCCCTGGTCGAAGGACAGCCAGTGGGTCTGGTTCGTCGACTTCCAGGAACACCGCGGGATCTACCGCATTCGCGCCACGGGCGGCCAGCCGGAACGCGTTGTGGACCTGTCGGGCATTCCCTACACGGGCTTCTTTAATATCTGGATGGGCCTCGACGCCAACGATGCCCCCATGATCCTGCGCGACATCGGCACCGACGACATCTACGCGCTGACCCTCGGGCGGCAGTAGCCCGCGCGGGGCAGGGCTGACATCGATCAGAAAACGACGGCCGCACGCTGCACCCTGTACCCTGTACGGTGGCCATGGAACCAAAGGAGACGGCGGCGCTGGTGGAGCGTCTGCGCGCGGGCGATGTGCGGGCGCTGGCCCGCGCCATCACGCTGGTCGAGAATGAGGCCGATGAAGCGGCGGCGCTGCTGTCGGCGTGCTTTCCGCATACGGGGGGTTCGCTTCGTGTCGGCATCACCGGCTCTCCGGGTGCGGGCAAGAGCACGCTGGTGGATCGGCTGGCAGGGCGCTGGCGTGCGGACGGCCGCACGGTCGGCGTGATTGCCGTGGACCCGAGCAGTCCCTTTACCGGAGGTGCGCTGCTCGGCGACCGCATTCGCTTTCAGGATCGGCAGGGGGATGCGGGCTTCTATGCGCGGTCGATGGCAACACGCGGCTCGCTGGGCGGGCTGGCGCAGGCGACGGCGGACGTGGCTTTGCTGATCGAAGCCAGCGGCAAGGATGCGCTGCTGATCGAAACCGTGGGCGTGGGCCAGGATGAGGTGGAGATTGCGCGCCTGGCCGACGTCACGCTGGTGGTGCTCGCGCCAGGCATGGGCGACGACGTGCAGTCGCTGAAGGCCGGGGTGATGGAGATCGCCGACATTTATGTGGTGAACAAGGCGGACCGCGACGGCGCGGATCGCGTGGAGCGCGAGATTCGCGCGATGCAGTCACTGGCGCAGAACAGTGGTCCGGCCGGCGGAGCGGGCGCGCCCTGGACGCCGCCGGCTGTGCGCACGGTGGCGACCACCGGCGAGGGCGTGGATCGGCTGGCAGAAACGATTGCGAGGATGCAGGCGTGGATGAGCGAGGAGAATCGATTGGCCAAGCGGCGCGCGCGGCACTGGCAGCGGCGGCTCGATTCCATGCTGCGCACCGAGCTGATGCGGTGCGCGCGGCGGCACGGCGTAGCCGAAGACGAGCTGGCTCGGCACGCGGCGCGCATCGCCGCCAGTGAAGAGGATCCGTGGAGCGTGGCCTCGGCGCTGGCGAAGAAAGTGCTGGAAGAGAAGTAAGCTGGAGGGGGCAGCCGGCAGCTGGTCGCCGGTCGGCCGCGCAAGCCAGTCCGTAAACGGTAGACCGTATCCCATGCCTTCCCTCGACCATCTCGGCATCGCCGTTCGCAGCATCGCGGAAGCGCGCCAGCTTTACGAATCGCTGGGCCTGCGCGTGGTGCACGAGGAGACCGTCGAACACGAGCACGTGCGGACGGCGATGATTCCCGCGGGCGGCGCCCGCATCGAGCTGCTGGAGCCGACCCTGGCGGATTCACCAGTGGGGCGATTCCTCGCGAAGCATGGCGAAGGGCTGCACCACGTCGCTGTGCAGGTGGAGAACATCTCGCTGGTGCTGGAGACGCTGAAGGCGCGCGGCGTGCGGCTCATATCCGAGGACATTCGCGTGGGCGCTGGCGGGCATCTCTACTTCTTTGTGCATCCGGCGAGCGCGGGGGGCGTTCTGCTGGAGATCTGCGAGGATCCGCCCACGGAATGAGCAAGGGATCAACACTGCTGCTGGGAATCGACACCTGCGGGCTGCAGGGCAGCGTGGCCCTGGCGCGGCTCAGCGGCGACGCGCTGGAGAGCCTGGCCGAAACGGAGCTGGCCGGCAAGACCTACTCGGCGCGGCTGGCAGGGGCG
The DNA here is from genome assembly GCA_035503835.1 of Acidobacteriaceae bacterium. GTDB lineage: Bacteria > Acidobacteriota > Terriglobia > Terriglobales > Acidobacteriaceae > Palsa-343. The sequence continues at coordinate 171,203 of DATJSY010000055.1, read as the reverse complement.
ATTCGCGAGCTGCTGGCCGGGCGGGAAGCCGGCTTGCGCGAGCTGGCCGCGATTGTGGTCACGAGCGGGCCGGGCAGCTTTACGGGGATTCGCATCGGGCTGAGCACGGCCAAGGGCCTGGCCGAAGCGCACAGGACACCGATTCTGGCAGTTTCGCGGCTCGCCGTGCTGGCGCACGTGGCGGGCACGCGCGCAGCCGCGCTCGATGCGAGCCGGGGCGAGTTCTACCTGGGCGAATTTGCGGGCGAACAGCGGGAGTGGCTGGTCGCGGGGGCGCGGTTCCAGGAGGAAGCGGCGCGGCTGGGTGACGAGTTGGCGGTCTGCGAGGCTTCCGTGCTGGCCCTGGCGCTCAACGCTCGCTCCGTTGCACCACCCACCGCGGCCCGGGCACTGGAGTTTGCGCTGCCGCGGCTGCGGACGGGCCGCTTTGACGATGCGATGACGCTGGATGGGGATTATCTGCGGCGGTCGGATGCGGAGATTTTCGCGAAGCCGCGGACGGGGATGACCCTCCGCGCGATGCTGGCGGAAGATTTGAGCGAGGTGGTGGCGATTGCGCAGGCGTGCCCTGAGGTTCCGCGCTGGCGGCCGGAAGATTACACGCCGTATATGCAGCAGGAGGCGGCGGGCGATCGAACCTCGGGCCGGTTGTGTGCAGGATGGGTCGCGGTGGCCGGAGCCAGGAGCGAGATTCTGGGGTTTGCCGCAGCAAGCCTGGTGCTCGATGGCGAGGAGAACCGCTGCGAGCTGGAGTCGATGGCGGTACGCGTGGACGCGCGCCGGCAGGGAACCGGCGCGGCACTCCTGCGGGCCGTGATGGCGTGGGCGGTGGAGCGGGGCGCGCGGCGTCTGGGGCTGGAGGTACGGGCAGGGAACGCAGCGGCGATCCGGCTCTACGAGCGGCTGGGGCTGCGGCCGGAAGGACGGCGGCACGGGTACTACACTGATCCGGAAGAGGATGCCCTGTTATTGGGTGCCGCGGTACCGGCGGCAGCGTTTTCCACCGCGCAAGGGAGTTGAATGCGGGCCTCCAGGGTGCTAGCGTGGTACGTCTCACTGAAGTGAGACGAGAGACCCGGCGAAGGCTGCGCCGGTTCGCCGGGAGATCCTGAAACGGAGGTGTCGCGTATGGATCTGGAAACGAATGGTCAGCCGAATAGTGAGGAAATTCGCCGCCTGGAAGATGAGCACCGTCACTATTCGGAGAAGCTGGAAGCCCTGCTCCAAAAACCCTGGCTGTCCGAGGAAGAGCAACTCGAGGAAGTGCGGCTGAAGAAGCTGAAACTGCACATCAAGGACCAGCTGGCGATGCGGCGAAATCAGACCCGCGCTTTCAGCGCCGCCTGACGCATTTCGTTCCATCCTGATTTGGCCCCATACGACGATTCGGGATCGCCAGGTGGGGAAGTCTGTCCCCTGACTGAGCGCCGTCCCTTCGGGACTCTGATCAGCATCCCGGCCTTTCCCAGCACGGCAGTGCCGGGCTCATCTCCGCTGTGCCCGGCCACCCCACGGCGGCCACGACGGGCGCGGCGGAGCCCCCCCGGCTGCGCCGCGCAGACTTCGCTGTCCCTTATCGGCGATAGCGAGCAGGAAAGCTTCCCGCAGGGGTTGCGAGGTACGGGGCACTCGCCGCGAGGTCAGGGCACCCGCGATTACTCCGCTACGCCGTCGTTGATTTGCGCACAATCCATGCGCAGCGTTCCGCCGTCGTTGAACAGCAGCCCGTAAAAACGGAAAATGCCACCGGGGCTGAGCGAGTTCGAATTCAGCTTTTGCGTGCCGCTGTCGGCATAAACCACAACCGTATTCGGGCTGGCCAGGGTGGGCTGGTCAGTCTGCTCCGCCAGTTGGGGCAAAAGATCGTAGGGAGCCAGCGTGACGGTATAAGTGGTAAAACTGCCGGTCGTCGAGATCGCGCTCACCGTGCCGTTGATGGTCTGCGGCACGAGCGTCATGGTGGCGATCGGAAGCGGAAGAGGCGGGTAGCCATCGACGGGAGGCGCGTTGGACGTCACCAGGACGTTCTGGCCACCAATCCCGTCCGCTGCATTAAAGGCAGCCGCGAAAGGAAGATTCTGCAGATTCGTAAGCTGGCCGGATATCTGCGAGGAGGCGCTGCCATAGCTGAAGACGTCATCATATTCGGCGAGACCGCCTGATTCCTGAGCGGTGAGCCCATCCACGGAGGATGCGGGATAGCCCGGCATGATGAGCTGGCCGACGGACAGAGCCGCGTTCATCGCATCCGTGTTGTAGACCGCGACCCGCGTAGCCATCAACGATCCGTCTGCCTGCAGCGCAACGTCCATGTCCACCGGGATTCCGGTAGTCAGCCCCGCGGCGCTGTTGATGCCCTGAAAGACGGTGCTGCCGCTGGTGCTTACCTGCCAGACGGGAGGATTGCCGTTCCAGTAACCGATGGGAGCCGTCACCGTGAATCCGGCGCCGTTCGCGTCGATGGACGTGACTGTTCCGACAAGCCCAAGCGCCTTGCCATTGGAGCTGTTGGCAGGCTGAGCGGCGATTGTCAGTGGAGTCAGGTCAAAAACCGGTGAAACCGGGACTGAGAGATTCTGCGCGCACGCGCCGGAAAAGGGCGCCGACGCCGAAACCTGCAGGTTCAGGACCAGCCCCATCGCCGTCCCGGTGACCGTGATCGGTTGCGGCAGATTCACCGTTACCGTCGGCGTGCCCGGGCCATTCAGAGCGCCGTCGATCAGAAGCCCTCCGGAGGTCGATTGACCGAGGCACACGGGAGCGGTGCCGTCGTAGGTTGCGGTCGCGGAGGTGTAAATCCCCTGAGGAATGCTGACCGATGTCAGAGGCTCAATGTTGCCGTTCAGGTGGATGTACTCAGCGCTCAGGGGCGAGGAGAACAGCGTTGCGGTCTTGCCCGATTGGGTCGTAAGTGTCAGGCTGCTGAGGGTCAGGGGAAACTCAATCAACTGATCGTTCGCGGTACTCGATGCCAGCAGCACCACGGTTGTGTTTCCACGGAATAGCGGGCCGGTGCCGGTGCCGCCTCCGGCACAGCCGGCGACCAGAGCGGCGCCGAGGGCGCCTGCCGATACAAGCTGAAAACGAATCACTCGGAATCTGCGAGCACGGCTGAGGCAACAGAAATGCGGGACCATGATGCCCCCTTTCAGAGGTCAGACGAGCGGTCACCCCGCAGGAGCATTTGCGCGCCTGCCCCGTTCGCAGGTATCTGACGCAGGCACCTCGAGTTCGGACTCATCGTGGTGCCCATTGTACGTGCAGGTTTCTGGGTCATAACCAGGAACTGCATTCGCGAGATGAACAAATCGGTAATGGTCGCAGCTGAGTCTGGCCCTGAGCGTGACCGTCTTTGTGTTTTCTCGTTTCAGAACTAGAATTTAGAGAGACTTTCGACGCTGAAGTCCTGCCTGGACGAAAGGGCTGGGGTGCCGATGTCGCCGCCCGCGGGCGGTGGTTTCGTCCCTTATTTTCTACCTGATGGTGAGAGACGGTTATTTTTACGGGCTGGCGCTGGCGGCGGTGGCCGGCATCCTCTCGGCGCTGGCCAGTTGGCCCTGGGCGATCCTGCCGCTGCTGCTCGCCGCCTTCTTCCTGTGGTTCTTTCGCGATCCGGAGCGCGAGATTCCCGACGAGCCGGGCCTGATTGTTTCCCCGGCCGACGGCAAGGTGACGGAAGTGGCGCGGCTGCTGACGCCGGAAGGGAAACGACAGCGGGTGAGCATTTTTCTGAGCGTCTTCGACGTGCACGTGAATCGTTCGCCGGTGGCGGGCGTGCTGCGCGAGGTGCGCTACCGGAAGGGCGAGTACCTGAACGCGCTGAATCCGGATTCGGCGGTGCGCAACGAGCAGAACCTGGCCGTGGTCGACTGCGATGAGGGCTGCCAGATTTCCTTTGTGCAGATTGCCGGGTTGCTGGCGCGGCGTATCGTGTTTACCAAAAGGGTGGGCGAGCGGCTGCGGCGTGGCGAACGCGTGGGGCTGATCAAGTTCGGCTCGCGAACCGACATTCTGCTGCCCGGCCATGCCGAAGTGCTGGTGAAGATCGGCGACCGGGTACGCGGCGGCGCCAGCGTGGTGGCGCGGCTGAGCGCGCCGGAAGCGGAAAAGCGGCCGGAGAACGAGATGGCGGAGTTGCGGGCGTGAACAGCGGCGAGCAGCGGTTCCTGCGGGGCATTCCCGGTGTGCGGGCGGGCGAGCGCGCGCGGCCCCGTCCGCGCGGCATGTATCTGCTGCCCTCGATGTTCACGGCGATGAACATCGCGCTGGGATTCTATGCGATCCTGCAAAGCCTGGAAGGATCGGCGCAGCAGCCCCACTATTTCGATCATGCGGCGATCGCGATTCTGTTCGCCATCCCCTTCGACGCGCTGGACGGGCGGATTGCGCGGCTCACGAACACCGCCAGCGAATTCGGGCGGGAGCTGGATTCGCTGGCCGACGTGATCACCTACGGTGTGGCTCCGGCGCTGCTGGCGTTTTCCTGGGGATTCCGTTCGCTGCCGCTTTGGATGCCGCCCGATTATCGCGTCCGGCTGGTGCAGTTCGGCGGCTTCGTCTGCTTCCTGTTCCTGCTGTGCGGGGCCAGCCGCCTGGCGCGCTTCAACATCAGCGTGAATCCGGTTCCGAAGAACCCCGGGCGCCCGGGGCGCAAGTATTTTGTGGGCATGCCGATTCCGGCGGCGGCGGGCGTGACTGCCGCCATCGTGCACGCCTTCATCGGCTATCCCATCTTCAACTGGTGGATCGCGATCATCTGGGCGCTGCTGGTGGGGTTCATCGGATTTCTGATGGTGAGCACCTGGCGCTTCTGGAGCGGGAAAGAGATCAACCTCACCGGGCGCCAGCCGATCCGCCTGGTTGTCCTGTTCGGGCTCAGCCTCTATCTGCTGGTGTTCTTTTCGCGCCAGGTGCTGCTGGCGCTGGCCTTCGCATATTTGTTTTCCGGGGTCATTGCGCGGCTGGCGTACTCCTGGCAGCGGCGGCATCACCGGCGTCCGGCATCCCACCCCGGCCAGCCCGGGGGCTCCGTGGAAGGATTTTAAAGCGTGACCGAAACTGCAAGAATCGCAATTGTCGGGGCCGGCTCGCTGCGCGGCAAGGAACTGAACGAGGTGCTGAGCGAGTCGCCCTTTGCCGGCGCGGACTTTGTGCTGATGGACGATGAAGCGGAGCTGGGCACGCTGGAGTCGGTGGGCGACGAGGTGACGTTCATCCAGCGCATCGAGCCGTCGTCGTTCGAGCGCGCGGACTTTGTTTTCTTTGCCGGCGACCAGGCCCTGACCCGCAAACACTGGGCGAGCGCGCAGGTGGCCGGGGCCAGCGTAGTGGATCTGTCGGGCGCGCTGGAGGGTCAGGCGGGCGTGCTGGTGCGCGCGCCCTGGGTGGAGGACGAGCTGGGCGCGAATCGGGGACAGCCCGCGCCGGGACTGGAGACCCCGGCCGTGGTGCCCGCGCATCCGGCGGCGCTGGCGCTGGCGCTGTTGCTGGGGCGGATGGCGCAGGCGGCTCCGGTGCGGAGCGCGTCGGCCACTGTGCTGGAGCCGGCCTCGGAATACGGACGCGCGGCCATGGACGAGCTGCACCAGCAGACGGTGAAGCTGCTGAATTTCCAGGATTTGCCGAAGCAGGTGTATGACACGCAGGTGGCCTTCAACGCCACGCCGGCCTTTGGCGAGGCGGCGAAGTTCAGTCTGGCGGAAAGCGAAAGCCGCATGCGCCGCCACTATGCGCAACTGGCCGGGGAACCGCTGCCCCATGCCGGGATTCAGGTGGTGCATGTCCCGGTGTTTCACGGCTACGGGATCTCGCTGGCCGTGGAGCTGGCGCACCCGGTCTCGCTCGATCAGGTGGAAGCGGCGCTGGCCGGCGAGCATGTGGACGTGATCACCGCGGACGGCGATCCGCCGACGAACCTGAGCGTGGCCGGGCAGCCGGAGATTCTGGTGCGGGCGCGGCCCCAGGCAGTGCGCGATCCGAACGGAACGCGTTTCTGGATCTGGGCCGGGCTGGACAACCTGCACATCGCGGCGCTGAATGCGGTCGCCTGCGCGGTGGAACTGAACCGTCTCAGGCCGCAGGGGAAAGTGCAGTAAGGGGCGAATGTAATCGCGTAAAGCCGGGCTCTCTCCGGAGTCGGCCGAACCTACCTTCTGTGGGCGGCGATCCAGTTCGCCGGGACCGCGGAACAGGTGTTCGGGCGAATACCCGGGTGGGCCAGTTCGCAGAGGATTCAGCGAAAAAGGCATTGACGCGGGCCAGGGAGCGGGCTACTCTGGCGGCAATCGAATTCATTTTGGTGCCGACAGCCAACTCGATTCGCGGGCTCGCTCTGAAGCATCCAATCAGCGTGGGACTTCCTGTGCTGCTGTCAGCGCCGATTCACCCCAAAACCTCATTCCAACCGCGTGGTCTGCGCCAGACTGCGCCCGGAGGTCTGTTCCTCGCCCGATGAGAAAACATCTCGAGCTCACACCGAATCTTGAGCCCCTGTTCGGGACCCGCGATGAAAATCTGAGACTCATGGAGGACGCTCTCCATGCGCGCATCGACCTCGAATCCGACGCCGTCCGCGTGGAGGGTTCGGAGGAGGCGATCGCCCAGGTGGAGCGCATCTTCCAGGACTACGAGGCACTGCGGCAGCGGGGAATCCTGCTGCAGAATGGCGAGCTGAACGGGATGCTGCGTCTGGTGACGGCGGATTCCTCCGTTTCGCTGCGCAGCCTGGCAGAAAGCGGGCGGCAGCGCTCGGCGGGCATTAAGCGCATGGTGCAGCCGCGCTCGCTGAATCAGCGGCGCTACGTCGAAGCCATCGAGCAGAACGACATGGTTTTCGGGATCGGGCCGGCGGGCACAGGCAAGACGTATCTGGCGGTCGCGATGGCCGCCTCCGCGCTGCTGGCCAAGAAGGTCAGCCGCATCGTGCTGGTGCGCCCGGCGGTGGAAGCCGGCGAGCGGCTGGGATTTCTGCCGGGAACGCTGCAGGAAAAAGTGGATCCCTACCTGCGTCCGCTCTACGACGCGCTCTACGACCTGCTGGAGCCGGAGCGCGTGGACAAAATGCTGGAGCGCAATGTGATCGAAGTGGCTCCGCTGGCGTTTATGCGCGGCCGGACGATGAACGACGCGTTCATCATCATGGACGAGGCGCAGAACACCACCAGCGAGCAGATGAAAATGTTCCTGACCCGCATGGGCAACAACGCCAAAGCGGTGATCACCGGCGACATTACGCAGATCGACCTTCCCAACCCGCGCAAGTCCGGGCTGGTGGAGGCACTGAACGTGCTCGAGGGCGTGGACGGCATCCGGTTTGTGCGCTTTGAGGACGGCGACGTGGTGCGGCACCACCTGGTGCAGCGAATCATCCGCGCCTACGAGGGCTTCGGACGCGCCCGCCAGGAGGAACTGCCGCTGGCCATGGAAGAGGGCGAGCAAATTCGCGTCTCGCGGCAGCCGCAGTAAGGTCTACCATCGATGCAGGAGGGATGCAGGAGGGCTGCAGCCCTCCGGCACCGTCTTCCGCGCAAGGCGGAATCACCCACGCCGCGCTTCACCATGATCCTGATCGAGTCTCCGATACAAGCAAGGTTTGGCCGCGGGCTGCGGCGGCGGGCGCTGAGCGTGTTTCTGCGCCAGGCGGCCCGGGCGGCGCAGCTGCCCGGGGAAGTCTCGGTGCTGCTGACTGGCGACGCGGAGATTCGCCGGCTCAATCGCGAATTCCGCCGCCAAGACAGGCCCACCGACGTGCTGTCGTTTCCGGTAAGCCCCCACGCGCCGGAAGAGGACTTGTGCGGGGCCCCGGAAAGTGGCCTGGCAGGAGATCTGGCGATTTCCGTCGAGACCGCCGCGCGCCAGGCGGAGGAAGCCGGGCATTCGCTGTTTGTGGAATTGCAGAGTCTGCTCCTGCACGGGGTGCTGCATTTGGCCGGATACGATCATGAAACGGATTCCGGCGAGATGGCGCGCAAAGAGACCGCGCTGCGGAGGCGCTTCGGGCTGGCGGCAGGGTTGATCGAGCGCAGCGGCAAACTCACATCTGCCAGGACCGGGCAGACGCGGGGCGCCCGGCGCGGGAGGCGCAAGCCATGAGCGCGATCTCGGCAGGACTGATCCTGTTTCTGCTGCTGGTGCTCACACTGGCCTCCTACGTGGACCGGCTGTACTCCGAGATGGGGAAATTTCTGGCGCGCGAGTTCCAGGAAAACATCGACGTGTGGGAGCAGCGCGTCGAGCCTCGCCTGGGCGTGAAGCGCGACCGTATCGCGCTGTCGTCGGCCATCCTGATGCTGCTCTCTCTCGCCTTCCTCACGCTGATCTTCGGCATGCTGCTCTTCGACCGCGGGCGCACGGGCGGCCGACCGACGGCGGCGGAGATCGCGCAGGTTGCGCTGGGCATCGTGCTGGTGATCCTGCTCTTCAATCGCTTTCTGCCCTTCGCGTTCTTCACGCGCACGCGCGGCGAATGGATCCTGCGCTGGCGCTGGTTTCTGCGCCTGCTGCTGTGGGCGGTGCTGCCGATCACCCTGTTCCTGCAGTTCCTGCTGTCGATTGCGGCGCTGGCCGAGGCCGCGCCCGAGGAGAGCGAGAACCCGACGTCGGAAGCCGTGGACGCGCTGATCGAAGCGGGCGAAGAAGAGGGAATTCTGGAGGCGAGCGACCGCGAGCTGGTGCGCTCGGCGGTTGAGTTCGGCGACAAGATCGTGCGCGAAGTGATGACCCCGCGTCCGGCAATCTTCGCGGTTTCGGGAGCGATCACGCTGGAGCAGCTTCTGGAGCAGATCCGCGCGCATCCGTTCTCGCGCGTGCCGGTGTACGCCGGAACGCTGGACAATATCACCGGCATCGCCTTTGCGCACGATCTGCTGCAGATCTCCGACGCGGAGATGCGCGCGCGGACCGTCGCCTCCATCCAGCGCGCCGTGGCTTTTGTGCCGGAGACGAAGAAGGTGAACGAGCTGCTGCGCGAGATGCAGCGCGAAAAGCAGCACATGCGGATCGTAATCGACGAATACGGTGGCGTGGCCGGTCTGGTGACAATCGAAGATCTGCTGGAGGAACTGGTGGGCGCCATCAGCGATGAGCATGAAGGCGAGGACCAGTCGGCCGTCGTGAAGGAAGCCGCCGGCCTGTGGGTGCTGCCGGGGAATTATGAGATTGCGGAGCTCGATCAGATTTTGCCCGCCGTGGAATTGCCGGAAGATGTGGAAGCGACTACGCTGGGCGGCCTGGTGAGCGAAATCGCGGGGCGGATTCCGCAGGCAGGCGAGGTGGTGGAAGGCTACGGGCTGCGCTTCGAGATCGTGGCCTCGAGCGACCGGCGCGTGAACCGGCTGCGGGTTGCGCGGCTGCCCGAGCCCGCCATGTAGTCTGGAAGCAGCGATGAAACTGTGCTCCGGCTTCGTCTCCATCATCGGCCGCCCCAACGCGGGCAAGTCCACGCTGCTGAACGCGCTGATCGGCGAGAAGGTTGCCATTGTGACGGCGAAGCCGCAGACCACGCGCACGCGCATTCACGGCATCGTGGAGGTGCCGGAGAGCAAGGGAAAGCATCCAGCCGCGCAGATCGTCCTCATCGACACTCCGGGGATTCATCGGCCTGCGTCCCAGCTGGACCGCAGCATGATGCACGAGATCCACGAAGCGCTGGAGACGCGTGATGTGGTACTGCTGCTGGTGGATGCGGTGCGCCGGCAGGCGCGCGCGAAGGCAGCCGGGAAACCGGCCATGGAGGGCGGAGAGGACGCGCCGGAGAAGCCCCGGCTGGATCGCGCCGGCGAGGAAGCGCTGGCCTTTGAGATGATCCGCAAACTCGACTGCCCGGTTTTTCTGGTGATCACGAAGATCGACCTGGTCCCGAAGGATCGGCTGCTGCCGCTGATCGAGGGACTAAGCCAGTTGCATAACTTCGAGGAAGTGATCCCAGTTTCGGCCAGGAATGGGGATGGACTGAAGCTGTTACTGCACAAGCTGGCCGAATATCTGCCGGAGGGGCAGCGCTGGTTTCCCAGGGATCAGTTCACCGATCAGCCGGAGCGATTTCTCGCAGCGGAGCTGATTCGCGAGCGGATCCTGCTGGAAACCGGCGAGGAAGTGCCCTACGCATCGGCGGTGGTCGTGGAGCGCTTCGAGGAGCCCGAGCCCCGGCCACAAAGTAAACAAGGCCCCGGCAAGCCCGCCGTGACGCGTATCTCGGCGGCGATTTACTGCGAGCGGGATGGGCAAAAGGCGATCCTGATCGGCAAAGGCGGCAGCAAGCTGCGGGACATCGGCGCGGGCGCGCGGCGCGAGATCGAGGCGTTGCTGGGCACACGTGTCTATCTGGAACTGCACGTGCTGGTGCGCGAGCACTGGCGCGATTCGCGCGTCTTTGTCGAGCAGCTGGACTGGAGAAAGCAGCTTCAGGAAATGTCCGGGAAAGAGCAAGGCAACCAGTAAGTCGATTTTTCGATCGGCAGCGAGTTACTCGACGGAATGGCGAGCCATCCGCCGTCGCATGGCTTCTACTTTTTCGTGCAGGTCCAGCGCGGCAGCCCTGCGCTCCGCATACACCTCCGGATCCGGATAAAACTCCACCTCCGCAGCAATGCCGGCGCGGCCGAGAGTGCGCAGCAGGTGGGGCACAAAGGAAATATCACCGTAGTAGCAGAGCTCGCGCTCCTCGCCGCCGCGCAGACGGTAGGCGATCGCGGCGGGCGCAATCTCGAGGCCCTCCTCGATCGCCGGTTCGAGCAGCGTGGGGTGAAAGCGCAGCACCTCGCTGCCGTCGGTGCTGGTGCCCTCGGGAAACAGCAGGACCGGCACGCCGCTGTCCATTGCCTCGGCCATTTCCGCGGCGGCGGCATCGGCGCTGCTGGGGCTTTGCCGGTCCAGAAAGATGGTCCCCGCGCATTGGGCAAAGAGGCCGAAGGCTGGCCAGATTTTCACTTCGCGCTTGGAAACAAAGACGCAGGGAGTGGCCGCCGCGCAGACGGCGATATCGAGATAGCTGAGATGGTTCGCGCAGATGAGGCCGCGCGACGGGCGGGGTCCGCGGACGTCGGTGTGCACGCCAATCCGGCGCAGAACCAGACGGCAGGAGCGATGCAGCCAGTCCGCGCGATCGCGGAGCCCGGGCGAGCCGCGGCGCAGACGCAGGATCCCGTAGCGCAGCGAAATATCCGCCAGAGTAAACAGCAGGATCAGCAGGCGCAAAACAGCGCGGCCGGCGCTGGCGAGCAGGCTCAGTCCGGCGCGAAGCGGCTGCGGGCGGCGGAGGATCGCTGCGCCAGGCGAAGTTGCGTCAGAGAGCCGATCGTTCGGAGTTCGCAGTCCCATGCCGGCGGGGCGCAGATTCTCGCTCCCACAGCACTATACGTCCTGAACAGGCCAGGACCAGCAGGAAACCAACAGCCCCCGGCGATGGTAACTGACACGCCTGTTACCTGGGACGTGCGACGGGACCGCGAAGCGCACAGGACCTGCGGAGAGGATCAATGACGGGGTCATGTTCCTGTGGTAACCGGCTTGTTCCCGGGGTGCGATTCCAGTTGCGGAGAATCTTCCGGATGTTCCGGATTGTAACGTTTTACCGCATTTGCTATGGTTAATAGAAGTTGGTTGTTCCCCGGATAAGTCGTTGACACAAAATCATTCAGAGAGAAAAAGAGAACCTATGTCTCGTGAAGAATTGATTGCGGCAGTGAATGAAGAGATCAGTCGGCTGGAAAAGGTGCGCGCGTTGCTGCAGAGCAGCGGCGGCTCGCGGATCAGCACATCGTTCGGCAATCGCCCGCGGAAGAAGCGGGTGCTGAGCGCGGAAGCCCGCGCCCGTATTGCGGCCGCGCAGAAGCGCCGCTGGGCCAAACAGAAGGCTGCGCAGGCCGGAAAGAAGTAGCCTGCGCCGTTCTGCAGAACGGGTCTCCTGTACAGGGTTCGCGGCTCCGGCAATAATCCTGCGACCAGCTCGGATCGCGGGTCGTGCCCGAGCGGCTGCCGATCATCAGGAGTTGATCAGACCCGTTCTGTGCCTGGAAGTTTGCATTCCCCCTGCCGCGCTCTGAATCTTCTCTTCGGCATATAAGTCTTTCCAGGTAACAAAATGGATCACTGTTCCGGACCGGGAGGGCCGGTTACGGTGGAGGTGCGTCCGTCGCACAGGAGCCTGTCGCCGCAGGCCGTTGCCGGTGTATGCTTCGGACGCAGCCAAAGCCTGGGTTGGGACGCAGCGGAACCACCGAGGCAGGGCCGCCGGCCGACGAAGGATGGAAAGTTTCCCGCAACCCGGAGCGCTGAAGGCGACGGCCGAATATGGATGGGCAGCGGGTTCGTGGATCGCTCCGCACGCGGACGCCATAGTGCGCTGGGCGAGCCTGTTTCTGCTCCTGCTCCTCGCGTTCGCCGTTGGAATGGTGGTCTGGCGCTTTGTGACGGACTGGCCAGCGCACCAGATGGTGCGGGAAAAGTTCCCCGGCGAGCTGTCGATGCTGCGTGCGGTCCTCTCCAGCCTTCCCGATCTGATTTACGTCAAGGATGCGAAGAGCCGTTTCCTGTTCGCCAACCAGGGCACGGCGGAAGTCATGGGGGTTCCGTCGGGAGCGGATCTGGTGGGTAAAACGGACTTCGATTTCTATCCGAATAACCTGGCGACCGGGTTCTTCCGCGACGAGCAGAGGGTGATTGAGACCGGGGAGCCGCTGGTCAGCCGCGACGAGCACGTCCGGGAAACCGACGGCCGCCTCCGTTACATCCTCACCACCAAGGTGCCGCTGCGTGATCCTGCGGGCCAGCCGGTGGGCATCATCGGCATCGGCCGCAACATCACCGCGCTGAAGGAGACGGAGGCGGAGCTGAAGCGCGCGCGCGAAGACCTGCGCTTCAAGGCCAGCCACGATTCGCTGACGTCGCTGCTGAACCGCGGCGCCATTCTGGAATTGCTGGATCGAGAGCTGGCGCGCTGCGCGCGCGAGAACCTCTGCATGTCGGTGCTGCTCGCCGATCTCGACCACTTCAAGGAAGTGAACGACCGCCACGGACATCCGGTGGGCGACGAGGTGTTGCGCGAGATCGCCCACCGCTTTTCCAGAGCCATCCGCGGCTACGATCTGGTGGGGCGTTACGGCGGCGAGGAGTTTCTGGCCGTGCTCACGCAGTGCAATGCCAGAGGGGCGATGATGCGCGCCGAGCAATTGCGGCAATCCATTGCCGCCGCGCCGATCCCGACCGCGATCGGGCAAATCTGCATGACGGTGAGCCTCGGGGTGCTGTCGAACACGGACTGGAACAATCCCGGCGCGGAGCTGGTGCTGCGCGAAGTCGACCTGGCCCTCTATGCCGCCAAGGCGGCCGGGCGCAACTGCTGCCGGCTGGCCGTGCCAGCCTCTCCGGCTGCCCGGGCCTGAGGTGCATCCCGCGGTGATTTACCGGCGCAGGTAGGCATCCGTGCCCGCGATCCAGTCGGCGCGCGGCGGCGCAAAGATATCCAGATCCAGCGTGTCCTCCACGGCGATGGCGCTGTGTGGGAGATTCGACGGAATTACCAGGACTTCGCCGGCGCCCACGGTGATCACGCGTCCATCGCCCAGGGTGAAGCGCAGCGCCCCCTCCACCACATAGGTGATCTGCTCGTTTTCGTGGCTGTGCTCGGGCACCACCGCGCCCTTCTGCAGCACAATCCGCGCCAGCATGGCGCGCTCGCCATAGACGAGCTGCCGCGAGAAGAGCGGATTCAGAGTTTCAGCGGGAATCCTGTCGAAACCGGTATATTGCAGTTCCTGAGTTCCGGGCAAGCGGGGATCTCCTTGAGCCAGAGGATGAGCGGCGCGGGTCCGGTGCGCCGCCGGGAAACCTGTGGACTATGATAGGGCGCATGGAAACCGGACTGAAGGGCAAAGTAGCCGTGGTGGCCGGATCCAGCCAGGGTATTGGACGCGCGATCGCTCTGGCTCTGGGCGCCGAAGGCGCGCACGTGGCGCTGTGCGCGCGCCGCCAGGACGTGCTGGACGCGGTCGCCGCGGAGGCGCATAGCCGCTTCGGGGTGCAGGCCTTTGCCAAGTCAGTGGATGTCGCCGATGATGCCGCAGTGCGGGGATTTGTGACGGCCACGGCCGGCCGCTTCGGGCGCGTTGATGTTTGCATTCCCAATGCCGGAGGTCCGCCGGCCAAGCCGTTCCTGCAGACCACCATGGAAGAGTGGGAGCGCGCGTGGCTGCTGAATCTGCGCAGCGCGGTCAGCTTTGCCCAGGCGGTGCTGCCGCACATGCAGCGCCAGCACTGGGGGCGCATCGTCACGCTCACCTCTTACACGGTCAAGCAGCCGGCGCCGGAGCTGGTGCTGTCGAACACGATTCGTGCCGGCATCCTGGGCCTGGTGCGCTCACTGGCCGGGCAGTTCGGCCGCGATGGCATCACCGTGAATAACGTGGGACCAGGGTTCACTGAAACCGATCGCTCGCGCAGCCTGCTGGAGCAGCGCGCCAGGAACCGTGGCGTGTCCCTCGAAGAGGTGCAGCGGGAGCTGGAGCAGGACATTCCCATCGGGCGCATGGCCACGCCGGAAGAAGTGGCGGCCGCGGTGGTGTGGCTGGCGTCGGAGTCGTCGGCGAGCGTCACCGGGCAGACGATCCTGGTGGACGGCGGGAGCTACCGGGGGCTGTAGACGGTCGCGGGGTATTTTCACCGCACCGCGAAGGGATTTTCGATCCGCAGGCCGAGGATGCGCTGTCCTGGATTCCAGAATCTCCGCAGCCTTGCGGCATTTCGCGGCTGCATCGAGGTCAGAGGCATCAATCAGGACGTTGGAATCGACGAACGTCTTATCGCTCGTGGAGTTCGTCCCGGCTGGCCGCAATCGCGCCTCCCGGATGGAGGCCCTTCCTCATCAGAGAAAGCGCGGAACGCTTCGCCCTCTCGTACGCCTCGTCCTCGCCGGTCAGGGCCTCGATCTGCTCAGCCAGCAGTCCGCTGACGAAAGTAGAGCGCGTGGCGGCAGGAATCTTCGCCTTCCTGACGGTTTCCGGGTGAAGGCTGACGGTGACGTTCTGCTTTTTCGCAGTCCGGGTCATATTCTGACCTCCACGTAAAATGCGTGCTGCGCGTATTTCACCTGAAATAACCGCGGGCGGGAAATGGAGTCTGCTGCATCTTCGGCTTTGCTGCGGCGCAAACGGCCGGGGTGTCTCGAAGGCTGGGCTGCAGATCGAGCCAGCAGGGGCTGGTTTTCAGTCGCGAGCAGAAGTCGCCAAGCCAACTCTGTTTGCCCGGAATCTTCGCGGGCCAGGCTTCGTTGAGAAATTTCCAGGCCAGATCAGAGTGGCCGGAATAAATCAAACGCATTTCCGTCGTCCAAAGCGTCGCACCCAGGAACAGCGGCCACGGGCCGTTCGAGAACGCAGCCCGCGCATGCCGAAGCGACTTGTTCCACTCGGCTGGAGTCGGCGCTGGTTTACGCATCTTCTCCAGGGCAAGGTGATACGAGCCCCCTCCTTTGCCGTCCGGCACAAACTGCAGAACTATCGGAGCCACCGGGGACCCGGCGAACGAATTTGGCCAGTAGGCGAAAGTCCAGTCATCGGAAAGGAAGTAATAATGGCCATTGTGATCGACGTCGGCAAAATATGCCGGCCACGTGTCTTCGGCATCGATCGCGGCAATACGGCGGAAGGCCGGCTGCAGCTCAAAGACCCACGCCGGCAGGCAACAGTGGGCGCCGCCCGTGTAGCTGCAGACCACCATATCGGGATGGCCTAACCCGGTAAGGTCCACGCCGTCGGAGATGTTTGGCACGTTCCAGCACCGTCTCGGATTTGGGCGCTGCCCGATAAGGTAGTCGCCGTCATTGTCACTGGTGCGGCGGAAAAGAATCCTGCCGTTGCGAACAGCCTGAAAGCAGGCAGTACCTTCTTTTTCGTTGTGATAGCTGCTAAACGTAAGCTGATCGACGGTGACGGATTGTTCCAGGTTCGCCCGAGAGCAGGCCACCGCGGGATCCGAGGCAGGGAACCGCTGTGCACACGCGAATTGCGGCGTTACCACCGCGCCGATCAGCGTCAGCAGGAAAGCAGGTCGTGACAGTATCACCATGGCTGGAACGCAACCAGGATACCATCAGCGTCCCGGCCGCAGGCGCTACACTGTCACCGTCGGATTCCGGCGCGGCCGCCGATTGGACTGCAGGATTTTCTTCCGCAGTCGCAGCGACTTCGGCGTCACCTCCACCATCTCCTCATCGGCGATGAACTCGATGGCCTGCTCGAGATTCAGCAGGCGCGGAGGTGCGAGGCGGATGGCATCGTCGGCGGTCGAGGCGCGCATGTTGGTCAGCTTTTTCTCGCGGACCACGTTCACGTCCAGGTCGTTGTCGCGCGAGTGCTCGCCGATGATCATGCCCTCGTAGACTTCAACGCCGGGTGGCGTAAACAGCACACCTCGGTCTTCCAGACCCTCCAGCGCGTAGGCCGTTGTCAGGCCCGGCCGATCGGCCACCAGTGCGCCGGTGGGGCGCTGCGGAATCTGACCCTGATGCGGCATGTAGCCGTCAAGAAGGGAATTCATGACGATGGTGCCGCGCGTGTCGGTGAGCAGCTCGCCGCGCAGGCCGATCAGTCCGCGCGAGGGCACGCGAAACTCCAGGCGGACGCGGCCGTAGCCGTGGTTGTGCATCTTCACCATCTCGCCGCGCCGCGGCCCGAGGCGCTCGATGACCACCCCGATAAAGGATTCGGGAATATCGATGGTGAGGTGCTCGACTGGCTCCATCAGCTTGCCGTCGACCTCGCGGGTGACGATCTCCGGGCGGCCGACCATCAGCTCGTAGCCTTCGCGCCGCATCATCTCGATCAGAATCGAGAGCTGCAGTTCGCCGCGGCCCAGAACCTTGAAGCTGTCCGGCGAGCCGGTTTCCTCAACGCGGATGGAGACGTTCGTCAGCAGCTCCTTCTCAAGCCGTTCGCGCAGATTGCGCGACGTCACCCACTGACCCTCAAGGCCGGCCATCGGCGAGTTGTTCACAGAGAACTGCATCGCGATCGTCGGCTCATCGATCACAATCGGCGGCAGCGGCGCCGGGTTCTCAGCGCTGGTGATGGTTTCGCCGATGGTGATGCCCTCCACGCCCGCGACGGCCACGATGTCGTCGATCTCCGTGGCCTCGATATCGACGCGCTTGAGCCCGCTGAAGGTGAAGAGCTTTGTGATGCGCGTCCTGTGGAGCGAGCCGTCGCGTTTGGAAATGGCCACGTCATCGCCCGTGCACAGCGTGCCCTGGTAGACGCGGGCGATGGCGAGGCGGCCGAGGTAATCGGAGTAATCGAGGTTGCTGACCTGGATCTGGAGGATGCCGTCAGGATCCCCTTTGCCCCGGGGGGTGGTGTCGAGGATTGCCTGAAACAGCGGCTGAAGGTTCTCGCCGGGCGTGGCGGGATCCGTGCTGGCCTGTCCCAGCTTCGCATTCGTGTAGAGTACGGGAAAATCGAGCTGATCCTCGGTCGCGTCCAGATCGATAAACAGGTCGTAGACCTCGTTGAGGACTTCCTGGGCGCGCGCGTCGGGCCGGTCGATCTTGTTGATGACGAGGATGGGAGGCAGCCGCGCCTCCAGCGCCTTCGACAGCACGTAGCGCGTCTGCGGCAGCGGGCCTTCGCTGGCGTCGACCAGCAGCATCACGCCGTCCACCATCTTCAGCGCACGCTCCACTTCGCCGCCAAAGTCGGCGTGGCCGGGAGTGTCGACGATGTTGATCTTCTGCCCGTGGTAAAAGACCGCCGTGTTCTTGGCGAGGATGGTGATGCCGCGCTCGCGCTCCAGCTCGTTCGAGTCCATGACCCTTTCGGCGACGGCTTCGTTGGCGCGGAAGGTGCCGGCCTGGCGCAGCAGGCCGTCCACCAGCGTGGTCTTGCCGTGGTCGACGTGCGCGATGATGGCGATATTGCGGATGTTGCTCACAGAAACCTTTCGAGAGAGAAGCAGGACGCGGAACTTGCGGCGCGGAGCCGGCCCGGTCAGCGCAAAGGCCGGTCGGGAAGAGCCAGAAGGGCCTTCCAGTCCGGAAAGATGCCGGAAATCTGGGGGTCCGCAGCGGTCATGGGTCTGTTTCAGTTTAGCAGTCCGGGCAACGCGCCCCTGTGCGTGGGCGTCTCCCGGAGAGGGGAGCGAGTGTGCGGCACAAAGGGGGATGTATGCGCAGGTGGACAGGACGGATAGCATTGGGCGCCGGCGTGGCGCTGGCCGCGCTGCTGGCGAGCCCGAGCGGCTGGAGCCAGAACAACGGAAACGCGGTGAATGGGGCGCAGGAGCCGGTGAGTGGGACGCAGGAACCCGCGCCTCACCAAATTGTGATGGTTCCGGCGAAAGCGGAACTGCAAAAAGGGCTGAATGCGAAGAAGCTGAAGCCTGGGCAGACCGTGACGGCGAAGCTGGAGCAGACGGTGAATCTGCCCGATGAGCCGGCCCTGCAGCGAAACACGGTACTGATGGGCCAGGTGGATGCGGTCGAGGCGTCGCAGCACCACAGCAACTCGGAAATCACGGTGACCTTCAATCAGGCGAAGCTGAAGGATGGCACGGTGCTGCCGGTGAAGGTGACGGTGATGGAGCTGGCCGCTCCGGCGATGGCACAGACCAGCGCAGACACGGGCGGTCCGATGGCGGAGGGTGGCGCGGCGCCTGAATCCGCGCCATCGGCTGGTGCAGGCCGACCGGGCGGGACTCCGGGGATGCAGGGCGAGCCGCAGCCACAGCCTCAGCCGATGAACACCGAGCCGTCGCCGGAGAGCGCGGCGGCGACCAATGAGCAGAATGGCGTCCCCGGCGTGATGCTGAAGAGCGACATTCATCAGCCCACATCGGCCACGTTCCTCGCGAAGGGCCACAACGTGGAAGTCCCCGGCGGCACGCAGATGCAACTGGCGATCGCGTACATCCCGAAAGGCGTGCAGGTGCGGTAGCCTGCGCTATTCGTAGCGCAGCGACTCGATGGGATCCATCGCGGCGGCGCGGTTGGCGGGCAGCGTGCCGAAGACGACGCCGACGATCGTCGAAGCAGCCAGGCCGATCAGCACCGACCATCCGGTAACGGGCACTTTGTAGTCGGTTAAAAACCGGATGGAAAAGGGAACCGACAGTCCGACGATGACGCCGATCACGCCGCCGAAGAGCGAGACGAAGACGGCCTCCATGAGGAACTGCAGCCGGATCTCGCGGCGCGTGGCGCCCAGCGCCTTGCGGATGCCGATCTCGCGGGTGCGCGCGCGCACGTTGGCCAGCATGATGTTCATAATGCCCACGCCGCCCACCGCGAGCGTGACCGCGGAAATCAGGATGAGCATCGCGGTCAGCGCGACCGTAACCAGGCGCGCGGTGGTGATGAGCGCGGTGAGGGTGAAGGTTTTGTAGACCGAGGTCGGCAGGTGCCGCTTCGAGACGGCCGCGACAATCTGCTTTGCGGCGTCCAGCACGTCGCTCTGGTTGCCGACGGAGAAGTAAATCTGCTTCACGTAGTCGGTTCCGGTGAAGTACCGCGCGACGGAGTACGGAATGAGAATGGTTTGATCGGCGATTTCGGTTTGGCCGAAGGTGTCGACGCGCTCCCTGAACGTGCCGATCACCGTGAAGGGAAGGCCGCTGATCTGGAAGGTTCTGCCGACCGCGGCGCTGGCGCTGCCGAATTTGGCCACCGCAAACGGCACCGTGACGTCGGCCACCTTGGCGTGGGTCGTTTCGTCCTCGTCGTCGAAGAATCGCCCGTCCAGGGTGACCAGATTGCGCGCCTCGCGGTATTCCGGCTCGACGCCGAGAACCAGGACCTCCTTCGAGATGCCGTTGCCAAAGCTGATGGGCTGGTGCATGTCGAGCACCACGGAGGACGCCGCGACCGCGGGCACTTGCTCGTCCACCGCCTGCTCGTCGTCGAAGGTGAGGAAATCGGTTTGGTTGGCGGAGACGGCACCGGCGCCGCCGCCGGCATATTCCAGCTCCACCATATTGGTGCCGATTCCGTTGATCTCGTTCAGGATGTACTGGCGCCCGGTGGCGGAGATGAAAACAACGAGGATGACCGACGCGGTGCCGATGGCCATGCCCAGCGCGGTCAGAGCGAAGCGGAGCTTCGCGGCGCGAAAACTGTCGACCGCGAGATGAGCGATCTCGCTGAGCACCATCGTCTCGCGGGCACTGGCAATGGTGTGCTCAAAGGAGAGCCGGTGGTGGGTATGCTCCGGGGCCATCTTCTGTATTCAGGATGCCACAGGGCTTCAATGGATTCCGAAACGCGCAGGTATCGTCCGCGCTTACCCTGCCGGCGCCGCGCTGGCCTTCAGCATCTGTTCGGCGTGGCGCAGGGAGGTCTCCGTAACGGTGGCGCCGGAGATCATGCGGGCGATTTCCTCGGCGCGCTCCTGAGAGGTGAGCAGCCGCACGGAGGTGTGCGTGCGCCGCTGGCGCTCCTGCTTTTCGATCAGCAGATGCTGACTGGCGAAGGCCGCGATCTGGGGCAGATGCGTGACGCACAGCACCTGCTGCACGCGCGAGAGCGCCTGCAGCCTGCGCCCAACGGCTTCGGCCGCGCGGCCGCCAATCCCGATGTCGATCTCGTCGAAGACCAGCGTGCGCGGGATTTGCACCTTCCGTGCGCGTGACCGATTAGCGCCTTCTTCGACGCTGACTTTCAGCGCCAGCAACACCCGCGACATCTCACCGCCGGAGGCGATCTGATCGAGCGGCTTGAGCGGCTCGCCGGCGTTGGTGGCGATGCGGCATTCCACCTCGTCCCAGCCGTGCGCAGTCCAGGCCGATGTTTCCTCGCTGGGGATGACGGCCACAGAGAAGCGCGCCTTCATGGCGAGGTCGTTGATCTGCGATTCCGCCAGCTTCTCCAGCTTTTTGGCCGCGGTGGCGCGCTCGGTGGTGAGCGCGCGTGCGGTGGCGCGATAGGCCTCGGCAGCACGGGCCAGCTCGGCGCGCAGCGACCTGAGAAGCTCATCGCGATTTTCAATCTCGGCCAGCTTGCGCGCTGCCTCTTCGCCAAACGCGATCACCTCGGCCAGCGTCGCCCCGTATTTTCGCCTCAGCCGGTCCAGCAGCGCCAGCCGGTCTTCGATCTCGGCCAGGCGCTCAGGCGAGGCGTCGATGCGATCGGCGTAGTTGCGGACGGTGCCGGCGATGTCCTGCACGGCGGCACGCGCCGCGGCGAGCTGCTGCACGGATTCGGCAAAGGCCGCGTCGTACCGAGCCAGCTCCTCCAGGTGCTTCTGCGCGCCCTGCAGCGCGGTTTCCGCCGAGGCGCTGTCCTCGTAGAGCAGGTTGTTCGCGCCCATGGCCGCCGCGTAGAGCTTTTCGGCATTGGCCAGCACGCGCTTTTCGGTTCCCAGCGCCTCGTCCTCGCCGGGCTGCGGCGCGGCGGACTGAATTTCGCGCGCCTGAAATCTCCACAGGTCGGCCAGGCGCAGACGATCCTGTTCGTCGTGCTCCAGCTCCGCCAGACGCGTCTGAATTTCTCGCCAGTGAGCGAAGGCCTCGGCGACGGAATCCGTCGCCATGCCCCCAAAACGATCGAGCAGGCCGCGCTGCTGGCCGGGGTCGAAGCCGGAGATGGTCTCGCTCTGGGCGTGAATGAGGGCCAGCTCCGGCGCGAGCGCGCGCAGCACGGTTACCGTGGCCGGCTGGTTGTTGACGAAGACGCGCCCCTTGCCGCCGGGCAGGATTTCGCGGCGCAGGATGATCTCCTGGCCCTCGGGATCGATGCCGTTTTCCTCGAGGATGGCTTCCGCGCCCGGCGTCGACTCGAAGAGGCAGGACAAAACGGCGCGGTCGGCGCCGTGGCGGATGAGGTCGCTCGACGCCTTCTGGCCCATGAGCAGCGACAGCGCATCGACCAGGATCGACTTGCCCGCGCCCGTCTCGCCGGTGAGCAGATTCAGCCCCGGGCCGAACGCGGCGATGGCGTGATCGATGACGGCGTAGTTCTCAGCCCGCAGTTCGAGGAGCATGGGAATCTTCGCGCAGCATATCACCCGGGCGTGCGGAATGGGACCGGAGTTTCGGTGAGTCATCGGACCACGGAATTCCCCCGGCACAGCCCGCCCCGAAGCGCTGGCGGCTGTCTGACTGTCATAATGATTGCTATGCAGGAACCGATTCGCGTTGGCGTGGTGGGATTTGGTCTGGCTGGCCGCGTTTTCCACACAACTGTGATCGAGGCCACTCCTGGTCTGGAGCTGGCCTGCGTGGTGCAGCGCAGCGGCAACGATGCGGCGAAACATTATCCGCACCTCCGGCACGCGCGCTCGGTGGAGGAGATGCTGGGGGATGTCGGCATCCAGCTCGTGGTGATCGCCACTCCCAGCTACTCGCATTTTGAGCTGGCGCGGCAGTGCCTGCACGCGCAGCGGAACGTCGTCATCGACAAGCCGTTTACCCTCACCTCGGCCGAAGCGGCGGAGCTGATTCATTTGGCACGCCACAAGAAGCTGTTGCTCAGCGCTTACCAGAACCGGCGCTGGGACGGCGACTTCCAGACCGTGCGCCAGGTGCTGGCCAGCGGCGAGCTGGGCCGCGTGGTGTCGTATGAAGCACATTACGACCGCTTTCGTGTTGCCCCGCGGCTGGACGTGTGGCGCGAAAATGGCGAGCCGGGCGGCGGCACGCTCTTCGATCTCGGTCCGCACGTTGTCGATCAGGCGCTGACGCTTTTCGGCGCGCCGGCGACGATTACGGCGAGCGTGCGCGTGGTTCGGGACAACGCTGTAGTGGACGATGCCTGGGATATGTTCCTCGAATACGAGAAGCCGCATCCCATGTCGGTGCTGCTGCGCTCCACGCTGATGGCCTGCATGCCGGGTCCGCGCTACGTGATCCACGGAACCACAGGCAGCTTTACGAAGTTTGGGCTCGACCCGCAGGAAGATCAGATCCAGGCGGGCATGGCCTTCGACGCGCCGGGATTCGGCGAGGATCCGGCCAGCGACTGGGGCGAGCTGCGCAGCTGCAGCGGAGCCCGGACGCGCCGCGTGCCGACCCTGAAAGGCGATTACCGCGGCTACTACGCCAACGTGCGCGATGCGCTGCTGGGCCGTACCGAGCTGGCCGTTCAGCCGGAGCAGGTGTGGCGCACGACGCGTCTGATCGAGCTGGCGCGCGAAAGCAGCGCGAAGGGACGGCGGCTGCAGGTGGACTTCAGAGGGCAGCCGTAGCTCAGGGCAGCGCGGAAGCGATGTCCGTCCGCGAGAAATCGCTGCCCTTAACAAGCAGTGGCTGCCCCGCTGATCTGGCCAGCGCATAAGCGAAGCAGTCGCCGAAGTTCAGCTGCGCGGGATGGCCACTACCCTTTCCAGAATCCCGGTACCCCTCACGGGCCGGTTGCGCCTGCACTGCCCTTACCGGATCGATCGCCACCGCTGCCTCCCGTACCAGATCGTCGAATCGGCGGCTGGCCGCCGGATCGCGGCTGCCGTCGATCACCGCTGCGGCCTCCACATAATTCACCGCCGAAATGCGGCACTCCCCAGCCGCTTCGATCGCACTGGCAGGATCCGCCGCCTCGGGCTCATTGCCGAGAATCGCAGTCAGCGCGGACGAGTCCAGGATCATCGCGGCAGCCCCTTCTCGTCGCAGAGCAAAGTTCCGTGGTCAGTGGAGCGGAAAGGATCCTTCAGACGCGCTGCGCAATCCGCCCCAATCGCCGGCCGCCGGGCAGCCGTTCCGCGCCTGCGACGGCTGCGGGTTCGCTCGAGGCGCTCCCGCACGGAGATCCTGACCGCCTGCGTGATGCTTTCACCCGTTGCCTCTGCCAACTCCCGAGCCAGGTGGTAAGTCTCTTTATTTTTTATGCTTAGGCTCAAAATTCTGCCTTTCTGTCATGTACTTCTGTAATTCTGCCATATTGCCTGAATTCTCCTGTCAGCCTCCGAGGAGCCGTTCAGTCGGTTGAATCGCGGGCTGGAACCAGCCGCATCTATACTGGAGCTTCCGGACGGCTGTTCCCAGGCAGGTCCCCATGCCCATCGCTCTCGACGTCTTCATCCGCTACGGCTTTGCGGTCGTGCTGCTGTGGGTGCTGGGGGAGCAGCTCGGCATCCCCATCCCCAGTACACCGTTGCTGCTGACCGCGGGGACGCTGAGCGCAACTCACAAGCTGAGTCTTCCGATGATCCTGGCAGCGGCGCTGGCGGGCAGTCTGCTGGCCGACTCGGTCTGGTATGCCTTCGGCAAACGGTACGGAGGGGCAGTGGTACGCCTGGTGTGCAGGCTGAGTCTTGAAAGCACGGCCTGCGTGCGCAAGACCGAAGGTTACTTCTCCAAACGCGGAGCGCCCGCGCTGCTGCTGGCCAAATTTGTGCCGGGGCTGGGCACGGTGGCCGCTCCCATCGCGGGGCAAAGCGGCATGAGCTACGGAAAATTCCTGGTATTTGACGGCACGGGTGCGCTGCTGTGGGCGCTCACCAGCCTGCTCGGGGGGCGGTTCTTCGGCGATGTGCTCAAGCGCAATCCTCATGCCCTTTCCCTGGCCGGGCACTTTGCCGTGGTGATCTTCCTGCTGCTGCTCCTGGGGTTTCTGGGGTGGCGCATGCTGGAGCGCCGGGCGTTCCTGCGCTCCGTGCGTATGGCACGGCTGGAGCCGACGGAACTGAAGCGCATGATGGACGACGGCCAGCCGGTCTTCATCGTGGACCTGCGCCATCCGCTGGATTACCTGCCCGATCCGCGCACGCTGCCGGGTGCGCTGAGTCTCACGCCCGACAAGCTGGTTGAGGACAGCGGGCGCATCCCGCGCGATCAGGAGATTGTGCTGTTCTGCACCTGTCCCAGCGAGGCCACGTCGGCGAAGATGGCCCTGACCCTGCGCCGGATGGGCATCCGTCGCGTGCGCCCCCTGCGCGGCGGCTACGACGAGTGGAAGCGCCTCGGCTACCCGCTGGTGGAGATCGTAACGTCGACGGCGGCGTGAGCAATTTCTCCGCAGCATCTGTCAGAGGTGCGGCCTTCTTTATGCGTGTTACCGGACGACGCTTGTCTCCGGTTCGTTCAGATCCTTCAACCTCGCGATAAAGTCCAGAAAGAAGTCGTCCACGGCGAAATCTCGATCGATGCGCAGCGAGCGCGCTGTGTCCTGCAGCCGCAGGACCCACCCGGACCTGTTCTCATCTCCGAATTCCTTTCGCCAGCCTTTGATCTCGCTGATTTGTGCCGAGTCCTCCCCGGACGCGTAGCGAACGGAAATCTCAGAACCGCTGACGGTAAGGCGGGAGCGCATCGCCCAGAGCCAGGCGTAGATTCCCGGAAGGCCCAGGATCATTGCGATGAGCACCGAGGGCATCTCGCAGGCGAGAAAAGCCGCCGATCCGATGAACCAGAGACCGATAACAAAGTAGAAGCACTGCACGGAACGTCTGAAGTAATACACGCGAGCTTCCATCCTGCCTGCGCCGCCCCTTTCACCCGAAAGATAAAGGAGGCTGTCAGAAGCGGCACCAGCTCGAAGGTGGCATACCGACTTCCCCCGAGCGCATAGATCACCTGCCGCTTCTGCGGTTGCGCTATCTCCTCCCGGGAGGGGACTGGTCCCGGCTCTTCCTCATCAGATGTTCGCCGCGGCACAGAGCGCCGCGCAGGCCCGCTGCAAATCCTCATCCCGTTTCGCAAAACAGAAGCGCAGCAGGTGGTCGCCGCGTCCATTCGAGAAAAAGGCCGTTCCAGCGACGGCCGCCACGCCCGTCTGCCGCAGCAGATGGCGCGCCTTCTCGCGCGCGGTGGCGCCGGGAAGTCGCGTCGCGTCCGCCAGCACGTAGTACGCGCCTTCCGGAACAGAGGGGGCGAGGCCCGCATCTGCGAGCGCCGCGCACAGCAGGTCGCGCCTGGCCTGGTAGTCGCCGGCCATCGCGGCATAAAACGAATCCGGCAGCGCCACCAGCCCGGTAGCCGTAGCGTGCTGGAAGGGCGAAGGCGCGCACACGTACGTCAGATCGTGGAAGTAGCCGATCGCACCCATCCACTTCCGGTCCGCAGCCAGATACCCGACGCGCCAGCCGGTGATGCTGAAGGTTTTCGAGAGGCCGGAGATGGTGATCGTCCGCTCCGCCATCCCCGGCAGGGTGGCCATGCTGATGTGCCGGGCGCCGCCGTAGACGAAGTACTCATAAATCTCGTCGGTGATGACGAACAAGTCGTGCTCGAGGGCGAGCGCCGCGACCACCTCCAGCTCTGCCTGCGAAAAAACCTTCCCGCAGGGGTTGGACGGCGAGTTGATCACCATCGCCCGCGTGCGCGGCGCGATGGCTGCTCGCAGCGCATCCGCGTCCAGCGCCCAGTCGCCGGCGGCGAGCGGCACGGAAACGGCCCGCGCGCGCATCGCGGCGAGCGTGTTCAGATGGTAGCCGTAGAACGGCTCGAAGAGGATGACTTCGTCGCCGGGATTGAGCAGCGCCATGCAGGCCGCGTAGAACGCGCCGGTAGCGCCGGACGCGACGAGGATTTCGCCCTCGGGATCGGCCTGGATGCCGTTATGCCGGGCCAGCTTCTCCGCGATCGCCTGGCGCAGCGGGGCGATGCCGTCGAGCCGCGTATAAATGTTGCTCCCCTCGGCGATGGCCTCCACGGCGCGCGCAGCCACCACAGCAGGTACGCCGGTATCGCACACGCCCTGCGCGAGGTTGATGCCGCCCACGCGCTCGCACTCGACCGACATGGCGCGAATCTCCGACTGCACCAGGCCAGGCGCGATTTCACTGAGGCGCAGGCGGTTCTGCGGAGTCCGCATCCGTCACGTTTATCACAACGGGCAGGCAATTCGCAGCCGCCATGCCTCGCCCGGGGTAGTCTGGAACGTTGGCGGATGCGGAGGTTGCTGATGAGCAAGTGGCTGGCCGGATTGCTGTGCGTACTCGGATTTTCAGCGGTTACGATCATCGCCGTCGCAGCGCCGGCTGAGAAGGCCGCCGCGCCCAGGGCGGTGACCAGCGAAATCCTGGCGTGGAGCGATGAATTCAATTCTCCGACCGCGCGCAGCCGGCCCAGTCTCCTCAGCTGGACCTATGAAACGGGTGGCGGCGGATGGGGCAATCAGGAGCTGGAGACATATTGCGCTTATGGATCGAACACCCCACCCTGCGACGCCGGCAAGCCGAATTCCTGGGTCGGCCACGATGGGTATCTGCACATCGTGGCGCGCCGCACAGGCCACGGCGGCTACACGTCAGCCCGGCTGGCGACTCAGGGCCTTCAGAGTTTCCGATACGGGCGCATCGAAGCGCGGATCAAAATTCCCCGTGGCCAGGGCATGTGGCCGGCGTTCTGGATGCTGGGCGAGGACATCAACACCGAGCCCTGGCCGGCCTGCGGCGAGTTCGACATTATGGAGAACATCGGCCGGACGCCGGACATCATCTACGGATCAATCCACGGGACGGGTTTCACCGGGCACATCATCACGAACCGGTACTCGCTGCCGAACCACGCGGCATTTGCGCGCCGGTTTCATACCTATGGCATGCTGTGGTCGCCCGGGAAAGTGCAGTTCTACGTGGACAGCCCGCGCAATATCTACGCGACGGAAACGCCTGCGGACCTGCCGCCAGGCGCGGAGTGGCCGTTCGACAAAGGCCAGTTCTTCTTCGTGCTGAATCTCGCGGTCGGTGGGGCATGGCCGGGCAATCCGGACGCGAGCACGAAGTTTCCGCAGCAAATGCTGGTGGACTGGGTGCGGGTCTATCAGGAGACGTCGCAGTAGCGACGGGTGCGGAGTTGCTGCTCCGTCGGCCTCAGTGGCGGAAGTGCCGCATGCCGGTAAAGACCATCGCCAGGTCCAGGCGGTCCGCCGCCGCGATCACATCGCTGTCGCGGACTGAGCCGCCGGGCTGAATCACCGCTGTCGCGCCGGCCCGCGCCACCACTTCCAGTCCATCGGGGAAGGGAAAGAAGGCGTCAGAGGCGGCGACGCAATCCGTGAGCGGCAGCACGGCCTTCATTGCGCCGAACTTCGCCGCGTCCACGCGTGACATCTGGCCCGCGCCCACGCCCAGCGTTTGCCCGTTCTTCGCGTAGACAATCGCGTTCGACTTCACGTGTTTGCAGACCTTCCACGCGAAGAGCAGCGAAGCCAGCTCCTCCGGCGTGGGCATGCGCTTCGTCACGATTTTGACTTCGGCAGCGGAGATGCGGCCGAGGTCGGCGTCCTGCAGCAGCAGCCCGCCGGAAACCTGCTTTACGACGTGTTTCTGCGCGGAAGGCCGCACGACGACCAGGCGCAGATTCTTCTTCGCCGCGAACCGAGAGCAGGCCTCCGGCGTGAATCCCGGCGCGGCGATCGCCTCCACAAACAGAGTCGACATTTCCTCGGCGGCATCGCCGTTCACCTCGCGGTTGCAGCCGATCACGCTGCCGAACGCGGAAACCGGATCGGCGGTGAGAGCCTTGCGGTAGGCGTCCAGCACATCGGCGCCGGTCGCGGCGCCGCAGGGATTCGTGTGCTTGATGATGGCCACCATCGGCTCGTCGAATTCCTGCGCCAGCGCCCAGCAGGCGTCCAGATCGACGAGATTGTTGTAGCTGAGTTCCTTGCCCTGGAGCTGCCCGGCGGCGGCCACGCCCCTGCCGGAACCGTCGTGGTAGAGCGCCGCGCGCTGGTGGGGATTCTCGCCGTAACGCAGCATCTGGGCCAGCGGATACGCGATGCGCAGCGCCTGCGGAAAGTCATCGCCGAACGCAGCCGGCGCGCGTGTGCCTGCCGAGGGCAGGCTCGTCTGCTCGAGGGTGTTGGCAATCGCGGTGTCGTACGCGGCGGTCACGGCAAAGGCTTTCTGCGCCAGGCGCCACCGGGTTTCGAGCGAAAGCGCGCCCTGATTCGAGGCCATCTCGTCGGCCAGCGCGGCGTAATCCGCCGGCGCGGTCACGATGGCCACGTCCTCGAAGTTCTTGGCCGCGGAGCGGACCATCGACGGCCCGCCAATGTCGATGTTCTCGACAACCTCCGCGAACTCCACGCCCGGCTTCGCGGCGGTTTTCTCGAAGGCGTAGAGATTCACCACCACCATGTCGATGGGCCGGATGCCGTGCGCCGCGACCTGCTCGCGATGGCGCGCGTCCTCGCGCCGATACAGGATTCCGCCGTGCACCTTCGGGTGCAGCGTTTTCACGCGGCCGTCCAGCATTTCAGGAAAGCCGGTCAGATCCGCGATGTCCCGAACGCTCAGACCTGCCTCGCGCAGCGCGCGCGCCGTGCCTCCGGTGGATATCAGTTCGACGCCATGGCCGGCGAGCTGGCGCGCAAACTCGACGAGCCCCGATTTATCCGTCGCGCTCAGCAGCGCGCGGGCAATACGTTTTTCACCGCTCAAAGGAAGACTCCGGAATAGGTGGTACGCAATGAGAACGGATAACAGGAAATTGTAAATAAACGTGGAGAAGCGCGTGCGGGAGCGATCATTTGTCAGGGCGCAGCGGGAACGATAGGGTAGCAATATGGATTCTGAACGCAGCCGGCGCGGGACAGCGCAGCCGGAGATCCTGCCGCCGGGCGCGGTGCCCATCGGGGGCGTGCCGCCGCAGCCGCGCGGCTGGTACCCGCCGCCGGAATATAACTCGCTGCCGCCGCAGCCTCGGCGCCGGCATTGGGCCTCGGCGCCGGCCACATACTCGCTGGTCGGCATCAACTTCGCCGTTTACTTTTTCACGCTGTGGCAGAGCCACTCGTGGAGCGGGCCCACATTTGAGGGCCTTGCATCCTTCAGTCTCCTGCTGAATGGCGGATTCGTATTCCACTTCGGCCAGTGGTGGCGGGTCATCACGGCCATGTTCGTCCACTTCGGCTGGATTCACATCGGCGCCAACATGTGGTGCCTGTGGAACCTCGGCCTGCTCGGTGAGCCGCTGCTGGGCGAATTCGGCATGATCGCGGCCTACTTGCTGACCGGGCTGGCCGGCAATCTCCTCAGCATCGCCTTCCATCCGCTCCTGCCGCAGCAGGGCGGCATCGTCAGTGCGGGCGCATCCGGCGCGGTCTTCGGCATCGCCGGCGTGCTGCTCATGCTGCTGCGTTCGCCCATGCTGCCCATTCCCCAGTTCGAACTGAAAAAGCTGCGCCGAAGCGTGTGGTATTTCGCGTTGCTGAACTTTATCATCGACGCCGGCATCTGGGCGGCGCATACCCGCCTGCAGATCGACAACATGGCCCACCTGGGCGGATTCCTCAGCGGTATCCTGCTGGGCCTGCCGCTGGTGCCGCGCATCGGAGCACCACGTAGCCTGTTCGTCCGCCGGCGCGCCATGGCTTTTGCCGTGACGGCGTTCCTGCTGTTGCTCTTTGCCTGGGGATTACGGGCGGCTTACGCACCCGCCGGAGCCTGACCGGCGTTTTCAGAACCAAAGCGCTTCTCCGGCGCAGCCGTGGGCGCGCCGGGGCGGCCAACCGATGAGGTCTAACGGGCGGCCGTGGTGGCGAACTTCTTCACCATCGCCAGCAGCAGCTTCCGATCGCTGTCGTTCAGGTTCGTCGAGTACCGGCGAATCTGGGTAAGGAAGCGGAGCTCCTCGTCGGAAAGCTTCTGCGTCTGGAATTGCCGGCTCAGCGTGTCTTCGGCAAATAGCTGAGCCAACGGCAGTTCCAGCGCTCCGGCGATCTTGGCCAGAGTGTCCAGCGAGGGAACTGTGTGGCCGTTTTCAACACGAGACAGGTAACAGCGGAGCAGACCTGTGCGCTTCTCGATGTCTCCCTGGGAAAGGCCTTTCTGCAGGCGATAACCGCGAATCGTAGTCCCAATTTTCATAGTGTTGGCTGGTGAATGCACTTTCTCCTGTATACAGATGGGCAGGATTATTTTGAGTATTGGCTGCATAGTTAACACGTTCCTCAGCCAAAGTGCAAGAACTATTTTGGAAATGTTGGTAATCGGAAGAAAGCACCAAAGAGACACCCGGAACCCGGCGATTGTTCCCAACCGCCCGCGCTCGCTCGGCGGTGCCGGCTCGGTCCCCTGCCGAGCTCCGTGCCATTCGCAGCTGCCTGCATGAGCGGGGGCCGGCGCCGGATCCGAGTGGATCAAGCCCGTTTCACGCCCTCCGGAGATTTATTGGCGACATCCCTACATCGATTTAGTAGAATGTCCGCTTGTTCCTGGACTTGCGCTGGAGGCGGTCTCGGAAACTCGCAGGGGGTGATCACAGGAAATCTGCCGCCCGAGAGGGGTTGCGGCGGGAGCCGCGAGGTTATTGATGATACCGTTTCCAGTCCTGCCGCGATGCACGCGGCATACATATAGAGTGAAACCATGCTGGACGAATTGCGAGCTCGTGTACTCGAAGCGAACCTGGAGATCGTGCGCCGCGGCCTGGTGCTGTACACCTTCGGCAACGCCAGCGGGATCGACCGGGTGACGGGGCTGGTGGTCATCAAGCCCAGCGGCGTGCCCTACGAGACCATGACCGCGGCGGACATGGTGGTGAGCGACCTGCACGGCAAAATCATCGAAGGAGAGCTGAAACCCTCCTCCGATCTCGCTACCCATCTGGAGCTTTACCGCGCCTTTCCGGCCATTGGCGGCATCGTGCACACCCACTCGGAGTTCGCAACGGCCTGGGCCCAGGCGGGGCGCGAGATTCCGCCCTTCGGCACCACGCACGCCGACTATTTCTATGGGCCGGTTCCGGTCACCGAGGAGCTGAGCGCGGAGGAGATTGCCGGGGATTATGTGGGTAATACCGGAAAGACCATTGTGCGGCGCTTCCGGAACCTCGACCCGGAGGCCGTGCCCGGGGTGCTGGTCGCCGGGCACGCGCCTTTCGCCTGGGGCCGGGACCCCATGCAGGCGGCTTATCATGGCGTGGTGCTGGAAGCCATTGCGCGCATGGCCTTTTACACGGCCACGCTCAACCCCGAGGCGCGCGGAGTTTCGCAGGCCTTGCTGGACCGTCATTATTTTCGGAAGCATGGGGAAAAAGCCACGTATGGGCAGTAGAAAGAGGGGAGCGGAAAACACCTGCTGCAGCGCCGGGCCCTCCCGCATTCCGCGGGCGCCGCAGACCGTCGCGGGCGCGACTCAGGCTTTCAGCTGCTCTTTCTGCGCCGTTCCATTTCAACCTGCAACCCGGAACTCTTCCGGCTCTGCCATTCCAAACTGAGGCCCAGCAGGCATGTACTCAGCATTTGCGTCCGCATCACTGGCAGCCGTGCTTGCGACCCCCGCCAGGCACTCGCTGGTTCGGCTCCACGGTGTCGACATTGCGGTTATCGCCATCTACTTCGCCATCGTTATCTACATCGGCATCTATCTGAAGCGCGCCTCCAACACCAGCGAAGAGTTCTTCATGGCCGGGCGCGAGATGACCGCGTGGATCGCCGGCCTGAGCTTCGTCTCCGCCAATCTGGGCTCGCTCGAGCTGATGGGCTGGGCGGGCTCGGCGTACCAGTACGGCATTCTCGCCACTCACTGGTACTGGATCGGCGCCATCCCCGCCATGCTCTTCCTTGGCATCATTATGATGCCGTTCTATTACATCTCGAAGACGCACTCGGTTCCCGGATACCTGCATCTGCGTTACGGCGACGGCACCCGCGGCCTGTCCGCCATCTGCTTCGCGGTCATGACCGTGCTGATGAGCGGCATCAATATGTACGCCATGGCGGTGGTCATGAAGGTGGTGCTCGGCTGGGACCTGAACTTCTCCATCTGGGTCTCCTCGATCACGGTGGCCGTCTACGTCGCCCTCGGCGGCCTGCGCTCCGCGATTTTCAATGAGGTCCTGCAGTTTCTGCTCATCTGGCTGGGCGCACTGCTCATCCCCGTCCTCGGCCTCATCGAAGCCGGCGGCTGGACCAGTCTCAAGGCTCAGATCAGCCAGCGCATGGGCAGCGAATACATCCACCTGTGGAGCACCACGGCCCACTTTCGCGACAATCCCATGGGCATTCACTGGACCGGCATCGTCTTCGGCCTCGGTCTGGTCATCAGCTTCGGCTACTGGACCACGGATTTCCTCGTCGTCCAGCGCGTGCTTTCCGCGCACAGCCTGCGCGCCGCCCGCATGTCGCCCATCATCGGCGCCGGCTTCAAGATGATGGTGCCCTTCATCGTCATCCTGCCCGGCCTGCTGGCGCTGTCGGTCCTGCCCTTTCACCTCGTCCCCGCAAATGTGGCGGCGGTTACCGGACAGCCCAGTTACAACGAGGTTCTCCCGCTGATGATGGTGCGTTATCTGGGGCCGGGGCTGCTCGGTTTGGGCGTCACGGCGCTGATCGCCGGCTTCATGTCCGGCATGGCCGGCAACGTCAGCGCCTTCGCCACCGTCTGGACCTACGACATCTATGGCGCCTTCATGAACAGGAAGGCCAGTGACAGCCATTACGTCGCGATGGGACGCTGGTGCACCTTCATTGGCGTGCTCATCTCTGTGGGCACCGCCTATATCGTGCAGCACGCGGCCAGCATCATGGATTACGTTCAGGCGCTGTTCAGTTTCTTCATCGCGCCGCTCTTCGGCACCGTCATTCTCGGCATGTTGTGGAAGCGCGCTACCAAAGCCGGCGGCTTCTGGGGCCTGCTGTCCGGAACCGGCACCGCCATCGGCCTCTGGATCTGGGTCTACCGCGATCCATCGGCACTGCGCTACGTTGCACTTTCCGTGGACGCCAGGGCCATGGCCGCGGACATGTACCGCGCCCTCTGGTCCTGGCTCGTCTGCGTCTTCGTCACCATCGTTGTCAGCTACACGACCCGGCCGCGGCCCGTGGCCGAACTCGAAGGGCTTGTCTACGGCGCAACCAAAATTCCGGAGGAGCACGACGATCACTGGTATCAGAAGCCAATCGTGTGGGCGGGCGTCATTGCGGTCGTCTTCGTGGCCCTCAACATCATTTTCTGGTAATCGCGGAGAGTACCCATGCGCGAATCGCTTTCCATCTGGTTCTTCTCGGGCATCCTGCTGCTCGCCTACGGCCTGCTCATCGCGGGCACCGGGATCTGGGAGTTCTTCGGACACCCGCCCGCGCCTGCGCCCGTGCTCTACCAGTTGCACCCGGACATCTGGTGGGGCGGGCTGATGACCGCGCTGGGGCTCTTTTATACGGTTAAATTCCGCCCGCGCTGAGCGCGGGAAGCATGGATTTCTGCACTTTAACGAGCATTGAGAATGGAGATTATGAAAAAGCAGCTTACTTTTGGAGTTATTGTCGGGAACCGTGGATTCTTCCCGGATCATCTGGCCAAAGAGGGGCGCCAGGAAATGCTGGCGGTGCTCGACAAGGCCGGCATCCGCGCCATCACCCTCGCTCCTGAGCAGTCCAAATTCGGTTCGGTCGAAACCCACGACGACGCCATCCGGTGCGGCGACCTCTTCCGCGCCCATCGCGACGAGATCGACGGTATCGTCGTCACGCTGCCGAATTTCGGCGACGAGCGCGGCATCGCCGACTCGATCCGCTACTCCGGGCTCGACGTGCCAGTGCTGGTGCAGGCCACCCCCGACCGCCGCGACGACATGAAGATCTCCGACCGCCGTGACAGCTTCTGCGGCAAGATGTCGGCCTGCAACAACCTCATGCAGTACGGCATTCCTTACTCCGTCACCGCGAAGCACACGGTCCAGCCCAGTTCCGGCGATTTTGGCAAAGACCTTGACTGGTTCACCAAAGTCTGCCGCGTGACCAACGGCCTGAGGAAGCTGCGCATCGGCGCCATTGGCGCGCGGCCGCAGGCCTTCAACACCGTCCGCTACAGCGAAAAGCTGCTGGAGCGCTGCGGCATCTCCGTCGTCACCCTCGATCTGTCCGACATTTTTGGCATGGTCGCGCGCATGAAAGACGACGAGAAGGATGTCAAGGCGAAGCTCGACGCCATCCAGGCTTATGTCTCCACCTCGGGCGTGCCCGCCGCCGCGCTGATGAAAATGGCCAAACTCGGCCTTGCCATCGAGCGCTTCATGAAGGACACGCACTGTACTGTGTCCGCCGTCCAGTGCTGGACCTCGCTCGAGGAGAACTTCGGCGTGGTTCCCTGCACGGTGATGAGCATGATGAGCGAGAGCCTGCTGCCGGCCGCCTGCGAAACCGACGTCATGGGCACCGTCTCCATGCACGCGCTTGCCCTGGCCAGCCAGACGCCCTCGGCCCTCCTCGACTGGAACAACAACTACGGCGAGGACGAGAACAAGTGCGTCTGCTTCCACTGCTCCAACCTGCCGAAGCACTTCTTCGAAAAGGCGACCATGTATTACCAGGAAATTATCGCCGGCACCGTAGGCAAGGACAACACCTTCGGCACCTGCTACGGCCGCGTGAAGGCCGGCGACATGACCTACGTTCGCTTCTCGACCGACGACTACCGCGGCAGGATTCGCGGCTACATCGGCGAGGGCGAATTCACCAGCGATCCTCTGGAAACCTTCGGCGGCGCCGGCGTGGCGAAGATTCCCGAGCTCCAGAAGCTGCTGCACGAGATCTGCGAGCAGGGATTCGAGCACCACGTCGCGGCCAACTTCTCTCACGTGGCCGCGCCGGTCTATGAGGCGGCCGTCCGCTATCTCGGCTGGGAGATGCACTGGCACGAACGGTAGGGCAGGGAGTCAGCCCATCAGCACAAAGGGAGCCGTCCGCGGCTCCCTTCTCCCGTCGCGCAGAACTTCCCGCAATCGGACCCGAGCACCCGAATCCCGAAAGTGCCCGCCGCAGTCGGTGGAAGCTCCACTGCGGGCTGATTCAGGATTGCCGCAACAGCAATCTGTACTGCCGGTTTCAGATTTCCTTCGATTCCCACGGAGCTCTCCCCGGTTCTCCACGCCCCCTGCACTCTGTTCCACCCCAGGGTGCCCCAACTCCACCCGGTTTTGCAGAAGCGGGCCGGCCCTGGGCGCTGAATCCAATCCCCTGTTCCCTCAACCCTGCTCCTACGCGGGCAAACTGCGGAGTATCTTCCGGGCGCGGCGGAACCACGGACGCTCCCGTCGCCGCTGATAGCCCGGCATGCCGGGCGCCTTCTCCAGCACCTTGCGCGCCCACTCCCGCGCTTCCGCGGCGCGGCCTTCCCGGGCGAGCAGATCGGCGTAGTTCAGGTACGTTTCCGACAGCGTGGAAAGCTTCAGCGACTGGCGAAACAGCGCCTCGGCCTTGTCCTTCTGTCCGGTGAGCGAGCAGGCATGCGCCAGCAGCCCGGCCGCGCGATGAAAGTCGTACTCGGGATCGTCATTCACCGCCCGTTCGAGGTCCGGAATCGCTGCCTGCGCGTCGCCCAGGAACAGCGCGCAGACGCCGCGCCGGTAAAAGGGGTCCGTCGTTCGCGAGCCCAGCGCGATCGACTGGTCGAAGGCGGCGCGCGCTTCGCGCAGCCGCCCCTCATCCATGTACAGGTCGCCCAGCTCCTCGAAATTGCCGACCGCGCGGTTCACCTGCACCAGCGTTTCCAGCTCGCGAATGCGCTTGCGGCGCGAGAATCCGCGGAACGACTGCCCGCTCAGCTCGCGCGTGTCCGGCAGCGCCTCGACGACGAGGTAGATGATGGCGCCCAGCGGTCCGAGAAAGATGATGATGAAGAGCCACCAGCCATCCGGCCGGCGGCGGAAGAAGTGGACAAGGGCCAGAATCTCCAGCAGCAGCCCCCACCACGTAAAAACAAAATTGAAAAGGAATCCCATGCCGGACGAATTTCGCCGCGCGCCGCGCGGGGAGGTTCACTGCAAAGGTTCAGTGTATAGGAGCCGATGCCCGCGGCCTTCGTCGCACGGGACCCGCCGCGGATTCTCTGTTACTCAGCGGGAGGAGCCGGGGGCAGGAGGTCGAGCGCGCCGCGCAGCGAGGCTACCTGCAGAACGTGGTGCCGCGCGCACCACTGCTCCAGGTCGCCCGCCAGACGCTCCGTGGCCCGCGGATCAGCGTAGCTGGCTGTCCCCACCTGTACCGCGGTCGCGCCGGCCAGCAGAAATTCCACCGCATCTTCCGCCGTGGCGATGCCGCCCATCCCGATCAGGGGAATCTTCACGGCCTTCGCCGCTTCCCACACCATGCGCACTGCGATCGGTTTGATCGCCGGCCCCGAAAGCCCGCCGGTCACGTTGGCCAGCCGCGGCCGCCGCGTCTCCACGTCAATGCTCAGAGCGACGAAGGTGTTCACCAGCGAGAGCGCATCCGCGCCCGAGCCTTCCGCTGCCTTGGCCACCGCCGGAATCGAGGTCACGTTCGGCGAAAGCTTCACAATCAGCGGTCGCGCCGCCTCTTGTTTTGCCGCGGTGACCAGCTCCGCCAGCATCGCCGGATCGGAACCGAAGCTCAGCCCGCCGTGGCGCGTGTTCGGACAGGAAGCATTCAGCTCGTACGCCGCGATGCCCTCCGCCTGATTGAGCCGCACGATCACGGCCACGTAATCCTCAATCTGGTAGCCGAAGACATTCACGATGACCGCGCAGCCGGGATAGCGGCGCAGCACCGGCAGCTTCTGCGCGAGAAATTTCTCCACGCCGATGTTTTGCAGTCCGATCGCGTTGATCATCCCCGCCGCGGTTTCAATCAGCCGCGGCACGGGATTGCCCGCCATCGGCTCGCGCGAAATGCCCTTGGTCACCAGGCCGCCGATGCGGCGAAACGAGACGACGTCCTCGAATTCCACACCGTAGCCAAACGTGCCGCTGGCCGCGATTACCGGATTCACCAGTTCCATGCCGCACAGCCGTACGCGCATGTCGGGCTTCACAAATTCGCGCCTCCACCAGTTCTCAGCATACAGGCGGAACGGGAAGGGCTCACGGCGTTGGGGACATCGGCGCGGGCTTCGACGCGGATTTGTTTGCAGCCGGCTTAGCAGGCTTCACCGCGGGTTTGGCCGCGGGTGCGGAAGGCTTCGTCGTGGGTGTCGCTGCAGGTGCCGGGGGCTTCGTCGCGGGTTTCATTGCCGGCGATGCCGGCTTCTGCGCCGGAGCAGGATGCGGCTCGGTCCGCGGTGTCTCGATGCGCGGATAGACAACGTCCCGCGCCGGCTTCAGTGCCTCCGTCAGCACCTGACCGACGGAGGCCGACGGCTCGTGAATCTCCAGCAGCGCCGCGAAGGTCGGCGCCAGGTCCACTGGCTGCACCTGATTCAGATACTCCCCGGGCGCGAACGGCGCACCCCAGAAGGCCAGCGGCACATGCCGGCTGTACGCCCACGGGCTGAAGGCCGCGGTCGCCGTCGCGGCCTGGTACGCCGCGGGAATCACCATCACGTACCAGCCCCCGTTGGGCGAATAGCTGTTCGCGATCAGCCGCCCCCACGCGTTGGGCGGCAGGGCTCCGTTGGCCAGTTGCATGCGCGTGTAGCTGCGGAAGAGCATCGGACGGGGCGGCAGCCGCTTGCCCGATGGCTGCAGCGAGGCCGGTTGCGTGCCGGCAATCGGCGAGCTCGACGGCAGCGGCTCCGGCAGCGTCGGCGCCAGGGAATTGATCGCCGCCGGCAGCGCCTGCTGCACTGCCTGTTCCGCTCCCTGCTCGTCAATCCCGTCCTTCATGAACTCCGATTCGTTCAGCGAAATGTAGGGCAGCGACTGGTGCGGCATCATGTATTCGATCTTCTCGCCCGGCGAAAACTTCATATTCATCGCCAGATTCAGATTGGCCACCAGCTTCGTCAGGTCGAGCGTGGCCGCGTTCAGCCCGTATCCCGCAGCCGTCCCCGCCGCAGGCGCCACTCCGCGATCCGCCGTCAGTGCGATCCACACGCTGCCCAGCCCGCCGGGAATGTTCTTGTCCAGCCAGGTAAGAAAGCCGTCGAGCTGCGTGTCCAGCGAATCCACCGCCTGCTCTTCCTCGGGCGAGCTGGCTGCGTAGGTCTGGCCCTCATCCCCCGAGAGGGAAATCGTCAGCAGATCGGTGACGTCCTGTTGGCCGAGCTGCTCGTTCTGGATGAGCGCCTCGGCAAAACTCAGTTCGTAGTTGTTGGCTGCGGGCGTCGCGCCCACCTGCTCCCGGAAATTCGTGACATTCGTCAGTCCCGCCGCCTGCTCCGCCAGCGCGATGTCGTCGCCGCTGTTGAATCCATCCACCCAGTCGGGCAGGGTGGGCATATAAAAGCTGGAGCTGATCCAGTAGCCCGAGGCTGGATCGATCCAGTAGACCCCGTTGGCCCCGGCTCCGGCGGTCAGTACCGCATCGCTGGCCTGGAGCGCAATGTCATACACGCGCGATTGCCCCGCGGTGGCCAGCCGCAGCTCATCGCCCAGGGTCGAGGCCAGCAGGTTTTGCGGCGAATTGCCCGTGACATACTTCGGCGTCGCCGCCGACCCGCCCGGCTGATCCCCGGGAATGCTCGACGGAGGCAGCCCTACCAGCTTGTACCGTTCATCCTCGGTGGCCGCTACCGGCCGCTGCTGGTTGCGGGCCAGATTCCACCACTGGTTGGCGGAGATGCCGTTGCCGCTGGTGTACGCGCCCGTGGCGATGGCGGCGTCTCCCGGAGCTGCTTCGGTATTCGCGTAATCGAAATAGCAGTCCGGGAAGTACGCCCCATGGTCGAGAAAGAGGCTGAAGCCGCGGTCCTTGTCGAAATCCGCGCGCCAGCGGTCGAGCGCGCCGGCGCGAAAATCGTCGAGGACGAGGATAATCGCCAGCCGTGGATGTCCGTTGTACGCACTCGGCGTCACCGGCGGCTGGCGCTCCCGTTCCCGTTCATAACGGCGACGCGCTTCCGGCCGGCGCGCATCCGGGTTGGGGGCGGTCTGCGCGGGAATGGCTGGAGCAGCGAGCAGAAGGGCGATGAGCAGGGGGAGACGCACATTACTCATGGCAAGTTCAGTATCGCAGGGGGCGCGGCGCGAAGTCGAAGGGGGCGCCCGTTCGGTAGTGTCTGAAATCTGCGTTGATGGAGTTAGTCGGACTTCGGAAGGAGCGCACGTCCTCCGTTGAGGAGTGTCATAAAGGCTGCCACGAGCAGACCAGTGCCGAGAGTATCGCGGCCTTTTGCCACGAGCAAATACAAACCGATTACTATCCCCACTACGCAGACAAGCAGGACGATGACGTTCTTGAGCGTCTCATGGTTCAACTTCTTTTTGCGGTAGTCGTGGTCACGCTCATTCTGCTTGTCCCGCGTCTTAAGGGATTCCTTAAACCCTTCCAGTCGGCATGTTTCCTCATGCATTTCGCTTTGAGCGATTGCACGTGCCGTCTCGGGATCGGGTCCAGATGAGCTACGAAAAAAACCAGCCATCATTGAGAACATGGTGGCCTTGGCTTCGGCTGGCAGGTTTTGCAGCTCGGGCGGAAGGGTGCTAGTGGCAGGAGGGACAACAGCAGGCTTGTCTTTCGCCTCGGAAGGGGCAGGAGACAGATCGGATGGTTGCAGGTCGCTCATGGTCAGGAGCTAAGTTTCATTCTACCGAACAGCTTCGCCATACGAGCAAAGAACTCAGCGTACACCGTGCTGGCTTCGACCTTGTTAACCACGAATCCGCTCTGGCTTTCATTCGCGTATTCGACCCTGTAAAAATTCACGGGGTCATTCCGGCGCATCTCGGCTGCCTTCTTAACGGCTTCATCCAGAGGCAGAGGATTCTGATCAGCCTGATCCAGGCTAAACCGCTCATATTCCGTTGCATCCAGCGTCGGCATAGAAAATCCCCTTGGGAAGGCCATCATACCGGGTTCGGCATCGGACGGCAATTCCCAAAAGATTGGACGCCGCACAGGAGGTACCGGTTGCGGAAATTCGCTAGCCAATCAGTTCCGCAATGGTCCAGACGTGATCCGCGATTCCCTGCTCCATTGCCGGGGTGACGCGCAGGGTTTTGTGGACGCGGCAGAAATTGTAATAGGCGAAGTGCAGCGCATAGGCAGCTTCCAGGTTCTCCCACTTCTTCGAGAACGCATTTGTGAGCCGGGTCATGCGTCGCATTCCCATGCGAATCGTCAAATTCTGGCGTTCGATGTGGGACGTGCAGACACGGCGCATATTGGGTTTACCCATGACTGGAGCCACCTCCAGGCCGATGACTTCGGCAGGAGAATACCGCTGCTCACCTTCGCGGGGGGAACCATACACCTTGATGATCTGCGCGTAATCTACGCGATCCTGTAACGCCAGGCCCACAGCGGGAGCGTAAGCCTGGAACCCGTCTGTGCTGAGTTGGAACCGTTGATCTGAAGTGGCATAGCGCAGTTTGGCGAGGAATACGTCTGTGTGAACGCGGCTGCGCCGTCCGAGATGCCAGGCGAGCACCAGTTTGGTATTCCGTTCCATCCCCACAAAGCAGTACGCATCTCCGATAGGCGCTCTCGATTCGTCGGGCCGGATGCGGCCCTGCTTCTTGTAGACGTAGCCCCAAATCTCGTCCACTTCCACATCGCGCACAGTCAGATGCTCGATCTTGTGCTGTGCGAGACGCTGGCAGCGTTCGCCAGCTTT
Source organism: Acidobacteriaceae bacterium (assembly GCA_035503835.1). Lineage (GTDB taxonomy): Bacteria > Acidobacteriota > Terriglobia > Terriglobales > Acidobacteriaceae > Palsa-343. The sequence goes on along the minus strand of DATJSY010000055.1, from coordinate 129,888 downwards.
CACCAGAAGCGTCATGATCGTATTGCGATCCATGCCCGTGATGCGTTCCGTACTGCGAATCGAGTTGCCCTCAAGCAGAAGCTGGAGCGCCATCACAGCGCGATCCTGCGAGACGTACATCGTGCCCAGCGTGCGCTCGTGGCGCTCTGTGTACGTCCGCTTGCAGCCGGGGCAGCGGAACCGGCGCAGTCCGTTGCGGTGCTTCCCGAATCGCTGGCAGTCACGCTGGCAGGTGGGGCAGAAGATCGAGACGGCGGATTGTGCTTCGCTCATCATGGTTCAGTAATACAGCAAGCGCTCGCTGTTTGTCAAGAGTTGATTTTTGTGGGCGGCAGGCATAACCTGGGTATGCGGACGGTGGGAGTCGAACCCACAAGCCCCTGCCGGAGCGGCGGTTTTAAAGACCGCTGTGTTTGCCATTCCACCACGTCCGCAGTAGCGGGGAGCGCCCGAAAGCGCTCCCCGTAGTCGTCTCTGGGAGATAGCTACGAAATTGGTGGTCCCCTGATTGACGGCATGTCCGCGCCTCCTTGATGTTTCCAAGGTCGCGGTTTACCAGGGAAGAAGGTCAAGCGGTAGAACTTATTTTTCTACCCGGAGGGGGAGGGGGGTGCTGCCTACGCTCGACGGGCAGAGATTCACTCTCTACCCTGGTAGACTCGTGCCCTACCAGGGTAGAGGCGCGCTAAGGCTTTGGCTTCCTCGGAATCGGCGGCTTCTTTTCCCGCAAGAACCGCTCAAAATTCTGGGTTGTAGCGGACGTGTCTGGCAGTTCTCCCCTTCGCCACTCGACAAACTGCGGCTTATGGATGCCGGAGTTCTGCGCCATGAAAATCTGCCGGTTCGATGCCCCCGTCGCCGCCTTGTAATCTGTCAACAGCTTTTCCCGTCGCTCAACCTCTGGTTCGTTGGACACAGTGCCCTGTGTTGTCGTAGCAGCGATAGGCGCTGGAACCTGATCGCGCATCTGCTGTGTCACTCCCGGCGGAAGGGGAGGGAGAAGAATCGGAGAGCGACTCAGCCGCCTTTGAATCTCGTCATCAAGGGCGTTCCCCATAGCTTCAAGGAGTTCGTCAGGGGTGACGCCGTGATGGCCGAAACTGCGATTCCGCGCAGCGCCCTCATCTTCGATTTTATCCAGCAACTGTGTAGCTCGATCCATAGTTCTCTCGCGTAAACTTTCAAGCCACATCTGGAGGTCCGGACTCTCTGGGTACCTCTCGGATTCGGCGATAAACAGATTCCTCGCGTACTCACCCGCGACCCATTTGAACGCTGCTGGCTCTTTCGGAGCGGGAGGGTTCGATGGTCTATTGCGCCGATAGTTGTCTTCCCCGCTCTCACCCGTAAGCGCCTGAAAGTGCCAGAGGCTCTCCCAGAACATCCCATCGACATCATTCTGGGCAGCTTCGACGGCAATCTGTTGCTGGAGTGTAAGGTCTGGACGGTTCTCATTCCCCATACGCACCATTGCGCTGGCGCAGGAATAGCGCTTACGATGGAGGCAGCCAACCGTACCACCGAATAGCCCCGGCCATGCGCCGGGCTTTTCGTTTGTAATGGGCTTTATTTTACGCGGGTTACGGCTCTTTGCGCGGCCTTCCGCCAGCGCGAGTATTGCGCTTCGCTGCCAACTGTCGGAAATACTCGCTGCCCCGCTTAGCGGTCTGCGATCCCCCACGGGCACCCAGCACGGCAGCGGCGGGAAGTTTCGTCTGCTTCCGAAGATCGTTAGCCAGCGCCAGCGCAGAGCCTAGCAGTTCGCGGCATCGCGCAGTACGGTTTTCCGGCAATGGGGGGAGAGTGGCGAGGATGTGATCGGCTTCCGCAATCATGCGGCGCAGAGCGTTCAACTGAGAGCGATCCGATGCCATGCCTTGACGATAGGCGCAGGAGAGAACGATTGCAAGCGCTTGCTGTTCGGCATCAACGCACTTTTAAGACACTACCGCCCGTTCCAGCGCTGATACTCTGGATGCGTATGCTCGACCTGGGATTTGTACGCGGCAATCTGGAACTGGTGGAGAAAAAACTGCGCGACCGCGGCGCCGATCCCGCGGCGCTGCTGGGGGACTTCCCCAGAATTGATAGATGGCGTCGCGCGAAGATCACCGAACAGGAGACCCTGCTCGCGCGACGTAACAGGATCACCGACGAAGTGTCCGCGCTCAAAAGGACTGGAAAGGATGCCTCTGCCCTGATCGGTGAAGTAGGTGCGATCAAACTGGAGCTGGAGAACCTTCAGCGAACCGTTGCAGAAGCTGAGGATTCTCTTCGCGGAATCCTGTCCCTCATCCCAAATCTGACCCGTGAGGAGGTGCCTGCCGGCCGCGACGAGTCCGCCAACGTCGAGGTCAAGCGCTGGGGCACGATTCCCAGCTTCGATTTCCCGCCCAGGCCGCACTGGGAGCTGGGCGAAAAGCTGGGCATTCTGGATCTGGAGCGGGCGGCGAAGATCTCCGGTGCACGCTTCGCCGTCTACTGGGGCGACGGCGCCAGGCTGGAGCGGGCGCTCATCTCCTTCATGCTCGACCAGCACACCCGCGAGCACGGATACACCGAGGTGCTGCCGCCGTTCATGGTCAACAGCAAATCCCTCTTCGGCACAGGGAATCTGCCGAAATTCGGCGAAGACCTTTTCCGTTGCGTCGACCCCGAAGGCTTCGAGCCAGGCCAGTATCGCGACAACGATCACTGGCTCATCCCCACGGCCGAAGTCCCCGTGACGAATCTCTATCGCGACGAAACCCTCGACGAGGCGCGGCTGCCGATCTCGCTGACGGCCTACACGCCCTGTTTCCGCTCCGAGGCCGGCTCCTACGGCAAGGATGTGCGCGGCATCATCCGCCAGCACCAGTTCCAGAAGGTTGAGCTGGTCAAGTTCACCTGCCCCGAGGACAGCGATCTGGAGCACGAAAAGCTGACGCGGGACGCGGAGGCGATTCTGGAAACCCTGCAGCTGCCGTACCGGCGCATGCTGCTGTGCACCGGCGACACCGGCTTCAGCTCCGCCAAGACTTACGATCTGGAAGTCTGGCTCCCGGGGCAGAGCCTCTATCGCGAAATCTCCTCCTGCTCCAATTTCGAGGCGTTCCAGGCGCGGCGCGCGAACATCCGCTATAAGTCAAAAGCCGGCAAACCGGCCTTCGTCCACACGCTGAACGGCAGCGGGCTGGCGGTGGGACGCACGTGGCTGGCGATCCTCGAGAACTGTCAGCAGGCCGACGGCACGGTGCGGGTTCCCGAGGCGCTGGTACCCTATATGGGCGGGCAGCGAAGCATCGCCCCGCGCGCAGGAGTATAGCCGTGAGCGCAGGCAGCGTGCTGAAGAGCTATCTGTGGTGGACCTATGAGCGGGGCAGCGTCCCGTACGACGTGATGGTCACTCTCATCCTCGCTTTCATCTTCCTCACCCCGCTCTTCATCCATTACGGCGATCAGCCCAAACCCGACTGGCCGTCGAACGAGATTCGCGCCATGGCCAATCCCGCCGGCGGCCTCATTTACATCGTTCCCGCGGAGATGGCCCCGGCAGCGCAGGGCGCGCCCTCCAGCCAGCAGCTCGCCAGTGCCATCGCCCGCGTCGCCGGCCCCGTCACCATCGACCGCAGCCAGCCCATCCGCGAAATCGGAGGCGGTCTCGTCGCCTGGAAGGTCTGGGCGCATCGCTGATGGCGAAATCCCGCGGTTTTTCCTGTACATCCCCGTCCTGGGGAACCGGGTCTAAAAGAGGGCTATGAAAGCGAAAAGCCTGTTCTTCCTGATTACGATTCTGACGCTGGTTTCCACCGCCCCTGCCCAGAACATGACCCTGCAGAAGGTTCTCGACCGGATCGACGCCTCCTCGCCGAAGTTCCACGACGTGCAGGCCGACATCGCGGTGGATCTTTACACCGCAATCGTGCAGGAGCACGAAATGCAGAAGGGCATGACCGCCTTCCGCCGCCAGGGTGCGTCGATGGAGATGGTGACGCATCTGGCCTCCGCGAGCGGCCAGCCGGTCGCGCAGCTGCTCTGTAAGAACGACCAGCTGGATTACTACCAGCCGCCGCCGGCTTCGCAGGAAACGATCTTCGCCGCCGGCTCCAATCGCGGCGAGTGGGACAGCCTCCTCGCCACCGGGTTTGGCGCGACCGCGCAGGATCTGACGTCGCAATGGAACATCACCTTTCAGGGCATGGAGGCCATCGACGGCACGCAGACAGCGAAGCTGGAGCTTGTCTCGAAGCAGGCCAGCTTCCGCGACAACTTCTCGCAACTGACCCTCTGGATCGACCTGAGCCGGGACATTTCCCTGAAACAGATCTTCCTCCAGCCTGACGGCGATTCGCGGACTGTCACTTACAGCCACATCCGTTACAACACCCACCTGCCGGACAGCCTGTTCACGCTGCACGTCGCCAAAGACACGCAGATCGTCCATCGGTAAGCAGCAGTTGTACATTCCCGCGCACGGCTGTTATGTTGACAGCCAATGGCACAGCGGCGAAAAGCCTGGTATCAGTGGCCGGATCGCTGGCAGTCGTTTCGTGAGGTTCCATGGACGCGGCTTTGGATCTTCCTGGCCGCGGTCTTCCTGCTCTTCTCGGTTATCGGCTTTTTTAACGATCTGATCCGGATGGGGGCCATGCCCTACGCCACCGTGATCCTGCTGGCTGTGGTGACCGGGTTGAATGCCGTGCTCTTTCTGTTGTTCGCGAGCTACCTGCCCTGGCCATTCATAGGCATCCTGGTCGCGCTCCAGTTCGTGCTCGGCCCCGTGCTGACCGTCCTGTTCAGCTGGATGGACCATAGGTTCGCGCTTTCCACGCCCTCGGCCGACACCGGCATCCGGTTTGCCGGAACGGCCATTCTGTTCGTGGTGATCACGTCCTACATCCTCTTCGTGATCTATTTCCGGGCGGAAAGCCGCGCCACCATGCTCCTCCGGAACGAGCTGGCGCTGGCGCACGGCATCCAGAAAACTCTCGTGCCTCCGGTCATGCTCGCAGCGGCCGGATTTGAAATCTACGGCCTCTCCGAACCCAGCGAGAAGGTCGGCGGCGACCTGGTGGACGTCGTGGAACTGCCCGGCGGCGACGTGGTCGCCTACGTGGCCGACATCGCCGGACACGGTCTTTCCGCCGGCATCCTGATGGGCATGCTGAAAACCGCGGCGCGCACGGTCCTGCTGGATCCCGGACCGCCGGAGACGTCGCTGCCTCTGCTTCTGGACAAGCTGAACCGCGTCCTGCCCGGCGTGAAGGAGCCGCAGATGTATGCCACGCTGACCGCGTTTCGCCTGAATGCCGATGGCCGGGTGTGGTACGCAATGGCCGCCAGCCCGCCGATTCTGCACAAGAGGCTCCGCGGGCAGGATTTGCAGATGGTTCAGGAGCATCAATTGCCTCTGGGCCTGTTGCCCGAGGCCGCATTCGTCGGGAGGATGATGGATCTGACCGCCGGAGACGTTTTGCTCGTTGCCACCGACGGCATTCTTGAGGTTTGCGATCAGAATGAAGAGGAGTTCAGCCCAGCCCGCCTGGAGGATACCCTCATGGCCTGCGCCGATCAGCCGCTGGCAGCAGTGGCGCGGGAAATCCTGTCCCGGGCCCGCGCCTTCGGTCCTCAAACCGACGACCAGACGCTCCTGCTGATTCGCCGATCGGCCCAGCCGCCGCCGCGCATGGCGGCTCTCATCGAGGCCGGCGTCAGCAGCAAAACCTGAAAACTAGGTTCCGTCGCGCATCCGCTCTTTCACCGTCTTCGCCAGCTTCTCAATCTGGCCGGCGGTATCGACCACGGAGAGCGAAAGCTGGTCCTTATTGCTCTTGTCCACCTCGGACTTCAGCTGCCTGGCCAGGGCCAGCAGCTTGTCCGCGTCGGCAACAATCTGTTTCTGCCGATCGAGGTTGCGCTCCCGCGCCATCTGTCTCAGCATCCGCTGCTGACTGGTATTGGGCTGGGGACCGAGAGGAGTAGGGAGCTGCTGCTGCGGCGGCATGGGTGCCGGCGCCTGCTGGGCATGCGCGGGGATTGCGGCGAACACGCCGGTCAACAGCACAATCCACAGGAAACGAGAATTGCGGCCGAAACGAAGCATGGGGCCCTCCTCCGGGTGGAATCATTCTCAGCGAGAGCGGCAACCCTGCACTTCCCTGCCGTATCGATGAATTTGCCGTGATCCCGCGCCGGCATTCCGGGATTCCCGCATTATAGTTCCCGTCTATCGCGCCTCGGGGAAACCCGGCCGCCTCAAAACATCTCTCCTCCGGATATCCTGAGAGCAACCATGCTGAACGCTTTTACGGGGCTCCGCGCAGGGCCTGGATTCTTCGAAGTCCTCGGCGAAAGGTACGTCACGGACTTCCAGGATTTCCTGCACGTGAAGCTCCCCAAAATCATCGCGGTCGTCCTCCTCGCCTGGCTGCTTCTGTGGCTGCTCGGCCTGATCACGCGCCACATCCTGCGCATCGCCGAGCGCCAGTCGACCACGGCCTCGCATCTCGCCCAGGTGCGCACGCTCGCCGCCGTCATCCGCAACACCGGCGTCGGCATCGTCATTTTCCTCGCCGTCCTCGAAATCATGCCCATCCTCGGGCTGGAGCTGGGGCCGCTCCTCACCAGCGCGGGCGTGGCCGGCGTGGCCATCGGTCTCGCTGCGCAAAACATTGTCAAGGACTGCTTCAACGGCTTCCTCATCCTCGTTGAAGATCAGTACAACGTCGGCGACACGGTGCGCGTAGCCGGAGTATCAGGCACCGTGGAGGCGATGACCCTGCGCCGCACCCAGGTCCGCGACTCCGACGGCACCCTGTACATGGTGCCCAACTCGCAGATCACCACTGTTGCCAATCTGACTCGCGACTTCTCGGTGGCGAATATCCACGTCGCCGTGGATTTCTCCGCGCATCCCGATCAGGTGATGGCTCTGCTGAAACAGGTCGCGGCCAGCGTGCACGACGATCCGCAATACAGCAGCGTTTTTCTGGCTGATCCTGTGCTGCTGGGCGTCGACCAGCTCAAAGGTTCGCAGGTGATCTACCTGCTGCAACTGAAGACGAAGGCTAACCAGCAATGGGCCGCGATGCGCGAGACGCAGCGCCGCATCCGTCTGTCGCTCGAAGAGCACGGCTTGCTGCCCGGCGATCCGCTCCGCGTCTACAACCGCAATGGCCCTGCGCCGGTACCCGCTGACGCCGGGGAAACGGCCAGCGGTGCCAAAGTGGATCCCACCAGCCTGCCGGCCAGTGAGGTCAATCCGTTTACCGGAGAGGGGATGTAGCCGGGTAGCGGGAGTTGAGCCCCTGCTGCCGGTCGCAGGTCTGCTCACTGTTGTCCTGTTCCTGTTGCCTGTCCGAGCTGCGCATTTTCACCGCCGGCACCGGATATTCGGGTGGCATGCGCTGCTCCACGGCTCAGCCGGCCAGCGCCGGAACCGCCGTGCACAGCACCAGCGCCGAAACCAGCGGCCGCTGCCACGCTCGCCACATCCTCGCGAGGCGTAGCCGGCTCGGCGAGTAGAGAGTTGCGACCATCGCGTACCTCGAGTCTGGCTTCGCGGCGATGCTCCTTTACTCAGGCAACGATGCCGCAATGGCCGCTCGGGTTACGTATCGGATGAAACCGTCCGGGGTTTACCTGGGAATCTCCTCGAAGGTGAGGTTGCGGGCGGAACTGCCCGTCTGCTGCCGCCATTGCTCGAAAAGCCGGCCGTAGCTCAGGGTCATATATTGCGACGGTTCCACACCCAGCCGGCTTCCCGTCGCGTCAATCCATTCCGGGGGACCTTCCAGTTCGGCATAGACGCCGATCGGTGTCTCGTCCAGGACGCAGTGGCCCCTCCCGTCGGCATACTCGGTCCGCCACTTTTCATACACAAACGCCGGCGCATACCCCAGCTGCTCGAAAATCCTGCCGATGGCCTCTCCGTCCTCGACCGCCGTTTCCGTCTCCTCGCGGTGCTTGTGCCGCGCCGCCGGATCGTTGTCGCGGGGCAGGCACTTGTGCGTCACCACCCAGCGCTCGCCGTAGCGCCTCACCCGCAGAATCGACTGCTGTCCGCGCAGCCGCCGATCCGCTGTGTCGTACAGAGTGTTGCGCTCGAAGGTGCGCGGCGTCTCCTCGTGAAATCCCGCCCCGCGCAGCCGCTCCGTCAACCCCGCGGCATCCTCCACACGGAACTTCACCTCGATTTCCATGCTGCTCATACGATCAGGGTACAGGGCGCGGTCACTGTTTCGCCCGTCAGCCGGTAGTTGCCGTCGAAGCTCCACGCCACCGTGAGCCCGCTCTGCTCCGTCGACCCGGTTTTGATCCCTGTCGGCCCGATGGTGTAGCTGTACGAGGAAATCGGCGTCGACATCCCCGTCCGCCGGTTCTCCTGGTTGTACTGGAACGTCGCCTGCTGCAGTTGGGATAGGTCACCGTGGCCACGTTGCCGGCGTTGTCATCGGCTGTTTTTTGCCCGCCCGCTCGCCGCTTCGTACCATAGGAACGGCATGAAGACCCTCAGGCTCGCGGTGGATCCCGCAAATCTCGAAAGCCCTGCCGCGCGCCAGGCCATCGCCCAGTCAGCGGAGATTCTGCGCCGCGGCGGCACGGTCGCTTTTCCCACGGAAACCGTCTACGGCCTCGGCGCCAACGCACTCGACAGTGACGCCGTCGCCAAAATCTTTGCCGCCAAGGAGCGCCCCGGCTGGGATCCCATCATCGTCCACATCAGCGACCCGGCGCTGCTGGCCCGCGTCGCCACCTCGATCCCCACCAACGCGGGCGCCCTCATGGACGCCTTCTGGCCGGGCCCGCTCACCCTCCTTCTGCCCAAACATCCTGGCGTTCCGGAGGCGGTGACCGCCGGCCGGGAACGCGTCGGTGTTCGCATGCCCGCCCATCCCGTGGCCCTGGCGCTGCTGCGCGCCGCGGGTGTGCCGGTTGCGGCTCCCAGCGCCAACCGCTTTGGCCGCACCAGTGCAACCACCGCCGCGCATGTGGCCCAGGACCTCGACAGCCGCATCGATGCCATCCTTGACGGCGGCCCCACCACGCACGGGGTCGAATCGACGGTGGCCGACGTGCGCGATGAGATCTGCACGATCTTCCGGCCGGGCGTGATCACGCTGGAGCAGATGCGCTCGGTCCTGGGCAGCGAAGTGCGGGAGATCAGCGCGGACGCGGAGCAGAAGGAACCAGACCAGGGAGCGGTTGCGCCGGGGCTCGGCATGCGCCATTACGCCCCGCGGGCGCGTCTGGTGCTGGTGGACGGTGAGGTACCGGCGTTGCAGGCTGTTTTAGCGGCCACCGCGCGTGGCCTTGAAGAAGCGGGCGACACGGTAGGGCTGATGTTGCCGGCAGGGTTTCGGCAGGGCGCAGAACACGCGCACACTTTTGATTGGGGAAACTGGGACGACGCGGACGAACTGGCGCGGCGGCTGTTCGCGGGGCTGCGCTGGCTGGACTCTCAGGGCGTGACGGTGATCGTGTGCCCCGTACCATCGGCCCAGGGGATTGGCGTTGCCCTTCGCGACCGCCTGCGCAAAGCGGCGCGTCGCTTGCAATCCCCTGACCCGTAAACGGCGACCCCTGTCTTACAGATTCTCCCCTGCCTTGTGCAGGTACTTAATACTGGATTTGTAAATCAGCGCCCGCGTCGCACTCTCGCCCGGGCGCGGACCTCTCAGCCGCGGCGCAGCCGGCAGGGAGCAGTGCACCTTGATCGCGTACCGGTCGTACCACTCGATGCAGCCCTCGATCCGCTCCCCGTCCTCCAGCACGAAGACCATCGGGGTCCGCGCCTGCATCTGCTTCTGGAAGTAGAACGATTCGGCGTGCGAGCTGTCCTGCGCGGTCGCCACGCCCGCGGTCGCGCTCTGCCAGCTCAGAGCCGGCTCGTCGCGCCGCGAATACCGGCGGTTGCGCAGGGCCCGCTCCGGCAGCGTGGGCCGGATCAGCTTGCGCGGCCCGATGATATCCAGTTCGCGGGGCTCCTCGGGCGCGGGCTTCGCCGCAGGGACCAGCACCGGCGCGGGCCGGACTGCGCGCTTGGGCGTACTGAGCGGTTGTACTGCGGAGGCAGACAATTGGGACATTTTACCCACGATCCTTACGAGACAATGGTGTCTTTGTGATGCGCGAAACCGTCTCCGAGTCGCACATTCGGCAAAATTCTTCAGGAGGTTCTCTGAAATCTTACCGCTGCGGGATGGCTGGAAACGCCGGAATCGCCAGCCAGGCAAAATTTCCGCCTACGATCCCGCCAGTTGCGCCGCAAAACTGTCCAGCGCCAGCGAGCGCAGCAGGTTGCGGCGCATTCCCGACTCCACCTGGCGCAGCCCCCGCGCCGCTGCCTCGATCCATTCGTAGCTGACGGCCTGGGCCAGCGCGCCCAACTCCTTCTTCAGGTCGAGATTCCGCACCAGCTCCGGCGTCCCCGCCTTCAGCAGCAGCAAATCTTCCAGCAGCGAAGCCGCCGCCCGCAGCAAGCCTGCGGTTTTTTCCTGGCCCTCGGCTCCGGCGCGGTAGGTTTCCGTGGTGCGAAAGAGCGAAGACCAGTCGGATTCGCCCAGGGAGCTGCGCAGCAGCGTCAGCGCGTCGGTGCGGCTGGCCAGCCAGGCGGCCAGATCGAAGCCCAGCGCGCGGCCTGCGGCGCCTTCCGCCAGACGCGCGACCAGCATGCGCTCGGCGGGGCGCAGTTCGGGCCGCCGCTCTGCCAGCAGCTTTTCAATCGTCTCCCCCGGTATCGCGCCCAGCCGGAAAATGCCTGCTCGCGAGCGGATCGTCGGCGGCAGCTCTCCGGGATTCTCCGCCAGCAGCACGATGCTGGCGTGCGTGGGCGGCTCTTCCAGCACTTTCAGCAGTGAGTTCGCCGCTTCCTTCATGAACGCGGAGCTGGTGAAGATGTACATCGCGCGCCGCGCCTCGGCCGGCATGCGGTGGATTTCGCTGATCAGCGTCCGCACCTGCCCCACCTTGATGAGCAGTTGCGGTGGGTCGGGCGGGATCACCAGCACGTCGGGGTGGGTCTGGATGAGGACACGGGTGTCGCGCTTGTCCACGTCGCGCAGCTCCTCGCGCGCCGCCACGGCCTCGGCCACCCGCGCGTCCAGATCCATCGCCTCGCCGACCCGCCGGCAGTTGGAGCAGACACCGCAGTAGTCCGGCAGGCCGTCCGTCTCTTGCGGATCGAGGCAATTCGCCGTCTGGGCCAGCATGATCGCCAGCGTGTATTTCCCGGCCCCCCGCGGTCCCGCCAGGATGAGCGCATGGGGCAGCCGCCGCGAAGCGATTGCTTCGCGCAGGTGCCGCACCGTCGCTTCATTGCCGAGAAAGTCCCGAAACCCCACGGGAACAGGGTACAGGGTAGAGGGGGCAGGGTACAGGTCCGCCGGGAATCACAGCCCCTTGTCTTCCCTTTCGAACAAAATCCCGCGTGCCTTCAGGTGCGCAAAAATCCGCTCCGTGCATCCCGGCGCTTCGCCCACGTACGACGGCGGCGAAATACCCGCCCGCTGATACGTACCATCCAGAACGCACCGCGCGACGCCCGCGCACGAATACCCCGTCGCCCGCGACATCGAGCTAAACTGCGTTGCCGGGTCGTACCTCACGAACACCGTGTGGGTAATCGTCTTCGGCCGTCCGCCCTGCGACCCGCGAATCACGATCCGCATAATCGTGAACTCGTCCTCGTCCTCTTGCGGCGTCCACGTTTCAGGAACCCATTCCTTCCCTGTCTGCTGCAAGTTTCGGATATAGGCAATATGCCCCGGAAACCGCAGCGTCTTCTCCTTCATGTTCGGGATCCGCCCCGCCATCGTCGTAATCAGCGACCGCAGCCCATCCGTGTTGAACGCCTCCAGCCTCAGCTCTTGTCCGCCGATGCGGAACTCCAGCAGCTCCGGTTCCGAAAGCGGCGGCATCGTGATCAGCTTGCCGTCGCGCACATAGCGTGCCGGCCGGGTGTATTCCTCCCACACGTCCGTCGGCGAGAAGGTCGGCAGATACTGCTCCGGCCCGCTGCGGTGGAAATGCAGCCCGCCCACCATGAACGTGAAATCCTCAATCTGCATCCGCCCGGCAAAGTATCCCGCCAGATAATCCGGCGTTCCCGGCGCAATTCCGCAATCCACCACCGCAGTCACTTTGCGCTGCACGGCGAGATCGTTCAGCTCGAACGCATCTTCCGCGAAGAACGAGATGTCCACCACATCCTTCCCGGCTTCGATCACGGTTTTCAGCGTGTTGAATCCCATGAATCCCGGCACGGCGCAGATCACCAGATCCGCATCGGCGGTCGCGCCTGTCACTGCCTTCGCATCGCCCAGATCGGCAACCTTCGTCTTCACCGAATAGCCCTGCGCCAGCGATTCCAGCGCCTTTGGACTCACATCCGCGGACGTTACCTCGAACTCTCCGGACAGATCCGCCGCAATTACTTTGCCGACCCGACCCGTCCCAAGCACCACGACCTTCTTCTTCATGACTTCCTTTTCTACGGGCCGGGAGGCACCCCGGTCAACGCGGGCATTGCGATCTGCTGGTCCCCGCGCCCTCCGCCCATGCATACTGGCAGGAACATTCGAGACGCCCTTGAGCGAACTCCCAGTTACTGCAGGAACTCGAGAAGTCCCGCTGGGCGCGGAGCCCGCGCAGTCGTCCCTCAAGCGCGCCCTGCGCTTCCGCGACCTGACTGCGTTCTACATAGTCAGCGGGCTGAGCGTGCGCTGGGTCGCCACGGCGGCGGCGGCCGGCCCGTCCAGCCTGGTCATCTGGATCGTCGCGCTGGTCGGCTTCTTTCTGCCCCTGGCCGCCAGCGTCTTCGAGCTCTCATCGCGCTATCCGCAGGAGGGCGGCCTGTACGTCTGGGCCCGCGAAGCCTTCGGCGACTCCACCGGCTTCCTGACCGCCTGGATGTACTGGATGTCCAACCTCCCCTACTTCGCCGCGGTGCTCTACTTCGGCGCTGCCTCGGCGCTGTTCGTCACGGGATCCGGCCACGATCGCCTCGCCGCCAGCCCGCTCTACTTCATGTCCTTCGCGGCGGCCTGGCTCGGCATCATCACGGCGGTCAACATGGTCGGCTTGGGCCCGGGCAAATGGCTCAACAACATCGGCTCGCTGGGGAGCTGGCTGCCCGTCGTCATTCTGGTTGGCCTTGCCGCCGTGGCCGCGCACCGGTTCGGCTCGGCCACGCATTTTTCCGCGCCCGCGCTCGCGCCGCGCTTCTCCCTCAGGGATGCGCTCTTCTGGTCCACGCTCTTCTTCGCCTTCGCCGGCTGCGAAAGCGGCTCGTTCATGGGCGAGGAAATCGACAAGCCTCGCCAGACCATCCCTCGCGCGCTGGTGGCCGGCGGAGCTGTCATCGCGCTTGGCTACATCATCGGCACCGTGGCGTTGCTCATCGCACTGCCCGCGCAGCAAATCTCCGGCGTCGACGGATTCATGCGCGGCGCATCAGGCCTCTGCGCCCGCCTCGGCGTACCCTGGATCGGCGTCGCCCTGGCGCTGCTGATCGCGCTCAACTGCATCGGCGGCGCGGCGTCGTTTCTCTCCTCGACGTCGCGGCTGCCCTTTGTCGCCGGCATCGACCACTACCTGCCGCCGGCTTTCGGCCGCATCCATCCGCGCTTCCGCACGCCGTGGGTGGCCATCGCTGTCTATGGACTGGCCGGGATCCTCGTCGCCATCCTCGGCCAGGCCGGCACCACCGTCCGCGGCGCTTACGACGTGCTGGTCAGCATGAGCATCATCACCTATTTCCTTCCCTATCTGGTGCTCTTTGCCGCGATGGCGCGGGTGCAGCGCAGTCCAGTCGGTCCGGAGGCGCATCGCGTGCCCGGCGGACGGCCGGTTGCTCTGGCTCTGGCCACCATCGGATTCCTGAGCACCGCCGCCACGATTGTCTTTTCGGTTTTCCCGGCGCCCGGCGACCCGCACAAAGTCGCCGCCGTCGCCAAGGTGCTCATCTCCACCACCGTTCTCATCCTCAGCGGAGTCGCGGTCTTCGCCCTGGCGAGATGCAAGCGGAGGAGCGCGTAGCCGTAACGATCCGGGAACCCGGTGTACGATGAGTGGCCATGAAGAGAATAAGGCTGACAGCGAAATTGCTGTCCACAACTCTAGGCTGTTGGGGCATCATGCTCGGCCCAGACCGCTGTCTATGGTCACATTGGCAAGCATCTCCTGCCGGACCGAAACCTGACTCCGGGCGCGGTCAACCCGCCGATTGCCGCCGATCCGTCGGGCATGTCGGTCACCGTCAATGGCGTCGAAGCGAACCTCTGTGCGAAAGACTTCACCGCCGAGGGTGGCCCGCGCCGTGGTTGAAGGTGAGTTGCGGCGGCTGATTCATTTCACGCTACTTCCTTCTTCGAAGATGAAGTGGTTGAACTGACCTCTCGGCCGAGAATGGCGGCCAGCGCCCAAAGGTTCGCGTGCCCGCCGATACGTCGGAACGGTTATTTCGGTCAGAGCCACGCCGAAGCCATCCAGAGCTGCACCATGTCGGCATCACGCCATTGTGTCGTTACCTCGGATTGGATGGTTGCATGCCAACTTGGTCAGGAATCGGCATAGGGCTCTTAATCCCTTCGAACTCAGGCGGCAGGCCAGGAAATGAATTGTCATTCTGTGAGACGACCACGAGCCACGTGCCCTTCCGCTTTTCCGCTACCATTGTCATCATGCCGTAGCGCGGGCGGCGCGCCGTGCCATCTGGGTTTCTATCTCCCTCAATCTTCCAGCTCCAGTGAACGACAGCCACGTCCGGATGGAGGAAACGCACTGCTATCTGAAGCGGTGTAATCGTTGATCCCGAGAAGCGACCGCTGAGCAGTCGCGTGTGGTATTTCTCAAAGTCAGGTCGGCCGTGAATCCACGTCGCGCCTACCGTAACAAAATCCACGTCGTCCGCCATAATGTTCGCCAGTTCGTGTCCATCGTGCCTGGCCCAGGCATCGCTGAAAGCCTGCGGAAGTTTGTGGACGGCGTTCTCGTCCAGCTTCGTTTGGGCGCCGATTGGCAACATCGCAGCCATGAATGACGCTAGAAGCGCAAATACGAGGTTTCTCATTTTGCGTACTCCGTCGTCCGGAATTTTCCGAATCGAACCTGTGTGCCGGATCGTACGCCTCTCCTACCCTCGACACAACGAAGTTGGCTCGCACACCCGGGGGAGAGTTGCCAGGGAATATGAAGGTTGGTAGGCGGCGGCTGATACAGCTTACGCCAATTTCTCCTTCGATGTTGGAGTCTTTGATTTGTCCTCACGACCAGGAATGGCGGCCAGCGCCCACAGATCGGTGTGGCCATCAATGCGCCGGAAATGTTTTTCTGTGAGCAGCCAAGCCGAAGCGACCCAACGTTCGACCATGTCCGCGCATCGCCAGCGCGTGACGTTGTGCGTGCGGCGCTCCACCCTGCTTTGGGGACCCTCGATAAGGTTGGTCGTGGCCAAACATTTGTGCAAGGACGCGGGAATCTGCAACCGTTGCAGGGTGATCATGTCCGCCATTCCCTCCCGCAGGCTGCGCGCTGCCGATTCGTGCTCTCGCTCCAGGAAGCGCGCCAACTGTTCCAACCGCTTCTCTCCTTCCGCGGCGGTCTTCACCTTCCAGGCCGCCCGCAGCAGATTGCGGGTTTGAGCGTGCCGCTCTTTGGGCAGCTCCCTGAGCAAGTTGCGAATTTTGTGATTGCGGCAGCGTTGCACCGCTTGTTCGGCACCGAACAGCTCCTCGATCGCTACCCGCAAAGCCCTGGCTCCATCGATGACGAACAGATACTTCCGCTCGATGGGCAAGCCTTGATCCTGCAGGCGAGTGAGTAAGCGCTTCACCGCCGCTGCGTTCTCAGTCGCTCCCACCTCGATCCCCGGAATGTATTCTTCCCCTGGCCATCGACGCCCACCGCGCTGAGGATGTGATGATCGGCGAAGAGCTGGCAGTCGATATAGGTCTCGGATGGTTTTGCGCCGACGCATTCAGGAAGGCCGCCGAAGCCATGGAGCATCAGGTCTGCGAAGAATATAGGCGGAAAAACGGTTTCGACCCTGGAAAAGGAGTGATTGATTACCTCATCCCGCTCGGAATCGGCGGAGAAGATGCGATCAGCAACCTCTGGTGGCGGCCGGAGCCGGACCATCGCGCCAGGCACGAAGTTGGGGAAAAACCGAAGTCCCTGGTTTGCTCCCACAGGATCAGCCTGGCTTTCGCTCAGTCATGCATCCAGCACAACTGGGTCAATTGCAGGTGGTCATGGAATCCCTCGAAAATTGTGGTCGTTGCTCCGTAACGGTGGCACCAAACATCAAAGCCCCTCGATGAAACGGCCATCTGAAAGTCCTGCGCCGCCTTCCGCTCCTTTTCCTTCCGGATTCACTCGTGGAGCAGCTTCTTCGCCCGCTCCAGCTCCTTTTTCCGGCTGGCGCTCAGGCCTTTCCCCCCGCGGTTCATGAAATACGTCAGCATCCGCATCCCCGAAGACGGCCCTTTGGGCGAGACCTTCTTCGAGGCCAGCGATCGCGCGATCACCGGGGCGCTCTTCGTGAAGAACCCCTCCGGAGGGTGCGTCGAGTCCGTCGCCACCTTCCGCACCCAGCGGCGCGACGCGCCCGCGGCGGGCTTCTTCGCTCCCGACCCGGCTGAGGATTTTGTCCGGGATCTTCTGCGGGATTTGCCCCTTGCCCCGCCACGCTTCCTGGCTGCGCTCTCTTTCGTCGGCATGACTCAGTGCCTCTTGAAGTACTGCACCGCGCGCTCGTGCTGCTCGGCCTTCACGCGGGAGCTGAACGTGCCGAGGTTGCGCCGCTTGCCGGTGGAGGGGTTTTTCTTCTTCGAATACAGCCGATAATCGCCGGATCTGAGTTTGCGAATCATACAGAAACAGATGCGGATACTGAGTGCAGGGGACAGGGTTCAGAGCTTGGGGCACAGGGACGGCGGGAACCGCTGAGCCACGTGTCGACGAGGGTGTCGACCTGCACGGGGTGCCCCTCCCTGCATCCCACCCGTTACGAAGCCGATATTTCGATGCACGAGTCTGCCCGGAGTGTACTGATGGCGAAAACGAAAAAGCTGCTTCTGATCGATTTGGACGATGTTCGCCGCAAGTCCCGACCTCTCCTGCTCACCAACGCCGGATACACTGTCGATCTTCGGGACGATTACACAGCGGCGGAACGCCTGGATCGCGAGGGCGCCTTCGATCTCATCATTCTGGCCCTGCACCGCCGCCCGGATATGGCTCTGGCGTACAGCGATCACCTGAGCCAGGCCAAGCCACGGCTGCCCATCCTGCTGTTGACGGATTCGGGTGGTGTCTGCGTCCCCCGCGGAACTCTGAGTCCAGGCATCGAAACGGGCGATCCAACCTCGCTGATTCACGAGGTGACCTCGATGCTCGAAGGCAGCACGCAGATCCGTGAGTTACCGATCCAGGAGTTTGTTGAAAAGCAGATTTGCGGCGCACCAGAAGTCTCGCAGGCCGGGCGTACGGACTGCACCGGGGCCGCCATCCCTCAAAAAATCTCCATCCCCTGTCAACCATCCCCGCCCCATCCCCGTTATATCCAGTGAGAATTCCATCTTCTCCACGGATTTGGGAGGCAAACCATGTTCAATCCCCTCTGGGAAACCATGCAGGACGCCATCATCGGCGCCACCTGGGCCTGGATCGTCTGGGTGCTCTTCAGCACCCTGCGCCGCTACCTCATCGCCAAGGCACGAGCCGGCCTGCACGAAACGGTGCTGGCGCGCATCGATTCCGCCCAGTCGCTGCTCACCCTCGCTTCCAGCGATGCCGGCCGCCATTTCCTCGAGTCCATCGCGATCGAGGAGGCGCCGCACGAGACTCCCTTCGGCCGCATCCTTTTCGGTCTGCAGGCAGGCGTGGTCCTCTTCTTCTTTGGCGTGGCCATGCTGGTTGTGCACCACCACGTCAGCGATCCGCAATCCGGGTTTATGATCTTCGGCACAGGAGCGATTGGCCTTGGGATCGGATTTCTGGTTGCCGCCGCCGCCAGCCTTGCGGTTTCGCGCCGCCTCGGCCTGCTCAGCCGTGAACGCAACGGGTGATGCTCCGCGCATGGCGATCCGGCTGCGCCGCGATTCGCCTGCCCCGGTTGTGGCAGTCGCCGAGCCGCTGGCGCAGGAGGCCTTCCAGCGCCTCTACAGGGCTGCCGCCGGACCGGTGCTCGGCTATCTGATTGCCGGATGCGGCCGCCGCGACGTCGCCGAGGACCTGCTGCAGGAGACCTTTTGCCGCTTGCTGGTGCGCTGGCCTTCGCTCGGCCCCAGCGTGACCGGACCCGCTGCGGACCCGCAGGCTCTCCACCGCTATCTCTTTCGGATTGCGACCAACCTGCTGCACGACCGCTGGCGCTCCGGCGCGGGCGAGCCCTTCGCCGACCCGCCCGATCAGGGAGCGGCTCCGAACCTCGACGTTGCCGTCGACATCCAGGCCATGCTGCGCCGTTTGCGTCCCCGCGAGCGCGAGCTGCTCTGGCTGGCCTGTGTTGAAGATATGGACCACGGGGAGATCGCCGCCGCCACCGGTCTCAGCCGCCTCAGCGTGCGCACGCTGCTCTTCCGCGCCCGCGCCAAAGCCCGGCAGATGCTCAGCCGGCAAGGAGTTCCTCTATGAACGGACCCGCGAACCGCCCCGTGAATCCGATGAGCCCGCCTGACGATCCCCTCCGCCAGGCCTTTCGCGCGTATGCCGCGTCGGTCGCCGCTGCCGGACAGACCCCTCCGGCTTCGCTGGTCTGGTTCCGCGCCGAACGCCGCCGCCGCGCGCTGGCTCTTCGCCGTGCCCAGCGCCCGGTGCGCATCATGCAGGGCATCGGATTCCTCTGCGCCCTCTTCGCCGCAGGTTGGGGCCTGGTCCATTTCGGCTCACTGCCGCCCCGGCCCGCGCTGGCCACGCCCTTTTTGCTGCTCCTCACCGCCGGCTCGGCCCTGGTCCTGCTCGGCTGCTGGGGCATGCTCCTGGTCAGCCGCCGCGAATCCTGAATCGGAACGGATGGGAGGGCGAGGGCATGGGGCTACTGACCAGGGCATGAGTTCCCTCGTGCCGCAACACGGCGCAAAACGAGTCCGGCCGCTGATGCCGAACTCTATTCGATCTCCCCGACCATGGCCTCGTCCACGTAGCACCACACCCAGCTCTCGCCCGGCTCAATCGAGCGGATCAGCGGATGCTTTGTCTGGTGGAAATGCTTGGTGGCGTGCTTGTTCTTCGACGAGTCGCAGCAGCCGACGTGCCCGCACTCGAGACACAGCCGCAGATGCACCCAGCGGTCGCCCATTCGGACGCACTGCTCGCAGACGTGGATGGTGGTGGTGGTAATCCTGGCGTCTTTCAGATGGGTGCAGGTGGGCATGGGGCCTCCTCGGACTGGCTCCATTCTGACAGAGGTCGGGCAGACAGGCACAAAAGGCACCAGCGAAGTTTGGGAGATCTGGAGCAGGACACGCCAGCCCTGGATCTGCTTTAAAGGTCGCACCCTTTGCTGCAGGCGATCAGGAGGGAGGCGTACTCAACAGGAAGACCGACAACCATTGTAGGGGCCTTTCACGGACCAGACGACCAGGTTCTTTGCAATTCCGCTGAACCGGGCACCACCCCCCGGGGAGCTCTCCAATTCCAGCTTTATATACTCTCCCACCATAACCTCCTTCACGCGGGGCTCCGCTCTTCCCTGGCGAGTTCGAAGCCTGCCCTGGCGGACCCGGATCACCCTGGCCTCGATCCGGGCTCCAGCACGGACATCTGCATACGACGACCTGTTGAACACTCCTCCCGCTCGAATGAATCCTTCCCGTTCTTCGCACATCTTATGCTTGATTCTCCGGTCAGCCCGGCTGTGAGTTCCCGGCTCCCCAGCCGGATGGAGGCACCTATGTCCCTGCGACCCGTCAAAGAGATCCTCTCCACCAGGCCCGCCCTGGAAGGCGCGGGCGTCCGCCTCGAGCGCGCCTTCGGCTTCGGCAGGACGAAGGAGTTCGACCCTTTCCTGCTGCTGGACGACTTCCGCAATGAGCGGCCCGAGGACTACCTGGCCGGCTTCCCGTGGCACCCGCACCGGGGCATTGAGACCATCACTTACGTGCTGGCCGGCAGCGTGGAGCATGGCGACAGCCTGGGCAACAAGGGCAAAATGACCGCCGGCGACGTGCAGTGGATGACCGCTGGCAGCGGCATCCTGCACCAGGAGATGCCGAAGGGCGACGAACGCGGGCGGATGCACGGCTTCCAGCTTTGGGCGAACCTGCCCTCGCGGCTGAAGATGACCGACCCGCGCTATCAGGACATTCCCTCGAGCGCGATCCCCGAAGTCAAGGACGACGACGGCACGACGGCGCGCGTGATCTGCGGCACCTTCCGGGGCCAGCGCGGGCCGGTGGACGGCGTGGCCGCCGAGCCGCAGTACCTCGACATCTCCGTGCCGCCGGGGCAGCGCAAGCGCCTCAGGGTGGAGACCACGCGCAATGCTTTTGCCTACGTCTTTGCCGGAGCGGGAACGTTCCGGGACGCGAGCGAGCCGCGGGCCGTGCTCACGGAGAGCAGTGTCGATCCAAACGCGCAGCCCGTCTACGACGCGAGGAACCACTCGCTGGTGCTCTTCGACCGCGGCGACGACATCCAGGTGCAGTCCGGCCCGGAGGGGATCCGCTTCCTGCTGGTGAGCGGCCAGCCGCTTGAGGAGCCGGTGGCCTGGCAGGGTCCGATCGTGATGAACACCCCGGAAGAGCTGCGTCAGGCCTGGGCGGAGCTTCACACGGGCGCATTCATCCGAAAGCGATAAACCACGCAGCTGAGAGCAGGTCAGCGGTGAAGCGGCCAGCGAAGTGCGTGAGCGCCTGCTCCGCCTACTCGAGGCGCAACGCCGCGTAGTCCGCGCCGAGCTCGGCGCACAGCGCTTCGATGACCAGGTTGTGGTCGTCGCGCTGGGGCAGTCCGGAGACGGTGACCGCGCCGAGAAAACCAGCGCCACGGGCGCGGACAGGGAAGCTGCCGCCATGGCAGGCGTAGTCCGCGAGAAGCAAGCCGTAGCGGTCCTGGAGCGTGGACTGCTTCTGCTCCATTTCGAGGCCGATGGCGTAGGAGCTGCGCTGAAAGCGGAAGACAACGTTGCTCTTCCGGCGGACCCACTCGGCATTATCCGGGGTAGTGCCGGGAAGCGCGGCGAAGAAGAGCGGCTGCGCGACCCGGCGGATGTCGATGACCAGCACCAGGCCGCGCTCGACAGCAAGCGAGCGCAGGCGCGAGCCGAGACGCCAGGCGGTTTGCTCGTCGAAGGCCGAGAACCGGAGCTGCTGTTCCTGGAGGGCGATGCGGGCGAGGTCGTCGGAGATGGACATGGACTGGCTGTCCAGGCGGGCGCGCTTCGCGCAGAGCCGGGCCATGCCAGTATAGGCGTCGGCGCGTTTTGGGAGACACTGTGCGGGCGAGGCGTCGCGGCGCGAAAATCCGAACGAGGAAAGCGACGGATTTGTAAAGATGACCGTGGTGTTACCGAGTTGGGTACCGGGTGTGGTTACGCCGGTATAATGGATGATTAGAAAGAGCCCACGGTCTTTCGAATCGAACTGAAGGGAACCCCGCCACATGGCGACCACCAACGCCGGCGCCCCGTCTGCCCCGGCGACGCAGGGCGAGCCTGCTGCACGAACCGCAGTTCCTCCCAAGCCAGTCATTAACGACTTCAGCATCCAGGTAGCCACGGTCAACGGATCGGGTTCACAGTCGGCGAACAGCGTGCTGCTGCGCAGCATCTTCGCCATGGGTGTGCCGGTGAGCGGGAAGAACCTGTTTCCGTCGAACATCGCCGGGCTGCCGACCTGGTACACGATCCGAGCCAGCAAGTACGGATACGTCGCGCGCAAGAAAGAAATCGACGTGCTGATCGCGATGAACGCGGAGACGGCGCGGGAAGACATCCTGTCGCTGCGGCCGGGATCGGCGGCGATTTACGAAGAGAACCTGAACCTGAAGCAGTACCGCGACGATGTGGTGTGCTATCCGGTGCCGTTCGACAAGCTGACGGCGGCGGTTTGCCCTGAGGCCAAGCTGCGCAAGCTGGTCAAGAACATGATTTACGTGGGGGTGGCCGCGAATCTCCTGCAGCTGGACATGAAGGCTGTCGAAGATTCGGTGCGCAAGCAGTTTGCGAAGAAGCAGAAAGCGGCCGATCTGAACTGGGCGGCGGTGGATGCGGGGTACAACTTCGCGGCGCAGTCGCTGACGAAGCAGGATCCCTTTGCGGTGGAACGGATGCACGCGACGGAAGGGAAGATTATCATCGACGGAAATGCGGCGTGCGCACTGGGCGCGATGTTCGCCGGCGTCACGGTGGTGACGTGGTACCCGATCACGCCCTCGTCGTCGGTGGTGGAGCAACTGATCGATCTGCTGAAGAAGTACCGGATCGAAGAGGACGGGAAAGCCAACTTCGCGGTGGTGCAGGCCGAGGACGAGCTGGCGGCCATCGGGATGGTGCTGGGCGCGGGCTGGGCCGGAGCGCGGTCGATGACCGCGACTTCCGGACCGGGAATTTCGCTGATGGCGGAGTTTGCCGGGCTGGGGTATTTTGCCGAGCTGCCGGGCGTGATCTTCGATATCCAGCGCGTAGGACCCTCGACGGGACTGCCGACGCGGACTTCGCAGGCGGATCTGCTGTCGGTGGCGTTCCTGTCGCATGGCGATACGAAGCATCCGCTTCTGCTGCCGGCCAGTGTGAAGGAGTGCTTCGAATTCGGAGGCTCGGCGTTCGACCTGGCCGAGCAACTGCAGACGCCGGTCTTCGTGCTGAGCGATCTGGATCTGGGCATGAACAACTGGATGTCGGATCCATTCGAGTATCCGGAGAAGCCGCTGAACCGTGGCAAGATCCTCACCGCCGAGGATCTGAAAAAGGTCGCCGAGTGGGGCCGGTACAAGGACGTGGACGGAGACGGGATTCCGTACCGAACGCTGCCGGGCACCGACCATCCCAGGGCGTCGTACTTTACGCGCGGCAGCGGACACAACGACCGGGCGCAGTACAGCGAGCGGCCCGAAGACTACCAGAATCTGATGGAACGGCTGGCGCGGAAGTTTGAGACGGCGCGTAAGCTGGTTCCGGCGCCGGTAGTGGTGCAGACCGGCAAGTCGAAGGTGGGCATCATCGCTTACGGGACCTCGGACTTCGCGGTGATGGAGAGCCGCGATCAGCTGAAGAAGGAGTACGGCGTCGAGGCGGATTACCTTCGCATCCGGGCATATCCGTTTGCGAAGGAGATTCGCGAGTTTGTGGCGTCGCACGAGCGGGTGTACATCGTCGAGCAGAACCGCGACGCGCAGATGCTCAGTCTGCTGAAGCTGGATTTGCCGGCGGCGGAGACGACGAAGCTGCGCAGCGTGCGGCACTTCAATGGTTTGCCGATCGATGCGCGCTCGGTTACGGATGAGATTGTGTTGCAGGAGGGGATCTAATGGCAGCGACCGCTGCGCCAGGACCTAGAGTGAATCGGATCGGGCTGCCGGTGATCGAGTACCGCGGCGGCAAAACAACCCTGTGTGCGGGTTGCGGGCACAATGCGATCTCCGAGCGAATTATCGACGCGCTCTACGAGATGGGCGTGCAGCCGGAGCGGGTAATGAAGCTGTCGGGGATCGGCTGCTCGTCAAAGAGCCCGGCGTATTTTCTGGCGCGGGCTCACAGCTTCAACAGCGTGCACGGGCGCATGCCCAGCGTGGCCACGGGAGCGCTGCTGGCGAATAAAACGATGATGGGGCTGGGGGTTTCCGGCGACGGCGACACGGCGTCCATCGGGATCGGCCAGTTCGTCCACCTGATGCGGCGCAATCTGCCGATGATCTACATCATCGAGGACAACGGCGTGTACGGGCTGACCAAGGGGCAGTTCTCAGCGACGGCGGATATCGGCTCGAAACTGAAGACGGGCGTAGTGAACGATCTGCCCGCGATCGATACCTGCTCGCTGGCGATCCAGTTGGGCGCGACCTTCGTGGGCCGGTCGTTTTCCGGCGACAAAAAACAGTTGCTGACCATGCTGAAGGCGGCCATCGCGCACAGAGGCACGGTGATGCTGGACGTCATTTCGCCGTGTGTGACCTTCAACGATCACGAAGGCTCGACGCGCAGTTACAAGTACATGCAGGACCACGAGGAGCCGATCGGCGAAGTGGGCTTTGTGCCCAGCTTCGAGGAGATCGACGTGGAGTACGAGGCGGGATCGAGCTTCGACGTCGAGATGCACGACGGATCACATCTGCGTCTGAAGAAGCTGCCGGAGAATTACGATCCCACGGATCGCGCGGTGGCCGTGCGAACGCTGATGGAAGCGCACGAGAACAACGAAATCCTGACCGGCGTCTTCTACATCGATACGCGGAAGCCGGCATTCACCGACCTGCTGAATCTGGTGGACGAGCCGCTGGCAACGCTGCCAATGGAGCGGACGCGACCGCCGAAGAAGGTGCTGGACGAGGTGATGGCGAAGCATCTGTAGACCAGGCTTAGTGATCGGTCGTCAGTGATCAGTCAATCAGCGCCCCGGCGAAGAGCCAGGGCGCCTTCCTTTTGGGCGCGATGGTACGTCCTCTTTGGTAACCAGGCTGCTGCCGTCTTTCTTCTCGCCGCATCCAACCCTGCGCAGTTATCGCAGATTCCGGAGGCCGATCGCATGAGAAGAGTGCTGAGTATCGCGGCGTTGGTGGCGGTGTCCTGTGCAGCGGCGCAGGCGCAGGTGGGTGTGTATGCGGCGTTCGGAGCGGCGGATTTTCACCAGCCGAACGTGAACTGGCAGTACGGGCCGATGGCGGGACTGTACTGGAACGCGCTGGGCGTGCCCTTCGTGAAGGCCGGCGTGGATCTGCGTGGCTCCTGGATGGGCACAGGCGATGCGCAGGACGACGGTTACCTGGCAGGTCCGCGGGTGCAAATCCATCCGCACGTGCTGCCGCTGATGCCGTATGCGGAAGCGCTGGGCGGGGTGTCGCGGGTGGTGGTGGGACAGGGATCCGCGCAGACGGCGGGAACGAAGTTCAGCTACGCGCTGGTGGCGGGGCTGGATGCGACGATTTTCCCGCACGTGGACTGGCGGGTGGTCGACTACTCCTGGCAGCGCGTGGAGGGTCTGGGAATTGGCTTCCAGCCGACGCAAATCAGCATGGGCCTGGTGGTGCGGCTGCCGTAGCTCACTCGCTGGTCTGGCTCCGCGAGTCGGGGCAGTCGACGCGGAGCGCGAGGATCTCGTACGGCCTGAACGGCACGCGCACTTCGTTGTTGCGAATGGACAGCGGGACACCTTCGGGCGCCTCCATCAGGTTCGAATCGACCGCGCCGGCGGCGCCGGGCGGAAAGCGCAGAGCAAGCTCGCCGGACTTGCCCGCCCACTCGTCGAAGTGAAACTCCGGCGAGTGGGTGTCCTCGCCTTTCCTCATTGCGGTAAGGACGATGTCCGAAGGCGCGACCGAACCAGGGAGTGCTCGGCGGGGAGCACGCCGGTATGCGGCATGACCTCGATGGCCGTGAGCGGGAAATTGAACTCGCAGCCGTGGCGGACGGTCATGGCCTGCCGCCAGGAGCCGGCGTGCGGGCAGAGCGCCAGGCTGAAGTGCTGATGGCCGCGGTCGGCGTTGGGATCGGGCCGGACGGGCGAGCGCAGCAGGGTCAGCGAGCGCGGAGCGGTCAGATGACTCGGAGCAGGAGCAGGATGACCACGATGAGGAGGATCAGGCCGAGGCCTCCGCTGGGGTAATAGCCCCAGCTACGGCTGTGCGGCCAGGCGGGGAAAGCTCCAATCAGCATCAGGAGCAGAATGATGATGAGAATGGTGACCATGGGTTTGACCCTCGTGCGCGGGAGCCCTGGCGGCTCGTCCGGCCTGCTGGTGGATGCTCCGTGGCAGAGGCGAAGATGTCCACCCCATGAGGAATTTACGGAGTCGGAATTGCGGCGAGACGGCGAGTGCGGCGGAAGACCTGGAGCATCATGCGGGCCGTGAGCCGGCCAGTGTTGGTGTTCTGCAGCGACGGGTGATAGCTGGCCAGAAGCCAGCGGTCGCCGGGGATGCGGTATTCCGCGGCATGGGCGAAAACGAAGCCGGAGCGGCGAGTGAGCTGGCCGGTGCGGACGAGATGGGCGAGGACGCCGTCGAAAGCAATCCTGCCAAGACAGACGATCACGCGGACCTGAGGGAGCGCGGCAATCTCCTCATCGAGGAAGGACGCGCAGGCGTCGATTTCCTGGGGCCGCGGCTGGTTGCCGGGAGGCGCGCAGCGGACCACCGCGGTGATCCAGGCATCGGTAAGCGCGAGTCCATCGTCGCGATGCGTGGAATGAGGCTGGGAGGCGAATCCGGCCCGGTGGAGCAGCGGGTAGAGGAAGTCGCCGGAGCCGTCGCCCGTGAAGGGACGGCCGGTGCGGTTGGAGCCGTGCGCGCCCGGAGCGAGTCCAACCAAGAGAACGCGAGCGGCGGGATCGCCGAAGGAGGGAACAGGCTTGCCCCAATAATCAAAACCCAGATACATGCGACGCTTCCTGAGCGCGACGGTCGTGCAGTGACAGCGCAGGCGCGGGCACCGTTCGCAGGCGACAATACGCCGGTTAAGAGCGGCAAGCGCGGCGGCGTTGGCGGGAACTCCGGACACGAAGCGATTGTAGAGCCAGTTTTGCCGGCGACGGCGGCGTACAATGAGGGGGCTTCAGGGGATGTTTGAAATTATCGGTATGTGGGAGACATCGAAATCATGCGGATGCGAAAGGGAATGGCGGCCGCTGCGGTCGCAGGGGCTTTCGTGCTGATGGCGGGATGCCACACCGCCACGACCCCGGCAGGACCGGCCACGCCGGCTGCGGCGGAGACGGCGACCCCGCCGGCGCAGCCCAGTCCGGAGATCGGCGGCGAGCCGATCGTGAAGCTCACGCGCCAGGCAACGAGCAACGGGACGAAGCCGGAGTTCCTGTCTCTGACGGCACTCCCGGGACGGGGAATGGAGGTTTTCCAGATCACGGCGGATGTGCCGGGGAAAGGCGAGATTCCGGTGCTGTGGGCACCGACGCTGGAAGAGCTGGCGCAGCGGATGAGTCCGGGATCGCCGGCCGACGCCTACGGGAACGCGAGTTTCAGCTGCTGTGGGGCGTTTCTGGTGCCGTATCCGAACCGGATTCTGGGTACGTTGTCGGCGGATGGCAGGACGATCACGACGGAGTGGCACGGAAAGAAGATCGTGCTGCCCGCGAACTGGCATAACAGCGAGCATCCGGACGAAAACAAGCATGCGATGCACGGGTTGATTCTGAACTGGCCGGTCCAGGACGTGCAGGCGGCGAAGATTCCGGACGGGGAGACCGTGACGGGCGTAATCCGCGCAGGCGACTTTAACGGACATTGGCTCTCGAAGACGGATCTGAGCTTTGTGATCACGCTCACCGGAGGCGCGGTGGACGCGGAAATTGTGGCGAAGAACGTAGGCAGAGAAGACGAGCCGATGGCAATCGGCTGGCATCCCTACTTCTCGATCCCGAGCGGCGAGCGGGCGCAGGCGCTGCTGCACGTGCCGGGCGAGCAGATCGCGCAGGTGAGCAACTACCAGGACGTGTTCCCGACGGGCAGGCTGCTTCCGGTGAAGGGCACCAGGTGGGACTTCCTCGCGCCCGGGGGCAAGCCGCTGGACGATATGTATCTGGATGACAACTGGTCGAGGCTGCAGCGGACGAATGGTGCAGTGCAGGTGACGCTGACGGATCCAGCGAGCGACTATGGGGTGAAGGTGCTGGGGCTGTCGCCGGATATACGGACGGTGCAGGTCTATTCGCCGCCTGCCGCGAAGTTTGCCGCCATCGAGGAGCAGTTCAACTTCGCCGATCCGTTTGGGAAGGAATGGCATGGGATGAACACTGGCATGGTAACGCTGCATCCGGGACAGTCGGTGCAGTGGCACGTGCGGGTGGAGCTGTTCCAGCCGCAGCCGCCGGCAGCGAAGAGGTGAGTCGGAAAATCACAAAGAGCGCGAAAGCCCCCGGAAATCGGGGGCTTTCGCATTTCACCACGGGGAGACGCAGAGCTGAGGATCGGCTTTGTGAACGAATTACCGGCTCACTTTCAGCATGACAACGCCGTGGGACGGGACAGTGACCGTATAGCGACCGTTCGTGGCCGAGACGTCCTCGTGTTCCCACAGGTCGCGAAGCTTCGCGTTGGCGGGGTAGCCGATGGCGTGCAGGTCGAGGGTGACAGAGTGCGCCACGGTGTCGCGGTTGAACAGTCCGGCGGCGAGCGCGCCGTGGCTGAGAGGCCTGGTCCAGATTTCCGTCATGCCGACGGCAAAGGCGCGGCTGCCTTCCTTGCCGAGCGGATCCTGATCGACGGCGATGACTTCGCGGTTGGTGAGGATGGAGATGGTTTGCGCGGACATGTGGCTGAGGTCGTTGCCCGCGAGCAGCGGCGCAGCGAGGATGGCCCAGAGACTCATGTGGGTCTTGTACTCGTCATAGGTCATGCCGCCGTTGCCGACCTCCAGCATGTCGGGATCGTTCCAGTGGCCGGGCCCGGCGTACTTCGCGAGGCCGAGCTGATTGAAGCCGATCTCGGCCATGCGGGCATAGTTGTCCTGGATGTCGCCTGTCGTGCGCCAGAGATTGCCGCCCACCGAAGCGCCCCACTTCCAGACATCATCCCAGCCATACTGGCAAAGGCTGAAGACGATCGGGCGGCCGGTGGCGAGGAGGGCGTCGTGCATCTGCCGATAGGCGGCGATCATCAGCTGGTTCTGCTTCTCAGGATTGTTGGGTGCTTCCTTCTGCATGATGTCCCGGAAGCTGCAGAGGTCGTACTTCAGGTAGTCAATGCCCCATTTGGCATAAGTGTCGGCGTCCTGCCGGACGTGGCCGTAACTGCCGGCGTAACCGGCGCAGGTTTTGGGTCCGGGCGAGGAATAAATGCCGAGCCTGAGGCCTTTGGAGTGGACGTAGTCGGCCAGGGCCTTCATGTCGGGGAATTTGCTGTTGGGATGGATAAAGCCCTGCGCGTCGCGCTCGCCCTGCCAGGTGTCGTCGATGTTGATGTAGGTGTAGCCGGCGGCTTTCATGCCGCTGGAGACCATGTAATCGGCGGCGGCGCGCACATCGGCGTCATCAACTTTGCCGGCGAAGTGGTTCCAG
Organism: Acidobacteriaceae bacterium; assembly: GCA_035503835.1. GTDB lineage: Bacteria > Acidobacteriota > Terriglobia > Terriglobales > Acidobacteriaceae > Palsa-343. The sequence continues at coordinate 100,745 of DATJSY010000055.1, read as the reverse complement.
CTGTTCCAGCCCATCGGTGGGGTGGCGGCCAGCGCTCGATCGCGGTGCTGAGCGAAAACTGGAATAGAGAGGGCGGTAAGCAGGAATGCGGTGACGACCAGACGGCAATTCGACACGGTAGGAGGTCCTTTCGCGGGGAGTTGAGGGCCTTCCGGGTTCCTGGCGTAGTCCAGACTCACCGCAGAGGGCACAGAGACGAGCCTTCGAGTCCGCTGGTCAGTGTATCGCAGCAGGGATTATCGAAGCAGCATGCCCCAGATCGTGTCGACGGTGGCATGGGTGATCGCGGCTGCGCCAATGCGCCGATCGGTACGCCAGGCGCGGCCGTAGAAGACGCCGGCGACGGCGGCCAGGAGCACGTATCTCCAGTTAAAGTGGGCGGCATGTTTGTTGAAGTGAGCGAGGCCGAAGAGGCAGGCGGTCACGAAGAGGGCGGCTGTGCGGCCGAGGCGGCGCTCGAGAAGATTCTGCATCCAGCCGCGGAAGAAGATCTCCTCGGGCAGCGCGACGGCGAAGAAGGTATAAAGCCAGGCAGGCGCCACGAACCAGGGATGGGCAACGTGGCTGTGCGGATGGAGAAAGCCGAGGGCGAGTCCGATGGGGATGGCGATGGGCGCGTAGAAGGCGAACTCGCGCAGGCCGATGACCAGATCGCGGAGTCGCAGGTGCAGATTGAAACCGACGCCGCTGAGGCGGCGGATGGCCAGGAATCCGTAGAGGCCGGCATCGAGGAGGAGAAGCTTGCCGAGAACATCGACGCGCGGCGGCCAGGCGGGCTGGATCCAGCGCAGATCGACGGCGAGGCCCAGAGGTATCAGGACGAGAAAATCGAGCCAGTGGGCGTGCTGGCCGGGATCGAGGCGCGTGGCAAGCGCGAGCAGAGCGGCAACGGCGACCGGAACGAGCAGGCAGGCGAGGAGCCAGGGCGTGTGAAAGGTGTGTGCAGCGAGAGCAACGATGAGATACGGCGCGGCCAGCAGCGCCGGCAGGGTGAGTCGGAGGACGAGCGGCAGGCGGCTGGCAGCGCGGGCGCAGGCATCGCCGGCCAATCCGAAGGCGAAGACCGGAACCAGCGCAAGGATGAACGCAATGGATGCGGGGATGGAAGGAAGCGCCACGGCTTTTATCGTATCGTTGGGGCCGTCAGCGCCGACGCTGCCGGCGGGTCGATGCTGCGTCGCAGACTGGTCCCTGCGGCAGCAGGCGTTGCCCGCCTGCTCTGCATTGACGCCATCCTCGCCGTCCGATAGTATCAACCGGCACGAGATGAATCCGGATCCACTCATCGGCGAGTCAATCCTGCACTACACCATTCTCCGCAAGCTGGGTTCGGGGGGCATGGGCGTGGTGTATGAAGCCCAGGACGCACAGCTGGATCGGCACGTGGCTCTCAAATTTCTTCCACCGGAGATGGCCAGGGACAGCCAGTTGCTGGAGCGCTTTCAGCGCGAGGCACGCGCGGCCTCGTCGCTGAATCACCCGAATATCTGCACCATTCACGCCATTGAGCAGCACGAACTGCGGCATTTCATCGTCATGGAGCTGCTGGTGGGACAGACGCTCGGGGAAAGGATGACGGGGCAGCCGATGGATGTGGAGGGGCTGCTGCCGCTGGCCATCCAGATTGCCGACGCGCTGGAGTCGGCGCACGCCAAAGGCATCGTGCACCGCGACATCAAGCCGGCAAATCTGTTTCTGACGGAGCGCGGGCAACTGAAGATCCTGGACTTCGGGCTGGCGAAGATCACACAGGGGCAGGCGGCGCAGGCGGCGGATGCGGGGAGAACGCAGGCCGTCGGGGAGGAGCTGACTTCCCCCGGCTCAGCGGTGGGCACTATCTCCTATATGTCGCCGGAGCAGGCGCGCGGGCAACTGGTGGATGCGCGCACCGACCTGTTTTCGACGGGCACGGTCCTGTACCAGATGGCCACCGGGAGTCTGCCCTTTCCCGGAGACACGTCGGCGGTGATCTTCGACGCCATTCTGAACCGCGATCCGCGGCCGGCCGCCGAGGTCAATCCGGCGTTGCCCGCGGAATTTGAGCGCATCCTGGACAAATGCATCGAAAAGGACCGGACGCTGCGCTGCCAGACGGCAACGGAGCTGAAAACCGACCTGAACCGGCTCAAGCGGGACCTCGAGTCGAAGAGGAACCGCGCGAAGGCCAAGACCGATTCGGATTCCGGCGTGCATAAGCCCGGGAAATCGGTCGCCGTCCTCTACTTCGAGAACCTGAGCGGGGCGAAGGAAGACGAATACCTGCGCGACGGCATCACGGAAGACGTGATTACGGAGCTGTCCAAGATTCGCGGACTGAATATCTTTTCGCGCCCTACGGTACTGGCCTTTCGGGATCAGGCGGTGACCCCGCAGCAGGTTGGACAGAAGCTGGGGGCCGCGTACGTGCTGACCGGCACGCTGCGCCGTTCCGGCGCGCGGCTGCGCATCAATGCGCAGCTGGTGGATGCGCACACGGATTTTCCTCTGTGGTCGGAGCGCTTCGACCGCGAGATGAAGGACGTTTTCGAAGTGCAGGACGAAATGGCCCGCAAGATCGCCGAAGCGCTGCGGGTAACGCTTTCGCCCGAGGAGCTGGAAGCCCTGGCGGTGAAGCCCACGGAGAATCTGCAGGCGTACGACCTGTACCTGCGGGGCAAGCGCTACGCGCGACGGCAGACGCGGCAGGATCTGGAATTTGCGCTGCAGATGTTCGAAAACGGCGTAGCCATCGACCCCAACTTCGCGATGGCCTACGCCGCCTGCGCCAATGCCTGCGCGATGTTTTACTGCAACTACAGCCGCGATCAGTTGTGGGTGGAGCGGGCGCGCGAAGCTTCCGGCAAGGCCGTCGCCCTGCGCTGGGATCTGCCCGAAGTGCAGGTCAGCCAGGCCTGGGTGCTCTATGCAACAGGACTGCATGACGAAGCGGTGCGCATGGTCAAGAAGGCCATCGAACGCAAGCGCGACTGCGAGGGGGCGTATTACCTGCTGTGCCGCGCCCTGTTTGCGGCGGGACGCTATCAGGAAGTGCTGGAAGTGGCGGAAACCGCCATCGAAGCCAGCGGCGAGGACTACAACGTTTACATACCGATCTCGAATTCCATGGGCGCGCTGGGCAAGACAGAGGAGGAGCGCAACCTGGTCCAGCGCCGGATCGCGGCCCTGGAAAACCATCTGAAGCAGGTGCCGGAAGACCCGCGGGCCCGCATCCTGCTCGGCTCGGACTACGCGCGCCTGGAGCGCACGGACGACGCCCTGCGCGAACTGAACATGGCTGTAACTCTCCGTGCCAACGAGGCATCCATCCTTTACAACGCGGCCTGCCTTTACTGCGCGCTGAGCAGAAAAGCCGAGGCTCTGGATACGCTCCACAAGGCCTGGGAAGCTGGTTTTCGCGACGCGGTGTGGGCGCGCCGCGATCCCGACCTGCAGAAGCTCCACGACGAGCCGGAGTTCAACCGCCTGTATCCGAATCCGGCGAAAGCGTAGGCGAGGGAGCAGTCTCACCCGCTGACCGGCCAGAGCACCGCCCTGCATGCCCTATTTGATCGTGGGGCTGAGAGGTTGTAACGTAAAAGGTTCGCGCTCGTGCCCGATCTTTGTCCGCCGCTGAGGACTCTGTGCCTGAAACACTACGCAAGACAGCGCTCAATTCCATCCATCGCCTGCTGGGGGCGAAGATGGTGGAATTCGGCGGATGGGATATGCCCGTCGAGTACACGGGACTGATCGCCGAGCACCTGGCGGTGCGCACGGGAGTGGGGCTTTTCGACGTGAGCCACATGGGGGACATCCAGTTTCGCGGGCCGGGGTCGCTCGAGGCAGTGCAGCACATCAGCATGAACGATGCGTCGCGGCTGCAGGTGGGGCAGGCGCAGTACTCGGCAATGCTGTATCCGCAGGGAACGTTTGTGGACGACCTGATCGTGCACAGGTTCAGCGACAACGACTACCTGTTGGTGATCAACGCCGGAACACGGGAGAAGGATTACAACTGGGTGCGGCAGAATGCGGCGCGGTTCGACTGCCACGTGAGCGATTACAGCGACTACTACACGCAACTGGCAATCCAGGGCCCGAAGGCGGAAGCGACGCTGCAGAAGCTGACGAATGTGGACCTGAGCGCGATCAAGTTTTACTGGTTCGCGTGGGGCACGGTCTGCGGCCTGCCGAATACGCTGATCGCGCGGACCGGGTACACAGGCGAGGACGGATTTGAAATCTATGTGCCCTCCGACGCCCTGACCAGCGAGCGAGTGTGGAACGAGGTTCTGGAATCCGGACGGGAATTCGACATCAGGCCGTGCGGGCTGGGCGCGCGCAATACACTGCGGCTGGAAGCGGCGCTGTCCCTCTATGGGCATGAGATTTCCGAGACGATCAACGTCTTTGAGGCCGGGCTGGACCGCTTCTGCAAACTCGAGAAGGGGACGTTTATCGGTTCCGAAGCGCTGAAGCAGGTGCAGGCTGCGGGCGGCCCGGAGCGGAAGCTTGTCGGGCTGGAAGTCGTGGAGCGGGGCATTGCGCGCGAAGGATACCGGGTGCTGGACGAACAGGGCCAGACGATGGGGCATGTTGCGAGCGGATCGCCCGCGCCGTTCCTGAAGAAGAACATCGCCCTGGCCTTCGTGCCGCGGGCCTGTGCGGAGCCAGGCACGGAGGTCGCGGTGGAGATCCGCAACAATCCGGTGAAGGCGAAAGTGGTGCCGCTGCCCTTCTACAGGAAGCCGAAGAGGGCGTAGTCTGCCGGAGTTTTTCGCAGTCCGTAGAATGAAAGGAAGAGATCCTTCGTTATGGCCTATCCCACGAAGTACCGCTATACGCGCGAGCATGAGTGGATCGACGCGAATGGCAATACCGCATCGATCGGAATCACCGAGCACGCCCAGGATTCGCTGGGCGACATTGTTTTTGTCGAGCTGCCCAGGGTGGGCGAGAAGGTCGAGAGGGGCAAGGTCTTCGGCAGCGTCGAGAGCGTGAAGGCGGTGTCGGACCTGTACGCGCCGGCCAGCGGCACGGTGTCGGCGGTGAACGAGGATCTGACGTCGGCGCCGGAGAAGATCAATGCGGACGCGCATGCGGCGTGGATCATGAAGATCGAACTGAGCGATCCCGGCGAGATCGAATCGCTTCTTACGGCCGATGCCTACGAGAATTACGTGAAGGAAGAATCCGAACACTAGCCTCGGACTGGTCAGTGCATCTCGGACAGGGATGCGTATCCTGGCCGTTCGCCGCTTTCCAAACTCTAACCCGTAGCCCTTAACCCCTGCTTTCATGCGCTACTTGCCGAAATCGGATGCGGAACGCGCGGCCATGCTGCGCGAGATCGGGGCGTCGTCCATCGACGACCTGTTTGCCGTGATTCCGGAGGAATACCGGCTGCGACGGGAACTGGCGATTCCGAGGCAGATGGGCGAGCAGGAAATCGTGGACCACTTCAGGGCCGCGGCGGCAAAGAACGCCAACGGCTACGCGAGCTTCCTGGGCGCGGGCGTCTATCGGCACTACCGGCCGGTGATCATCGACGCGATTGTGCAGCGGGGTGAGTTCCTGACCTCCTACACGCCGTATCAGGCGGAGATCACGCAGGGCACACTGCAGGCGATCTTCGAGTTCCAGACGATGATCTGCGAGCTGACGGGGATGGACATCGCCAATGCGTCGATGTACGACGGGTCGACGGCCTGCCCGGAGGCCGCGATGATGGCGATGCGGCTGACCGGACGCGACGGCGTGCTGGTGGCGCGGACCGTGCATCCGGAATATCGCGAGGTGATGCACACCTACGCGCAGCATCGCGAGGCGGCGAGCGGGCACCGGACCCAGGAGATCGGGTATGGCGAAGACGGGCGCGTGGATCTGGCTGCGCTGGAGGCGGCGGTAACGGAGGAGACGGCGTGCGTGCTGGTACAGTCGCCGAACTTCTTCGGAACGATTGAGGACGTGCCGGCGATTGCCCGGATCGCGCACAGAAAAGGCGCGCTGCTGGTGGTGGCGATTGCCGAGGCGATGTCGCTGGGCGTGGTGCGGCCGCCGGTGGAGGCGGACATTGTGACCATGGAGGCGCAGTCGTACGGCGTGGCGCCAGGCTTTGGCGGGCCGTTCTGCGGGGTGATTGCGGCGAAAGAGAAATTCGTGCGCCAGATGCCGGGGAGGCTGGTGGGCGAGACGAAAGACAGGCAGGGACGTCGCGGTTTTGTCCTGACGCTGTCCACGCGCGAGCAGCACATCCGGCGCGAGAAAGCGACGTCGAACATCTGCACGAATCAGGCGCTGGTGGCGCTGATGGCGACGGTGTTCATGACGGTTTACGGCAAGGAAGGAATCAGAGAGCTGGGGCTGCAAAACCTGGCCAAAGCGGATTATGCGTCGAAGGCGCTGGGCGCGCAGGGCAAAGTGCTTTTTGGCGGCGCGCCGCGGTTCAACGAATTTGCGCTGCAGACGGAAGAGAAGCCGGAAGCGCTGCAGGCGCGGTTGCTGGAGGAGAAGATTCTGGGCGGCGTGGCACTCAGGCGCTGGTATCCGGAACTGGGGAACGCGACCCTGTGGTGCGCGACGGAGATGACGACGCGGGAACAGATCGATCGGGCAGCGTCGGTGCTCCATCCCCGCACTCCAACTGCGAGCGCTCCGGGGACCCCGGCGCTGGCACACGCAACGGCGGGGGCGCAATAGCCATGGAGGAGAAATTCGTGGGTACTCCGAAGAAGGTGACAGAGCACCTGACGCAGAATGAAGGACTGAGCTTCGAGAAATCCGCACCAGGAAAGAAAGCGTATCGGCTGGCGCCGCTCGATGTGCCGGAAGTGGATCCTTCCACGCTGCTCGGCTCTTCCTGTCGTTCGCAGAGCGCGGAGCTCCCGGAGCTGAGCGAGATTGAGATCATTCGGCACTTCACTCGGCTTTCGACATGGAATTACGCCATCGATCTGGGGATGTATCCGCTGGGCAGCTGCACGATGAAGTACAACCCGCGGGTAAACGAATTCGTGTCGCGCCTCGAGGGGATCGCGGAAGCGCATCCGTACCAGCCCGAGGCGCTGGCGCAGGGATCGCTGGAGATCATGCGGCTCCTGCAGGAGTGCCTGCTGGAGATCACCGGCATGGATGCAATCACGCTCCAGCCGGCGGCGGGAGCGCATGGGGAGTTTACGGGCATCCTGCTGGCAAAGGCATACCACCAGGCAAAGGGGAATCCGCGGAAGACGGTGATCATTCCCGACTCGGCGCACGGGACGAATCCGGCGACGGCGGCGATGTGCGGCTATGAGGTGGTGAACTTCAGGTCCAGTCAGCAGGGCGGGATCGACGTGGAGGCGCTGGCCAAAGCCGTGACAGAAGAAACAGCCGCGCTGATGCTGACGAACCCATCGACCATCGGCGTCTTCGAGAACGAGATTCACCGTATCGCGGACATTCTGCACGCCAGGGGTGCGCTGCTGTACATGGATGGCGCGAACATGAACGCCCTGTGCGGGAAGACGCGGCCGGGGGATTTCGGCGTGGACGTGATGCACCTGAACCTGCACAAGACGTTCTCGACGCCGCATGGCGGCGGCGGGCCGGGATCGGGTCCGGTGGCATGCAGGAGGATTCTGGAGCCGTTCCTGCCGGCGCCCGTGGTGGAACGGGGCGGCGACGGGCGGCTGCGGCTGAACTACGACCGTCCCCGGAGCGTCGGCCGGGTACGTGCGTTCTGCGGGAACTTTGGGATGTTCGTGCGGGCGCTCGCATACATTCTGGCCAACGGGCCGGACGGGCTCCGGCAGACGACGGAAGACGCGGTGCTGAACGCGAATTACGTTCGGGCGAAGCTCGAGGACGTTTACGAGCTGCCGTACCCGACGCCGTCGATGCACGAGGTGGTGTTCAGCGATCGACGACAGACGAAGTACGGCGTGAAGACGGGCGACATTGCCAAGCGGCTGATCGATTTCGGTTTCCATCCCTACACAGTTTCATTCCCGCTGATCGTGCCGGGGGCGCTGATGATCGAGCCGACGGAGAGCGAGTCGCGCGAGGAGCTGGATCTGTTTGTGGATGCGATGCGGCAGATTGCGCGCGAGGCGGAGGAGAATCCGCAGGTGGTGCTGGACGCTCCACATTCTACGCGGGTCTCGCGTCTCGACGAGACAACGGCGGCGCGGAAGCCGGTGCTGCGGTGGAAAAGGCAGTGATCCGCAGCGGAGTTCACTTGCCGATCAGACCAATCGAGTAAGATCAGAGCCAATGCAGACAAGAAACTTTGCTCACGTCATGTTGCGGGAAATTTACGAGCAGCCGGAAGCGCTGGCTCGAACGATGGACCGCTACGCGCCGAAGGGCGCGCTGAACGCGGAGGCGTTTGCGGCCGTAGCCGAGGCGCTGCGCGGACGCCAGCGGGTGGTGATTGCGGCCAGCGGATCGAGCCGGCACGCGGGGCTGGCGGGCGAAATCATGCTGGAGGATTACGCCGGGCTGGCCGTGGACGTGGAGTACTCGAGCGAATACATGTACCGCTCCACGCATACGCTGCATGATCCGGGCGTGGTGACGATTTCGCAGTCGGGCGAGACCGCGGATACGCTGGCAGCGCTGCGCGAGGCCAGGGCGCGGGGACTGGCGACGGTGGCGATCACGAACCATGCCGAGTCGACCATGGCGAAGGAAGCGGATGCCTCGCTGCCAACCCTGGCGGGGAAGGAAGTCGCGGTTCCGGCAACCAAGAGCTTTACGACGCAGCTCAGCGTGCTGTACGTGCTGGCGCTGTATCTGGCGCGACTCGGCGGGCGCATGACGACGCACGCAGTGAGCGCGCACTGCGAGCAGATGGAGCGGCTGCCGCGACTGCTCGAAGACAATCTGGAGCGGTGGGAGGGCGATGTGTGCGCCATGGCCGACGGACTGCGGAGAGCGCAGACGTTCCTGTACCTGGGGCGTGCGATCCACTACTCGATCGCCCGCGAAGGCGCGCTGAAGCTGAAGGAGTCGGCCTACGTGCAGGCCGAGGGACTGCCGGTGGGCGAACTGAAGCACGGGCCCAACGCGCTGGTGAGCCCGCAGGCGCCGCTGGTGGTGCTGGCCACGCGGGACGGCAACGATCCGGACTCGACGCTGCGCTACGAGCGGACGCTGCAGCTGATGCGCGACATGCACGAGCAGGGTGCGGAGATGGTGGTCATCCATGTGGAAGGCGACGAAGAAGCCGCGAAGCTGAGCCGATGGGCCGTCGCGGTTCCGGCGGTGGACGAGTTTTTGCTGCCCATGCTGGAGGTGGTGCCGCTGCAATTGCTGGCTTATTTCGTGGCGGTGCAGCGCGGGGTGAATGTGGACGCGCCGCGCAATCTGGTGAAAGCGGTGGTGCGCGAGTAGAGCTGCCCGTCCGGGCAGCGTCTCTAATGTGTGGACCAGCCGGCGTTCGTCCACCCGGCGAGCGCGACCGCGAGCAGCAGCACGAGCACCCCTTCCGTGAGCGCGACGCAGGCGGGCCAATGGCCGATCCGCCACAGCCATCCCGGGACGACCCCTCCGACTGTGCCTCCGATGTAATAGCTGGAAAGATAGAGACCCGCGGCGGAGACACGGCCGCCGGGCGGCGCAGCCATGCGCAGATAACTGGCCGCGGTGGACTGCGCGATGAAGACTCCGGAGCAAACCAGGCCGAGTCCGGGCAGGATCACGATCCAGAGGGAATGGCTGAGAGCGATGGCTTCGCCGGCGAGGCAGAGGACGATGGCCAGCAGGATGCCGCGCCGCATGCCGATGCGGGTGACGAGGTATCCGCCGAGGGGGGTGACGGCCAGGCCGAGAAGGTAAATCGCGAAGATATTGCTGAGGCCGAAGGTGGAAAGACGAAAGGGCGGGTCGGCGAGATAGAAGGTGACATAGGTGAAGGTAGCGACCAAAGTGAAGAGCATGCCGAAGCCGACGGCGAAGGTAGCAAGCAGCCGCGTGTTGCGGAAGTGACTGAGGACGACGCGCAGGCCGTGGGCGCGCGCATCGTGCGGGGCGAGCACGCGCGGGGATTCGGGCGGAAGCCAGCGGGCGATCATGCCTGCGCCGATGAGCGTGAGGACGCCGAGGACGACGAAGCTCCAGCGCCAGTTGAAGGCGTCGGTGACCATGCCGGCTACGAAGCGGCCGAGGAACCCGCCCATGGCCGTGGAACTGACATAGAGACTCATGACCAGGGCGATCGAATCGCGCCGCCATTCCTCACCGACATACGTGATGATGGTGGCGAAGATTCCGGGCAAGGCCAGGCCCTGAACGAATCGCCAGACGATGAGGGTGTGCAGGCCGGGCGAGGTAGCGGCGAGCAACGTGGGCACGGCCAGGGCCAGCGTCGAAACGAGGATGACGCGTTTGCGATTGAGCCGCTCGGCAAACGCGCCGATGAGTGGCGCGGCGAGCGCAACGCCGAAGGTCGACGCGCTGACGGTCAGGCCGGCCATGGCTTCCGAGGCGTGGAAGAGATGCGAGAAGAGCGGCAGCAGAGGCTGGGTGGCGTAGAGATTCAAAAAGGCGAAGACGCCGCAGATGCAAACGGCGGCCACCGCGCGCGCGGGCCGCAGGCCGAGATGCGGATGCGGCTGCTCGGGGAGGGTTTCGAGCGCGGGGTTGGCTCCGGCGACGGCCGGCCGGGGAGTCGAGTTCACCTTACAAGCCTAACCGGCTGAGCGATTTCGCGCCGGGAGTGGACCCGGCTCTCAGGAGCGGGCTGGGGCGCGCTGGATTGCGGCGGGAAGGGCCGGTATAAAGGAAGCAGGAATGCCCCAGCCCACCGCCGCGTTTCTTTCCCGCGACTTTCGCCGATACCAGCTTGCGCGCATCATCGTGATCGTGGGCGCGGAGGCGCAGGCGCTCGCGGTGGCGTGGCAGGTATATGCGATCACGCACCGGGCGATTGACCTCGGTTACACCGGGCTCATGCTGTTTCTCCCCGGGCTGCTGTTCCTGCTGCCGGCGGGACACGCGGCGGACCGGTTCGACCGCAGACAGGTGATTCTGGTGTGTTACTGCCTGCAGGCCGTGTGCTCGCTGCTGTTGTTCCGCTTTGCGTGGACCGGAATCCATGTGGTGTGGCCAATCTTCGCAGTGCTGTTCGCTATCGGGACGGGGCGCGCCTTCAGCGGGCCGGCCAGTTCAGCGCTGGTGCCGCATCTGGTGCCGCCGGCGCACTTTGTGAACGCGGTGACGTGGGGATCGGCGATCTTTCAGATCGCCAACATCGTGGGTCCGGCGCTGGGCGGCATCCTGTACACGCTGCCGCTGCACGGACGGCTGCGCGGGGCGGGCTTGGCGTATACTTTCGCATTCTGCTCGATCCTTTGGTTTTTGGCGCTGATGGTTTCGCTGCGGGTGCGGCCGGGACGGATGGAGCACCGCGCCTTCTCGAAGGATGTGATCCTGGCGGGCATCCGCTACGTGGCGAAGAAGCAGGTGCTGCTGGGGTCCATTTCGCTGGATTTGTTCGCAGTGCTGCTGGGCGGAGCCGTCGCGCTGATGCCGATCTTTGCCGAGGATATTTTGCATTCGGGGCCGACCGGGCTGGGAATGCTGCGCGCGGCGCCGGCACTGGGAGCGCTGGCGGTATCGGCGTGGATGATGTGGCGGCCAATCCGCAGCAGCGCGGGCCTGAAGATGCTGGTGTGCGTCGCCATCTTCGGAGCGGCGACGGTGCTGTTCGGAGAATCGCGGAACCTGGCGCTTTCGCTGGCGGCGCTGTTCGTGGTGGGCGCGTCGGACATGGTCAGCGTGGTGATCCGGGCCTCGATGCTGCAACTGGCGACGCCGCCGGAGATGCGCGGCCGCGTGAGCGCGGTGAACTCGCTGTTTGTGGTCACGTCGAACGAACTGGGCGAGTTCGAGAGCGGGCTGACGGCGCAATGGTGGGGCGCGGTGCGCGCAGTGGTGATTGGCGGGATTGGATCGATGATGATTACCGGGCTGTGGGCGGTGTTCTTCCCGCGGCTGCGGCGCGCCGGCGCGCTGACGCCGGAAGCGCTGCTCGCGATGGAGCTGGAGGAGAGCAGCCAGGAGATGAGGCAGTTATGACGGCAACACGAGCGTCCGCTCCGATCCTGAAGGAAGGCGCATCGCTGCGCAGCTTCCGTCGCGCGTTCCGAGTGGCGCTCGTCGCTGTGCTGCTGATTTGCGCGGCCCTCTTCGTGCTCTGGACGTGGCACTGGCCTCTGGTGAACGATGCAGCGATGATCCACTACGTCGTTTTCCTCATGGATCACGGGATGGCTCCGTACCGCGATGTGCCGGAAATGAACCTGCCAGGAACGTTTCTGATTGACTGGCTGGTCATGCATACCTACGGCGGAGGGTCGCTGGCGTGCCGGCTCTTCGACCTGACGGTGCTGCTGGGCATGGGCGCGGGGCTGGTGGCGCTGGCGCGGCCGTACGACTGGCTGGCCGGCCTGTTCGCCGGCGTACTGATGATGGTGCTGCACGGCCGCGACGGCCTCATTGACACAGCCCAGCGGGACCTGACGATTGCGGCGCTGTTGGTGCTCGGCTATGGGTTTCTGTTTCGCGCGCGGCGCAGGCAGGAAGCCTGGGCTGCGGGCCTGTTCGGGTTCTCGATGGCAGCCGCGGGAACCATGAAGCCAACCACGCTGCCGCTGATGGTCCTGCTGCTGGCGCTGCTGGTTGTTGCGCTCCGGCAGCAGGGCAAGCCGGTGGGGAGGGTACTGGCTGCGGGCGTCGCGGGTATGTTGTTGCCGATTGCGGCGGTGGGGGTTTTTCTCGTTCGCGAGCAAGCGGTTCGAGCGTTTGTTCACAGCTTGCAGATTCTGGAACCGTATTTCGCCGGTATCGCCCGCCGGCCTCTGAGTTTTCTCCTGGTGCACAGCGTCTCGCCGGTCATGCCGCTGGTGATCCTCTGGATCCTGCTCGGCGCCGGTTTCACAGCGGCGTCGTGGAGAGGGTGGAACCGGCCATGGTCGGTGGAGCGATGGGAGCGCGTGGCCCTGGTTCTGGGAGCGCTCGCCGCGCTGGGCGCGTACGTCGTGGAGGGGAAGGGATATCCCGATGAACGCTATGGCTTTCTGGTCCTGCTGCTGCTCATCATCTCGCTCGATCTGGCGGCAGCTCTGCGCGGACGGGGACTCCGGCTCGGTCTCGCCGTTCTGGGGCTCGGATTCGGGGCTTTCTTTCTGGTCCCGCAGTCCCTGGCAAAGGTAAAGCAATACGACTGGCGCAATCGGGAGCCGGTGTCCTCCATGGAGGCCGAGCTGCGAGAACTGGGCGGAAGCCGCCTGTCCGGTCATGTCCAGTGCATCGATACCAACGGCGGCTGCGGCCCCGCCCTCTATGGCCTGAAGCTGGTTCCGGCGACGTCACTATCGTGGGATTTTCTTGTCTTTGGACCCGCGGACAATCCCGAGGTGCGGGAGATGCGCGCCAGATTCCTGCCCCAATGGCGAGCCAATCCTCCGTGGGTCATTCTGGTCACCAGCCGGCTGTTTCCGAACAGGCTGAAGGATTTCGGCAAACTGGCGCTGTGGCCGGACTTCGGCAACTTTCTCGCCGTGCACTACCGGTTGTGCGTGCAGAAACGGCCAGCCAGAAGCGGCAAATGGGGACCGGGGCCGCATGTCAACCCGCCCACTTACCGAATCTACCTCCTCGACGGATGGGATCAATCAGCTCCCTGCGCAGGGGCTTCAGCGGCTGGAAGCTAAGGCGCGAGACTCGCGAATTCTCAGGGAAAGAACCAACCACTACAGGACGGAAATGGCTTCAACGCAGACACAACAGGAATGGGGGAAAGATCAGGGAACCGGGCTTTCGCGCGCGCCCTGGAAGATTTTCTGGATCGCCCTGGCGGTGCGCATTGCGTACATGACATTGGCGCGCACCTGGCGCATACGGCCCTACTTTCACCATTTCGCTTTTGGGTACGAAATGGGGCGGATTGCGCGCTCGCTGGCAACGGGCTACGGCTATGCCAGTCCGTTCCACGGGCATACCGGACCGACAGCCTGGGTGGCGCCGCTCTTTCCATGGATTCTGGCCGGGGTGTTCAAAGTCTTCGGCGTGTACACGCCGATTTCCGCGTGGGTGATTCTCGCTTTCGACTGCGTGCTGAACGCGCTGATGATCGTTACGATCTGGGAGATTGCGGAGCGCTGCTTCAATCGCAGGGTGGCGTGGTGGTCGGCGTGGATCTGGGCGCTCTATCCGGCCGCGATGCAGTACGCGGTGAAGTGGGTGTGGGAGATGACGCTGACGGCGTTTCTCTTCACCTGGGTGCTGGTGCTGGCGATGCGGATGCGCCGCATTGGGGATGCGCCGGGCGAGCCGGGAGCGGCGCCCGCGCCGAGCACAAAGCAGTGGGCGGTGTTCGCCGTGTTGTGGGCGCTGGTCGGGCTCAGCGATCCCACGCTGCTGCTCTTCCTGCCTCCCTGCGGCATCTGGATTCTCATGGGCGTGCCGCGAGCAAAGGTGTGGCCCGGACAAATTGCGAAGGCGACCCTGGCAGCCGTGATCTTTGCCGCCTGTGTGGCGCCCTGGATGGTGCGGAATGCGCTGATCTTCCACCAGTTCATCCCCTTCCGGGCCAACCTCGGGGCGGAGCTTTACCTCGGCAACGGGCCGGGCTCCGATGGCATTGAGATGGGTTACGATCATCCCTTCCTGTCGCTGTATCAGTGTGCGATCTATCAACGCATGGGAGAGGTAGCTTACGCGAAATGGCGCGGAGGCCTGGCGAAGCAGTACATCCGCAGGCATCCCGCTCACTCTGCCTGGATCAGCCTCAAGCGCGTCTACTTCTTCTGGTTCGCCGTACCGCATGCGCAGGGCCGCAGCCTGCTGACGAAATACGGCAGACTGCTGAATTTTCAGTTCACCAGCCTCGCCGGGCTGTTCGGACTGGCGCTGGCGCTGCGGCGTCGCCGGCCGGCCGCGGGCCTGTTTCTGTGGGCCTTCGTGCTGCTGCCGCTCACCTACTACTTCGTGACCATCAGCGCGCGCTTCCGGCATCCGCTGGAGCCCCTGATTACGATTCTCGGGGTGTATCTGTTCCAGTCAGCAGAAAAGAGCTGGAGACGGCGCGGCCAGCGCGCGCCCAGGGCATCTGTCGCACATTAGGACATCCTTACGGGTGCTGGGCCTGGAACAGCGCCGAGGCGTGCGGCGCGAGCGGCGCGCTCACCTGCGTGTTGTATCCAAGTTCCCTGCGCTGCCAGAGATCGCGGACCGGACATTTGCCGTAGACGATGCCCAGCTGCTGCCAGGTGGCAGTGACGGTCTGCGGCTGGTCGCTCAGGTTGAACAGCGCGATGTAGTTGCCCTGATGCTCAGGCGCATCAGCCATCCAGACAACAGTGTTCGCGGTCTGCACGACGGGGTGGTTGTTCTGCGAGAACTGATCGACGGAGATAACCTCGGGATTGGTGAGCGTGTTCTCAGTGAAGGCATCCATCCTGAGCAGGTTCGCGCCGATGAAGAGCGGGGAGCGAGCCATGGCCCAGAGGGTCATCATGGTGCGGACCTCGTCGTCCGTAAGGCGGGTCTGGCGGGGTTGGCCCCAGCCGGGATGTGGGCCGAGATAGCCGAAGGGGAGCATATCGGCATCGGGCCAGTGGCCCGCGGCAGCCCAGGGCTGCCATGCGGCGACCAGAGGGAATTGATTCCTGAGCACCTGCGGGAATCGGGGTGCGCCGGCGGGTCTGGACCACAGGTCCCACATGTCGTCGGAGATGCGCCACATTTCCGCGTTCGCGGCGGCGGCTGCGGCGTCGGCGAGCGGCGTGGGACCGGGCGACAGGCTGAGGACGATGGCGCGGCCGCTGCGCTGAATGGCGCGGTGGATCATGGCAATCTCCGCGCCGTGCCAGGGGTTGGAGATGCAGTCGACCTTCACGAAGTCAACACCCCAGCTGGCGTAAAGCCGGAACAGCGAGTCGTAATACGCCTGGCCGGCGCGATTGTCGCGAACGCCATAGGTGTCGGAGTTCCAGGAGCAGATGTCGCTGGTGTCGGCGGCTTCGGCTGCGTGGAAATGCGAGTGGGCGATGGGCAGGTTTTCCCCTACCGCCTGGCGAGGGATGCCGCGGATGATGTGGATGCCGAATTTGAGACCGAGGAAGTGGACCCATCCGGCGAGAGGTGCAAATCCTCTGCCTTTGGCCGCGGAAGGAAAGCGATCGACGGCAGGCCGGTAGCGGCCGTTCCTGCCGAGGTCGTAGTCCTGATGCCCGGCGGGATTCTCCGGATGCCGGGCGAACCAGCCCTCGTCAATGACGACATACTCCCAGCCGTAGGGCTGGAGGTGGTTGTGGAACCAGGTGACGGTGTCGCGGAACTGGGCTTCGTTGATGGTTTCGCCCCACGCATCCCAGCTATTCCAGCCCATGGGCGGCGTCTGCGCCATGATGCTCATGTCCTCTCGCCCGTCCGCGTGAGCCGCCCAGGCAGTGGTGGCGACAGCAGCAATGGCAAAGACGACGGGCAGAAGCAGTTTCGCGACGGACTTCCGCATCTTGTCCTCCAGTCATGCAAACGGTAAACGGTAAACGGTAACCCGTAACCCGTAACCCGCATCTCTACACCCTAAACCCTATACCTTGCCTCACTGCGATATACTCCTCTTTCTATGCGGGTATTCGTGATTTTGCCGGCCGCAGGGCTGGGCACGCGGATGGCGCCCGGACACTCAACGCAGACGGCGCCGAAACAATTCCTGGAACTGGCGGGCGTGCCGATTCTGGTCCACACGCTGCGCGCCTTTGCGACGGTGCCGGAGGTGTATTCCGTGGTGGTCGCGGTGCGCACCACCGAGATGGAGCGGCTGAGCGCGCAGGTGAACGAGCACGGATTTGCCGAGCGCGTGCGCGTGGTAGAAGGCGGCGACACACGCCAGGAAAGCGTGTGGAACGCGTTGCGGGCGCTGGATTGCGACGATAACGACATGGTGCTGGTGCACGACGCGGTGCGGCCGCTGATTGATCCGGCGGTGATCCGGCGGATCATTGAGGCAGTGGAGAAGCACAGCGCGGCGATTGTGGGATTGCCGGCGCTGGACACCATCAAGCAGGTGGAGCGGACGGCGGACGGCGCGATTGTGACGGCGACCATCCCGCGGGAGTACATCGTGCAGGCGCAGACGCCGCAGGGATTTCGCTGCGGGCTGTTGCGCAAAGCATTCGCCGAGGCCGAGGCCGATGGCTTTGTGGGGACCGACGAAGCCAGCGTGGTGGAGCGCGCGGGGACTCAGGTGTTCGTTGTTCCGGGGTCAGCCTCGAACCTGAAGATCACGCAGCCGGGGGATCTGGAACTGGCGGAGTTCTACCTGAAGCAGCGGTCCGGCGCAGCAAGCTGATATACCCTGAATTTACAAAGACAGTACCCACGGACACATCATGGACATCCGCATCGGCTACGGGTGGGACTCACACGAATTTAAACCAGGGGTGCCGCTGAAGATCGGCGGCCTGACGATTGAGCATCCCGAGGGGCTGGCAGGCCACTCGGACGGCGATGTGCTGCTGCACGCTATTACCGACGCACTGCTGGGCGCGGTCTCGGCCGGGGATATCGGGAGCTTTTTCCCGCCGGGCGATCCCCGCTGGAAGGATGCGGACTCCGCGATCTTTCTGAACCTGGCGATGGAGGAGATACAGAACGCCGGATACCGCATTGTGAATGTGGACAGCACGCTGGTGCTGAACGCGCCGCGGATCGGGCCCATTTCCGGCGAGATGCGGGAGCGCGTGGCAGAACTGCTGGACATTGCGCCGGCGAACGTGGGCATCAAGGCCAAGACGCCAGAGGGCCTGGACGCGGACCACGTAGCCCAGGCGCACGCGGTCGTGCTGCTGGAGCGGATCGAGGAACCGGGCGAGCTGCAGACCATGAGCGCGGTGATGGAGAGCCAGCGGCAACTGGAAGACGTGGTGCGCGACCTGGTGAGCCAGGTGCACGGCGTTCCGTTGAAGGCGCCGTTCGATACGGACGATATCACCTAGCTGGGGTAAAGCGGTTAGCCTTCGGGGATAAAACGGTCAGGGATGAAGCGGCCAGCCGCTGGCCTCCTTCACCGAGTTCAGCAACCCGGGGATCATGCGGCCGGGTTCATTGCAGTCCTGCATCAACGG
Source organism: Acidobacteriaceae bacterium (assembly GCA_035503835.1). GTDB lineage: Bacteria > Acidobacteriota > Terriglobia > Terriglobales > Acidobacteriaceae > Palsa-343. The sequence continues at coordinate 82,650 of DATJSY010000055.1, read as the reverse complement.
CTCGAGTTCAGAGCGGGCGAGACGGCCGGAGCTTCCGGCGAACTCGGCCTGAGTCTCCAGTTCATGCAGGTTCATTCAGCGATCCGCGCGCCCGGCTCAGGCACAGAATGAATCCCTTGCTGGTCGGCTGGCCCTGTCCTTCAGCAATGTTACTCGGAATCGACACAGCGGCTCGCCGCATCTGGCTCGTCCATGCCGAGCCAGTAACCGCATCATTCCTGACCGTTTTACCCCTGTCCACTTGCCGCTTTGCCCCTGCGCCGCAGCCGGCCCCACATTACCAAAGGCAGACCCCGGTTGTACCTGCCATCACAGACAGTCGTGGTCGCGCGGGGCGAGGATAGTCTTCCGGAAAGGAGGGTTTTATGCCGAATCGAATCCATGTCGCATTCGTGGCGGGGCTGCTGGCTACCGCCGCTTTCGGGATAGCCCAGACGAACACGCAAATTAAGGAAGTGCCGATCCGCCCGACGTCGGCCGCATCAGGGAAGCAGATGTATAACACCTACTGCGCGACCTGCCACGGGATCGACGGAAAGGGCAATGGACCCGCGGCTGTGGCGCTGAAACAACAGCCCACGGATCTGACCGCGCTGGCCCGGGATAACGGCGGAAAGTTCCCGGATGATCACATCTATACCGTGCTGCAGTTCGGCGTGGAAACCCCGGCGCACGGGACGAAAGATATGCCGGTGTGGGGGCCGGCACTGCGTTCGCTGAACCAGGGCAACAGCACAGCTGGGATGATCGAGCAGCAGAGAATCTCGAATCTGACGCACTATCTGCGGACGCTGCAGCAGTAAGTCCCGCAGAGCAGAAGAAAACGCCCTGCCGGGTTCGCCGACGGGGCGCTTTCCTGTGCGGGAGAGAGCTACTTCACCTTGATAAGGATGATTACGAAGGTGAAGAGCGCGAGAGATTCCATAAAGGCGAGGCCGAGCATCAGCATGGTCATGATGCCGGCGCGGGCTCCGGGATTGCGGGCGATAGCCTCGGTGGCCGAGCCGGCGGCGCGGCCCTGGCCGATGCCGCACAGGCCGGAGGCGATTCCCATGCCGATTCCCGCCCCGATGGGTATCATGCTGGCCGCGCTGCTGCCGCCGCCAGGGGTCTGAGCGAACGCCGGAGCCGCCAGGAACAGGGCGGACAGCGTCATGAAGAAGTACTGTAATGTACGCATCGTTCTCTCCTGCTTCCGTAAGATATGCCGCCAGGGGGTGGTTGAGGCTCACCGTGCTGGCCCCCTCACGCTGAACGGCGGTTCCAGGCCGGAGTGGAAGCGGTGCTCCGGCGGGAATGCGAAAACTCAATGCTCCTCGTGGGCGGTGGCCTCGGCCAGGTAAATGGAGTTCAGCAGCATGAAGATGTAGGCCTGAATGAGCGCGACGAAAAAGTGCAGCCCCAGTCCGACAATGGGAAGAACCAGCGGGATCAGCGAGAAGAAAATCAGGGTGATGAGATCGCTGGCCAGCATGTTGGCATAAAGACGGATGGTGAGCGAGAGGATGCGGATGAAGTTGGAAAAGATCTCGATGGGGAACATCATCCAGGCCATCCACGGCACCGGACCCATGAAGTGCTTCAGATAGCCGAAGGGGCCCCGGGCGCGAATGCCCTTCCAGTTGTAATAGACAAAGGCACAGAGGGCGACGCCGAGAGGAACCACAGGATTGGAGGTGGGCGTTTCAAGCCCGGGAAGCAGGCCGAAGCAGTTGCAGAACAGGATGAAGACGAGGATGCAGGTGAGGATGGGCAGGTGCGGATCGTGGCCGCGTCCCATGACCTGGCCGGCCTGGTTTTCGACGAATTCGTGGACGTACTCGGCGAGATGCTGCGCGCTGCCGGGCTTTTCGACGCTGAGGGAAAGCCGGACCACGATGAAGAAGAGGATCATGACGGCGAAGACGATCAGCTCTTCGGTGAGCGTGTGGTCGACGGGCGCGGCAGGATGCAGGATGTGAATGTGCAGGTGGGCGAGCAGCGCATCGATGGGCGCAGCAAACCAGTGGTTCAGCAGGCGGGTAAAGAAATCGATCCAGGCCAGCATAGTTTTTTGGGTTGCAACCGCAGATAGATCGGATCGGCGTTAGCCGCGCAGCAGGCGAAGAGCTTCGAAGGACAGAGCAAGAATTGCCAGTCCCAGTCCAGCCAGCAGCGCGTAAGCCGAGCCGTGTAAACACCTAAGGCTAACATAAAGAATCACGACTGCCATCCCCAGGCGGAGAAAAAACATGACCAGCGTGCGGCCCATGGGGCGGACGTGTTCCTGAATGTCGAGGCGGGCAAAAATGGCGAGGGCCAGACCGCGCCACTCCCAGATTCCGGTGAAGGAGATGGCCGCGCCGGCCAGGAACATGAGGCCGGAGCGCCAGCCCATGGCGAAGGTGAGGACGGCGGCCAGAACCACGGACAAAATGGCGACATGGCGCAGGGCGCGGCGCATCATGCGGCGCAGATCGTTGTCGGTGATGGGGGCCTGGGTGCTGGGCAGCGGCTGAGAGTCGGGAGACATGAAGGTTCAGGAGTCCTGCTTTTCAGTATTCTGCACCACGCGGAAGACCTCATAAAAGCCGGCGACGGAGCCGAAGACGACACCCACCAGGTAAATCCAGTGCTGGTGCAGCCATTTGTCCAGCCCGGCGCCGATCAGCCAGCCGACGACGACGGAGAGCGGCAGGATGAGCGCGATCTGGAGGAGGCGCTCGGCGCGGACGACCCCGTCGACCAGGGGATTGCGGGGCGGAGGCGGATTTTTGGACTCGGCCGACATGGGAGGCTGTACTTGGTTATAAAGCCCAGCGCCCATCTCGCGCCATGTCAAAGAATCGGCGACCAGGAGAAAATCCGCACGCCGGCTATTCCGCGACTCCTGCGCTGATCTCCGAGCAGTCCATGCGCAGTGTCCCGTTGTCGTTGAAGATCAGCCCGGTGAATCGTGCCGGTTTCCGATGCGCCGGGCACGCATCCGGCGTTCTGGTCCGGGCTGCAGATGGACTACGACCTGTGGCAGGCCAGCCCTGGGCGACGCCCTCGGATTCAGCCTTTCCGGAAGGCTGCCTGAGCGCGGAGCAGCCGTCGTTATACTCGAACGAGAACGATTGCGAGGGAAAACCGCGTGTTCGAGAGCGACTTTGAGCGCAATTTGTATGCGCTGCGACAGGAAAAACTGAAACAGATCGAGGCGCTTGGACAGAGTGCGTATCCGAATACGTTTGCGCCGCCAGCGGACCATCCGATGCGGACGATTCCGGAGATTCGCGCGGAGTACGACGCGAAGAGCGGCGAGGAGCTGGAGGCTGCGCGGGTGCCTGTGGCGGTCGCCGGGCGCATTATGGCAATCCGGCAGCAGGGGAAGGCCGGATTTGCCACGCTGCAGCAGGGGGGCAGGCGGCTGCAGATCTACGTGCGCAGGGATGCGGTGGGCAACGCGGGGTTTGAGCTCTACAAGCTGCTCGACCTGGGCGACCACATCGGGGTGACCGGGTACCTGTTTCGGACGCGAACGAATGAGCTGACCATCCATGTGGAGACGATAACGTTTCTGGCCAAGGCGCTGCTGGCGCTGCCGGAGAAGTATCACGGGCTGAGCGACGTGGAGCTGCGCTACCGGCAGCGGTACGTGGATCTGTTCATGAACGGCGCTTTGAACGAGGCGCCGGGCGAGGACGCGACGGATGCGCAGCCAGCGGAGCCGCCCGAGGGACTCCGGACTGCCGAGATTCGGGTGCGGGACGTCTTCGTGAAGCGCGCGGCGGTGCTGCGGGCTCTGCGCAGGTTCTTCGACGAGCGCGGGTATATCGAAGTCGAAACGCCTATGATGCAGCCGATTGCCGGCGGGGCGATGGCGCGGCCGTTCGTGACGCATCACAACGCGCTCGATATCGATCTGTTTCTGCGCATCGCCCCGGAGCTGTATCTGAAGCGGCTGGTGGTGGGCGGCTTCGACCGCGTGTACGAGATCAACCGGAACTTCCGCAACGAAGGGATTTCGACGCAGCACAACCCCGAGTTCACCATGCTGGAGTTTTACCAGGCGTATGCGAATTACCACGACCTGATGGACCTGACCGAAGAGCTGGTGAAGTTCGTCGCGATGGAAGTGAACGGCGGCTTGATTTGTCATTTCAACGGTGACGAAATCGACCTCGGCAGGTGGGAACGGCTGACGATGCGGGAGGCGATTATCAAGTGGTGGCCGGTGAGCACAGACCTGCGTCCCACAATGGAGGTTCTCTCGTCCGACAGATTGCTCTGCGAGTTTATGGGTCAACTTCAACAACGGCAGGTGTTTCCCGACTCCCGGATCACGAGCACTGCGATTGTTCGACTGGGAACGCTTGGCTGGCAGGATCGGGCAGTTGGCAGGTTGATCGCGGACATCTTTGAAATTGTCGCCGAACCATATCTGATCCAGCCGACCATCATCTACGAGTTTCCTCTGGCGGTTTCACCTCTTTCCAAGCAGAAGCCGGACGAGCCGGAATGGGTGGAGCGATTCGAGTTCTACATCGGAGGGTTCGAGCTGGGGAATGCGTTCTCCGAGCTGAACGATCCCGAGGAGCAGCGGCGGCGATTCGAGACGCAACTGGCCGAGCGCGAGCGCGGCGACGAGGAAGCGCACCAGATGGACGCCGACTACGTGCGGGCATTGGGGTACGGTCTGCCTCCCACGGGCGGCGAGGGTATCGGGATCGACCGGCTGACCATGGTGCTGACCGGGGCGCGGTCGATTCGCGATGTGATCCTGTTTCCGCTGCTGAGGCCGCAGAAGGCAGCAGACGGTAGTCAGTAGTCAGAGTTGGGCTTCGGGCACTGCCTCGTTTCGGTAAGGTTAGGTTGCCGGATCGCAGAGAGGTGCCCCCCATGACCGGTATTGCCGACACACCAAAGACCCGCGGTGGACAGGGCCACGGCCTATCCGGCATCGGGCGCCCCCTTCCCGGTTCTGCCGGCTCGGCCTGCAGCGAGCGTACAATGGCGAAAACTCTGCGAAGAACTCAGGATTCGTGGGCAGCGGAGCGGACCCTGGCTTATCCCTTCCGCTTGCTGGTCGATTTTGCCTTTGAGGAGGAACTATGTCCAGTCTGGCTCAGGTCGCCAGGCCCCTGCGCTCTCTGACACGGTTGCCCAAAGTGATCCTGCTGGCAGCATTGCTCCTGGTGGGCGCCGGCTTTGTGTGGCACTACGTGTTCCACTACTACCTGCATTACAACCCGGCGGACTACGGTCCCTACTGGACGCGGCGCCTGGGACTGCTGATGCACATCACCAGCGGCATGGTGGCCTTGCTCGTCGGACCATGGCAGTTCTCACGGCGACTGAGGCAGCGCAGAGCGGCGGTGCATCGCCTGATGGGCCGCGTCTACCTGATTGCGATTGCCTGCGGATCGACCGCGGGAACATATCTCGCCGTGACCACCACGTTTGGGTGGGCGTGGGGCCTTGCGCTGGTCAGCCTGGCGCTGGCCTGGGCGACCACCGGCGGAATGGCATACTTCGCGATTCGGCGCAGGGAAATTCAGATCCACCAGGAGTGGATGGTACGAAGCTACATCGTCACGTTTGCCTTTGTAAGTTTCCGCTTTCTGAACGATATGTCCCCACTGGCACGCTTCGGACCATCCGGAGAAAGGGCAGTCACGCTTGTCTGGGCGTGTTGGGTTCTCCCGCTGCTCGCGGCGGAGGTCATCCTGCAGCTCCGCCACATGCGCCCGCGTTCCCGAAAGCCGGCGGAGCGCGTGGCTGCTTAGCTTTCTCTTCCCTCGACTCAATGCAGAGTCTCTGCACGAGGCCGGGCATGTCCCGCAGCGATGGCCGAGCTCGTTCCTGTGCAGCCTTTACGCCAGCGGATGCGTTCCGGCCGAACCAGCGATCGATGATCAGCCGTCAGTGGTCAGGTCGATCCTACTGCGGTTGATAGACCCACAGATCGTTCAGGTAGCCGCTTCGGGATTCCGGAATCTGCGCGCCCAGGCCTCCGGAACTGGTGGCGGGCAAACCCAGGCCGCCAAAGAGCCAGAGATTGCCTTTCGCGTCCACCCAGGCGACGGCGCCCATGCGAGCGCCCGCGATATTGGCTGGGGCGGGAAGTCCCAGTGTGCCGTAGACGCCCGCCTGTTTGCCGGTGTTGTAGCCGCCGACCCATGTCCGGTGGCCAGCGCTGTATTCCCAAAGATCATTGAAGGCTGCCGTCAGGCCCGTACCGGGCATCCCGTCACCGCTGAAGAGCCAAAGGTTTCCGTTGGCGTCGGTCCAGCTGGCAGCAGCATCGCGCGCGCCTGGAAGGTTTCCAGGAGCAGGAGTCCCTTCAGTCCCGTAGGTGCCGGGCTGACTGCTGAGACTGTCAGAGCCGGCCCTCCAGACCCAGTCCCCGCTGCTGAATTCGAGGAAGTCGTCGAGTTCGGCAAAGCCGTTGGTGATGATGTTGCAGCCGAGTCCGCAATAGATCCACAAATTACCGGAATGATCGATCCAGCCGGTCGCGCTGTAGCGGCCGCCGGGGACGTTGGCAGGAGCGGGTGTGTCCAGTGCAGCGTAGACGCCCGGATGAGCCGGATTGGAGACGCTGAATCCGCTGACCCAGGTCCACTGGCCGCCGCTATATTCCCAGAGGTTGTTGAGAGGACCGCTGCAGTCGGCGGTTGAGTCACAACCCTGGCCGCCAAAGAGCCAGAGGTTCCCGTCGGGATCGGTCCAACTGACGGCGCCGCAGCGAGCGCCGGGAGCGCTGGCAGCGGCGGACTGACCGAGGGTTCCATAGACGCCTGCGTGATTGGGGGAACTGGAGCCGCCCAACCACGTCCACTCGCTGCCGTCGAACTTCCGGAGGTCGTTTATATAGGCAGAGGTGGGACCGGCGCAGAGTGCGTCGTTCAAGCCGCATCAGCCACCGTCGGGCAGGCCCGCGCCGCCAAAGAGCCAAAAGTTGGCCGGGGCGTCGGTCCAGCCCACGGCTCCCACACGCGCGCCGGGAATGTTGCCGACCGCCGGCACTCCCAATGTTCCATAGACGCCTGCCTGATCGGCGATGCTGGAGCCGCCCGCCCATGTCCATTGCGTTGCGGCCGTGGTGATGGGTGTTGGCAACGATGGCAGGGCCGAGCAGGTGACCTGAATGTCTGCGACGCTCGAGGTGAACACGGACCCCTGGAGGTTACTGACAATGCAGGATTGTGCCGGACTGGATGGCTGAGTGAGAACCGAAACGAAGTAGAAAGAGCCGCCAGTCAACGGAGCGCCGAAGGCAAAGGGTCCGTTGGAGGTCACGGTCAGGTTGTCGCCAGCATTGTTTTGGAGGACGATCTGGCCGCCTGCCAGGCCGGAAACGGTGCCGCCGATGGTGCAGGTTTGATTCGGCTGAACCGGAATTGAGTGTGGGCCTGATCCGCCCGCGTAACCTGCAGGCACTAAGGCCAATGAGGATGAGAAAAGAAGGGGCGCATGAACGCGGATGCTCATGGAAGGCCTCCTTGCGCGTGTCTATGGGTAATCCCGCCGGAGGAAGCGGCCAGCATCGTTTCCGTGATCAGTCGACAGGAGTCAGCAGTCCGGAGTCGGTGAAGAGAAATCGGTGACCAGTGATCAGTGGGGCCAGGCGGCGGTGAGGAGCAGGGGCTCGGCGTTGGTGATGACGAGGGTGTGCTCGTGGTGGGCGGCGAGGCCGCGGTCGGCGGTGCGGACGGTCCAGCCATCTTTGGCGAGGACGGTGCGGCCGGATTTGCTGGCGATGATGGGCTCGACGGTGATGACGAGGCCTTCGGTGAGGAGATCGGAGGCGGAGGGGTCGGGCCAGTTGGGGACCGAGGGTTTTTCGTGGATGGTGCGGCCGATGCCGTGGCCGCAAAGATCGTGGATGACATGGAAGCCGGAAGCGGTGACCTCCTGCTCGACGGCCTGGCCGATGTCGCGGACGCGGTTGCCGGCGCGGGCGGCCTGCATGGCGAGGTGGAAGGCGCGGCGGGCGCAGTCGGCGAGGCGCGGGCCGAGTCCTGTGGGGGTTGATTCGGGATGGGCGCCGACAAGGAGAGTTTCGGCGGCGTCGGCCATGAAGCCTTCTTTCGAGATGGTCACGTCGAGCTTGAGGAGATCACCGTTGCGGAGCTTGCGGCCGGAAGGGATGCCGTGGACAACCTCGTCGTTGACGCTGATGCAGGAGACGCCGGGGAAGTCGTAGACGGTGACGGGACCGGAGACGGCTCCCTGAGCGTGCATGATGTCGGCGCCGATGTCGTCGAGGTCGCGGGTAGTGACACCGGAGCGGGCGGCGGATTTCATGGCCTCGAGCATGAGGCGGACGATGCGGCCGGATTCGCGGAGGGCGGCCAGTTCTTCGGGGGTGGTGATGGACATGGCTAGATTGATTGTGCCTGACAGGAGGGGTTTGCAGTGTCGTCTCTCCGGAGCTCGACGGTTGTCGGATTGCTTCCCCGGCGCTGAAGCGCCGGGCTGGTCAGCGCTGCGCCTCCCCACGCCGTCGAGCAAGCTCGCCAGAGGCCCCGGTTCCTGCGCGTCGCGACGGTGTACCTATTGCAGTGTGGAGAGAATGGATTCGGCTTCCTTTTCGGACGTGGGAGCGTGGAGGGTGATCGTGTAAGGGAATTTAGACGCCGCGCACTCGAGCCGCGCAGAGACCCCGATTGGCGGCAAACCCAGGGTGCCTCGCACGCAATCGAGGTTCATGGCGGGTGTCTTGATCACAACGATCGCAGCGTCGGATTGGGGACGCCGCTGGTTGAGCAGAGATACCGCTCTGCGGTCCTTTTCGAGCTCCTGCTGGTCGGTTTCGGTTACCGGATACTGAACGGGCGGGACGATGTGACTCACGTCAATTTCAGAGGAAAGGCACAGAAAACCCGGGCAGGCGCGCACGAGGTGATACGTACCCCACTTCACGGGATCCTTTTCCTCCCACCCGAGGAGCGGGAGTGTGACCCGATGGCCCGCCACTTCAGCGTGGTTCCCGTGGAGGCAGTGCCACGCGATCGCGCGGAGATACCACCTCTAATGTAATGCAGGCACGGGGCCGCTGCCAGAAGTGCTGTCGCAGCAAGTCTGGAAAGAACCAGCCACGCCAGGCGCGGGACGGATCGCATGGCGGTATGTTACTCGCCGAGGAGAATGCGTTCGCAGGAGCGGGCGCGGCCGGTGGCGGGATCGGCGTCGATGAGGAGAGCGGCCATGCGGGGATCGCCTTTGGCGGGTTCGAATTTGCCGGGCATGCCGGTGAGGAAGCGGTCGAGGACGAGCTGCTTTTCTACGCCGATGATGGAGTCGTACGGGCCACTCATGCCGACATCGGTCTGATAAGCGGTGCCTCCGGAGAGAACGCGATTGTCGGCGGTGGGGACATGCGTGTGCGTGCCGATGACGGCCGTGACGCGTCCGTCGAGATACCAGCCCATGGCGCACTTTTCGCTGGTGGCCTCGGCGTGGAAATCGACGATGACAATTTTGGCGGTGATTTTTTCGAGCAGGGCGTCGGCGAGGCGGAAAGGGTCCTCGTTGGAGGCCATGAAGACCCGGCCCTGGAGGTTAAGGACGGCGTATTGAGTACCGTCCGGCAACGCGCCCTCGTAGGTGCCGTAGCCGGGACTGCTGGGCGCGTAATTGGCGGGGCGGATAACGCGGCGGGGACGGCCGTGCGAGTCCGCGGGCGCGGAGTTGAGGTAGTCGATGATCTCTTTTTTGTCCCAGACGTGATTGCCGGTGGTGAGGACGTGCGCACCGAGGTCGAAGAGCTCGTCGGCGATGGCGGGCGTAAGGCCAAATCCGCCAGCGGCGTTTTCAGCGTTGACGATGACGAGGGAAACCTGGCGGGAGGCGACAACGTGACCGAGATGCTCCCGAACAATGCGGCGGCCGGCGTGACCGAAGACGTCGCCGACGAAAAGGATGTGCATAAGTGAAAGGGTACAGGGTACAGGGTACAGGAAGCGGGGACCCGTTATCAGGTAAATGATCAGTGAGCCGGAACAGGGAGCAGGGGACGGGCAGAGGGTGTCGGGGAAGGGCACAAAAAAGGAATAGGGGAGGTGACAGATTTTCAAAGTTGGGGTGGGGAAAGCTATGGTAGCGTGGGGCATGGCCGCTAATACCCGATTCGCAACCGGCGTTCACGCCATGGTGCTGCTTGCCAACGAACCGGATGGGCTGAAGACTTCAGAAGAGATCGCAGGCAAGCTGGACATCAATCCCGTCGTGGTGCGGCGGATTTTTTCGCTGCTGGGGCGAGCGGGGTTGCTGGAGAGCCAGAAGGGTCCACACGGCGGATCGAAGCTGGCGCGGGGCGCGAAGCAGATCACGCTGGGAGACATTTACCGGGCCCTGGACGGCGGCGCGCTGTTCCACGCGGCGCGGCTGCCGGGAGCGCGGCCGGCCAGGGTGAGCGCGGTGCTGAAGCGCGCCTTTGCGCGGGCGGAAGAAGCCGTTCGCGAGGAGCTGGAAAAGACTACTCTGAACCAGATCGCGAAGAAGGCCTCGAAATAGGGATTACGGGTTACCGGATAGGGCGCAGCGAGAAGGGAGCAGGGAGCCGCGTCCGGGGATTCCGGATCTTCGATCGCAAATCAGGTGGGTTGGGTCTGGGTTTCGGAGGCCGCGGGTTCGGACTGCGCGGCGAGCCTGGCGGCGCGGCGACGCGCCCAGATGATGAAGACGATGCCGGCGACGATGGAGCCGAGGCTGGCGACCTGAGCGTTGGTCATTCCCCAGAGGACGTGGGGATTGATGCGGATAAACTCCACGAGAAAACGGGCGACGCCGGAGAGGATGAGGTACTCGCCAGTGATCTGGCCGAGGGGGCGGCGGGTGCCGGGACGGCTGCGGCGCCAGAGGACCCACGCGATGAAGAGAGCGACGATCAGCTCATAGACGGGGGTGGGCTGGACCCGGCAGCTGGAGGGCCAGCCATATTCGGCGCAGGTGCCGAAGGGGCCGGTGGTGGGGACGAGTCCGTGAGGGAAGGCGATGCCCCAGGGGAGGTGGGTGGGCTTGCCATAGTCGCCGTCGCCGGAGATGAGGCAGCCGAGGCGGCCGAGTCCGTAGCCGACGGCGGCGGAGGGGGCGGCGAGGTCGAGCATGCGCAGACCGCGGATTTTGTAGACGCGGCCCTGCCAGAGCAGCGCGGCGATGCCAACGAGGAGACCGCCGTACCAGGCGAATCCGGCGCGAGAGAAGAGCAGAGCGACGGGATGGTGGAAGAAGACGATGGGGTGTTCGAGTACATGCCAGAGTTTGGCGCCAATGATGCCGGAGACGGCGACGACGGCGACGATGCTGATGGCGTCGGCGTCCAGGCGGAAGCGGCGGAAATTGCGATAGAGGACCCAGCAGGCGCCGACGGCGGCGAACCAGAGGAGCATGCCGAAAGTGCCGATGGAAAGGTGACCGATGTGAATAAAGGGGTACATGGGGACGTTATGTCCAGTATAAATGGGTGCGCGGGAGGGTCGCGTCTGCGGCGCCGGCGGAAGGACTGGGCGCGAGGAGCGGGGACAGTATGCGTCCCCGGGTGGAAGCGGCGCGTCCAACAGGCGAAGAAGCCGTCCGCACAGGTGGTTCATGGTGATCCGAAGGATGGGGCGCGGGGTGCTGCTGAGCTGCTGCGTGGCCAGCGCGACGATGGTGCTGGGGCAGACGGGCGGAGCGAATGGAGTGGGGGGAAGGCAGAACCCGCCGACTTTTCTGGTCAACACCCGGATCGTTTTGACCGATGTGACGGTGACGGACGGGAACGGAAATCCGGTGGCCGGGCTGAAGGAGCAGGATTTCCGGATTTTCGATGACGGACGCCCGGAACATCTGACTTCGTTTGAGGAACACCTCCAGAAGGCTGACTCCGATTTCGAGTCGAAGGTCGAGCCGGCGGGCGTGTACACCAACGCGGCGATGCTGCATCCTCCAGCGGTAGTCAGCGCGATCCTGATCGACACGACGACGATCGGCCTGGTGGATCAGATGTATCTGTACGAGCAACTGACGAAGTTCGTGCAGAAGCTGCCGGCAGGCGAGCCGGTGGCGATCTTCTGCCGGGCCGGGCAGATGACGCTGCTGTTGCAGGGATTCACGTCGAACCATGAGCTGCTGATGAAGGCGATCCGGAAGGCGATTCCGCACTTTCAGGAGCCGGATGCCGAGTACGCGAGCGGCTTCGACACCCTGCGTCAGATGGCCTTCTACCTGAGCCAGGTGCCGGGACGGAAAAACATCCTGTGGTTCACGAGCGGATCGAATCTGTTCCTCGCGGAGGACCCCAGTAATCCGTTGCCTCCTCTTTATGCACAGCTGCGCCAGGAAACCTATGACGAGCTGGAAAAGGAACGGATCGCGATCTACCCGATCGATGCCCGGGGGCTGACAGTATGGAACAGCCACGCCTTGATTGACCAGCACATGCTGATGAGTGAAGATGCGGAAGCAACGGGTGGACAGGCCTGGTACAACACGAACGGCCTTGCCCAGGCGGCGCGGCACATTCTGGCAACGGATGGGGATTACTACACACTGGCCTATTCACCCGACGATCTGCGGGACAAAGGGGAATGGCATCGCGTGGCGGTAAAGCTGCGCGAAGGTGCATACCGGCTGAGTTACCGGCGCGGATACTACGACGATGGTGGCAACGGGACGGCGCCGCCGGGAGAGACACGGACGCTGCTGCGCGCTGGTGGCGTGACAAGCCAGGTTCCGAACGACCGCAGCGAGCCGATTCCATTCGTGGTTCGGGTGGTTCCCGCCTCGCCGGAGGCGGAGGCGGCGTTGATTGCGGCGGGCAAACTGCGGAAGCCGAAGCGGGGAGAGAGCGCGTATGCGATCATCTACGACGTGCCGGCCTCGGCGCTGGCGCCGGAGAACGTGCGGTCCGAGCGGGCGACGTTCGATCTGGGTTGCGCCGTGCTGGCCTTCGACCAATTCGGGACGCCCGTGGTGCGCGAAGCATGGAAGATGAATATGACCGCGGATGAGAGGCAGCTTCGATCTGTGCCGCATGGCAGGGTCGCCTTTACGGCGAACGTGAACCTGCCGCGGGGCAGAAACTATCTGGATGTCGCGGTGTGGGACGTGACGACGGGCCGGATGGGGACGATGAATTTGTCGTTCGATGCGAAACAACCGGCCGATGCGGCGAACGCGGCGAAGCGGTAAAGGAATTCGCCGCAGGTGAGGAAATTTCGAGGCGGATCGGAAACAGGGGGCGGGAAGCGGCGAGATTCTATGTCAGGGCGGGCGGGGATGCGTCTAGGAGCTGAGGAAGAAGTCCGCAGGGGTCGGCGCATGGCGACTGGAAGAGTGAGGCGCGTTTTGCTGCTGAGCTGCTGGTTGGCCAGCGCGGCGATGGTGTTGGGGCAGACGGGCGGGACGAAGACGGCGACGCAGCCGAATCCGCCCACGTTTCACGTGAACGCGCGGGTGGTGCTGACCGATGTGACGGTGACCGACAGGAACGGGAATCCGGTGCGGGGGCTGAAGGAGCAGGCTTTCCGGATCTACGACGACGGGCATCCGGAACAGCTGAAGTCGTTTGAGGAACACGAGGAGAAATCCGGCGGCGTCTTCAGGGCGGCGGCGGAGCCTTCCGGGATCTACACAAACGCGGCGATGCTGCATCCGCCGGCGGTGGTGAATGCGATCCTGCTGGACACCACGACGATCGATCTGGTGGACCAGATGTATCTGTACGAGCAGCTGACGAAGTTCGTGCAGACGCTGCCCGCTGGGGAGCCGGTGGCGATTTTCTGCCGGGCGGGGCAGATGACGCTGGAGCTGCAGAGCTTCACGTCGGATCATGCGCAACTGATGAAGGCGGTCCGGAAGGCGATCCCGCACTTTCGGGAACCGGACGCGGAGAACGCGACCGACTATGACACGATGCAGCAGATGGCCTACTACCTGAGCTCGGTGCCGGGAAAGAAAAACCTGCTTTGGTTCAGTGGAGGGTCGAGCATCTTTCTGCAGGTGGTTCCGACGAGCATGCAGCAACTGGGGGGCACGATCAGCGGGCCGACGGGCACTATGGCCATGACCCAGCCGGTGAGCACGACCGGCGAGGATCTCGCGAATCAGCCGGACTGGAAGCAGATTTATGACGTGCTGGAACAGGAGCGGATCACGCTGTATCCGATCGACGCGCGGGGTTTGGTGACCTATACCAGCGAGCAGATGAACAACCAGCACCTGCTGATGGAACAGGATGCGGAGGCGACGGGCGGACAGGCGCGGTACGACACGAATGGACTGGCGCAGGCGGCGGAGCGCATTGTCACCACGGACGGGGATTACTACACGCTGACCTATTCGCCCGACGATCTGCACAACAACGGGAGATGGCATCGGGTGAGCGTAAAGCTGAGCGAAGCGGGATACCGGCTGAGCTACCGGCGAGGCTACTTCGACGACGAGAAGAACGGCGTGTCGCCGACGGCGCAGGCGAGAGAGGTTCTGAAGGCAAAGCAGGGCAAGGCGAAGGAGATGCTGAACGACCAGGGCGATGCGATCCCGTTTACGGCGCAGGTGTTGGAGATTTCGCCGCTGGCGGAGGGAGCAGCGGTGCGCGCGGGAGAGATCAAGGCGCCGAAAGACGGGGACGTGCCGTACGCAATCATTTACCACGTGCCGGCCGCGGACGTGGCGCCGCAGAGCGTGGGTCAGGAGCATCGCGGGACGTATCTGATAGGGTCGGGAGTGCTGGTGTTCGATCACTACGGGACCCTGGTGGAGCGGGAAGGGCAAAAGCTGACAATGACGGTGGACGAGAGGGAAATCCGCGCCAGGCCGGACGGCGAAATGAAGTTCGACGAGGAGGTCGACCTGCCGCGTGGCGAGGATTACCTGGATCTGGTGGTGTGGGACACGACGACAGGGCGGCTGGGCATGATGAACGTGTCGCTGAATGTGAAGAAACCGCCAAAGACGTAGCCAGGCTGGAGCGGTTCGGAGATAATCTGTGCTGTGACCAGCACAGTGGAATCAGGACTGCAGGTTCTGTTCAGCCGGGAGCAGATTCGCCACCGGGTGGCGGAGCTGGGGCGGCAGATCGACCGGGATTATGCGGGCGAAAAGGTCGTTCTGGTGGGCGTGCTGAAGGGCGCCGCGATTTTTCTGGCGGATCTGGCGCGCAGCATCTCCGTGGATAACACGTTCGACTTTGTGGCGGTGACCAGCTACGGGAAGGCGCAGCGGTCGAGCGGGGCGGTGAAGCTGATCAAGGACCTCGACCAGTCGATCGAGGGGAAAAACGTGATCCTTGTGGAGGACATTCTGGATACGGGGCTGACGCTGCACTTTCTGCGCGGGCTGTTTGAGCAGCACCAGCCGAAGACGCTGCGGATCGCGGCGCTGCTGGATAAGCCGTCGCGGCGGCTGGAGAAGATCGAAGCCGAGTATGTGGGATTCACGATCCCCAATCAGTTTGTGATCGGCTACGGAATGGATTTTGCGGAGCGCTACCGGAATCTGCCGGACATTTGCCTGCTGTCGCCGGACGCGCCGGAACCCGCGGGACAATAGCCGGCAGCGGAAAAGCGGGCGGCCAGGAACCGGCCAGGATCCGGCCAGCTAAAAACCGGTTAGCGAAGAAGCGGACAGCTGAAAGGCGGGCAGCTGAGAAGCAGTCAGCGGAAAAGCCGTCAGCCTGAAGAGCTTCCCTCCTTCAGGAGTCGCTGTCGTCTCCCTTTGCGAAACACGTATGATGACATTCGATCGCGGCGGCGCGTCCGCGCGCGAACAGGGGATTTGTGAGCGAGGAGCTACAGGGAAATCCGGGGATGGGCGGGCAGGCCGAGGACTCGCGGGACCATTCCAGCGAGCGAAGGCGGCTCGCCGGGGAACCCGGGTTTGAGGGGGATTACCGCCCCGCGCGGGCGGAGAGCGAGCCGCGGGCGGCGCAGGTGCACATTGACGCGCCACAGACGGAGTTTCTGATCCGGCTGGCGGACACGCTGAACACGACGCTGGACCTGAAGACGCTGCTGGAACGCGCAGCATCGCTGGTCCGGGCGGTGATCGACTTCAGGATCTTCGCGATCCTGCTGATCAACGACCGGACGCAGGAACTGCGAATGCGGTTCCAGATCGGGCACAGGCCGGAAGTGGAGCGGCTGCGCATCCGGATGGGGCAGGGAGTGGTGGGGCAGGTGGCGCAGACGCGGCAGGCGATGCTGCTGAGCGACGTGCGCCAGGCGACAAATTACATCGATGCGAATCCGGAGGTGCGGTCGGAGCTGGCGGTGCCGCTGATCACCAAGAACCGGGTGATCGGGGTCATCGACATCCAGGCGGAGCAGCTGAACTACTTTACGCAGGAACATCTGCGCCTGCTCACGCTGACGGCGTCGCGGATTGCCGGCGCGATTGAGAACGCGCGGCTGTATACGCGGGTGGCGCGGCAGGCGCAGACGCTGCAGGTGCTGAACGAGATCAGCCGGGAAATCACGTCGATTCTGGATCCGGACGAGCTGCTGGAGCGGGTAGGACAACTGATCCGGCGGATTATCGACTATCAGATGTTATCGATCTGGCTGGTGGATGAGCAGGAACACCGGTTAACGAACCGGCTGGCGATCCGATTCGGGCAGAGGTTCGATCCAAAGGAGAAGCTGCCGGCGGATCGCGGTCTGGTGGGAGCGGCCATCGCGGAGAAACGGGTGATTGCGGTGCCGGACGTGCGGAAGGATCCGCGGTACCACATGGTGAATCCGGAGACGCGGTCGGAGATGACGGTGCCTCTGGTGTACAAAGGGCGGGTCATGGGCGTGCTGGACATCGAGCATACACGGGCGCACTTCTTCAACGAGGATCACGAGCGGGCGCTGACCACGCTGGCGGCGCAGATTGCGATTGCGCTGGAAAACGCGCAGCTCTACCAGCGGGTGGCGCAGCAGGAGCAGCGGCTGGAACACGATCTGGCGATGGCGCGGGAGGTGCAACTGCGCCTGCTGCCGCAGAAGAAGCCGGAACACCAGAAGGCGGAGTTTGCGGCGCGATTTCTGCCGGCGAGGACGATTGGGGGGGATTTCTACGATTTTTTGCCGTACGACCGGGACTCGAGCGGGATCGCGCTGGGCGATGTGAGCGGGAAGGCGGCGCCGGCGGCGCTGTACGCGGCGCTGGTGAGCGGGGTGCTGCGGTCCGAGGCGAGCACGCATCCGTCGGCTTCGGGGATGCTGAAGGTGCTGAACGACGCGCTGCAGGAGCGGAAGCTGGACTCGCAGTACGTGGCGATGGTGTATGCGGTGTGGAACGACCAGAACCTGACACTGCAGATTGCGAACGGCGGCGCGGTGCAGCCGCTGATCTGCCGGGGCGAGGAGGTGGACACGATCCGCGCAGAAGGTTTCCCGGTGGGCATGTTCCCGAACGCGACGTGGGAGGAGTTTTCGATTGCGATGCAGCCGGGGGACGCGGTGGTGTTCTTCAGCGACGGAATTTCGGATGCGCAGAACGGGGCGGGCGAGATGTACGGGACGGATCGGCTGGTGGCCTGTGTGAAGAAATACAGGAACAAGCCGGCGGCGAAGCTGGCGGAAGCGATTCTGAACGAAGCAGGGCGGTTCCAGCGCGGGGCGGAGCGATTTGACGACGAAACGGTGGTGGTGGTGAAGGTGACGGGGAGACGGGACCAGGCCTAGCCGCGGGCGATGCACGGGGGCAGGCGACGGCGACGAAGGTACGGGGTCAGGGTCTTTTGGTGCGCGGGGTGGTTACTAATGGACCCAGCCCCATTACTGATGCGTAAAAAGTGGCGCGAAAGTAGCAAGTTCGATCCCTGTTCAGGGGATGCGCAGGAGGCGATTCCGCAACTAAACCAATAAATGTGCTGGAAAGTAGCGAGGAGTCGCCAAGATGAAAAAGGCAGAGAAGCTCATAACGTATGTTCTGATTCTTTTCGCGGGAATTGCCGTGGGCATGATGACGCCGCAGTCGTGGTATCCGACGCCGACCGTGTTGGTGCCCCATGCGAATGTGCGGGCGATGCTGGGGCGGTAAGAGCGGATCGACCCGTCTGGATTGTCCGGTGGTAAGTGGTATTGTTAGCCGGGCCTGAAGGCCCCCAATCAGGTTCCCCGGCCTCTGGGCCGGAGCTTCTGCCGTGGTCCCGCATCGAGGGACCGCTTCGCGCAATGAGCAGCATCATTCGGTCAGAGCGCCAGGATTCCTCAGAGGGATTGAGAGAGGGCTGGGACACGCGCCGATGGCCGAGTGTCCCACTGCCGGGGAGATGCGCGACTGAATCCTATTCAAGCAGATGAAAGGTATAGGCTCTGCCGGCGGAACCGCTGGCTGTGGAGTTGGAGAGGCCGGGCGCAAGGAAGGCGTACTCGCCGGGCGGGAGATTGTCGGGCAGGGTCACTTTGTAGGTCCCCTTTGCGACGCGAGTCTGCTGAAAGGTGACGGCGTCGCGGGTGTCCCCGCCGGAGGCATGAAAGACGCCGCCGGTCTTCGTGCGGAACTCGCGGGCGTCTTTCTTCTGATGCAAATGGACAAGCTGGTAGTCGGTGGCCTCGACGCCACCGGGGGTCCTGATGAGGAACTCCAGCGGAGTGGTGACTTTCGTGGGGCTCTCCGCACCATGCAGGTGGCCGTTGACGTCGCCCTTGACAATGCCATCGGTGGCGAAACTCTTGAGGACACCCCCGGTCTTCCAATTGACGATTTCGGTTGGCATCAGGCTCCAGACGCCTTTGTCGTGCCAGTAGACGCCTACGTCGAGATTCGCGTACATCGCGTCAGCGGCGGAGGGAGGCGGAGGGGCGGCGTTTTTGGCAGCCATGGCGCCGATCACCTTGTCGGAGATGCCGTCCTTGCGCAGGGCGACGAGAGCGTCGGTGGAAAGGTCATAGCGACCGGGCGAATTCTGGATCATGGTGACAATGGTGCCGTCGTCGAGGCCGCCCTTCACCATCTTGACGACGGAGTCGTTGTTGAGGGGCTGTTGGGCGAAGGCGAAGGCGCAGAATGCCAGGGGAAGGAGAGCAGCGAGCAACTTGCGCATCGGTGTGGCTCCTTAATAGGCGCAGCGAAAGGCTGCATATTTAGATTCAACGCATCATCTGCTAAAAGGTTGAGCAGGTCAAGGTTCCCGGTGGCGCAATTTTCCGGGCGGGCCGCTTTGCGCGCAACGCGGGCGGGGCGGCGGGAATCTCTCGGAAGAGGTGCGGTAAGGCGATTCAGAGGATGGAGATTTGATATCCTCAAGAGTTTTCCTGCGCGCTGTGAGCGTGCGAGGGCAGGGCGGGCAGTGAGGAGTGGATATGCCGGAACAGCGAGGAAGGAAGTATCACCAGGAGCGGGTGGCGGAGACGCTTCGGGACGAGATCGGGGCGATGATCGAGGGGGAATTGTCGGACCCGCGGATCAGCTTCGCGTACGTCAGCCAGGTGGTGCTGAATCCGGGAGGGAAATCGGCGCTGATTTATGTGGCGGTGGACGGCGGCGCGCAGGAAGAAGCCGACACGCTGGAGGCGCTGATGGCCGCGCGGGGGTTCATCCGGCATGAGCTGCTGGAGCGGATGGGGGTGCGGTTTGTGCCGGAATTGACGTTCCATATCGATCGGACAGAGAAGATGAAGGCGCGGATCGATGAGTTGCTGGGGAGAAAGAGAAGGGCAGGGATCAGAGCGCAGAGCTCAGAGCAGAGCGGGAGTCAGGGGTAAGTTTTGTGCTTTCCCGCATCTGCCAAAGACAGGCAGATGTGGGGTACCCGAGCAGATCGCAGGTTACGAGTTCAGGAGCGGGGAGACGGGAACGCGGGCCAATTCGGGGAACGGAGAAACGCGGCACGGGGTGCACGGCCTGGAGGCGACGCTGGAGGTGCTGCGGCGGGGACGGCGGTTCGCCGTCTGCTCGCACGCACGGCCGGACGGCGACGCGGTGGGATCGATGCTGGCCTGCGGGATGATGCTGGCGGGGCTGGGAAAACAGGCGGACCTCTACTCGGCCGATCCGGTGCCGCAGATATACCGGGAATTGCCGTGCGCGGAGACGATCCGGCAGACGACACGGGTGGACTGGGACTACGACGCAGCCATTCTGCTGGAGTGCGATGGCGTGGCCCGGACGCGGCTGGAGGGTCTGGAGGGGCGGCTGCTGGTGAACATCGACCACCATGCGAGCTGGAAGGCGTTCGCAGAGGTGAACTGGATTGAGGAGGATGCCTGCGCGGTAGCGGAGATGGTGTATCGGCTGACGCGAGCGGCGAGCGTGCCGGTGACGCCGGCGATGGCCACCTGCCTCTACACCGCGGTGCTGACGGATACGGGATCGTTCTGCTACGAGGGGACGGATGCGCATGCGTTCGAGCTGGCGCGGGAGCTGGTGCAGTGCGGAGCGAATCCGGCGGAAATTGCGCGGGAGGTGTACTTCTCGAATCCGCTGCCGAAGATGGTGCTGCTGGGGACGGCGCTGACGCGATTGCGGCGGGAAGGGCGGCTGGCGTGGCTGTGGGTGACGGACGAGGACATGACGCGGGCGAAAGCCGCGGAGGAAGACTGCGAAGGGATTGTGAATTACGCGATCGGCATCGCGGGGGTGGAGGCGGCGGTGCTGCTGCGGGAATTACGAGACGGGAAGATCCGGCTTTCGCTGCGCAGCAAGGGCGGCGTGGACGTGGCGCGGATCGCGGCGAGCTTTGGCGGAGGCGGGCACCGGCACGCGGGCGGGTGCACGCTGGAGGGGCCGCTGAATGCGGCGATGGGGAGAATCCTGGAGACGCTGCGGCAGGTGCTGGCGGCGGAGAGCCAGAAAGCGCATGGGACTCCGCCGGCGGAATCGCGGGGGATGAATCTGTTAGGCTGACTTCGGCCTTTGGCGGCTATGACCCACGGCCGCGTCCAGCGGGGACGTGTGCGCGCGGGAGCCGCGGAAGGAATTCCGAGGATCGCGAAACCGGCCTGTGACCGATCAAACACCGGAAAACCCGAAGAAGGGCGGGCGATACGCCGGCGGCGAAGCGCAACTGCAGGCGCGGGAGCCGGGGATCGTGGTGCGGCTGTGGCGGCGGATTCCAGGCATCGACGTGCCGATGGAAACGGCGACGCTGCTGGTGATGACGGCGTTTTTCCTGTTTTACGGGCTGGTGCCCATCTTCGGGGGCGCGGGGCTGGGACTGGTGGGGGCGGACGAGCCGCGCTACGCGCAGGTGGCGCGGGAGATGCTGCAGCGGCACGACTATATCACCCCGGTGCTGTGGGGGCATCCGTGGCTGGAAAAGCCGGCGCTGTACTACTGGCGGGCGATGTTCGCCTTCAAGGAGTTCGGGATCCACGACTGGTCGGCGCGGCTGCCGTCCGCGAGCTTCGCGTTCATGCTGGTGGTGCTGATCTGGCTGCACATGCGGCGGTTCCGCAACGGAGGACAACTGGATGCGGCGCTGCTGACGGCATCGTGCGCGGGAATTCTGAGCTTCGCGCGCGGGGCATCGACGGACATGCAACTGGCGGCGCCGTTCTGCATCGGGATGCTGGGCTGGTACGCCTGGTACGAGACCGACAGCAAGTTCTGGCTGTTCGATTTGTACTTCTTTGTGGGGGCGGCGACGCTGGCGAAGGGGCCGGTAGCGCCGCTGCTGGCGCTGGTGATCATCGGAATCTTCGCGGGCCTGCGGCGGGAGTGGTCGCTGTTCCGACGAAGCTTGTGGCTGCCGGGATTCATTCTGTATTTCGCGATGGTGCTGCCTTGGTACATCGAGGTGCAGCGGCGGAATCCTACGTTTATCAGGATTTTCTTTCTGCAGCAGAACCTGGAACGGCTGGCGACGAACCGCTTCGAGCATTACCACCCCTTCTGGTTCTTCATTCCGGTGGTGCTGCTGGGGCTGACGCCGTGGGCGGTGATCGCGGTGACGGCGTTTGCCGATGCGGTGGGCGGGTCGATCAATGAGTGGAAGGCACGGGGCGCGAAGGGGCGGTATATCGGGCACGAGCGCGCCGGGGACGCGTTTCCGGAGTTTCTGGTGCTGTGGGCCGTGGTGGTCATCGTCTTCTTCTCGTTTTCCGAGTCGAAGCTGCCGGGATACATATTGCCGGCGCTGCCGCCGCTGACGATTCTGGCGGGGGATTACCTGAACCGGATCCGGCGGCGGGGGCTGAAGACGTGGCTGCTGGTGCTGCACGCGGCGCTGACGGGGGTCCTGACCATGTTCGTGCTGCTGATGCCTCTGCATTTGAACAATCCCGAGTCGATTCCGCCCGGGATCGCGATTTTGGCGGCGGGGGTGGTGGGCGCCGCGGCCATGGTGTTCATTCTGATCATGGTGGCGCGGTTTGGGCTGAAACGGCTGCGCATGGCGACGCTGACGCCGATGGTGATGCTGCTGCTGTACATCGTGGGAGTGGGGCCGGTGTTCGGAATAGGGCCGGTGCCGAACACCAAGCGCAACATCGAGCTGATCAACATGACATTTTCAGCACGGCCGGTGGCGAGAATCCTGAACGCGATCAGCCCGCCGCCGGGGATCGTGGCGGTGTGGCGGGCGCGGCGGGAGCTGCAATATGGGCTGGGGTTCTATCGCGATGAGCGGATTGTGAATTACGATGTGGGCATCGTGGTGGGCAATCCACCGGCCAGCGCGGGGCCGGGGCCGCACGGAGTGGTGATCGAGGATGTGAGGGAGGGGTCGTCGGCGGACGAATTCGGGATGACGCAGAAGATCGGCGACGATCTGGTGACGGTCAACGGGGAGCCAGTGCTGAATGCGGCAGACTTCGACCGGATGGAAGCGCAGTGGCATCCCGGGGTGAGGGTGGAGTTCGAAGTGATGGATCCGCGGGAACCCGGGCAGCCGCCGGAGTTTCTGGGCGGGACGATGGACGATGGGATTCCGCAGGGGCAGCACCTGCTGGTGGTGCCGGAAAAAGCGGTGGATGGGATGAGGAAGGAACTGGCGGGAAGGGATTACGAGCCGCTGTTTTCGTATCCATGGCAGAATCTGGAAGTTTATCGGGTAGCTGCCAGCAGCCAGCGATAGGGCGGTTAGCTGAGAAGCGGCCAGCTGAGAACCGGTCAGCAGCAAGACGGTTTGCGGCGGGGCGGGCAGCTGGCAGTTTGCGGGATTGAGCGGGCAATTTCTGCGTCTGGTTCAGGAGAGGGGAGCCGCGGCGTCGATAGGAGACGCGCACGGACGATCTGTATCCATGGCGTCTGCGTTGCAGTTCGAGGTGCTGGATCTGCGCCACTTCTCGGCGGGGGTGATGCGGCCGCTGCTGGAGGCCGAGAGCCGCGTGTGGAGCGAGCGGCTGCACTGGGATTATCGGGGATCGGCGGATCTGCTGCTGCAGTATCTGGACTCGCGCGTGCTGCCGGGCTACGTGGCGGTGGGGAACGGCCGGGTGGTGGGCTATGTGTTCTGCGTGTATGAGGGGCACAAGGCGGTCATCGGAGACATTTTTGCGCTGGAGGCGGGCGAGCCCGGGCGGGCGGGGGGAACCAGCGCGGCCGAAGTCAGGAGCGAACTGCTGCGGCGGCTGCTGGAGATGCTGCAGAATACGCCGGGGGTGACGCGGATCGAGTCGCAACTGCTGCTGCATGCGCATGGGGAGCACACGCGAGCCTTCGAAGAGGCGGGATTCGAGGTCTACGAGCGGATTTTTATGGAGTGGCCGCTGCGACGGCCGGCGGCGCTGGACGGAGCGAGCGGGATTCCGGGGCTGGCGATGCGGCGCTGGGCAGACAGCGATTTTGCGGCGGCGGGTCGGCTGATTGCGGCGTGCTATGAAGGGCACCTGGACAGCCACATCAACGAGCAGTACCGAACAGCAGCGGGATCGCAGCGGTTTCTGCACAATATTGTGCGGTTTCCCGGATGCGGGTACTTCGACGCGGAGTCGTCGCGGACGCTGAGCGCGCCGGGGAGCACGGAGCTGGCGGGGCTGCTGCTGTGCTCGCGGGTGCGGGAGGACGTCGGACACGTGACGCAAATCTGCGTAGCACCGGAGTATCGCGGCCAGGGACTGGGCAAGGCGCTGATGCGGGAGTGTGCGACGAATCTGGCGCAGCGCAGGTTCCAGATGCTGACGCTGACGGTGACGGCTTCGAACCAAAACGCGGTGGGGCTGTATGAGCAGCTGGGCTTTCGCGGGACGCACCGCTTCGATGCCATGGTGTGGGATCCGGCCGAACACGGGCGGGTGTGAGGCTGGCGGGGGGCGCATAGTAGACTGGAACCTGCGGCGATGCCGTCGACAACCTCTGGGTTCGGGCCCGCGTCTCTGCTTCGGAACTGCTTCTTCCATCCGGGACTGAATCGGCTCGCGGGTCGGCCCCGCAGTTCCGTCATCGTCAGGCGCCGCAGAGCGGCCGTCGGGAACCGCCGCGGAAGCGAAACATCCATCCACCTCAACCGGAACCAGGAGGAGCCTTCCCATGAAGAATGGCCGTCCGAAGGGCTACATCACCTTCACGCTGCACGCACATCTGCCTTACGTGGTTCACCACGGGACGTGGCCGCATGGGCTGGAGTGGCTGCTGGAAGCGGCAGCGGAGACCTATTTGCCGCTGCTGCGGGTGCTGAAAAACCTGGAGCGCGACCAGCTGGCGCTGAAGGCGAACATCAATATGTCGCCGGTGCTGCTGGAGCAACTGGCGCACCCGACTTTCCAGAAGGAGCTGCCGGAGTATCTGAAGCGGAAGATTCAGGCAACGGAGGAAGACGAGGCGTACTTCCGGCAGAACGGCGACGCGCACTTTGCGAAGACGGCGCACTACTGGCGGGAGTTTTTCGAGCAGGCGCTGGAGGACTTTGAGGCGCTGGGGCGGGACATTATCAAAGGCTTTCGGTACTTCAACGACGCGGGGCTGATCGAGGTGGTGACCTGCTGCGCGACGCATGGCTATATGCCGCTGCTGGGCACCGATGAGAGCGTGGTGGCACAGGTGAAGACCGGCGTGGCAACGCACCGGAAGCATCTGGGCAAAGCGCCCAGGGGGATCTGGGCGCCGGAGTGCGGGTACCGGCCGGCAGGGCGCTGGCAGACGCCGGTGGTTCCCGCAGGAAGCAGCGCGGCGTGGCCGCCGTTGGAGCGAATCGGCGTGGAGGAAGCGCTGGCCGAGGGCGGCATCGAGTTCTTCTTTGTGGACACGCATCTGGTGGAGACGTCGGCCCGGTTCACGCCCTACGATCTGCGGCTGGGCGGCGGACCGGTGGGAGCGGCGGCGGCGCTGGAGCAGCCGGCGAATGGCAGCCGGGCGCTGTATCACCCGTACTTTGCGGATGGGCCGTGCGCGCACCAGCATCCGGTGGCTATGTTCCCACGCGATCCGAAGACGGGGCTGCAGGTGTGGAGCGGGGAGACGGGATATCCGGGGGACGCGAACTACCTGGACTTCCACAAGAAGCGCTGGCCGGGCGGACACCGGTACTGGCAGGTGACCCATGCGAAGGCCGATCTGGCGCAGAAGACGCCGTATTATCCGGAGCGAGCGACGGCGCGCACGCGGGACCACGCGGAACACTTTGTGGGCGTGGTGTACGACGCGCTGAAGGACAGCCTGCACGAGAAGAATCCGCCGGTGCTGAGCTCGCCGTTCGACGCGGAGCTGTTTGGGCACTGGTGGTACGAGGGACCGGGCTGGCTGGAACACGTGGCGCGGATTATTGCGAAGGACGATTTCCCGATCGAGCTGTGCACGGGGTCGGAATACCTAGAGAAGCATCCGGCGACCGGGTATCTGGCGATCGGGGAAGGTTCGTGGGGAAAAAACGGGACGAATGAGGTGTGGCTGAATCCCGACACGGCGTGGACGTGGACGCATATTTACCCGGCCGAGGCGAAGGTGCGCGAGGTCGCTACGCATGGAAAGTGGAAGGACGGCGGGATGGGCGAGCGCATCGCGAAACAACTGTGCCGGGAGCTGCTGCTGCTGGAGTCGTCGGACTGGCAGTTTTTGATTACGACGGAAGCGGCGCGAGATTACGCTGAACAGCGCTTCCAGACGCATGTGGATCAGTTCAGGGACGTGGAGAAGGCGTGGGACGAGTTTGCCGCGCAGGGAAGCCTGGCGCCGGCGGCGGAGGAACGGCTGCGGCAGATCGAGGAGCGGGACAACATCTTCGCGGACGTGGATCCGGGATTGTGGAAGAAGCGGGATACCCCGTGCGCGTAGGTCGCCTCAGCCGGCAGCGGTGATGCGTTCGGCGGGATGGAGCGCGGCGGCGACGAGCGTTGCGTCGATCATGGCGTCGAGGCCCATGCAGGAATTCAGCATGAGATGGTAGAGGCGGCGGTCATCCCATTCGCGCTGGTGGAAGCGGCGGATGTAGTCGGCGCGGCGGCGGTCAGTAGCGAGGATTTCGCGCTCGGCGTCGCGAGCGTGCTCAGGAAACTGCTCCTGGATGAAGCGGATTTTGCGCGCGAGCGACGCGTAGACAAAGACATGGAAGGCGCCGGGGGACCTGGCGAGGACGCAGGCAGCAGCGCGTCCCAGGACGACGCAGTTGCCTTTGGCGGCCTGATCGATGAGGTAGCCGCGGACGAACTCGACCAGGCGCTCGCTGTCGAAGACTTCGGGCTCGCCGGGCAGGCGCTCGAGCGAGCCGAACCAGATGGCCTTGCCGAACCGGTAAAACCAGGGGTCGACGCGCTCGTCGCAGCGCTTGACGAGGTCCGGGGTGACGCCGGCTTTGCGGGCGACCTCCTCGATGACGCAACTGTCGATGAGCCGCCAGCCGAGACGCTCGGCGAGGTGATGGGCGAAGTCGGCGCCCTGGCTTCCGTATTCGCGCTCGACGGTAATGACCTGGATCATGGCTTGCCTCTCGTTTCTACCTCTTGTTGGACGCGAGTGTGCAATTTTTCGGGGGGCTCCGTCAAGGGGCTCGCCGCCCCGGCGGATGCGCCTTCGGCGCGAGGCTGGGCGTTCGGGAGGGGCGCGCGTGCGGCGGGACTCGCCGACGACACAATGGCGCCTGCGGCGCAGGTTCCCGCCGATTCCGGGTTCGCGAAATTGCGGCGCTGGAACGCCTGAGCAAAATTGACGAGGCTGACCATGACGGGGACTACAACGAGGGGTCCGATCACGACAGCAAAAACAGCTCTTCTTCAACGTCAGACCTCCGGGGAATGCAGGATCGCTCAGGAGCGGCCGATGCGGTCAATCTCATGCTGAATGGCCGTGCGCCGGAGTGTGCCGAGCGGCAGCGAGAGAAAGAGGACGATGCGGCGTTCGAGAATCGTGAAGGCTGAGTGGAAGGCGCAGGCGATTGCTTCGGGAGTGCCATGCACCGCGGCGGGGTCGGGAACGCCCCAGTGCGCGGTCATGGGGTGACCGGGCCGGATAGGGCAGACTTCCTTCGCGGCGTTGTCGCAGACGGTGAAGACGAAGTGCATCCGCGGAGCGCTGGGAGCGGAGAATTCGTCCCGGGATTTGCTGCGCAGGCCGTTGCTGGAAATGCCGGCAAGCCGGAGCTGGCGGAGGGCTTCGGGGCGTACCTGGCCCATCGGGTGACTGCCGGCGCTGTACGCCGTGAAGGCGTGGCCGCCCTGGTGGTTGAGGATGGCCTCGGCGAAGACAGATCGCGCCGAGTTGCCGCTGCAGAGAAAGAGGACGTTCCAGCGGCGGGGCATGGGAGTTATGCTTTTGCGCCGGAGCAGCAGGAGGGCGCGCAGCAGGGCTGCGCCGGTTTGGTGGCGCGGATGAAGGCGCTGATGAATTTGCTTTCGACCTGCGGGGCGATGGCATCGACATCCATGCCGGCCTCGGTGAGGAAATGACGCGCGTCTTCGACGTTGTAGGTGCGGGTGACTTCGAAGGCGATCGCGGCAAAACCGGCGGCGGCGAGTGTGGCGCGGTAATCCTGCTCGTCGAGGGCGCCGGCGATGCAGCCGACCCAGAGCATCATACTGCGGCGGACGGCCGCAGGGACTTCGCCTCGGGTGACGACGTCGGAGACGGCGAGGCGCCCGCCGGGTCGCAGGACGCGGAAGGCTTCGCGGAGGACGCGATCCTTGTCGGCGGAGAGATTGATGACGCAGTTGGAGATGATGACGTCGACTGAGTCGTCGGGGAGGGGGATGTTTTCAATCTCGCCCTTCAGGAACTCGACGTTGTCGACGCCGGCCTGACGCTGATTCTCGCGGGCGAGGGCCAGCATTTCGTCGGTCATGTCGAGGCCCCAGGCTTTGCCGGTGGGGCCGACACGGCGCGCCGAGAGCAGGACATCAATGCCGCCGCCGGAGCCAAGGTCGAGGACGATCTGGCCGGGCTTGAGATCGATGAGGGCGG
Source organism: Acidobacteriaceae bacterium (assembly GCA_035503835.1). Taxonomy (GTDB): domain Bacteria; phylum Acidobacteriota; class Terriglobia; order Terriglobales; family Acidobacteriaceae; genus Palsa-343. Next base: position 54,438 of record DATJSY010000055.1, on the reverse strand, counting down.
TGGGATTGCCACAGCCGAGCGAGGCGCGCATGGCTTTCTCGGGCAGAGCGCCGGCCTGATCGGCGTTGTAGAGGCCGGTGGTGACGGGGTCGCAGCAGCGCAGGCCGGGCTCGCAGCAGGAGGCGACGCTTCCGTCCCGGGTGACAGCGCGCGCGGCGCTCCCGTACTTTTCCCTTATCTGTTCCTGAACGCCTGTCGTCGATTCCATGACAGAGCCTCTCTTCGCATATGCTAAAGCGAATGTATTCTCCGCTGAGCATATCTGTCAAGGCGCATATCATGGAAGCAAAGGAAGGACTCCGCGCCCCGGACGGAGACGCGGAGTCCTTCGGTTACAGGGTTATTTTTTGTGGTTGCAGCAGGCGGGGCAGCAGGACGACTGCCCCTGGCAACGGCCGCAGCACTTCGCGCCGGACTTGCCCGCACCTGTCACCGCATAGGCGGAAACAGCAAGCAGGGAAGCTGCAGCGATCGTGAGGATTCTCGTTTTCCCAGAGAATTTCCTGTCCGTGTGAAGGGGATCGACTTGCGCCCGGGCGCATGGACACACGAGCCCACCGAGGTCTGAATCCGCAGATCGTCTTTGAGCCGGAAGACCGCCGCCGCAAAGCGGAGGCCGGGCGTGAACTCGCGCAACGCTTCCGCGCGCGGCGTCACTGCTCAATCGGAAAATGCAGCTTCCGTGACGGGCAAAGCATCCAGCTGCCCGCCCCTCTGGTTCTCTGTTTTTTCCGGAGCCTGCTCACATTGCGCCGAGGAGCATCCCCGCGTCCGAGCCCGAGGCGGACAACAGGGCATAGGGCGATGCGCCGCCGGCGTCTGCAGGGCATCGGCGCAGGCAGTCGTGGCCAGCCACGCGGCGATCAGCGCCAGCGTCAGCATGCGACCCATTCGCCTGGGGAAGAAGCTCATTACGGAGTCAGAACGTATTCTCATCCCGACACATCTGTCAAAGCGTATATCATGGAAAGGTGAGCCATCCCGGAAAAACCTGCGATCTGGCGCACATGTTTGCGGCACTTTCCGACAGGACGCGGCTGCGGCTGCTGAACCTGATGAACGGGCGCGAGGTGTGCGTCTGCTACTTTGTCGGCATTCTGGGGCAGAGCCAGCCGAAGATCTCACGCCACCTGGCGTATCTGCGGCGGGCGGGGATTGCGAGCGCGCGGCGCGAAGGGAAGTGGATGCACTACCGCATCCGGAGGCCGGCGGATGCGGGAGCGGCGGCGATACTGGAGGCGACGCTGCGGTCGTTCGAGGGTGATCGCGAAATGCAGGCGGACGTCGCGCGGCTGAGCCGGGCGTGCTGCCAGCCACAGCGGTTCGTGACGCTCAAGCGAGCGCCAGCGCCTGCGCGGATGGAAGGGTGACTCCCTTTCGTGCTGCGACTGTCTGGTTTTGCATTCTCCGGTCCTAAAGGCCGAGATTCGCGCTCCAGCTGCACGATCCCCGGCCTGAAGGCCGGTGCTTCTGCCGTCGTCTCGCCTGCGCGAAACCGCTTCGCGCTTCCAACCGATTATGCGGTCAGAACAGCAAATCGATCCCCTTGTAATTATGGTTGCGGGGCGTGGAGGCCAAGGGCCTTCAGCACGTCGAGATTGGGAGTGGTGACGCCGCTGGCTTTGCTGACCACGCCGAAGGGAGTCTGATAATCCCACATGGCCCAGCCGATGTGGTGGTTCTCGAGGGCGACACGCATGTCGTGGATCCACTGGACGCGGCTGGCCGGCGGAGCGACGAGGCCGTAGGAGCCGAATTCGCCGCAATAAACAGGGACCTGATGGAGCTGCGCCCACTTTTCGGCGTAGCCGACGTAGTCGTCGATGCGGGCCGCGTTCCAGCGATCCCATCCATATTGATCGATGAACAGCTGGCCCTGGAGGGTGGGCTCTTCGCTGAGTTCGGGCGCGACGTTTTCGGGCGTGGAGGGATAGGGGATGCCGTGCTCGAAGCGGGACTCGGGCATAGTCCAGGTGGCTCCCTGATGGGTGAAGGGGAATGGCTCGTAGTCGTGGAAGGTGTAGATGACGTTGGGATCGGCGAGCGGCTGGAGCTGCAGAAGATCGGGGACGCCGGAGTAATGCGCTGCGGTGGCGATGATGGTGTTCTGGGGCGCGGCGTGGCGGATGGCCGCGGCGAGGGTGGCCTGGACGCCCATCCAGCGATAAGGATCGGACTGCTCGGGCTCGTTGAGGATTTCGAAGAAGATGTGATCGGGATCGACGGGAGCGTAGTGCGCGGCGAGGGCGCTCCAGAGCATCGCGAAGTGCTGCACGCCGCCAGAGCCCTGGAAGAGGGTCGCCTTGAACTCGTCGCTGGGATGGATATCGACGATCACAGAGAGATGATCGGCGAGCGCGGCGTGGACGACCTTGTCGAGCTCGGTGAGGAACGGCGTGGGCTTGCCGGAGTAGAGCCAGGGCTCGAGCGGACCGGGATCGATGCTGAGACGGATGTGGTCGAATCCCATGTTGTGGATGAGCGTGAGATCCTGGAGCGTGGTGAAAGTTTCGAGCTCCTCGACCGGATAGCTGCTCCGCTGAGCGAACCAGATGCTGGTGTTGATGCCGTGCTGGAGGCTGCGAGCGCGCTGGAAGGCGATGGAATCCTGAGCAGCGGCGGAAAGAACCGGGAGGAGCAGGAGGCAGAGCAGGAAGACGAGAAAACGGCGTGAAGTTTTCATGGGGGCCAGTGTAACGCCAGGAGCGGCGGCACTGATTCCGCCTTTGCTTCCTGCCTGATGGCGATCAGAAGCCAGACCACACGCCGATCATCGGCTCCGCTGTGTGCAGGTAAGCGTCAGGGCCGCTGAATTCCAGGTTCAGATCAGGGGCCTTGTAGACATTTCCGCGGTATTGGACGCGGAAACCGAGGTGCGGTCGCAGTCTCCAGTCGAGCCCCGCGCCGTAGACACAGACCGCGGCATTGGAACTTTGGGTAAAGCTTTGGCCGCCGGTGGGTTCGGTGAGCAGGAGACCGGCTCCTGCCAGCGCGAAGGGACGAAGTTTCCCTCTGCGGGCCGAGAACAGCCAGTCGCCGGTGATCTCCTGGGCATCTGCGGAAACGGCGACAGGTGAGACAGGACATGCGCCTGCAGGACACAAAGCGAGGAAGGTATATACCTGATTGGCGCGGTAGAAGGAGCAGGTGGCTTCGAAGCCGAGGAAGGGACTGCGAATATGGCGCAGTTCCAGCATGCCGCCGGCGGAGCTGGAGGGCCTGTCCTGAGCGTCGAGCTGGACCGTGTCTGTGCTGCTGAACGCTCCATAGAGGTTCAGGGCAATGTCCGTTTGCGCGCCGACTGCGGTGCCGCTGAAAGCAAGGAGGAGTAAAGAGAACGCGAGTTTGGGACCTTTCGTCGTATGCCTGATCGCCTCCGACGATCTGACTATAGACCGGCAGCGCCCGGAAGCATGGGCGGGAGGGCTGCGATATGCTGGCGTTTGCGAAACTCTGGTCACGAGCGAAGCCAGCGATACGGTGCCCTCCTGAAGGCATTTCAGCGTGGCTTTCTTCGGCGGAAGGCCGCGTCGGGGCATGCGGCTCCGGGACACAATTTCGCTGGTTTCGCTCAGGGGGCGGGATCGCGTCCGCTGGGGACGAGCGACGAGGCGAGCTCGGCGCGCGCGGTGCGGGAGATGTTCGACCGGATCGCGCCGCGGTACGACCTGCTGAACCATGTGCTGTCGTGCAGCGTGGACCGGGTGTGGTGGTGGCGGACGGCGCGGCGGTTCCGGCATATTCTGGCGAGGCCGGATGCGCGGGTGCTGGACATCTGCTGCGGGACGGGCGACATGACAATGGCGCTGTTAAGGCGGCGTCCTGGGCAGGGCGCGGAGCCGGTGGTAGCCGCGGATTTTGCTCCGGCGATGCTGGAGCGCGCGCGGAAGAAGCTGGCGGGGCGCGCGGCGCGGGTGATGGAAGCGGACGCGCTGCACCTGCCGATGGGGGATGGGTCGCTGGATCTGATTACAACGGCGTTCGGATTTCGGAATCTGGCGAATTATCAGGCGGGGCTGGTGGAATTCTTTCGCGTGCTGGCGCCGGGTGGGGAAGTGGGGATTCTGGACTTCAGCGAGCCTGGCGGGATGACCGGGAGGCTCTACGCCTTTTATTTTCGACGAGTGCTGCCGGGGATTGGGAACTGGCTCTCGGGGGATCGCGGTGCGTATCGGTATTTGCCGGAATCGGTGAAGAGGTTTCCGCGGCCGGAGGCGATGCTGGCGATGATGCGGAAAGCGGGGTTTGTCGATGTGGAGTGGAGGCCATACAGCTTTGGCATCGCGGGGCTTTGGCGGGGCGTGAAGGCAGGCAAGGGGATAGCCTGAAGGCAGGTTCGGAGTTTTCCGGTGGATGCCAAAGGAGTCTGGCCAGTGAAGAAGGGGATTTTGCTTTCGGCTTTTCTCCTTGCCGCCATCCCGACGACGCACGCGCAGGGGACAGGCGGGCAACCGGCTGGTTGTCATATTGGAAATCTGGGAGAACAGCCGGCCGCTGCTCAGAAGGCAATGAGCTCCTTTCTCAGGGGGCTTCAGTCGCAGGTCGCACAGGGACACAAGTCGCAAGTGGCGGACATGATCGCATATCCATTGCACGCGTGGATCAGCGGAAAGAACCAGAACGTCCAGTCCAAACGGGAATTTCTACAGCTTTACGATCAGATCTTCACGAAACCGCTGACAAAGCTTCTGCCGGAGCAGAGGCCTGCCTGTATAAGCAGAGTTGGGGCGCAAGGATTCTCCATCAGCCGGGGGGAGATATGGTTCGACATCCACAGCGATGGGAGCGTGAAGATATTCAATGTCACTCCCGTTGTTATGTCCGATGAGTATCGACCCTAGCATGTCCAGCGCAGCCATCCCGGGAGGAGCGCGAGCCAGCGCGGAGAAGCGCGGCGTAGCGATGGTGTCGGTCGGCGCGGCGTGCGTGATGACGGCGCTGAAGCTGGCGGTGGGTTTGCTGACGGGCAGCCTGGGCGTGCTGTCGGACGCGGCACACTCGGCGCTGGACCTGGCGGGCTCGGCGCTGACGTTTCTTTCGGTGGTGGTGTCGGACCGGCCGGCGGACTGGAACCATCCCTACGGACACGCGAAGGTCGAGAACATTTCGGCGTTTGTGGAGACGGGGCTGATGGCGGCCTCGGCGCTGTGGATCACAGGCGAGGCGGTGAACCGGATATTCTTTCATCCGGTGGCGCTGCGGTATTCGGTGTGGCCGTTTCTGGTGCTGGGAGCATCGATTGGGGTGGACCTGTGGCGGTCGCGGCGGCTGCGCAATGTGGCGCGGCGCACGCGCAGCGAGGCGCTGGAGGCGGACGCGCTGCACTTCGCGTCGGACATCTGGGCGAGCGTGGCGGTGCTGGCGGGGCTGACCACGGCGTGGGTGGGACACGCGGAGCATGTGCCGTGGCTGCGCTATGCCGATCCGGCCGCGGCGCTGATTGTATCCGGCATGATTCTGGTGTTTGGGTGGCGGCTGGCATGGCGGGCGGTGGGCGCGCTGACGGATGAGATTGCGCCGGAGCTGCATACGCAGGTGCTGGACGCGGTGCACGGAGTGCAGGGAGTGCTGGGCATCGATCAGGCGCGGGTGCGGCGTTCGGGCAGCGCGTATTTCGCGGACGTGACGCTGTCGCTGCCGCGGAAGCTGACGTTCCAGCGGACGGAAACGCTGGTGCGGGAGGCGACGGCGGCGGTGGAACGGGTGCTGCCGGGAGCGGACGTGGTGATCCGGACAGTGCCGCGGCCCACGGTGGCGGAGAGTGTCTTCGACAAGGTGCGCGGCGTGGCGGCGAGGAACAACGCGGTGGTGCACGACGTGAGCATCGAGGCGTTTGCGGACGGGCTGCACGTGGAGCAGCACATCGAAGTGACGGAAACCATGACGCTGCTGGAAGGGCACCGCTTTGTGCGCGCGCTGGAAGAGGAGATTCGGCGCGAACTGCCGCAGGTGCAGTCGGTGCTGACCCACATTGAGAGCGAGCCGGCGACGATTGAGGAGCCGGTCCGGGTGGAGCGGGACCGTCGGATCGAGGAGCGGCTGCGCGAGGCGGCGCGCGAGGTTCCGGAAGTGGTGGATATCCATGAAGTGCTGGTGGATCGCGTGGGCGAGCGGGTGCACGTGACCTGCCACTGCACGCTGCCGGACGCGATGAAGATGCGGAGGGTGCATGAATCGATTACGGAACTGGAGAATCGCTTTAAGCTCAGGTGTCCGGAGGTGGACCGAGTGCTGATCCATCCGGAACCGGCGTCGGACAACCAGCACAGGCAATAGGGGTGAAGCGGTTAGGGATAAGACGGTTAATTAGCTAAAGGGTGGTCAGCCGGAAATGCGGGCAGCAATGAGACGTTCGGCGCAAATGCGGCGACCGGGTTATCGAAAGCAGCAGTCGGCGACGCTGGAGGGGAATGGATGATTGCGAGCGCGGTGTGGAAGCAGGGAATGCTGTTCGATGGAAAATCGCAGAGCGGGCATACGGTACGGTTCGACGGAACGCCGGAGCATGCGGCGGGACCAAGCCCGATGGAGATGGTGCTGGCCGCGCTGTGCGGATGCACGTCGGTGGACGTGGTGAGCATTTTGCAGAAGAAGCGCGAGCCGCTGGAGGGCCTGACGGTGACGGCCGAGGCGGAACAGGCCGCGGAGGCGCCGCGCGTGTTCACGAAGATCCATCTGACCTATAAAATTCGCGGGAAGGTGACGCAGAAGGCGGCCGAGGACGCGGTGTCGCTTTCGAAGAACAAATACTGTTCGGTGTCGAAGATGCTGGAAAAAGCGGCGGCGGTCGAGTATTCGATCGAATACGAAGGATGAGAGGAATGTTCCGATTCGCGATGCTGGCGCTGCTGCTGATGGCGGTGGCGATGACGTCGGCGATCGTGACGATGCACTTCGCCATCCACGGCGCAGAGGTGAAGGTGCCGAATCTGCGCGGAATGACGCTCGCTGAAGCGGGGCGGCAGACGGCGGAGCTGGGACTGCGGATGCACGTGGAGTCGCGGCTGTATTCGGCAGACGTGCCGGAGGGGCGGGTGGCGAATCAGTCGCCGGCGGCGGGGGCAGTGGTGCGGCGCGGGTGGCGGGTGTGGCTCACGCAGAGCCTGGGTCCGCTGCAGCGGGCGATTCCGGATGTAGTGGGGATGGACCAGCGCACGGCGGCGATTGCGATCCGGCGCGCGGGGCTGGAGATGGGCGCGATGGCGCTGATGCCGTGGCCCGACGCCCAGCCGGGCGCGGTGATCGCGCAGACTCCGCAGGCAGATGCGCCGGAAGTGACCAGTCCGGTGGTGAATTTGCTGGTGGCCGCAGAGACGCAGCCGGCGCCACAGAATGGTCTGGTGATGCCGGATGTGGAGGGACAGCTGTTCACGACGGCGGCGCTCGAGCTGGCGCGCGCAGGACTGAAAGTGGCTCCGGTGAAGGAGCGGGCAGCGCCGGGAACGGGGACAGGCATCGTGATCGGGCAGAATCCGCCGGCGGGGTATCGGGTGGATCCCACGATGACCGTGACGCTGACGGTGGCAAGATAAATGAGGACAGATCGCACGAAGATAGAGGGTGCACTGATGGCCGGGCTGATGGGCGCCGGCCTGATGGCAGCAGCGGCGCAGACAACGACGGCAACAGCGACTCTGCCGCCCGCGCCGGGCGCGGTGATCACGAATCTGACACCGCAGCCGGGGATGTACACGGAGCCGGGCGTGGCGGTGAATCCGAGGAATCCGCGGCAGGTGGTGGTGGTCTTCCAGGACAACGCGCAGGCGGCGTTCTCGGAGAACAGCGGGCGGACGTGGCAACCGGCGGCGGGCGTAACGCCGAAGGACTATCGCGTGTCCGGCGACGTGTCAGCGGTCTTCGACAACAAAGGGCATGCATTTCTGGGGTGCATCGCGTTCGACAAGCTGGGGGCCTTCAACTACTGGGCGGAGGGCGCGACGCGGAATGCGATTTTGCTGCGGCGGTCGCTGGACGGCGGGAAGACGTGGGAGACGGAGGTATGGACGATTGTGGCGCAGCCGACCAGGCCGGGAATTCCGTTCGAGGACAAGCCGTACCTGGTCGCGGATACCTCGAAGCAAAGCCCGTATGACGGGAACCTGTATGTGGGCTGGACGCGGTGGACGCTGACCGATTCGCAGATGCTGTTCTCGCGCTCGACGGACGACGGGGTGACGTGGTCGACGCCGATCGAGATGTCGGCGGTGCATGGGCTGCCGCGCGACGATAACGGGGCCGTGGAGGGATTCGACGGAGCGGTTGCGCCGGACGGGACGCTGTATGCGGTGTGGGCGCTGAACGACCACATTGTGATGACGGAATCGCACGACGGCGGGAAGACGTTCAGCCGGCCGCGCAACATTGTGCGGACAGCACCGACCATGTTCGCCATCGGAGGGATGACCCGGGCGAACGGGTTTCCGCAGATTGCCATCGATCCGCACGGCGGGAAAAAAGGCGGGCCGATCTACGTGACGTGGAGCGACTACCGCAACGGGGACGTGGATGTGTTCTCGATCGTCTCGAAGGATCATGCGCGGACGTGGAGCGCGCCGGTGCGGGTGAACAACGATCCGCTGCACGATGGGGCGGACCATTTCTTCCAGTGGCTGGCGGTGGATCCGGTGACGGGCGCGGTGAACGTGGTGTTCTACGACCGGAGGGAGGATCCGCAGCACCGGAAGCAGATTGTGGTGCTGGCGCGGTCCGAGGATGGCGGGCGGACGTTTGCGAACTACGCGTGGACCCAGGATGAGTTCGATCCCAGAGGGGTGTTCATGGGGGACTATCTGGGGCTGGCGGCGTGGGGAAATCGCGTGTACGGCGCGTGGCCGGTGAAGCCAGGACCGAAACGAGCCACCGTACTTCAGGTGGGGGTTGCGGATTTCGGGGCAGGAGCCGCGAGCGGGAACGGACCGCAGCAGTAGCTCGATTTACTGCTGCGGGGTCGATGTGAGCGCGCCGCGGCCGGGAGCGATGGCTTGACGGCGGCGTCTATAATTCATGCACATCATGGGGCCTGAGGAACGAAGCAAGCACGAGGCCGTGCGCAGGAGCACGACCATGGCAGACGTGGCGAGGCTGGCCGGCGTGGGCAAGATGACGGTCTCACGGGTCCTGAGCGGCAGCGCCAACGTGTCGGAAGTGACGGCGGATCGCGTGCACCGGGCCATCCGGATGCTGAATTACCAGCCCAACGAGCTGGCGCGGAGCCTGCGGTCGCTGCACTCGAAGACAATCGCTGTTATCGTTCCCTATCTGTACGATTCGTTCTTCGCCACGTGCGCGCACGCCATCTCCACGGTGGCGAAACAGCATGGCTACTCGGTGATCCTGACGACCTCGGATGAGGAGCAGGAGACCGAGCAGAAGCAGACGAATCTGATGCTGCGGCGGCGCATCGACGGCATGGTGATCATTCCCGCGCCGGGGGACGACCGATATCTGCGGGCGGAGATGTATTCGCGCATACACATTGTGACTCTGGACCGGCCGCTGGCGGATCCGCGGTTCGATTCGGTTCTGGTGAACAACAGCGCGGGAACGAAGATGGCGGTGGAGCATCTGATCGGGCACGGCCACCGGAGGATCGGCTTTCTGGGAGTAGGGCGCGAACTGTACACCATGAAGGCGCGCTACGCGGGCTACCGGCAGGCGATCATGCGGGCCGGGCTGACGGCCGAGCCATACATGGAATGCAGAGAGCCGGAACAGGCAGTGGAGCAGGTGCGGGCGGCGCTGAACCGCAGCCAGCCGCTGACGGCGCTGTTCGCCGCCAACAATCTGACCACGCGCTATCTGCTGCACGCGCTCAACCAGCTGCACGTGGAGGTTCCTGGACAGGTGGCCACGGCGGGGTTCGACGATCTGGACGTGGCGGACGTGTTGCAGCCGAGGCTGACCGTGGTGCGGCAGCCGGTGTATCAGATCGGGGAGGCAGCGGCGAATCTTTTATTCCAGAGGATTCTGCGGCGGGAGTTTCCCATGACAGGACGGCGGGTGGTTCTGCCCCTGGAGCTGGTGGTTCGGTGCTCCTGCGGATGCCGCGCGAACAATGGTGAGAACGGCAAAGCGTCCGGGACGTCTGCGAGTTCCCCACAGCATGTGACTGCGCACTCCAGGCAGAATTAGAACCGCAGATCTGCCGACGCGATCCGCGCAGCTGAGCGGGATGCGACCTGTGGAATTCGATCGCGGTCCTGCGCGATTCCGGCGCACTGATGGACTAACTGAATAATGGGCGGCAGGAGAGAGATCCCCGACGGTTCGGGCGAGCCGCGAGCTGTGCTCCGTCAATCGGTCCCGGTCGTAGGATCTGCGGGTTGCCGATGCCGGACGGCGCTTGCTCGGATCGGTTGAACTGCAGGGAAGGAATGCAGCGCGGGGTCGAGCGGTCAGGTGCATTCGCGCCGCCGACAGCGAAGGAGCAGGTCTCCGGATCAGACCAAAAGTAATCTTTTCGCCGACTTTCAGTAATCTTTTCGCCGACATTTGCCTGTGATTTGCTGACTTAGTCGCAAAGGCAGGGCTGCGCGGGAAGTCCGGGCAGCGCGGAAGCAATGCGCGGCGCGCTCAGGCGGGCGAGGGGCGAAACAGACGCAGAGGGCGCACATACACGGTGAAGTAATAACTAACTTAGTACCAATACAAGTGCGCATGATGCGGCAAAAAAACTGCTTGACCGATTTATCAGGTGAAGCCCATAATTCACAGCGGACTTTCAGCCATAGGAAACGGGCATTTCTGTTGGGGGATGGACCGCGTCCGCGATGTGATCGATATCACCGCGCCGCAAAGACGCAAAAGCAGGGTAGCCAGGGGGTTGTTACGATGACGTTCATACCGAGAATCAGGGCGGCAGTTGGGTTGCCGGCGCTGCTTATAGCGGGACTCCTGCTGTGGCACACGCCCGCTTTGGCGCAAAGCACGGGACTGGTGTCCGGAGTCGTGCAGGACACGACGGGGGCGGTGATTCCGGGAGCAACCGTGGTGCTGACCGATCTGGATAACAAGTCCCAGCGGGAAACGACCAGCAACGGGGCCGGTGAGTTTTCGATTCCGGGAGTGACGGCGGCGCCGCGCTATGAAGTGCGGGTGGAGATGAAGGGGTTCAAGACGTGGGAGTCGCAACCTTTTCCGCTGCGTCCGGGCGATCAGATCGGATTCACCGATATCAAGATGCAGGTGGCGACGGCGACTGAGCAGGTGACGGTGGAAGCGCTGGCCAGCCAGGCGGTGAAGCCGCTGGATACGGCGGAGCGCAGCGACGTGATTACGGCGAAGGATCTGGACACGCTGGCGATCGAAGGGCGGGACGCAACGGAACTGGTGGAGATGCTGCCGGGGTTCTCGATCGTAAGCCCGGGGGTGAACAACCAGACGCCGAACACGGCAGTGGTGGGGATGAGCAGCCCGGTAGGGAACTATTCCGGGAACGGCGCCGGGCCGACGGGGAACGACACAGTGATTGACGGGGTGTCGCTGACCGACATTGACACGCGCGAAGGCACCGTGCAGACCGTGAACCCCGACATGATCCAGGACATCAAGGTGACGTCGTCGAGTTTCAGCGCGGCATACGGCAAGGGCCCCAACGTGATTGCGGCGACCACGAAGGCCGGAAGCAGCAGTTATCACGGCGACGCGTATATGTACGTGCGCGACACGGTGCTGAACGCGAACGACTGGTACAACAACTATCTGCAGCAGTCGCGGCCGCCGAGCCGGTATCTTTATCCGGGCGGGCAGCTGGGCGGGCCGCTGTGGATTCCGGATACACGGTTCGGACCGCACAACGACAAGCTGTTTTTCTTTGCAGCATACGAGTACGACAACCAGAATTATTCGCCGGAGACGCTGGGATCGTGGGTGCCGACCATGTCGGAGCGGCAGGGCGATTTCAGCCTGGCCTCGCTGAACGCGGAGCTGTGCGGGGCGCGACCGGATGGGAAGGTGAACCTGGATTCGGTTCTGCCGATGTGCCAGACGGAGAATTACCTGCCCACCGGGGCGGCGATCTCGAACGGCAATGTGACGGCGTACGCGAATCCGAGCGGGGTGGCGCTGGTGAACTGGCTGCCGCTGCCAAATGCAAATCCATTCGTGAACCAGGAAGGCTACAACTACATTCAGGAAGTGGTGCAGACGCAGAATGGGTCGCAGTTCCACGCGCGTCTGGATTTCAACCTGAACGACAATAACAAGTTCTACGCGACCTGGGGACGGGAGTCGCTGATCAGCCAGGATCCGGTGGACATCGGATATGTTCCGCAGTACGCAGTCGAGTATCCGGGCGCGGTGACGACCGGAGACATCTCGAACATCGTCTCGGGTCACTACACGCGGATATTTGGCGTGAGCATGACGAACGAGCTGACCGGGGCAATGTCGTTCATCACCGATCCGGGCAACATGGGCAATCCGGAAGGCGTGTCGCGCTTCTACATGAACAAGTACGACTGCACGGATCCGGGCAAGCGGGCGGCAGGAACGTGCAACGATCCGGCATCCGATAATTTCAGCTATCTGGGCGAGTACAAGAACGCGGGGGACTATTCGGTTCCGACGTTGTCGGATTACAGCAGCCTGGGTTATCCGAACCTGCTGATGCCGGGCGGCTTCTACAACAACCAGATTCGGATGAAGAAGGTAGTTCCGGATGTGGCGGACACGATGAACTGGGTGAAGGGATCGCATACCCTCTCGTTCGGCGTGTACTGGGAACAGGGCATCCTGAACGGCGATGCGGATTTTGGCGCCTATCCGCAGGGCGAGTACACGTTCAATCCGGAGAACAATTATTTCGAATACAACCCAGTTGGGGCGAACGGGAACTCGGTGGGATCGAACGCGCAGTTCACGGGCTGCGAGAATCCGAACCCGCTGGGAACGGGCCGGTCGTCGGGGGCGAGCTATCTGGGAGACTGCATGAACGGCGTCGCCATGATGTACATGGGAGAGACGGACTCGTTCACGCAGACGAACTTCGCGCCGATCGTGGATATGGATTACACGACGCTGTCGGGGTTCGGCAACGATTCGTGGAAGATCCACCGCGTGACCCTGATGCTGGGGGCGCGGGTCGAACACCTGGGACCGTGGACCGACCGTCATAACAACGGCCTGGCGACGTTCTCGCCGACGCTGTACGACAAGCAGTGCTCGGGACGGAACTGCACGACCACCCAGGCGATGCCGGGGATCACGTGGCACAGCCAGAACGCCTCGGTTGCGAACAGCGTGAATCAGCCATCGACCGTATTTGTCTCGCCGCGCGTTGGAGCTGCGTGGGACATCTTTGGCACGGGGCGGACGGTACTGCGCGGCGGGTGGGGCATCTATCGCGAGGAGGAGCAGTTTGCGCCTTATGCGCTGGCCGCCGCGACGGCGCAGAATTACAAGACCTCGTACACGTTCGGGACGGAAACCTTCGACCTGATCGACAACCAGTCGCCGGTGAATCCTCCCGACTTCAGCGTGTACACGCTGTCGCCCACGGATACGACGCGGCCGGCGTTCTACGAATTCAACGTGACGGCGGACCAGCGGCTAATGTGGAACACCCTGCTGGAGGTAGCGTACGTCGGCGAACAGGGCCGCAACCTGCCCAGCTACAACGTGAACGCGAGCGGCTATAACGGCAATTCAGACATAAACCTGATACCCGCCGGGTACCTGTTCGGGCCGGTGACCTGCGGTGGCGTGGTGGAAACGGAACCCACGAGCTGCCTGCCGCTCTCGCTGAAGACCTCTTCCAACCCGGCCGACTCCATCGGCGGGCTGGATACGCAGCAGACGGACTTTTTCCGGCCGTATCCGTTCTACGAGCACGTCTACTCGCTCAAGCACGATTACTACTCGAACTACAACGCCATGCAGGTAGCCTTTAACAAATCAACGGGCCTGGCGACGTGGGGCGCGAACTACACCTTCTCCAAGGTGCTGGCGACGGCGGCTTCCTACAACAACGTGGTGCCGGATCCGCTCAATCTGCGCAACGAGTACAATCCGGCGCCGATGGATCGCACCGGCGTGTTGAGTGTGCACTACACCGTCAACCTGGGAAGGCGCTTCACCGGGGATAACCGGATCTTCTCGAACCTGGCGAATGGGTGGCAGATTGCCGGAATCGACTCCTATCAGAGCGGACCCGATTTGCCTTCGGAGGAGGGAGAGAATTTCGGATTCGGGTACGGATCGGTGGAGCCGACCCAGGTCGCGACAGAATGGCAGGAGCCCGATCCGGAGCAGACGCAGGTCTGCACGGGCCAGTATGGAATTCCCGCGGATAAGAACGGGAATCAGTTCTGCGTGAACAATCTGAATCCGACGGTGTGGCTGGGCAGTCCGGACTACCAGCTGATGCCGACGTCGGCCTTCGGGTGCAAACCGTCCGGCGGCACAGGCCCGCATCAGTTTATAAACGCGAACTGCTTCGGGGTTCCGATGCCGGGCGGCCCGACGACCGGTCCCAACGCCGGGGCCACGATGAACCCGAGCGGACAGGGAACGTACCGGTTGCCGTACATCCGCGGCCCCGCCACCCTGATCGACAATCTGAGTCTGATCAAGGACTTTGGGATGGGCGAAGGGAAGACGCTGGAACTGAAGGTGGACGGCTTCAATTTCCTGAATCACCCGCTGGTTTCCTTCAACAACGACGACAGCTCGAACCTGAGCCTCGGCAACCTGCTGTATGCGGTTCCTGGTACGCGGCTGACAGAAGACGAGCTGGGATACAAGGATTTCGGCATAGCGGATGTGAAGTACGGATCGCGCACGGTGCAGTTGAGCGCGAAGTACTCGTTCTGAGGAAGGGCTGGGGCGCGCCGGAAGGGTGCATCCGGCTCAACCCCGGGCAAAAGAGGCCAGCCGATGCATGAGGCATCGCAGCGGCCGGAAAAACGACGGCCACAGTAACGGGGCCGGCAGAAGAGCGGGCGGGGTCAGCAGGCCGTTCGCGGGATTTAGATCGAGATTGGTGGGGAGGTTTCTATGGTCATGGAGATTCAAGCTTACTTCCGTCGCCTGGCGCGCACCGCGACCTTGGTTGTAGCCGGGGCGTTGTCCCTGAGCGGCGTCGCCGGGGCCCAGGCGCCACCGGCGGTTACGACCGGCTCGATCATTCCGATTCCGCACACTCTCTATAACCAGATTTACAAGATTTTGTACTGGCACGGCTACGTTCTGGCGCTGGACACCGCGAACAGCGTGCTGTACCAGATGTCGCCCGGTTCGCCGACCTTGACCTCCATTTACACCGGCACGGCCACCACGCCGATGGGTGCCGCGACGAGTTTCTGGACCGAGGACATGACGATCGACAACGAGGGCAACCTCTATCTCGGTCAGCGTTACGCCACGCCCCCGATGTTCTGGCGGATTCCGTTCAACTCGGGATCCGAGACCTGGAGTGTGACCACCAACGATGCGTGGGGAGAGAATATTTCGGACAGCAGCGGCAACAACCTGGTGGGCGACGGCTCCAGCACCCTCGCTTTTCTGGACAGCGGCGACGGGAACGGCAGCGGCACGCTCTACTGGATGCAGGAAACCGTCAACGGCATTTACAAGCAGCAGGTGGACGGCACGGGGAATCCCACGGGGGCGGCGGTGGCCATCGTTACCGGCTTGCTGACCAATGACGGCAAGATGACGGTCGATGCCAACGGAAACATCTACTTTGTCGAGAACCCAGGCGTCTCCGACGCGAAACGCGTGAACGGCGTGCTGGTGATCCCGGCAGGTTCAACGGGTCTGGTCGGAGAAGCGGCGCTGACGAACCTGATTCCGCCGTCGTATGCCGCCACGAATAAGTTCAATGGCGTATCGCTGGATGCGGCGGGGAACATGTATCTGTCCAGCGAGGCCAATGACGGCTACGGGGGCGAGTTCAATGGCGACTTCATGATTCCGAACACCTGCGGCAAGAGCCAGGCGGACGTGATCGATCCCTCGACCTGCTACAACTGGAGCAACGCGTCCTATATCTCTCCGGTGAGTTCCAACAGCTTTATCATGGCGGATCCGCGGGGATTCCTGTGGATTCCGCACTACGGGGACTTCGCGTTTCCGGGATCGAACACGTACGGGGGCTCGGACAACACGACCACCAACTTCTGCACGGGCGGAGCCTGCAATTTCGTTGTGTGGCAGCCCGGCTCGGATAATCTGGGCGCCGCGGCGGTAGGAACGGCCAGCGCCACGGGCACGGTTTTTGTCAACTTCAATACGGCAGAGACGCTGACCAACATTGGGTTCTCGCAGCCGGGGACGGGATCGGATTTCGCCACCACGACGACGAACCCGTATGCCCTGACCGGGACGACGAACCCCACCCTGCCCTGCGCGACGGCAACGACCACCCCGTATGAGCCGCAGACAAGTTGCCCGCTGTGGCTGAAGATGACGCCGCGGACGGTGGGTACCGTCTCCGGCGAGCTGACAATGACGGACTCGAGCGGCGCGGTCTCGGGCAGCACCACGTATCTGGGCGGATTGGGAGAAGGGCCGCTGGCGGCGCTGCTGGGGATGCCGACGCAGATCGCGATGGCTACGGGACTCTCAACGCCGGCACAGGTGGCTGTGGACACGCAGGGGAACGTCTATGTGGCGGACCCCGGGCTCGGCCAGGTTCGGGAGTATGCGGCTGGCTCCTCGGGTGCCGCAGGGCAGTCGATTGGCACCGGCTTGAAAAAGCCAACGGGCGTAGCCGTGGACGGATCGGGCGATGTGTACATCGGCGATTCGGGCAAAATTTATGAGATTCCCTTTGTGAACGGGCAGCTGGATCAGGCGGGCCAGGTCACGCTGGTCACCAACAACTCCGATTCGAAAAGCCCGATGCCGCTCGGCAATCATTTGAACCTTGCGGTGGATGGGCTGGGGGATGTGTTCGTCGCCGATGTGGATAACAAGCAGGTCGTGGAGATCGGCAATCCGCAGACAGCAGCGACGCAGAACAGCTACAGCGTGGTGGTTCCGACCACCACCGCGTTCAAGTCACCGTCAGCGGTGGCGGTGGATGGGTCCGGCGATCTGTTCGTCGCGGACGGAGTCAATCTGTACGAGATCACGCCGTGGAGCGAGCAGTCGCTGATCGACAGCAACCTGTCGGGGGTGACGGGGCTGGCGGTGGAACCCTCGGGCTCGGTGGATGTGGCGGAGGCGAACGAGATTCTGCGGATTCCCTCGCTGGGCGGCAGCATTACGTCGAACGACGCAGCGGTGATCGACAGCGCCTTGACCGCGCCGCAGGGCGTGGCGATCGACAACCAGGGCAACCTCTATGTCACGGACATGACGGGCGGGACGCCCAATCTGTTCGAACTCAACACCACGACCGATGGTTCCTACAACTTTGGGCAGCAGGGTGCGTACATTCCGACCGAGCAGGATGTGACCGTCTACAACGTCGGCAATGAGGCTCTTTCGTTCAGTGCCGATCCCACGTTTGGGGGCACAGACAGCGGAGACTTAACGCTGACGACGCCCAATGCGTCGTCGCAGTGCGACACCTCCACGACAACCGAATCCGGCGGGACGTGCGCGTGGGGCCTGCAGTTCGACGCACTGGGAATAGGCACACGGTCGGGCAGCATGTCGATTACCTCATCGGGAGAAAACGGGACGGTGACCGCGAACTTTACGGCCGACGCCCTGCTCACGCTGGAACCGACGGCCGCGACCATCAGCCTGAGCCCGACGACGAGCACGTTCCCGGGCAGCACGACGGCGACGGTGACGATCACACAGGCTCCGCTGTCGGGATACTCGACGACCACGAATGTGCCGAGCGGACCGGTGACCGTCACGCTGTCGTCGTCGGTGGTGGGGAGCACGCAGCCGCCGATTCAGGTGTCGGGCACGGCCACGGGCACGGACACGAGCACGACGGCCGTCATCAACGTGACGAATATTCCTGGCGGCGCCTACAACGTCAGGGCTCAGTACAAAGGCAATCCGAATTACGGAGGCACAACGGCAGCCACAACGCTGATTGTGGCGCAGGCGCCGCCGATGGTGACGGTGACCGAGCCGAGCGGAATCCAGCCCGACCAGTTCAACGGGGTGTATTACCTGCTGGCGGGGTCGACGTCGACGCTGACGGTCACGGTGACCTCTCCGCTGACGCCGTCGCCGACCGGGACGGTGACGTTCATGAACGGAACAGCGGTGGCGGATCCGACGCAGGGAGTCCAGGGAGCTCAGCCTCTGGACGCGCACGGACAGGCGGTGTTCAGCCTGAGTAATCTGGCGGCGGGCACGTATAGCCTGACGGCCGTCTACAGCGGAGACTCCAACTATGCCACGGTGACATCAACGCCAGTGACGTTCCAGGTGCTGGCGCTGCCCAGCGTGCTGATAACGTCGAACCCGACTTCGGTTTCGACAACGGCCGGATCTCCGGTGTCGAGCACGCTGACGCTGGAGTCGCTGGTGGGCTTCTCCGCCACGGGAGGGGCGAACATCACCTGCGACAACAGCACATTGCCGGCGTATTCGGAGTGCACCTTTAACAATCCACAGCCCGCGCTGTGTGCGGCGCCGGGCCAGCCATCCACGAACTGCTACTCGACCACCACCACAGTGGTGACCATCAGCTCCAACATTCCCACGAACATTCCGACGAGCGCGAGGGGCTTGCCACCGGAGACGTCGGGCTTCGCCCTGGCCGGTGTTCTGGGCCTTGGGCTGCTGGGGCTGGGACTGCGAAAGCGAAAGTTAATCAGTCAGGGGTTATTCCAGGTGGTGTGCCTCACGCTGCTCCTGGCAGGGTCGGTTGTGGGCTTCACGGGATGCACGAATTCGGGATACACACATACTCCGCCGGCGCCGCACTACGTCACGCCATCGGGCACATACAAAGTCAGCATCATCGTCACCGATGAGGCGTCGGGCGCGCAGGATTCGCTGCCCTTCACGATTCCGGTGACCGTTAAGTAGGCGAGACGCAATCCGCTTCCGGAGAGCAGGACAGCGCTCTTCGGGAAGCAGCAGGATTCAGGTGGTTCCCATGCCGAGGTTTCACGCAACGAGCAAGACTGGTATCAGGTTTTCAGGGAGAAATGCCATGTTCAGCAAGTCATCCATGTCGCTGCGCCGGTTTTCGATCATTGCGCTCACGCTCCTGTTTCTCGGGAGTTATTGCCTGAGTGGCGCTGAAGCGCAGACCACGCCGGTGGTGACCGCAAGTTTCGCTCAGGGAATTAACCACCCGACCGGGTGGGGGCTGGTCGAGCAGACCGCCGTGGATACGTACGGCGACTGGCTGGTGGTAGATGATTCGAACGGCGCACTGTACGAGTTCCCCGCCGGCGGCGGGCAAGAGGTGACACTGGTTGCGGCAGGCGGACTGGGAGGCGGTAACAACCCCGGCATTGCGATCGATTCGAACAACAACCTTTACCTGGAAGGGAACTGGAGCAACTGCCTGCTGATGTTCCCCTACGATACGACGACCCATACCTGGGATGGGCTGGCCACGGTGACCGCGAAGAACTCCTCGTCGAGCTGTGCGGCGCCTTATAACTTTGCGCAGTATGGCGTGTCGGGGCTGTCCTGGAACTGGGGCTTCCAGCCATGGGGCCTCGCGGTCGACCCAAGCAACAACCTGGTCATCGCCGACCAGGTAGGGCCGTTCCTTTTCACGCTGACGACGAACGGCAGCGGAGCCTCGGCCACGGCCGGGACGGCCACCGAGATTGTCGACAAGATGACGGTGCGGGCGGATTCTGTCGCGAAAGACAAGTACGGGAACATCTATTTTGTGGAAGAGCCTCCGCCGGCGTCTTCGGGCGGACTGCCCGGGCTTTATATGATTCCAGCAGGCGAAAGCGGTCTTGCGACGGATACTAACCCATCGATCCAGCGCGTCGATCCGAACCTGCCCGATGTTACCGGTGTTCTGACGGATGCTCAAGGCAACCTGTATATCAGCGACGGGGAGAAGGGCGTGTACATGGAGCCCAACGTAGCGGGCGTGCCGGATCCCTCAGCCGCCGTGCTGCTGAGTCCGATTC
Source organism: Acidobacteriaceae bacterium (assembly GCA_035503835.1). Classification (GTDB taxonomy): domain Bacteria; phylum Acidobacteriota; class Terriglobia; order Terriglobales; family Acidobacteriaceae; genus Palsa-343. The sequence continues at coordinate 34,417 of DATJSY010000055.1, read as the reverse complement.
CCCCTACGGGGCAGGTGAGCATCGACTGGACGCGACATATCCTGTATATTCCGACGAGCCAGCAGCAGTCGAACGGCCAGGCGGATGTGGCGAAGGTGGTCTTTAACGCAGCGGAGCTTGGACCGGCGACCATAGGCGCTACAACGCCCGCGCAGCAAACCGTGAGTTTCGCATTCACTGACACCGCATTAGGGGTTTTGCCCCGCATTGTGGAAGCTGGCACGAGCACGCCCGATTTCACCTTAGCCAGCGGAGGAAGCTGCGGCGCCAAGGCTGTTTATCTGGCCAACTCCAGCTGCACGGTCAATGTGGCCTTCAATCCCCATTCCGCAGGCAGCACCACCGCCAAACTGCTTCTGGTGGATCATGCGGGCGACGTCCTGGCTTCAATAGGTCTGCATGGGACGGGAACGGCGGCCGCAATTCAGGTTGAGGGCGGAGCGCAGTCAGTGATTGGCGCGGGGCTGGTCACGCCCAGCCAGGTGGCCGTTGATGCGGCGGGCAATGTGTACGTGGCGGATTCCGGACTGCACGCGGTGGAGGAGTATCCGCAGGGCTCCGGGGCGACCGCGGCGACAACCACGGTGGGCACCGGACTGACGGCGCCGACCGGCGTGGCGGTGGACGGGGCCGGCGATGTGTTCATCGCCGATACGGGCACTGTGTATGAAGTTCCGGAAGGCAGCAACGGCCTGAACGAAGCCGGCCAGATGACGCTGAGGACCGGACTGGGCCCGAACCTGCAACTGGCGGTTGATGGCTGGGGGAACCTCTTTATCCTGGATCCGGACAACCAGCGCGTGGTCGAGCTTTACAATCCCGGAGGCACAGTTGGACCGCTGGCGCAGACCGAGACCGACATCACCGGGTTCAATGCTCCGACGGCAATCGCGGTGGATCCCAGCGGCGATCTGTTTATCGACGACGGGTCAAAACTGGACGAGCTGCCCGCAGGCGGCACGATGACCACCCTGCTGACCGGTATGGCCCCCACAACGGGTCTGGCGGTCGACGCTTCCGGCTCGGTGTATTTCGCGCTTCCAGGGGCAAGCCTGCGCGTCCCGAATGAGAGCGGCACGCTGGTTCCCGCGGATGGGTTCACGTTCGCCACGAACGTCACCGATCCGACTTCGGTGGCGCTGGACGCTCAGGGGGACATCTACGTGGCCGATGGCACGGCGCTGAACGTGAACATGACCAGCACGAGCGCCGCGTACAACTTCGGCACGCAGACCACCCCCACCGGGACTGCGGCGCAGACATTTACCCTCCTCAACATCGGGAACACACCGCTGAACGTCACCGGCTTCACGAGTACGGCGGATTACAGCGAGACAGCGACGGACTGCACCGCCGGCGCAGTAGCCGTCGACAGCACGTGCAGCGTGACGGTGACCTTCAATCCCGGAGCGGGGGATGACGGGACCATCACCGGAGCGGTAGTGGTGCAGGGGAACGTCAACACCACGCCGGTCGCGGTGAACGGGACGGGAGTGGGGTATACGCTGGCACAGTCGACGACCACCGAGACCTCGGGCGGAGCGGCGACGACGGATGACGTTCCGATCAATGTGAGTGTGGCTCCGGCATCGAGCAGCAGCACCTCAACACCGGTAACACCTACCGGAGATGTGACTTTGACGGTGAGCGGAAACGGGATCACGCCGTTAACTGTCACAGAGCCGATTACCAATGGCGCGGCGCACTTCGATCCGCAGAACGTGGTGGCGGGCAGCTATACGTTCACGGTTAACTACAGCGGAGACCGGGCTTACCTTCGTTCCAGCGCCACGTTGCCGATCACGATTGAGCCTGGGGCGGTGACGATGACGCAGCCGGCATTGATCCCCTCCCAGTTCCCATCCTTCACGATGCCGGCGGCGTTCCAGGCGACGCTCGGCAGTGGGACGGGGTACCTGGTGCTTTGCCAATCCACGGGTTGCGATTATCCGTACTCGGATGCGTCGGGCGGAACCTGGGCTTATAACTATCCAGTTACGGTGGCCGCCGCGAACGGCTCTCCGCTCACGTGCATCGAGGTGACGACCCCCGGGACAAACGGCAGCCCGTCGTTCGTTGCCGAAAACTGCGGTACGGTTACGTACAAAGTGTCGAGCGGCTACATCGGATGTCCGCAAACCAGTCCCCCCGTCACGGGCGATCCGGTCCCGGTGTCGGACGTCAATGGTTCGGCGCCGCTGCCGACTTCCTGTCTGGAAGTCAGTGACACCAACCAGACCATTCCGGATCTGATGTCCTTCTACACGGTGACGCCGGTATACACGGGAACGGACATCTATCCCAACACGTCCACAGTGACGTTTACGGGGAATGTGAATCCGAACTACGCCTCGTTCACGGGCCATCCCATCAACTTCTGGGCGATGCGCAATCCGGTGGTGCAGATCAGCTCGAGCCCGGCATCGCTGACGGTGGCGGCCGGGTCTTCGGTGAACTCCACGCTTACCCTGACTTCACTGCTGGGGTACGGATATCTGGGCCGCGGTTCGACGCTGAACAACTATGCGCTGCCTTTGGATCTGCAATGCGACGGCCTGCCGGCGTATGCAACCTGCAGCTTCACGTATCCGGCTCCCAGTTCCGCCGACCCGAATGCGGCGGGCGTGGATTGCCCGGCGGGATCTACGACGAAATATTGCGGGGTCGATGTGGGTCCGACGCCTGGGACGATGCTGTTAAGCGGTTCGACCTGCGAGGCGGCGGACGGGTGCCTGGGACCGGGATCGGTCGTGATGACGATCAAGACCAATGCTCCCACCGGCACGGTGAGCAGCCTGCGAACCGATCCAGGGGGCCTGGCTTTCGCGGGGATGTTTGGACTGGGTCTGCTTGGTCTCGCTTTCCGCAGGAAGGCGCGGAGATGGGGAGGCTTGTTGCTGCTGGCCTGCGCCCTGCTGTGCGGCGGCGGAATGGTCGGGATTACGGCCTGCGGTACGACCAATCTGACCCCGAACTCATCGTCGATCACGCCGGTAGGCACCTACGCGGTAACCGTGACCGCCAAAGAGGCAGGCTACATCTGCCTTCCCAACACGGAGCATGCCGGGGTGACCATAGCCCCGTGCCCGGCGAATTCGGGCGATGCGCCGACATACGGCAATGCGAACCAGATGTCGCTGCCGTATGCGATCAACGTAACCATCACGAAGTAAAGATCGGCAAAGGATTCCGCTGCGGCTCGCCAGGGCTGCGGCGGAATCCGGCACACCGCAACGCAGCCCGATCTCTTGGCCCGCTCCAGCTCTCGACCGGGCACGGTTCCGCAGCTACTATTTCTGTGACTTTGTCCGGGGCGCCGCGCCATCGCCGAAAGAACCGCTGCGCCGGGGCCTGAACCGTGGGGCTCAATCGCCGGGCGGCCCATTGCCGGAGCCGATATACTTGAGGGTGCATGGCGTCGCAGAAGACCTTCTACATCGAGACATTCGGCTGCCAGATGAACGTGCATGACTCGGAAAAAGTCATTGGCACGCTGGAGCAGCAGGGCTACGCCCGGGTGGAAACGGAAGAAGCCGCCGACCTGATCCTCTACAACACCTGTTCGATCCGCGACAAAGCCGAGCAGAAGGTTTTTCATCGCCTGAACGATTACAAGGCCCTCTATCGGCAGGGCAAGCGCTTCGGGGTGCTGGGCTGTGTGGCGCAGCAGGAGGGGGAGCGGATCTTCGAGCGCGCCCCGTTCGTGTCGCTGGTTTCCGGTTCGGCGTCGTATCGCAGGCTGCCGGAGATGCTGGTGCAGATCGAGCAGGGCGCCACACGGGTGACGGGACTGGACGACCGGCAGACCGAGGAGACGTTCGAGACGGAATTCACGGCGCGCTCCAATCCGCACCGCGGCTACATCACCATCATTGAGGGGTGCGACAAATTCTGCGCCTACTGCGTGGTGCCGTACACGCGTGGGAAAGAGCGGAGCCGACGATCGGATTCGGTGCTGGCCGAGGCGCGGCGCATGGCGGACAGCGGATACACCGAGATTCAGCTGCTGGGGCAGAACGTGAACTCGTACCGGGATCCGGACGGGCGGCGCAGCTTCGCCGAACTGCTGGCGGCGGTGGGCGAGGTGCCGGGCATCCGGCGCGTGCGCTTCACCACTTCCCATCCGCGCGATTTCACGCGGGACATTGTGGAGGCGATCGACGCCGTGTCAACCCTTTGCGACCACGTGCATCTGCCCGTGCAAAGCGGGTCATCCAAAGTTTTGCGCCTGATGCAGCGCGAATATACGCGCGAGCAGTACCTGGAACGCATCGCATGGATTAAGGAGGCGAAGCGGACCATCAGCATGACGACGGATATCATTGCCGGGTTCCCGGGTGAGACGGCGGAGGATTTCGAGGAGACCATTGGGCTGCTGGACGAGGTGCAGTATGACGGCGTCTTCGCCTTCAAGTACTCGCCGCGACCCAACACGCCGGCTCTGTCGATGCCCGACTCGGTTGCCGAGGAGGAGAAATCGAAACGTTTGCAGATCCTGCTGGAGCGGCAGCGGGAGATCCAGCGGGCCAATTATGAGAAGCACCTGGGACAGGTGCTGGAAGCGATGGTCGAGGGTATGAATCCGGCACGGGGCCAGATCGTGGGCCGCACATCGCAGAACAAGACGTTGAATTTCACAACCAGCCAGCCGATTGCGCCGGCGCCGGGGGTTTATCTGCCGGTGCGGGTAACCAAGACTTTCCCCAACAGCCTGGCAGGCGAAGCCGCGGTGTAGAGAGGATGCCATGGAAGTGGAGATGAAAATTCGCGGCCTGATGGTCGATCCTTCCACGAATATGCCGGTGGTCATCCTGAAAGATCCGAAGAGCGAAGCCGTGCTGCCCATCTGGGTAGGACTGTATGAAGCGCAGGCCATTGCGCTCGAGGTGGAGAAGTCGTCGGCGGCGCGGCCGCTGACGCACGACCTGCTGAAAAACGTGGCGACCGGGCTGAATGCGCAGGTGCAGCGGGTGGTGGTTTCGGAACTGCGCGGCGATACGTTTTACGCCGTCATCTGGATGGAGCAGAACGGGGAAGTCGTGGCGATCGATGCGCGGCCGTCGGATGCTCTGGCTCTGGCGCTGCGCTCGGACTGTCCGATTTTTGTTGCGGAGGAAGTGCTGCAGGCCGCGAAAGTGGTGCCCAACACCCCCGAGACGCAACCCAGCGAACAGGAGATGCGGCGCTGGCTGGAAAACCTGGGGGACGAGGACCTGGGAAGATATAAGATGTAGTCCCCGGCCGTCTGACTAAAGTGAAGAAGCACTGTTATCCCTGCCCGATTCCCGATTCGCTCAGGCAGGCCGTGCATCGCGGCGTCCGGGTCGTGGAGCGCAGGTTTCGCGGGGCTGCGGGAAATCCGCAACTATCTTTTGCCGCAGTTCAAGGTTTCCCCGGGCTGCACTGTGCACGCTACGCCGATTCTCGAAGCGCTTCACCCGGCGGCGCCGGACGCGCGCATGATTGGCTTGGTGTCGGGTCTCGCGCGGGAGGTTTTCCGCTTCCATCCCGGTCTCGAGCGCCTGGAAACCGTGTCGAACCCCTCGGGGAATCTCCGGAGTTCAGGTCGCGAGATCAGCCGCGTTCCCGCACAGTTCCACGGGCAGCCTTGCTGCGTGGTACTGACGGGCGGGGATGAAAACGTCAGAGCCGGCGTGGCACCGGCGGCGATGCGGAACGGAAGCGGAGTGCGTGGCGGCATCCGTGTAGTCCCACCCCTCATTCATTTGCCGGTTGACGAGAACCCCAGCCTCAGCAATATCGCCAACTCTGTGCGCATCGTGGAGCTCCCCGGACACCCGGGTCCCGGTGCTCTCGAGCCGCGGGTCTGTTTCAGTCCGGCGGATCTGCGGTGCACGAATGGTTTGCGTGGCATTGGCAAAAGGGAGAGACAACGGCAAACGGCGTCAATGGCAAGGCGAGGCAATCCGGTGGTTACCAAAGTTCAGTCTACTTCCGTTATCTTGCCGCGGAGCGGTCTAAGCTCTACAAATGAAGCCAGCTAACAACGCAGATCTGGGGAACGGGGCTGGAAGCGGCGGATCATACTGCTGCCCAGCCCCAATTTTCTGAGCGAGACCGGCGCGTTCAGGCTCCCTTGCGGTACCAGTCCACCGTGCGTCGCAGGCCTTCGCGGAAATCGATGCGAGGGTGGTAGCCGAGCAGTTCCTGAGCGCGCCGGATATCGGCGAGCGAGTCGCGGATGTCCCCGGGGCGTGGCGGAGCGTAGGCCGGCTGTCCGCGATAGCCGGTGAGCTCGCAGAGAATCTCAAAGGCGTCATTGAGGGTGATGCGAGCTCCGGCAGCCACGTTTATTACCTGGGCGGTGATCCCCGGGGCGGGCGCGGCTGCGGCCAGCAGATTGGCTTCCACGACATTATCGATATAGGTGAAGTCCCGGGTCTGCAGACCGTCGCCGCAGATGGTGGGCTGCTGGCCGGCCAGCATTCGGCGGCAGAAGACAGCCAGAACGCCGGAGTAGGGCGACTCGGGATCCTGATACGGGCCGAAGACGTTGAAGTAACGCAGTACCACGGTTTCGAGGCCATAGACGCGCGCAAAGGAGCGCACATAGTGCTCGCCCGCGAGCTTGGCGGCGGCATACGGGGAGATGGGAGTTGGAGTCATCTCCTCGTGCTTGGGCAGGGTGGGCGTATCGCCATAAGCGGAAGAAGATCCTGCGTAAATGATCCTGCGCACCCCCGCATGGCGCGCGGCTATGAGCAGGTTCAGCGTGGCCTCCACGCAGTTTCGGTGGGAAGCGAGGGGATCCTCAACGGAACGGGGAACGGAGGCCAGGGCCGCTTCATGAAGGATCGTGTCGACTCCGGCGCAGGCGCGGGCGCATGCCTGGGGATTCGTCAGATCGGCCTCCAGGAATTCCATGTCTTCGAGTCCAGCGAGGTTTGCGCGCTTGCCGGTGACGAAATTGTCGATGCCGCGCACCGGCTCTCCGCGAGCCAGCAGCGCGCCGGCAATGGAACGACCGATGAATCCTGCAGCTCCCGTGACCAGCCAGAGTCCCAAACAAATTCCTCCCGCAAAAACCCTTCGAACTTCACTGTATCGGCAGAGGCGAGATTGCACCAGCGACCGGTGACGCGGCAGCATTCGCGCAGGACAAGCGCAGCCGGGGTCTCTCAACCTTCGGCTCCCGGGACGCATCGTATTCAGCGGGCGGTTGCGCACGCTGCGCGCGGGCGAGACTGGCTGCGGGAAACGCTCACGGTTCAGGAACAGCACCGGGGATCTGCGGGAACTTCAGTGTGACCGGCGTCTCTTGCACCCGGTTCACCTGGTTGCGGTAGTATAACGGAAGCCGCTGGAAGCGCATCTTTTTTTGACGGGAGAAATAGCACATATGAAAAGACTTGTCGTTCTGTTAGCCGTAGCTGCGCTGGGGGTCCCGGCGTTCGCGCAGGTGCCGCAAAACCTGATCGACCGCCTCGACAGAGCGCAGGACACGCTGAACGAAATCATGGCGGTGCCAGATAAAGCCATTCCGAATTCGATTCTGGAGCAGGCCACCTGCGTGGGTGTCGTGCCTGGACTGCTGAAGGGCGCCTTTATTTTTGGCGCGGAACACGGGCAGGGCGTGGTGACCTGTCGGACGCCGCGCGGCTGGAGCGGTCCGGTTTTCCTCCAAATGACCGGCGGCTCGTGGGGTCTGCAGATCGGCGGCCAGGCAACCGATCTGGTGCTGGTGGCTGTGAATCAGAAGGGCTTCCAGGATCTGCTGCAAAGCAAGTTTAAGATCGGGGCCGGCGCTTCGGCGGCGGCCGGGCCGGTGGGCCGCGATGCGGGCGCGTCGACCAACTGGAAGATGCAGTCGGAGCTGCTGACCTGGTCGCGCAGCCGCGGAGTGTTCGCGGGCATCGACCTCAATGGTGTGGCGGTGACCCAGAACCGCGGCGACACGCAACTGCTGTACGGAGCACCGCACGGCTTCCAACAGATTCTCGGTGGCTATGTACCCGTGCCGCCGACGGCGAGGCCGTTTGTGCGTACGGTGGCCAAGTACTTTCACGAAGCCAGCGAATAGCAGCAATACCTCATGGGCAGCCGGGGCCCGACGGCGCTGAACGCTGACGGGTTCCGGCATTCCATCCGTCCTGACCCGCTCAGTCTGGCGAGGGACTTCGCCGCGCTTCGTGCGCGGCGTCGCCTTGACACCGGCCTTTCGCGCAAGACCGGCGATACTGTACCCTTTTGCGGTCGGTTCAGTGCGGCTTTCTTCCACCCGACCGCGCTTTCGTCACGAGCGCTGGGGGCTCCGGTTCTTCTGCGGCGAGCTGCGGCGGGATCGGTCGCCCCGGAGTACACCCTGGCTGGTTTGGCTCTGGCCGTCTTCATGCGAGAAGCCCTCGAATATGCGTTTGTCTGGGTGTTGCTGAACGGCTTCGCCATTCTGCCTCGCCCCCTGGCATGGCGTCTTGGCGCTGGCATTGGGGCGGCCGCCTGGCTTGCAGTTCCTGACCTTCGGCGCACCGGACTGCGCAACCTGGAAATGGCCTTCCCGGAGATGCCGGCTGCGGAACGGGAGCGGCTGCTGCGCCGGCTATACGGCCACCTCGGGCGGCAACTGGCGGAATTCTGCCGAATGCCCCGCTATACCCGCGAAAACACGCGGGGCCTGATTCGCTATGAGGGGCTGGAGCATTATCTCGCGGCACGCGCGCGCAGCCAGGGGGTGCTGATTGTCACCGGCCATCTCGGGGCATGGGAGCTGTCGAGCTTCTGGCACTCGCTCATGGGCTATCCGATGACCATGGTGATCCGGCGGCTGGATAACCCGCGCGTGGACCGGCTGGTGAACGGGATTCGATGCCTGCACGGCAATCGCGTGGTGCACAAGGACGACTTCGCACGGGGGCTGCTGGCCGCCATGCGCCAGGGCGAAACCGTGGGCATCCTGATGGATACGAACATGACTCCGCCGCAGGGAGCGTTTGTGCCGTTTTTCGGTACTCAGGCCTGCACTGCATCCGGGCTGGCGCGCGTGGCGCTGCGCACAGGAGCTGCGGTTCTGCCGGGGTTTCTGGTGTGGGAAGCGGCGGAGAAGCGCTATGTGCTGCGCTTCGGCGAAGAGATCGCGCTGGTGCGAACCGAGGAAGACGAGCGCGATGTGATCGAGAATACGGCGCGGTTCACGGCGGCGATCGAAGACGCGATCCGGCGGTGTCCGGATCAGTGGCTGTGGGTGCACCGGCGCTGGAAGACGCGCCCGGCAGGGGAACCGCCCATTTACTGAGAACCGAAGAACTCCCGGAGCGTCAGTCGGCGGCGGTGGAATGGGCTGGCGGCACTTCGGCCTGAGGCGGAGGCGCGGTGGGATCCGCAGCCGGGGCAATCGGCTGGTTCTGGGCTGCTGGCTGCTGCGGCCAGCCCGGCAGATTCTGGCTCCCGTAAATGAGGCGCACGCCGCTCGAGAAAGTGAAGTAGCTCCAGATCCACTGGGAGAGCACGGCGATCCGGTTGCGAAAGCCAATGAGGAAGTAAATGTGGACGACGAGCCAGGTGACCCACGCGGGAAAGCCGCTGAGTTTCGCGCGGAAGGGCCACTTTACATCGGCGACGGCGGCCATCCGGCCGATGGTGGCCATGTCGCCCTTGTCGAAATAGCGGAAGGCAGGACGCGGCTGGCGGCTCAGGTCCGAAGCGATCGTTTTCGCAACATAATCGCCCATTTGCATGGCGGGCTGCGCGACGCCGGGCACCTGTTTCCCGTCCTGCTCAAAATGGGCGAGATCGCCGCAGACGAAGATCTCGGGATGGCCATCCGGGTTGAGTGTGGCGTTGACGCGGACGCAGCCGCGTTTGTCGGTGGGAACGCCGAGCATGCGGCCGAGGGGCGAGGCCTGGACACCCGCGGCCCAGAGGGTGACGACGGAGTCGATGCGACGGCCGCCGGCAATGACGTAGCCGGGCTGCACGTCGGTGACGATGGTGCTGTCGTGGAGCTCGACGCCCAGACCCGCCAGTTGCTGCTCGGCTTTGAGCGAAAGAGCCTCAGGGTAAGAGGGCAGCAGCCTGGGGCCACCTTCGAGGAGCAGCACGCGCGCTTGGGCGGGATCGATGTGACGGAAGTCGCGGCGCAGGTAATAGCGGGTGATTTCGCAGATGGCGCCGGCGAGCTCCACGCCGGTAGGGCCGCCGCCCACGATGACGAAATTCAGCGGGGGATGCGAGCCGGTTTCGAGCTTGCGGCGCTCGGCCAACTCGAAGGCGAGCAGGACACGGCGACGAATCTCAATGGCGTCCTCGATGGTCTTCAGGCCTGGGGCGGTGGAGGCCCAGTCGTTGTGGCCGAAGTAGGAATGGGTAGCGCCAGTGGCCAGCATCAGGTAGTCATAGCGCATCTCGACGCCGCTGCGCAGCCGCACGCTGCGCTGGGCGAGATCGAAGCCGATGGCTTCGTCCATGAGGACTTCGGTGTTGGCGTTGCCGCGGAGGATGGTGCGGATGGGCGAGGCGATGTCCGCCGGCGACAGGACCGCCAGCGCGACCTGATAGAGCAGGGGCTGGAAGGTGAAGTGATTGCGGCGGTCGATGACCGTGACGTCGACGGGGAGGTGGACCAGAGCCTTCGCGGCCTGGGTTCCGGCAAAGCCGCCGCCGACAATCAGGACGCGCGGGCGCCGGTGAAGATTGGGCTCAGGTTCGGTCGCCATGACTCCTCCCTCAGAAAATTCGCCCTGGAGCAGAGATGCGCCTGGCGGGCAAACGATGGACTTTGAGGTCTTAGCTCACTGGCCTCTCGCGGCGGATTGCCGCGCAGGAGGCTACCAGCAGGACCACGAGCGCGGGAATCGCGCCAACAATATCAGCTGCATGGCGAAAAGCCCAGCCGCAGAGGGCGGCGGAAAGAAAATAGGCAGCCAGGACGCAAGCCTGGAGTTCGAAGCTCTCCTCCAGTTTGGTCTTGTCGCGCACGGCCCGGTGCTGGCGGGAGACCAGCAGGGCGACGCCGCTGGTGAGGATGGTCCAGGTCCCGGTAATGTAGGTGGTCACAACGCCGGGAATTCGTAACTGGAGCATGGATCCGCTCTGTAACCCGATGGCCATGGCGATCCAGGCGAGCAGAGCCAGTTCCAGGCGGTGGCCCGGATGATGACGGGTGACCACCCAGATCCACTCGGCCGCAGCCAGCATCAGCGATTCCAGAAAGAGGGTCAGGGAGACGGATTTGGCCCAGATCGCCCCAGCCCGGATGCGCCGGTTGAGGAGCGTTCCCGCGATCGTGCCCAGAACATAACCACCGAGAGCCGCCAGCGGGTGAGCCATATCTGTGGCCATGTGAAAGACAGAGACTCCGGCCAGTACGGTGTTGCCCGTCATGTTGGCAACGAAGGCGTGACCAAGACCAAAGAAACTCCAACCGTCAGCAGAGCCGGAGGCGGCCGCCAGCATCACCAATAGTCCGTTGCGCTCCGCTGTTTGCAAGTGCCGCATCCGGTGGGTTTGGATGCGTGCGGCAGCAGTCCTCTTTGACATACCCATATATCTGGGTATAGAGTTCCGATACCAAGATGGAAAGGGGTAACGTGTGGCGAAGAACGATCTGCAGGGAAGCCTGGACTTGCTGGTGCTGAAGACGCTGGCGCAGCGGGGGCGGCTCCATGGGTACGGGATGGCGCTGCACATCCAGCGTGCGAGCGACGAGCTGCTGCGCGTGGAGGAGGGATCGCTGTATCCGGCGCTGCACCGCATGGAGCAGAGCGGTTGGATTGCGTCAGAATGGGCGCTGACAGAGACGGGGCGGCGGGCGAAGTACTACCGGCTGACGCCGGCGGGTCAGAAGCGCCTGGCCGAAGCGGAGCGGGAATTCGACGAGTTGGTGCGCGGGGTGCGCGCGGTGCTGGGACTGGCAGCAGCCAGAGGCTAGCTGGCAGCCGGGCCCTGGAAGCTGGCAGCACGGAGAGACGCGATGGGATGGGTGGCGAAAGTTCGGAATCTGGGGCGGCGAGGAGGGGTGGATGCCGAGATTGAGGAAGAGCTGCGCGCGCACATCGAGATGGCGGTGGAGGATGGCGTACGGGCGGGGATGTCGGAGGAAGAAGCGCGGCGGGCGGCGCGAGTGCGGTTTGGAAATCCGGTGACGGTGAAGGAGCGAACGGTGGGCGCGGATGCGGCGCTGGGATTCGAGAGCCTGGGGCGGGATGTGAAGATTGCGCTGCGTCAACTGAAGAAGTCGCCGGGGTTTGCGGTGACGGCCGTGCTGACGCTGGCGCTGGGAATCGGAGCCAACAGCGCTGTCTTTACGGTCATCAACGATGCGATGTTGCGTTCGCTGCCAATCAGCAAACCAGCGCAGTTGGTTGCACTCGGCTACCGCAGCCCAGACACGTCTCGTTTCCTCGCCGTCCAGTTCTGGCCAGTGATGAATGTGCTGGAGCACAGACTGCGCGGAGTGTCCGGTCTAGCGGGCTGGAGTGGCAGCATGGTGACGGTGCCGGATGACCGGAATACCCTCCGCTCGGTCGGCGCCGATCTGGTTACAGGGAACGCGCTCTCTATGCTGGGTGTAAGGCCCGTGCTCGGCCGGCTTCTGACGCCCACTGACGATGTACCAGGTGGTCCCGCGGGAGGCTGGCCGGTCGTTCTGGACTACGGTTTCTGGCTCGCGAATTTTCACGGCGATCCGAATGTCGTCGGGCGGCGCATGCGCATTTCAGAGCAGCCCGCTGTGGTTGTGGGCGTGCTGCCGCCGGACTTTCATGGTCTTTATGTCGGGGAGCCGCAGAAGCTGTATCTGCCCCTGCATTTTCTCTCCGCATTGGCTGCCAGCGCGCAGCAGGATCCATTTCTCCATCCGGAGAATCTTGCTGTGCTCGCGGTGGCGCGTCTCGATCCAGGAATGAGCCTTACTGCCCTCAACGCCGAGCTGGCCGCGATGAGCCCGTCGCTGCACTCGCTGACACCGCTGCGGGTGCAGCATGAACCTGTGTTCCGTACGGCTCATCTGGCGGCTGAGTCGGTGCGACGCGGCTTTTCCGAGATCGCTGAAGATTACGGCAAGCCGCTCCTGCTCATCCAGGCGATCGCCTTGGCGGTGCTCCTGCTCTGCTGCGTGAATTTGGCCGGTCTGCAAATGGCCAGGATCCAGGCGCGCGAGCAGGAGTTCGCGGTTCGTTCCGCGCTGGGCGCAGGCCGTGGCCGCATTCTGCGCCAATGTCTCGTGGAATCGATGCTGCTGGCCACCGTGGGCTGCGTCTTCGCAGCGGACCTGGCCTGGGCAAGCGTTCGTATCATCTCCGGATTTTTTACGCCCGCGGGCTCCGGCTCTCCCATACAGTTACAGCCTGATCCCACCGTGCTTCTGTTCACCGCGGCCTTTGCTCTGCTGACCACGCTACTTTTCGGCCTGACTCCGGCGTGGCTGGCCGGAAAGGTATCGCCCGGGGCCGTGTTCAGAGGCCGAGGAACGACTGCCCGCCACCATCTGTTGCGCCAGAGGGTGTTCATACCTGCGCAGCTGGCGCTGGCGCTGGCGCTGGTCTTTTGCGCCGGTCTTTTCACGCACACCCTGGTGCGACTCCGCGACAATCACGAGGGCTTCAATCCCGATCACGTCATGGAAGTGTGCGCGCAGTTCCAGGCTCTCAAGAAGAGCCCGGATCAGATTATGGAGCTGTACCACTCCATGACGGAGGCACTGCGCGCATCGCCGGATGTTGAGGCGGCCTCGTACACCTGGGTGACACCCGTGACGGGGTTTGCGCCCAAACTGGACGTCGACAGCCTCGCACACCCCCAGGACATCGCCTCGATCGCCTGGAACGACGTCGGCGACGGATACTTCTCGACAGTGGGCACACGAGTGCTGGCCGGCCGCGGATTCACACTCGCGGATCGCGACCGCTCGACCTGCATCCTCAACGAAGCCGCAGCGGGACTCCTTTTTGGACACGCACGGCCTCTCGGGGATTCGATCGAAGCCAAATACTCGGATCAGAACGGCGAGATTGGTGCATTTACGGCGGCCTGCCGGGTCGTTGGCGTCGTCGAAAACGCGCGCTATTCCTCGCTGAGAGATCCGGCGCCGCCCACGGTCTACTTTCCCGCCTCGGCCTCCACGGTCGGGCGGGGCTCTTACAGCAACAACCTGGTGTTCCTTATCCGCAGCCGGAACGCAGTGGATGCCATCAGCGCCTATCGAGCCGCGCTCGCCCGCTTTGCTCCCACTACCGCTTACATGACTTTTTTGCCGCTCTCCGAACAGGTCGATCAGTCCATTGGCAGCGAGCGCCTGGTTGCCCGGCTGAGTGCAATCTTCGCCGCTGTCGCGCTGCTGCTGAGCGGCATTGGACTCTTCGGCGTTCTGGCATTGCGCGTTCAGCAGCGGCGGCCGGAAATCGGCGTGCGCCTTGCTGTGGGAGCCAGTCGTGCGCGCATACTTGCGCTGGTGCTGCGCGATGCACTCGTGATGCTCGTGGCCGGAACGCTCGCCGGCATCGTACTCATCGCGATCACCTCTGGGTTCCTCCGCCGGTTTCTGTATGACACCTCGCCCTTGCAGGTGGGTGTGGTGCTGAGCACGGTGCTGATTCTCGCCGCAGTCGCGCTTCTGGCCGCACTTGTGCCGGCGCGGCGGGCGGCAGGTGTGGATCCGATGGAGGCGCTGAAAAGCGAGTAGGACTGGTTGTTGGTTGTTAGTAACTGCGGGTGAGGAATGAGCGATGGGATGGGTGGCGAGAGTTCGAAATTTGTGGCGGCGGGGGCGGGTGGATGCCGAGATTGAGGAAGAGCTGCACGCGCACATTGAGATGGTGACTGAGGATGGCGTGCGGGCGGGAATGTCGGAAGAGGAAGCGCGGCGTGCGGCGCGGGTGCGGTTTGGGAATCCGGTGGTGATGAAGGAGCGGACGGTGGGAGAAGATGCGGCGTTGGGGATCGAGAGTTTGTGGCGGGATGTGAAGTTTGCGCTGCGGCAGATGAAGAAGTCACCGGGATTTGCGGCAACAGCAGTTCTGACGCTGGCGCTGGGGATTGGCGGGGTGACGGCGGTGTTTTCGGTGGTCTACGCGGTTTTGCTGCGTCCGCTGCCGTTTCCGCAGGCGAGCCGGCTGGTGGTGCTGCACGAGGGCGCGGAGCACCTGTTCCATGAGGCAAGCCTGGCGGCGCCGGATGTGCTGGTATATCAGCGGAATAGTAAGGCATTTACGGGAGTAGCCGGGTTCATCGACCAGGGTTACGACGTGACCGGAGCCGGCGAGCCCTTCCGGGCCCAGGCGGAGCGGGTGAGCGCGCAGATGTTTCCGGTGCTCGGCTCGGCTCCGCTGATGGGCAGGACGTTTACGCGTAAGGAAGACGAGAACAGTTCGGCGGTGATGGTACTCAGCTACGCGTTGTGGAAGGAGCGGTTCGGCGGAAGGCCGGATGTGATCGGGAAAACACTCGATCTGGACCTGCGGCCGTACACGATTATCGGGGTGATGCCGCGCGGGTTCGAAACGCCGACCGGATTGGGAGGGATACAGGCTCACGACCTCTGGGTGCCGCTGAGCCTGACGCCCGTCGAGAAAGGCGACGAGGCTGACGATTTCGATTACGGGGCAGTGGGACGGCTGAAGGCGGGGGTGACGATGACGCAGGCGCTGGGGGATGCACAGAGGGTGTTGAAGATCATTCAGGCAAAAGTGCCGGAAGCGCATCTTTCGATCGGAATCCGCGGGCTGAAGGAGCAGACGGTGGCTGATGCCCGTCCGCTGCTGCGGACCCTGCTGGGCGCGGTGGTGCTGATTCTGCTGATTGCGTGCGCGAACCTGGCAAACCTGCTGCTGGTGCGTGCGGCGGGACGGCGGCGGGAATTCGGGGTCCGTATGGCGCTGGGCGCGGCGCGCAGGACGATGCTGCGGCAACTGCTGATCGAATCGCTGCTGCTGAGCGCGATCGGCGGAGCAGCGGGGCTGGGACTGGCCGCGGCGGCGGTGCACTGGGCGAGCGAAGTTCTGCCGGACTCGGTGCCGCGCTTGGGCGAGATTGCCATTCACTGGCCGGTGGCGCTGCTGGCTGCCGGGCTGGTGTGCGCCACGGCCGTGGCGTGCGGGATGGCTCCGGCGCTGGCCAGCACGAAGGCCGAGGTGCTGAACGCGCTGCGCGAGGGCGGACAGACGACGGGGCAAGGACGCTCGCAGCATCGGCTGCGCAGCGCTCTGGTGGTGGCAGAGATGGCGCTGGCGATGCTGCTGCTGGTGGGTGCGGGCCTGCTGCTGCGCAGCTTTGCACGCATGACGGAGACGGATCCGGGGTTCCAGCCCGAGAAGACGGTAACGGCGTATCTTGCGCTGCCGAGCCAGGGCTATCCGACCCAGCAAAAGGTGGATGACTTCTTCAGGGATCTGGGGCAGCGGCTGGCGGCGCTGCCGGGCGTGAAAGTGGCGGGATTTGGATCGAATATTCCCGTGATCGGGCGGAATTCCTCACGTCTGTTCGCGGCCCAGGGCTATGTGCGGAAACCCGATGAGGGTTATTCGCTGGCGTCGAATTACCTGACCGCCGGCGAGTATTTTCAGGCGCTCGGAATCCAGCTGATCGAGGGACGGTATTTCAACGCGTCGGACGATTTGCCGGGAGCGCCGCTGGTGGCGATCATCAGCCAGTCGTTTGCGCGGAAGTATTTCGCGGAACGCGATCCGCTGGGGATGCACATCAAGGTGGGGCCAAGCTACGCGGATGCCATGCCGGCGATGCGAGTCGTGGGCGTGGTAGGCGATGTGAGTGACAATCCTGTGGATCGGAAGCAGGATATCGAGATGTACGAGCCGGTGTCCCAGGTGGCGGCCGATTTGGGGCCGGATGCAGCGATCATCGGCGTGGTGGGCGACCTGCACGCGGTGGTGCGGACGGCAGGCGATGCGCAGGCGCTGGAGGGAGAGTTCCGACAGGCAGTGCGCCAGGCCGATCCGCTGCTGGCGGTGACGAATTTGCAGACGATGGAAGAGGTGGTGTCATCGACGGAGGCGCCGCGGCGGTTCAACACGTGGGTGCTGACCGCGTTTGCGGGGATTGCGCTGGCGCTGGCGCTGCTGGGGATTTATGGGGTGCTGGCGTATTCGGTGACCGAGCGCAGGCGAGAGATCGCGATCCGCATGGCACTGGGCGCGACACGCGCGGACGTGGAGCGCAGAACCCTGGGAGACGCAATGGTTCTGGGCGTGGCGGGTGTGGCCGTGGGACTGGCAGCGGCGCTGGGGCTGACACGCTATCTGGCGAGCCTGCTCTATAAAGTGAAGCCGCTGGACGGGCTGACGCTGATGGGAGCGGTTGCGGTTCTGCTGGCGTGCGCGACGCTGGCAGGGTGGCTGCCGGCGCGGCGGGCCGCGGGGGTGGATCCGATGGAGGCGCTGAGGGGCGAGTAGTCAGAGCACAGTGATCAGTAGTCAGTCAGGTCCTGGGGCGCCTGGCGGCCGGCAAGCGAGGCGCGGGCTCGTGCTTGCCCTGGAGATTCAGGGCCACGGCGGCGCGAATGAGGTTCTTCAGAGCCGGTTCGTTGAGCTGATCGCCTTCATGGATGTCGATAGCGCGGCGAACGTTGCCCTCGAGGCTGGAGTTGAAGAGGCGCGCAGGATCAGGCAGCGCAGCGCCTTTGGCAAAGGTCAGCTTGACGACATTCTTGTAAGTTTCTCCCGTGCAGACGATGCCGGCGTGAGAGAAGACGGGAACTCCCGGCGACGTCGCCCTGGCCCACTTCCATTCTTCGACGATTTCGGGGTCGGCGGCGAGGATGAGGTCGCGGACACGAGCCAGCGTCTGGCCTCGCCAGTCGCCGAGTTCCTCAATTTTCCGGTCGGTCCGTGCGGAGGGGAAATCCGCAGAGGCGGCGTTTTTCATGGATAAAGGGTACAGCGAACAAAGGCGTTTCGGCCACTCTGCGGGAGCCCTGCCTGCAAGGCGGGGCGCTACTTCTTCGCCTGCCACCGGCTCAGGGCCGAGATCTTTGCCAGATACTGCCCCTCATCCGTATCCAGCTGCTTCAGGTGCAGCCGGTCCTCGATATACGACTGATGCTGCCCCGCATCCTCGGATTTCATCAGCACGCTGGTCTCGAAATAGTACGTCTTTCCCGCCTCGGCGGTGAACGCCAGCGCGTCCGCTTTGCTGGCCAGGCCACGAAGGTCCGACTGCCAGTTCACGCAGAGATGATGCTCTCCCGGGGTGACAGTGTAGGTGAAATACGAATCGCCCTTATTAGCTCCCGCCCAACTTCCGTCCACTCCCACCCGCGTCGTTACGTCACAGGCGATGCAGAACCCCATCCCCTCTCTGTTCATCTTTTCGATGAACACGATCTGCGCCTGCCCCGGGGCCGGATCGGGGACAGCAGAATGACCGTGCTGCGTCTTCACAGCGAATTTGCCCTGGTCGTTGCCGCAGGCGTCCGGCAGAGTGACCGCCCGGGATGAGGTCGCACCGGCAAGCAGCATGGCCACCAGCATCGCGAAGGCCTTTCCGTTCATAAGAACCTCCCGATCCCGAATTATACGAGTGCGCTTTGTCCAGTTACGGCCCGTGCGCTGTGACTCACGGCCGACTGCCAGCGGCCTCAAAGATCATCCGAAGCGGGCGCGGCCGACGGTGCGGCGGAAATCCTCGCCGCGCATTTCGACGACAACGCACATTTCGGCGAGTCGGGAGCGCATGCGCTCGCCGATGCGGTCGCCGAGGGTTTCTTCGCGGATGGCGCGAGCCGCGGCACCGGCAACGCGGCTGCCATTCGATTCGCCGACGCCGCCGGGCGGGAGATCGGCGTAATTCGTGGTGATGAGAGTGGTTTTCCTGTCGTTGTAGCGGCTGTTGAGGACGAGGGCGACGGTGTCCCAGACCCAGTCGGTGGGCTTGGCCGCGCCCAGCTCATCGAGGACGAGAACTTCGGCGTCGAAGACGGGGCCGAGGATCTCCATTTCGGTGGTGCGGACCTGGGGATTGTAGGAGTGCTGGATCTCCTTGAGAAGCTCGCGGTAGTCGCAGAAGAGGCCGCGGACGCCTTTCTCGGTGATGAGCGACTGCAGGATGCCGACGGCGAGGTGAGTTTTGCCGACGCCGACGGAGCCGGTGAGGAGCAGGCCGCGTCCGGCGGTGGTGGCGGGATAGCCATCGACGAATTGGCGCGCCATCATGAACGCTTTCGCCAGGGAGGGGTCCGCGCCGAAGTAGCCGGCGTCATAGGTCTCGAGCGAACAGTGCTCGTAGCGCGCGGGAATGGCGGCGAGGCGGAGCAGGCGGGTGACGCGCTCGGCGGCCTGGCATTCGCAGGTTTCGACGACGCGGGCGCCGTCGGGCTGGTTGACGACGCGCACGCCGGTGCCGCCGCATCTGAGACAAGGCTGGTTCATCCGGAGCACTCAGTATCGCAGGTCAGGGCGGGTGGAAAAACGGACGGCAATGTGGAGCGCGGGGCGGTGCACGGTTAAGAGCGCGCGGGCCGCGGGCCCTCAGCGTTTCCGTGCTTTTCGCTGTAGACTCGGAGAAAATGTCGGAGTTCCTGCTCTTTCACGGCGTCGCCATCGTGCTGCTGATCCTGGCGAACGGGTTTTTCGTGGCGGCGGAGTTCGCGCTGGTGAGCATGCGCGAGACGCGCATTGAGCAGCTGATCGCGGAACGGCGGCCGGGCGCGCGGATTGTGCGGCGGATGCAGGAGAATCTGGGAGATTTTCTGCCCGCGGTGCAGCTGGGCGTGACTCTGTGCAGCCTGGCGATGGGCTGGCTGGGCGAGCCGGCCATTGCGGCGCTGTTCGAGCAGGCGATGCGGGGGCTCCCGCACGCGAGGATCTACGCTCACCTGGCGGCAGTGCCGCTGGCATTCATCCTGATCACGTACTTCATGGTGCTGCTGGGCGAGCTGGTGCCCAAGGCGCTGGCGCTGCAGCGCACGGACCAGATGGCTATGGCCGTGGCCGGGCCGATGGAGGCGTTCATCCAGATCGCGCGGCCGCTGGTGCGGCTGCTGAACCGGTCGGCGACGCTGGTGCTGCGGCTGTTTCGTGCGCCGCTGACGCAGGAAGGCGGCGGAGTCCATTCGCCGGAAGAGCTGAAACTGATGGCCACGGCGGCGCGGCGGGTGGGCATGCTGCCGGAGTATCAGGAGGCGCTGATCCATCGCGCGGTGGAGATCAGCCAGGTGGTGACGCGGGAGATTATGACGCCGCGGCAGAGGATTTTCTCGCTGCCGGCGGATCTGCCGGTGGAGGAAGCGAGCGCGCGGATTGTGGAAGAGCTGCATTCGCGCGTGCCGGTGTACGATCCGGCGCGGGGGCCGGAGTTCATCATCGGGGTGGTGTACTCGAAGGACGTGAGCCGGCTGATGCACTTTCGCGCGTCGGCGGCGACGCGGTATTCCGAGACCGCCTTCACGGAGATGCGGCTGCGCCAGATCATGCGCGAGATTCTGGTGGTTCCGGAGACGAAGCCGGTGCTGGACCTGCTCAACGAGTTCCGGCAGCGGCGGCGGCACATCGCCATCGTGGTGGACGAGTTCGGATCGACGGTGGGGCTGGTGACGGTGGAGGACGCGATCGAGCAACTGATCGGCGAGCTGGAAGATGAATTCGATGTGGCGCCCGGCGGAGTGGTCACGAGCGCGGCCGGCGGCATGGTGCTGGACGGCAGCGTGAGCCTGCGCGATCTG
Source organism: Acidobacteriaceae bacterium (assembly GCA_035503835.1). GTDB lineage: Bacteria > Acidobacteriota > Terriglobia > Terriglobales > Acidobacteriaceae > Palsa-343. The sequence goes on along the minus strand of DATJSY010000055.1, from coordinate 13,791 downwards.
GAGACGCAGATGCGCTGGAATTTGCCTCGCGAAAGCGGCGTGGAGACGCTGGCGGGATTTCTGCTGACGCGGCTGGGAAGGATTCCAAAGGGCGGAGAGAGCGTCGAGTACGACGGCCGGCGGCTGACCGTGCTGGAGATGAGCGGGAACCGCATCAGCAAAGTGAGAGTGGAACAGACGCATCCGGAAGCCGGTCAGCGGTGAGACGGTTAGCTAAAAAGCGGTTAGCGGTGGAACGGTCAGCTAAAAGACGTTTAGATAAGAAGCAGTTAGCGAGCCAGTAAGTGAACTTAGGGATGGAACGTTTAGTGGAGATTGAAATGGGGTGGGCGTGCCGAGGCTGCTGAAGGCGATACTGATGCGCCTCGTGTGGACGCTGCCGGTACTGTGGCTGGTGGTTTCGGTGGTATTTGTGCTGATCCATCTGGTGCCGGGCGATCCGGTGGAGCAGATGCTGGGCGAAGGAGCGCGGCCCGCCGATATTGTTGCGCTGCGCCACGCGTATGGGCTGGACCGGCCGCTGGGCGTGCAGTACGTCCGCTACTGGGATGGCGTGCTGCACGGGAATCTGGGGCAGTCAATCCGGCTGAACGATGCGGTAACGCACCTCGTGCTGACGCGGTATCCGTACACGGTGGAGCTGACCGCGGCGGCGCTGGCGTTCGCGATGCTGCTGGCGATTCCGGGAGGGATCGCGGCGGCGGTAAAGCGAGGCAGGCCGCGGGATCAGGTGATCGGGGTGGTGAGTTTGCTGGGGCTGTCGATCCCGGCGTTCGCGCTGGGCCCGATCCTGATTGTGCTGGTGTCGATCAAGCTGGGGTGGCTGCCGGTGTCGGGTGCGGGGGATTGGGAGCATCTGGTGCTGCCGGCGGTGACAATGGGCAGCGCGCTGGCCGCGATTCTGACGCGGATGGTGCGGACCTCGATGCTGGAGGAGCTGGGGCAGGATTACATTCGCACCGCGCGGGCGAAGGGATTACCGGAGTGGGTGGTGGTGTACAAGCACGCACTGCGCAACGCAATGATTCCGGTGATGACGCTGATCGGGTTGCAGTTCGGCGTGCTGCTGGCGGGCGCCATTGTCACCGAAACGATCTTCAGCTGGCCGGGGATTGGGCGGCTGACCGTATCGGCGATCTCGAATCGCGATTATCCGCTGCTGCAGGGATGTATTCTTGCGATCGGGCTGACGTACGTGCTGGTGAATCTGGCGACGGATGTGCTGTATATGGTGGTGAATCCGAGGATTAGAGACTAGAGGTCACGGGTTACAGCTTCGCGGTGAGCAGCCAGCAGCCAGGGTTAGCCGAGCACTAACTCGATCAGGCGAGGCTCGATTGCCGATTCCGTAATGGTGAGGAAGCCCAGCGAGACGGGCGCGGAGAAACGGCGCGGGCCGGCGCTGCCTGGATTGAAATAGAGCACGCCTCTGTGCCACTGGATGGCGGGGTGGTGTGAGTGTCCGCTGATGACCACGGCGATGCCGACGGCAACAGGGTCGAGATCGAGGGCCTGAGGGTCGTGGAGCATGTAGAGACTGCGGCCGGCGAGCTGGATGAGTTCCGTTTCCGGCAATTGCGAGCAGGGCCCGGTCCCGTCCACATTGCCGCGGACGGCGGTGACGGGAGCGAGATCGCGGAGGCGATCGAGAATGGAAGGATCGCCGACGTCGCCGGCGTGGAGGATGTGCTCGGAACCCTCAAGCGCGGCCAGCGCTTCGGCGCGGAGGAGGCCGTGCGTGTCAGAGATGACGCCGATGCGCATGAAGACAGGGTATAAGGATCAGGGGACAGAGCGCAGCACAGGGATCCGTGATCGGCGGGACGGGATTGTCTTCACTGCGGCGCGGGAGGGACGAGGAACATTTTGTCCTCGGCTTCCTGATGCGTGAGGCGGACGATGTGGGGCGTGATGACGATGGCCAGCTCGGAGTAGTTGAGGCTGGAGTTGCGGTTGGCAGCGTCGGCGAAGCCGGGCAGATCGTTGAGGCCGGGAATTCCGGTGACGGCGACGGATTGCTGGCGATTGAGGGCGGTGAGCAGCACGGTGCTTTCGCCGAGATTGAGCGAGTTGATGGCCTGATACTCCCGCTGGTCGAGCGCGGGAACGCCGTTGTAGCTGGCACCGGCCAGCGCTGTCAGCTTGAGGTCCAGCTTGAGGGAGAGTCCGTGAGGGCCCAGGAGGTGAGGGGTGACGTCGAGGGTCAGTCCAAGGTCCTGATACTGAATCTGGGGGATCTCCTCGCTGGCCAGGGATTCAAGCGCGGAGGCACTGATGCCGAGGTTCTGCAGCGTACTGGACAGGCCGGAGCTGGAAAGGCCAGGGATGTTGAGCGAGGAGCTGGGAATCCCGCCATACTCGGAGGTGATGATGGGGTAGCGCTCGCCCACTTTGATGACGCCCTCTTCGCGATCGAGGACGCGAAGCTGCATCTGGTCGACGGAATGGACGTCGGAGGAGTTGAGCTGGAGGTTAGCGGTTCCGCCGCTGTAGGTAACGCCGGTCATGGTGAGGCCGCCGCCGAAGACGCCGAAGCCGTTCGAGAAGAGACTGTTGCTGACTTCGCCTGAGGCGAGGAGAATGGCCAGAATCTGCTCCCACTGGCCGGGCTGAGCGAGGCCGCTGGAAATGATCTCCTGGACGAGGCTGGAGTTTTGCTGGAGGATGCTGCTGGCCTCGGAGTAGACGTTGAACAGGCTGGTCTGCGTGGGCAGGATGGCACCGATGGTGTTGGCGTTGGTGCGGTCCACCTCGTACATAACAACGTCGAGCTCAATGCTGCTGCGGCCCTGGAGGAGGCTTTGGAGTGTGCCGTTGAGAGCTTCGAGGTCGGAGACGGGGGCGCGGACGACAAGCGCATTGTCACCGGGGTCGGCGAAGGCGGTTTTCGCTGCGAAGTCCTCGCGGGCGAGACTGGCCATTTCCGTCTGATCCTCATTGCTCAGACCGGTGAGATAGAAGGTTTCCATGGCTTCGCGCTCGTATTTGGCGCGATTTTCGCGGGAATCCTTAGCGACCAGGACGCGGACGGGATCGAGGGGTACGAAGAAGGTGTTGGTGGCCAGAGCGAGCGTGGATTCGGTCTGAGCAAAGTCGGCGTCGTCAATATCGTAGGGGACGACGGCGGCGCCGACGGACTGGTCGACAGTGGGATGAATGCCCCAGGCGGCAAAAACCTCGTCGATGAGGGCGCGCTCGTTGGTGTGGATGTGAAAGCTGCGGCGGCCGGGCTGCGGATGCAGTTCAATCGGCGGAGCGAGGGCGGTGCTGAATTGCGGCGTACCGGGCGCGTGAGCGGCGGCTGCAGCAGCCAGCTCATCCACATGCTGGGCAACGAGGGGATCGTCAGGGGCGAGGCGGTAGGCTTCCTGGATGTCGGCGCGGGATTCGTCGAGCTGGCCGAGGAATTTCGCCTTGTCGGCCTGCTGCACCAGGTCATAGACGAGGCGCTGCCGCGCAACGGAAATGGAAGCGGAGTAGCGGGAGTCGGAGGGATCGAGCAGGGCCGCGCGCAGGAACGCAGCCATGGCGGCGCGGGGCTGATCGCGCTCGAGGTCCCTGGCGCCCAGTATGAAAGCCTGCTGGGCACCTATGCGGTCGTGATGGGTGACGTGGCGCTTCTTCGGCGCCGCAGGAGCCACGGCGGGGCCCGGGGTAGCGGGAACGGGCGGCTGCTGGGCGGATGCCGCGAGCGCGCAAAGACCGGCAAGCGCGAGAACCGGCGCGAAGGTGCGAGCCAGGACCGGCTTAGGAAACATGGTCCCGCACCGGAGGCTCGGAGGCTGGGCTGGTGGTGGCTTGGAGCAGCGTTTCGAGCGTGGTTGCGCAGACTTCGGGCTGCTGCTCCATGAGCTGATCGAAGGAGTAGCGGCCGGTGGCGACTGCAACGGTGGGCAGCGAGTTGGCGCGAGCGGCCTGAATGTCGTAGGGAGTGTCACCGACCACGCAGACGGTGGCGGAGGAGTCGTGCAGGATGGTCCGCGCCTGAACAGCGGCGTGGGCAATCATGTCCGCGCGGTCCTCAAAGCGATCGCAGAAGCCGCCAAAGGAAAACCAGGAGCGCAGCCCGGCGTTTTCGACCTTGATCCAGCCGATCTGCTCGAGATTGCCGGTGGCGAGGCCGAGCAGCGCGCCCCGGCGCTCGAGGTGGGCGAGCGTGGCTTCGACGCCGGGCATTACGGTAGGCAGAAGGCCGGCGCGGCGTTCGATGAAATGGGCGCACATGGCGTTCAGGATGCCCTCGCGATGGGGACGCCAGGCGGCGTCTTCGACCTGGGCGAGGCGGAATGCGTCGCGGAGAATCCCCGGATCGGTGTTGCCGGCAAGGATGACGCCGTCGAGGGCGAGGTCGCGGCCGAGCACGCTGCGCACGCCGTGGAAGAAGGCGTCGAAGTGGATGCGGTCGCGATGGCGCAGAAGGGTTCCATCAATATCGAAGAGATAGGCGTGCTGGCGGTCCCAGCGGAAGCCATCCTGGATGAAGACGCGGGGCGCCGCGGGAGTGCTCAGAACCGGTCTCATATCGAGATTCGGACCTTCGACAAAAACCGTGCGACCCGCTTGGCCCTCAGGTCGCATTCGGTCCACTGGTGAATATCGGGCATCTATGAGACCAGTTCCATGAGAAGGCAGAAATCGAAGTCAGAGTATCAAAAGGAGCGGGCGGCAGCGAGGCGAAGGGCGCTCCGTCCTGCGTGATACAATCAGGGGTTGCGGGCGTGTCCCGGAAGCACTCTGATTCCCGGCATTTGGTCCCCAAAATCCACGAACAAGCGAATCTGAGGTTCCCATGTCCGGCCATTCGAAATGGGCGACAATCAAGCACAAAAAAGGCGCCCTGGACGCGAAGCGGGGCAAGATTTTCACGCAGCTGATCAAGGAAATTACGATTGCCGCCAAGTCGGGCGGCGATCCCGACGGGAATCCCCGCCTGCGCAGCGCCATTGCCGCAGCCAAGGCGGAGAACATGCCAAACGAGAACATCAAGCGGGCGATCCAGCGGGGCACCGGGGAAATTCCCGGAGTGACGTACGAGGAAGTGGCTTTCGAGGGCTACGGGCCGGGCGGCGTGGCGTTGATTGTGGAGGCGACCACCGACAACCGGAACCGCGCGGTGAGCGAAATCCGGCATACGTTCTCGAAACACGGCGGGAACCTGGGGGAGCCGAACTCGGTGCGGTTCATGTTCCAGAAGAAGGGGATCATCGCGATTCCGAAAAGCGCTGCGGACGAAGAGAAGCTGATGAACATCGTGCTGGAATCGGGCGGCGAGGACCTGAACGACGAAGGGGATACGTGGGAGATCGTGACCGAGCCGCAGGCGTTTGAAGCCGTGGCCCAGGCGGTGCGGGACGCGGGGATCGAGACGGTGATGTCGGAAGTCACGATGATCGCCTCGACATACACGAAGCTGGAAGGACCGGTGGCGGCGCAGATGGTGCGGCTGCTGGAGGCGCTGGAAGACCACGACGACGTGCAGCATGTGTATTCGAATTTCGATATGGACGCAAAACAGCTGGAAGAAGTGACCAGCTAACGTGCGACCGTGAGAAGAACACGCTGGGCCGCCGGCTGGCGGCCTTTCCTTTCAGGAAAACCCCCACAAAGAGCACTGGCGCAAATTCCAGACGGGGAGTGGACGAGCGGGAATGAGAATGCGGAAGTTCGCTGGCTGGGCCGCGGTGATTCTGTTCGCGGGAACAGTGTCCGCCCAGACCGTGGAAAGCAGCTCCACCGGTTCGCAGGCCGCGGCCGTCCAGGAGCCAGCAGCTGCCGGCCCCGCTGCCGCGGAGCTGGCGAAGCGGCCGTGGGAGTGGGGACCGTTCTTTCAGGGCGGCAAGGGAATCGGTTATCTGATTGATGATTACAAGCTGCTGAGCGCTGGGGTGCGCCTGGGGAAGGTGATCACGGGCGAGCTTCTGCCGGGCTTGCTGCGCGGGCAGTTCGAGTACGCCGCAGAGCTGATGCCGTACTGGGAGGCGCTGACGCCGCCGCCGCACGAGCAACTGCTTTTTGGTCAGTATTATCGGTATGGAGGCGGGGACTTCCATGGCGTCAGTATCACGCCGATCATTCTGCGCTGGGATTTTCAGCCGCACGGGCGGTGGGCGCCGTGGTTTCAGGCCGCCGGCGGACTGATTTATACCACGCACAAGTTTCCGCCGGACGTGCTGGTGCCGCACGGCCAGCCGGGGGGGACGAGCGTATTTAACTTCAGCCCGCAGGGAGGGATTGGAGTACAGTATTTTGTCCGGCCGAACCAGTCGCTGATGCTGGAAGCCAGCGGGGTTCACATTTCGAGCGCGTCGCTGGGGGACAAGAATCCAGGTGTCAATGCGAGCGTGCAGTTCCAGATCGGCTATACGTGGTGGAGCCGGTAGGAGAGTGACCGCAGCGCAGTCGTCCGGCGGCGGCTCACCGCGCTGCTGCCGGAGCCACCACATAGACGTATTCCAGCGCACCGGTTCCGGTGTTCTCGATGTTATGCCTTGTGTCCGGGGGAATATATGCAACCGCCGGCGCTGCAAATTCCCGTCGCGGCTGACCCTCCACCAGCGCCGCGCCTTTCCCGTGCAGGATCACCAGCGTTTCCTCATGCCGGCCCGTCGTGTGCCAGCCCACCGTTTCGCCCGGCCGCAGACGCACGAAACCGCTCCGCATCCCGGCCGTCTGCGGCGCACCTGTGAGGAGGTCCATGCTCCCGCGCTGTCCAGCCAGGGGAATCGTCAGCGGTTGTGGGCCTGGCCCCGTGGCCGCGCCGGTTGTTGCTGTCCAAAGTCCGCAGCACGCCATTCCCAGCAACGCCTTTTTCAGCATCATGCCTGTGCCTCCTGTCCACGGCGGTCGTGCCGGCACCAGCCTCCGGACCTTACCAGGATAGCCTCTCCGGGACGGAATGATTTTCCTGAATCCAGATTCCGCAATACGCTGGTAATACGCCTATGCCTGAAGCGCTGATTGAATGCGTGCCGAACTTCTCCGAAGGGCGCAGACCCGAGGTGGTGGAGTCGATTGTCGCGGCCATGCGCGTCGAAGGCGTGCGGCTGCTGGACTGGTCGCTGGACGCGGATCATAACCGTTCGGTGGTGACGATTGCGGGGTCGCCAGCGGCGGTGGTGGAGTCCGCGGTGCGCGGAGCGGGACGGGCGGCGGAGCTGATCGACCTGACCGCGCAGGAAGGCGTGCATCCGCGGATCGGTGCGGCGGACGTGATCCCCTTTGTGCCGGTGAGCGGAGTAGGGCTGGAGCACTGCGTGCTGCTGGCGCGGCAGGCGGGGACGGAAATCTGGAAGCGCTGGCAGGTGCCGGTTTATTTCTACGAAGCGGCGGCGGCGCGGCCGGATCGCGCCATGCTGGAGGACGTGCGGCGCGGGCAGTTTGAGGGGCTGCGGGAGGCAGTGCTGAAAGAACCCGCTCGGCGGCCCGATGTGGGCGGGCCTGAACTGCATCCAACGGCTGGAGCTTCGGCGGTCGGGGCGCGCAGGTTTCTGATCGCGTTCAACCTCTACCTCGACACGGCGGACGTGGCGGTGGCGCGGGCCGTGGCACGGGAGATCCGGCACTCGGGCGGCGGACCAGCAGCAGTGAAGGCGATCGGGGTGACGGCGCACGGACAGGCCCAGGTTTCGATGAATCTGACGGATTTTGCGCGGACGCCGGTGGGGACGGCATTTGCGGCGGTGCAGGAAAAGGCGAAACGACTGGGGACGAAAGCGGTGCGGGCGGAGCTGATCGGATTGATTCCCGAGGCGGCGCTTGAGCGAAACAGCGAGTGGATGCGTCTGCTGGATGGGTTCCAGGAGGAGGAGAAAGTACTGGAACGGCGGCTGGAAAAGCCTCTGGCGTGGCCGGGCGACTCCGGCGCGGCTGCGGTTTAGTAAGATAAAGGTAGGTTTGCCGGGCCAGGCCGCGTTCGGCCAGGCGCCGGCAACGGAGTTCGGCGGTACCACACCAGTAGGCTCGGCCGGGTGTCCGGCGGAGGGAGCAGGTTCGCGGTGAGATTCGGCAAGCGGCATTTTTTTGGCGTGGCTTTGGGCGTCGCAGCGATGTTGCTGACGGCGGAAACAGTTTCCGCGCGAGCGGCGCAGATCGATACCGACGCGCGATCGGCGATTCCGGTGAACGTACAGCAGCTGATCGTGGTGGATTATCGCGTGATGGAAGATTCGCAGACGGCGATGGACCTGAAGGCGCGGCTGCTGCCTCCGCAGCTGAAGGATCTGGAGACGGCGCTCAACCACTCGGGGATGAACGTGGGGGACGATGTTGACGTGCTGGCGTTTGCGGCCTACCGGCCCACCTCGGCCAGCAATCCCGATGATGTGAAGATTGTGGGCGTAGCGCAGGGGCAGTTCGAGGTGAACGACATCGTCGCGGGCTTCACCAGGAAGAAGGTAAAGCCGCTGACGATCCGCAACAACAGGCTGTGGCCGATGGGATCGAGCGGAATGCTGGTGGTGTTTCTGAACCCGACCACGATGCTGTTCGGGACACAGGACGCGCTGAAACCGGCTCTGGCGTGCCGCGACGGCCTGCAGCCGAGCTTCCTGACCAACAACAACATGATGAATGCGATGGGGCAGGTGGATTCGCAGGCGCTGTGGAGCATCATGGACGCGCAGGGCACGCAGTACATGATGCGGTCGCTGCTGGGGCAGGCCTCGCAGCTGACCAATTTCGATACCCTGAAGAAGCGGCTGCTGAGTTCCAGCTACACGATGGACTTCAGCAACGGGGTGAAGTTCTCGCTGAACGTGAATACGTCGGATACGTTCACGGCAGCAACGATGTCGTCGCTGCTGAACGCCGCGGCGCTGTATGAGAAGGCGAGCGGGACGACGATAGAGAAGCAGGCCATCGACAGCACGAACATCGATTCGTCGGGATCCACGCTGGAAGTGGCCTTCTCGGCATCGGACAGCCAATTCAGCAGCCTGCTGACTTCGCCGCTGTTCCAGAGCGTGGTGCACTAGAACTTTTCATTGCGGAACACCAAGGACTCGACCTCGAGGGTGACCGGCTGGCCGGCGGGGATGTGAATCACGCTGGCGGTGACGAAGCGCGGCAGGCGGTCGATCAGAGCCTCAATGCCGCCGGCGCACATGATCAGCAGAGCGGTGACAATGCAGCGGATGCCGATCTCCTTTGTGATCGACGGTGGCGAACCAGCCCCAGACGGAGTCGGGCGTTTCCCGGATGGATTTCAGCCGATGTGTGACAGCCGGAGTACTCATGCGCACTCCGCAGTGAGGCGATTGGAAGACGAAGTCCGCTGCCCTGCTCCTGTTTTTGGGAAAACCCGAACAGGATTGTTCGCTCACAAGAGCCGATGTCGCAGGCAGATGGGGATTTGTGAACTCCCGGTTTGCTGGAGTCCCAGCGGCGGCGCGCTGCTGTGGCAGCATGAGCGGGTGCGAGGCCAGGCGGGTGCGGGTGGGGAAAGCATGTGATGGTCGCTATGCAGCGGAGACCGGACGGGCATTTCTGCGCGGCGCCAGCTCGGCGCGGATGGCGGACTGCGTGACTTGCTCAGCAAACTCGGCCAGCATCGCCCATTCCGCTTCGCCCAGCTCGCTGCGCGTGCGCTCCTGAGCGCGCTCCCAGTAGGGAGTGGCGAGTTCCAGGTTCCTGCGTCCCTCATCGGTGAGGCAGTAGACGCGGCGGTATCGGTTGCCGACCTTCATGCGCACCCAGCCGGCGGCGCGAGCGGAAGCCAGACGCCGGGAGAAGTTTTCCTCGGAGGCGGCAAAGAGGCGGGCTAGATCGCAGTGGGCGATTTCGCCGGCGTGGCCGATGGCCTGCAGGATGATGTACTGCGTAGCTTTCAGGTGTACGGGAGCAAGAACCAGATCGTAGAAGTGACTGACCACGCGGTTGGCGCTCCGCAGGCTGGCACAGGTTCAAACAGAAGCGGGAAAAGGGGATTTCATGGTCTCTTCTGCTGCGCATCCATCGGGATTTGCCATCGACAGAGAATGAACGCTGAAGCTGACTTCTGCGCTGTGCAAAGGCGCGACAGCTTTGCCGGAAAAAGTCCGGTAAAGTCTCTGAGACAGATGCGGTTGCCGGGATTTGTGCTGCTTCAAGGCGCATCGTGGCGCGGCCGGACGCGGAGGGGTGCGTCGCTGGCAACGGCTCGGCCCAAAAGCGAAGGGGGCAATTTCCCTTGCGGGAGATCGCCCCCTTCTGTCCGAACTCTGCGAAGATCCGGATTCGGCGTCCGGATCGCAGCACCGCAAGCCGCAGCTACCGAGGACCTACGAGCGGAGCCCGCGTTTCCCTGGCTCTTACGACCCACTTACGCTGCACGAGCTTCCTGCTGCCTGCGGAAGTTTCCGGTTTCCCGTACGTTTCCTGAGTCTCGTCGCCGATTCCCGTGAGGCTGCCGGCTACTCTCTTCTCGTGGAAGATTGCTCTTCCGTTGCAAGAATCCTCGCACAGAATCGCGCGCTGTGCGGGATATTTTTTTGTGCAAATCGAGGTACAGATTGTGGAAATGGCAAGGCGCGAGCGAGCTGGACGAGGATCAGGTCGCAGCCCATGCACCGATCAGGTGCACAGCGGCTGAGTTTCCGCAGGACAGAGTGCAGCCGAGCAGCGGTGCGGAGGTCAACGATGGGCCTGAGAGACTTTGCCGGAAGGCAGTTAATCGCTGTAATGCGGTGGAACGAGACCGAGGACGGGGTGCTGTGCCGGCAGTATCCCATGAACGACCAGGAGATTGAGAACAGCGGCCAGCTCACCGTGCGCGTATCGCAGATGGCGCTGTTTGTCAACGAGGCCAGGATTGCCGACGTCTTCGGGCCGGGACTGCACACGCTGAACACGCAGAACCTGCCGGTGCTGACCGACCTGATGAACTGGGGCAAGGGCTTCCAGTCGCCATTCAAGCCCGATGTGTATTCCGTCTCGACGCGGCTGCAGATGGACCAGAACTGGGGCACGGCGACGCCGATTACCATCCGGGACAGGAATTCGGGGCGGTGCGGTTGCGCGGGCACGGGATCTATTCCTGTCGCATTGCGGATCCGAAGACATTTTTCACCGAGGTGAGCGGGACGCGGGACAGCGGCTGTGTCTCCGACATGGAAGGGCAGCTGCGCGACAGGATTGTGGCGCGGATGACGGAGATCTTCGCAATCAGCGAGGTGAGCTTTCCGGATAGGGCGGCGAATCAGGCGGCGCCGGGCGCGAAGGTTGCCGAGGCGATGAAGCCGGCGTTTACGGCGCTCGAAATCTGCGCGGGGCAGGAGGGCGCCGGGATTCCGCAGACGAGACCCGGCAGCGGCGAGCTGTTTCCCGCCAGACGGATCGGTTTCTCCGCACAGGTTATTCTGCGAACGGGCGCTGGCGCGCTCTCCAGGAGGTCTGCGCTTCATGAGACGGTTCGGGCGGAGAAGGTTATGGCCGGGCGTGGCTCTCAGCGCGGTGCTGGCGGCGAGTGCAGCGCAGACGCAGAGCGGGCCGCGGGCCGCGCCGGCAACGGGCGCCGTCTCCGCCCTGATGATCAGCGACATCCACTTCGATCCGTTTCATGATCCGGGGAAGGCGAAGCTGCTGGCGCGCGATCCGGTGAGCAGATGGGCGGCCGTGCTGGCGGCGCCGGAGTCGCCCCTCGCGGCAGCAAGTTTTGAGCATCTGCAGGCGGTCTGCCGCGCCAAAGGCGTGGACACGCCGTATGCGCTGTTGCGGTCGGGCCTGGAGACGATGCGGGCTCGGTCGCAACCGGAGTTCGTGACGCTGAGCGGCGACCTGATCGCCCACAAGTTCGATTGCCGGTACCAGAAAACCGTGGGCGACGCGGCCGGCTACCAGGCGTTCGTCGAAAAGACGCTGGCGTTTGTGGTGGGACAGTTGCGCGCGGCGTGGCCGGGCGTGCCCGTCTACATTTCCCTGGGCAACAACGACTCGGCATGCGGCGACTACCGGCTGGATCCGAGCAGCGCCTTTTTGCGGGGGACGGCGGCGATTATCGCCAGGGGACTGCCGACGGCGGAGCGGTACGACGAACTGCGGGAGTTCTCGGTGGGCGGCTACTACAGCGTGGATCTGGTTCCGCTGCGAAGGACGCGGCTGATTGTGCTGAACGACGTCTTCCAGTCGCTCAACTATCGGACGTGCGCAGGCGCAATGGACGCGGCGCCCGGCGTGGCCGAGATGGCATGGCTCGCGCAGCAACTGGAGCAGGCGCAGCGGGCGGGCGAGAAAGTGTGGGTGATGGGGCACATTCCGCCGGGCGTGAACGTGTACGCGACGGTGCGCGAGCTGCCCGACGTATGCGGGACGGGGAAGCCGGTCATGTTCCTCGACGCGGGGCGGCTGGACGATCTGCTGCTCGAGCACGCCGGCGAGGTTCGGCTGGCGCTGTTTGCGCACACCCACATGGATGAGATGCGTCTGCTGGAGGGCGGCAGCGGGCCGGGCGTGGCCGTGAAGCTGGTGCCGTCGATTTCGCCGGTGGACGGGAACAATCCAGCGTTCACCGTGGCACGCGTGGATCGAACGACGGCAGTGCTGAAAGACTACGAGGTCTTCGCCGCGTCGAACCAGACGGGTGTGGGGACGCAATGGACAAAGGAGTACGACTACGCAGAGGCGTACCACGAGCCGGCGTTTACCCCGTCGGCGCTGCAGGAGCTGATCGCGGAGTTCCAGGCCGACCCGAAGGCGAAGAGCGCGGCAAGCCAGGAGTACATTCGCGACTACTATGTCGGGGGCGAAGCGCGGGAGCTGACACCGTTCTGGCCGCAGTATGTCTGCTCGCTGGAACACCTGACGGCGAAGGGGTACGCAGGCTGCGTGTGCGGGAAGTGAGGGGCGCCCCCTGGGCAGGGGGGTCATATCCTGATCGCGCTGGTGATTTTCCTGGCGCCGAACCGCGGTATCCGCGCGGTCGGTCCATGGAGGGTATGAATGAAGACGGCGAACGGCGATGTCACACAGCTCCTCAAGGCGATGCACGCAGGCGATGCGGCGGCAGCCGAGCGGCTTCTCCCGCTGGTGTATGGCGAACTGCACCGGCTGGCCCAGGCGTATATGCGCCGGGAGCGCCCGGACCACACCCTGCAGCCCACGGCTCTCATCCATGAGGCCTGGCTTCGGCTGGCCGGGGAGGACATTGACTGGAGCAGCCGCGCCCATTTCATCGGACTGGCGGCCCACCTGATGCGGCAGGTGCTGGTGGATTATGCGCGCGCCCACGCGGCGCAGAGACGTGCCGGCGGTCAGCACCGCGTGGAATTCGAGGACGACCTGGCGATATCGCCCGAGCGCCTGGACGAAGCGGTCGCGCTCGATGAAGCGCTCACCCGGCTGGCGGCGGAGAATCCGCGGCAGGCCCGCACGGTGGAACTGCGCTATTTTGGTGGGCTCTCCATGGAGGAAATTGCGCGCATTCTCGATGTATCTCCCCGCTCGGTGAAGCGGGACTGGTCGCTGGCGCGGATCTGGCTGGCTGGCCAGCTCAGGCCGGGGGTCGAGGTACCCGCGGAAGGCGACAGCTCCGCGCCCGGCGAGTTGCCCGCGAAAAAATAATTCTTTACGCGTTGCCCCTTTTCCTCCGCGGCTGCGCGATCTCCAGTGAAGGCGCTTTTCAAAGTCGCTCATCGGCGCCTCACGAGGAGGAAACCCCATGAAATCGCAGATCCGCATGATGGCAGTTGCAGTTCTCGCCGCGTTCGCCTCTCTCCCCATGTTGGCGAGCGCGCAGACCACGGTCCTTTACGCCCGCGTGAAGGTGCCTTTCGCGTTCAGCTATGGCACCCAGCACATGCCCGCCGGCAGCTATGTCCT
>DATJSY010000054.1:0-105938 GCA_035503835.1 Acidobacteriaceae bacterium | reverse complement strand
GCGCGCCTCCGCGGGACGAGGTGAACCCCATCGCCGCCAGGTCCACCCCGCGAGCAAAGGCGGCTCGCGGGGGTCCGATCCCTGGAGGCGACGGGAGGCCCCAGGGACGGCCTGCGGCAGCAAGGTGGGCGCTTCGCGCCGTTTTTTTGTTCCACGGGCTGAAGCCCGTGGCTTCTACCGTCGTCCTGCTGCGCAGGACTTGATGCGGGCTTCTTCCGCATCTGGCAACGGCGGCTCGCGGGGCGCGATCGTTGATGGCGACGGGAGGCCCCAGGGACGGCCTGCGGCAGCGAGGTGGGCGCTTCGCGCCGTTTTTCTTTTCCCCGGCCTGAAGCCCTTGGCTTCTATCGTTGTCCTGCTTCGCAGGACTTGATGCGAGCTTCTTCCGCATCTGGCAACGGAGGGCGGATGTGAATGCTCAGGGAAATGTCTTAAGGCTGCTGGAAGGCACGGCGGCTCGCGGGGTGGACCTGGCGGCGACGGAGGCCCCAGGGACGGCCTGCGGCAGCAAGGAAGGCGCTTCGCGCCGTTTTTTTTTTCACGGGCTGAAGCCCGTGGCTTCTACCGTTGTCCTGCTTCGCAGGACTTGAGGAGCTGCATTGGCAGTGCGCTGCTTCGCTGATGACGGGTGGGGACACGCAGGATTTACTCAGCTAAAGCCCGGGAATCTCTGGGGCGTTTATGGCACCACTGAAGCGGTGCCCTGACACAAAGCGGCTGGTGGAGAATGTTCATTCCCACATCTGCCAACGGCGGGCAGATGTTGATGGGATAAGGAAGAAGGCTTCAGCGAAGATCGAGGTGCGAGTGGGTAGAGGACCACAAGCTCGAAGATCAGGAGAAGCCTTCGATGAAGATTGTAGGGTGTGATTTCCATCCGCGGTGGCAGCAGATTGCGGTTTTCGAGACGGAGACCGGAGAGATGAACGAACACAAGCTGATCAACGGCGACGGAGAGGCGGAGCGGTTTTATCGTGCTCTGGCGGTGCCGGCGCTGGTGGGAGTGGAAGCTTGTGGGAACAGCCAGTGGTTCGTGGAGATGCTGGCAGAGATGGGGCACGAGGTATGGATCGGAGACGCGGCCCGGATCCGGGCCAGCTATGTGCGGAAGCAGAAGACCGACCGCAGAGATGCGGGACATATTCTGCGTTTGCTGCTGGAGCAACGGTTTCCGCGCTTGTGGGTGCCGACGGGTGAGCAGCGGGACCTGCGCCAGCTGCTCATTCACCGGCACAAGCTGGTGGAGATTCGGACGCGGGTCAAGAACGGGCTGCAGCATCTGGCCATGAACCGGGGGGTACAGAAGAAGAGCTCGCTGTGGAGCCCTCGGGGGAGGGCTTTTTTAAAAGACTTCGCTCTGGAGGGCTGGGCCGGGCGGCGGCGCGACGATTTGCTGGCGCTGCTGACGGGTCTGGACGGGCAGATCGGAGAGCTGGACACGGCGGTGGAGCAGGCCGCAGCCGGCCACGCGCAGGCGCGGCTGCTGATGAGCCAGCCGGGCGTGGGTCCGATCACGGCGCTGGCCTTTGTGCTGACTCTGGGCGAGGTGAGCCGGTTCGAGCACTCCGGGCAGGTGGCCAGTTATCTGGGGCTGATTCCGCGCGAGCACTCCTCGGGCGACCGGCAGCGGCTGGGCGGGATCAGCAAGCAGGGCAACCGGTTCATGCGCCAGCTGCTGGTGGAGGCGGCGCAGTCGGTGTGCCGCTGTGATGAAGGATTTCGCAGGGAGTATCAGGCGCGCTGCCACCGCAAGGCGAAGGGAGTGGCGAAGGTGGCGGCGGCCAGGAAATTAGCGGTGCGACTCTACTGGATGCTCCGGCAGAACGTGGGCTATCCGGAGATCGCCCTCATCGGGAGCAGCTCGCGGGTGCCCCTGGCCGGTCAAACAGGCCGCGATGTTGATTGAGCGCTCCCGCACCCGGCATTAGGCCGGGTGTTCGCACAGAAGCATCATGGCCTGTGGCTGATGGCCGTATCGATGGTTGGTGGGGCGACCCACCTGGTGGTGATGCAGCGTGAATCCCGGAGCTTGGGTCCTCTGCCCTTCGGCGATCCGCGCGGCGCTTCCGCACCGCAAAGGTGAACTGCGCCTTGACAAAAACTTCTTCCTTATCGAGGGGTACCCTTTGGATCTTGCCGATAGAAGTGCGCCAGCGTCCTGTCGCCGAATTCCTGGAGTATTCGGCGGAGTCAAAGTGTTCCAGAAACAGCCCTCGGGGGCTGAAGCCCACTGAAATTTTGAGCTTTTACGGCACGACTGAAGTCGTGCCCCTTCAAGGCAGACGCTCAAGTTACGGCGTGGCTTCCCACCCTGTCGCCAACACCGGGGGACGAGGGTGGGGCACCCGGCGTTTTTCCGCAAGCTGTGAAGCCGTGTCCTGACACAAAGCGGCTGGTGGAGAATGTTCATTCCCACATCTGCCAACGCCGGGCAGAGCCGTTCGACGCGCAGCTCCCTGTGTTCGGTGCTTGCTCATGCCAGGTTGTGGGACACCCTGGCTTGGGGAAGAAATGCAGGTCCTTCGACTTGCTTCTGGACTTTTTGTTGCGCCCAAATGCGGGCGCAACGATGCGGATGCTTCGCTCTGGATGACAGCGTTGTGAGTGGTGTGAGTGCCCGAACTGCCGTCGTCCTGCGATGAGCACAGGCCGGAAGCCTTTCACCCTCTGGAAGGATGCACTTTGAGGATTTCGCGGCCGATGACCATGCGCTGGATTTCGCTGGTGCCCTCGCCGATGGTGCACAGCTTGACGTCGCGGTAGAACTTCTCGACGGGGTAGTCTTTGATGAAACCGTAGCCGCCGTGGAGCTGGACGGCTTCGTTGCAGATTTTGACAGCGACCTCGGATGCGTAGAGTTTCGCCATGGCGGATTCCTGGGTGACGCGCTGGCCTGCGTCTTTGAGGACGGCGGCGCGGAGGGTGAGGAGGCGCGCGGCGTCGAGCTCGGTGGCCATGTCGGCGAGTTTCCACTGGATTCCCTGGAACTCGGCGATGGCCTTGCCGAACTGGCGGCGCTGCTTGACGTACTTCACGCTGGCGTCCAGCGCGCCGCGGCCGATCCCCAGGGCCAGCGCGGCGATGGAGATGCGACCGCCGTCGAGCGTGCGCATGGCGTCGACGAAGCCCTGCCCCAGCTCGCCCAGCAGGTTTTCGGCGGGGATCGCGCAGTCCTCGAAGATGAGCTCCGAGGTGTCGCTGGCGCGCAGGCCGAGCTTGTTCTCTTTTTTGCCGGGGCGGAAGCCGTGCGTGCCCTTCTCGACGATGAAGGCGGAGAGGCCGTGCGTGCCCTGGGACTTGTCGGTGACGGCGATGACCACGGAGACGTCGGCGTAATGACCGTTGGTGATGAAGGTCTTGTTGCCGTTGAGGATCCACTGGTCACCCTTGCGGACCGCGGTCGTGCGGGCGCCGGCCGCGTCGGAGCCGGAGCCTGGCTCGGTGAGCCCCCACGCGCCCAGCCACTCGCCGCTGGCCAGGCGCGGGATGTACTTCTGTTTCTGCGCGTCGTTGCCCGCCAGGAAGATGTGGTTGGTGCAGAGGGAGTTGTGCGCGGCGACGATGATGCCGATGGAGCCGTCAACCGCGGAGAGCTCTTCGATGGCGAGCATGTAGTCGACGTAGCCGAGGCCGGCGCCGCCCAGCTCGGCAGGGAAGGTGACGCCCAGCAGGCCCATCTGGCCCAGCTGCTTCACCACGTCGGCGGGGAACTCGGAGGCCTCGTCCCAGCGGGAGACGTTGGGGGCGATCTCGCGGGCGGCGAAGTCGCGGATTTCGCGGCGCAGGGCTTCCTGGTCCTCGGTGAGGGTGAAGGGGAAGGTGTTGGCTTCGGCAGCGCGATGAGGGATGACGCTCATGAATGCTCCGGAAGGAGAGATGCAAAAACTCGCTAGGGTAACAAAGTTGAGGGAGGGTTGGCGAATAAGGCAGCTGCGTTCCACCCTGTCCGCGATCAAGCCGCAGACAAGGGTGGGGCACCCGGCTTGCTTGACGACGCTTCCCTAGCGCAGACTCGCGGGCGGCGCCTCGAAGTCCGAAAGCTGGCGGAAGGCTTTCGTCGGCAGCTTCAGCCCGGCGGCGGTGATGTTCTCTTCAACGTGGATCGGCGAGGAAGTGCCGGGGATGGGCAGCAGGATGGGCGAGCGGCGCAGCAGCCAGGCCAGCGCGACCTGCAGCGGCGAGGCGCACAGCTCGCCGGCAATCTGGTCGAGGAGCTTGTTGGCCTCGCGCACCTGGCCGAGCGGCGCCCAGGGAATGAAGGCGATGCCGTTCTTCTCGCAGTAGTCGACGAGGAAATCCCACTCGCGATCGGCGAAGCTGTAGCGGTTCTGGACCGAGACGATGGGGGCGATTTTGCGCGCGCGCTCGACGTATTCGAGGGCCACGTTGGAGAGCGCGAGATGGCGGATCTTGCCCTGCTCGCGCAGGCGGGCGAGCGTTTCGATGGAGGCCGTGAAGGAGACGGCGGGATCAGGGACGTGGAGCTGGTAGACGTCGATGCAGTCGAGCCTGAGGCGGCGCAGGCTGCCGTCGACGGCCTCCTGGAGATGCCTGGGGCTGGCGTTGTGGACCCACTGGCCGGGACCGACGCGCTCCCATCCGCCCTTGGTGGCGATGACCAGGCCGGCAGGATATGGATGCAGCGCTTCGGCGATCAGCTCTTCGGAGACATACGGTCCGTAAGAGTCGGCGGTGTCGATGAAGTTGACGCCCAGCTCCACGGCGCGGCGGAGGGTGCGAAGAGCGACGTCGCGATCGGCGGGGGGTCCCCAAATGCCCTTGCCGGTGATGCGCATGGCGCCGTACCCGAGGCGATGGACGCTGAGGTCCCCAAGATTGACGGTCCCCGCGGCGGCAGCGTTGGGCGTAGAGACGGAAGAAGGACTGGAAGCGGGCATCGGTTCTCCTTTATATCGTGTTCGATGTCGCTGCGGGAACGGAGGGTTCCGGGCATGGCCCTCCGGGCCCGTTCGACCTGGCCGCCGCGCGGCCTCGCTCAGATCGCTCCGGACAGGCATTTTCGCCTCATGAAAACAGGCATCCACCCCCGGCCCGAATTGCGTATTCTTGCTGCGCCGAGCGTGCTGTCCGGCAAAGGGGGTAAGGCCATGGAAGGCTACTGGCTGGCTCATTATGACTCCGGAAGCCGGCGCGGCGAGGGGATCGTGATGCTGCGCGGCGGCGATCTGCTGGGCGGCGATCTGGAGCACGTGTGGACCGGGACTTACGAGGAGGAATCGCCGAAGCTGTACGCGCGGATCCGGATTGTGCCCTTCGTCTCCTGCGCGGAAGAGCGGAGCATGGCGCGGGAGCAACCGGTGATCCTGAGCCTGAGCGGCTTCTGCACGAACGAATATGCGACGCTGGAGGGGTACCCCGAGGGTTACGACGGCGAGCCGTTCCACGTGGAGATGCGGCGATGCCGGTCGATGCGCGCTCAGACGGAACCGGAGCGGAAGGCGGCGTGAAGATGGGGTCGGAATCTAACCAGGGCGAGGTAGTTGCTGTGGTTGAGAACGCAAAAGAAGCTGTGCTGTCCTATATCAGAGCGTTGGAGGCGGGGGATTATGCGGCGGCTCGCAGGTACTTAGCCGACAACGTGCGCGTGAAGGGGCCGTCCGGCGAGGCCTTTCGCAGCCCCGATGAGTTCCTGAAGATGATGGAGCAACAGCGCGGAAAATACGATATTAAGAAGGTATTTGTGGATGGCGGCGACGTTTGCCTGCTCTACGATTTCATCACGCCCAAAGTGACGGCTTTTTCCTGCTCCTGGTATCGGGTCAGGGGCGGGAAGATCCGTTCCATTCAGACCGTCTTTGATCCCCGCGCATTCGCAGCAGCGTAGCAGCCATCGCACCGCCCAGGCGCCCGGCCTCCGGGTGATACCCGTGCAGGAGACCGCAACCGGTTTTGCTCCTGTCAAAAAGAGGGTGTCGCAGGGTGTACGGCGCGGAGTATGCTCCCTGTCCTGGAAATGGGGGCTGTCCCGCGACAGCTTCCTTCCAGGAAGGAGTGTGGGCCTGATGAACGGACTGATGAATGGATTGTGGATCGCACATTTTGACGCAGGCGAAGCGCATGGCAAGGGGCTTGCCGTGCTGCATGGAGGAGAGGTTCTGGGAGGAGATTTTGCGCATACGTGGGTCGGCTCGTACCGGGAAGAAGGCGGAAACCTGTATGCCCGGGTCCGGGTCGCTCCGTACAACGGGCATGCCGCGGCAGAGGAGCATCCGGAGCAGCCCATGACGATGACGCTGACCGGATCGTGTACAGAGCTGGACGCCACGCTGACGGGCCATGCCGACGAGAGCGACCTGGCGGTGAGCATTGAGATGCATAAAGCAGCCGGGAGCCAGTAGGCGGCGGCCGGGAATCTGCGATCAGGCGTCAGTGATCACTGATCCGATCCCGCTTCGACGGGCTTGTCGGGTTGGGAGGCGTAGATTTCCTCGACGCGCCGGAGGGTGTCGATTTCGGCGACGGGCTTGTCGGTGCGGATGCGCAGGATGCGCGGGAAGCGCAGTGCGAAGCCGCTGGCGTGGCGCGTCGAACGCATGAGGTTGTTGAAGGCAACTTCGAGAACGACGAGCGGCTCGACGGTGCGGAAGTGGCCGAATTCTTCGAGGGTGTGAGCGCGGAAGAAGGCGGTCATCTCGGCGATTTCCTGGTCGGTGAGGCCGGAGTAGGCTTTGCCGATGTTCTTGATGGGTTGCGCGGGGTCGGCGGGATCGCGGACGGCAAACGTGTAGTCGCTGAGGACCTGGGCGCGGCGGCCATTGCCGAATTCGACGCCGGTCACCACCACGTCCAGCGTGGCCAGTTCGCGCTTGAGCTTGAGCCAGGCAAGGCCTCGGCGGCCGGGCTGGTAGGCACTGGCGAGGGACTTGATCATGACGCCCTCGTTGCCGCGGGAGCGCGCGCCCAGGTAGGCCCTTTCGAGTTGAGCGGCTGAGTCGAGGCGCGTGACGGAGGTGAGAATGAGACGAGGAAAGGCCTGCTCGGCCGGCGTATCGAAAAAATGCGACTGGCCGCGGACCGGTGCTGAGGCGGTCAGGGGGCACCAGCGGGCGCAGAAGTTTTCGAGAACGGAGCGGCGGTGGGCGAGAGGCTCGGTGAGGAGCAGCTGGTCTCCCCGATAGAGCACGTCGAAGACGACGAGGGCGACGGGAACGGCGCGGAGCATCTCCGCGGTAACGCGCTTGCGTCCGAGACGCTGCTGGAGCACGGAAAACGGGAGGGCGCGGGCTTCGGCTGGATTCCAGGCGAGGATTTCGCCGTCGAGGATGGCGAGCTCCGCGATGGCAGAGAA
This sequence comes from Acidobacteriaceae bacterium, assembly GCA_035503835.1. Taxonomy (GTDB): domain Bacteria; phylum Acidobacteriota; class Terriglobia; order Terriglobales; family Acidobacteriaceae; genus Palsa-343. The sequence continues at coordinate 98,629 of DATJSY010000054.1, read as the reverse complement.
GGCTTCGACGAGGTCGGGGAAGGATTCGCTGAGGTCCTCGCGGTTGCGCGAGTAGAGAGCGACGCGGGATGGGCCTGAATTCTCGGAAGCGACGTGGAGCTGGGCGCGGATGCCGTCGAATTTGTCTTCGAGCTGAGCCTCGCGGAGGGCCGCTTTCGCGATAATGGGCGCGCCCTGTTCCCGCTCGGCGGCGACTTCTTCGGTGAAGCGGGCGATGGCTTCCTGAACCGACGCGACGGAGCTGGCGAGCATGAAACCGAGAGGATGAAAGAGCTTCATGCGCGCCTCGTGCGTACGGCCAGCGGCGGCGAGCGCGACAAGTTCGGGCAGCGAGCCGAGGAGCATGTCGGCGCGTCGCACCGCGGCCACGGGCGTGGCCCAGGCTTCGGCGATGGCTTCTTCCACAAGCGCCTGCTTGACGCCGGTGCGCATGTCGCCGGTGATGAGCTTAATGAGGTATTTCGCTTCCTCGGGCGTGGCGCGGGCGAGCAGATCGAGGAGCAGGCGCAGCTTCGCGTCGGGGCCGCGCGCATCGGCCAGAGCAGCGAGCGCGGATTCGACCTGAACGAGGGTGAGCGAGGCCTGCGCGGGCGCGCGGCCGTAGAGCAGATCGGCCGCTGCCGCGCCGAGATCGCCGTAGCGGCGGTAGGCTTCGCTGAGCAGCTCCGCGCCCACGCCGGAAAGCTGCAGGATGGCCCTGGAGAGAAGCGAGCCGCCGACGTTCAGCGCTCGGGCGTCGATTTCCGGAAAGGGCATGCCGCAGAGCCAGAGCGCGGCGCGGCCAGCATCCTCCATGGAAAGGGTTTGCAGCCAGGTGGCGATCAGGTCGCGCTTTTCCAGTTTTTTCGTGGTGGCGGCGAGGGCTTCCGAGACCTCGGCGAACTGGAGAAAAAGGGACACGGCGTTCAGGGTACAGCGTACAGCGATCCGGAGAACCGGAGCACGGAGCTAACGGAGTCGCCCATGCGTTCCGCCAATCTTGCCGGCATGATGATAGAAGGTTTCGTAAGGCAGGGAGGACTGCATGGAACAACGCATCAGCCTGGTAACGCTGGGTGTGGCGAACCTGGAGCGCAGCCGGCAGTTTTATGAGCGGCTGCGATGGCGGCGCAGTGCAGTGACAGCGGAAGGCGTGGTGTTCTTCGAGGCCGGCTGCATGGTTCTTTCCCTGTATCCCCGCGCGGAACTGGCGAAAGATGCGCGCGTGGCGGCGGAGGGCGCGGGATTTGCCGGGTTCGCGCTGGCCTGCAACACGCGCAGCCGCGCGGAGGTGGACGCGGTGCTGGCCGAAGCAGAGCGTGCGGGGGCGCGGATTCTGAAACCGGCGGAAGAGGCGTCCTGGGGAGGATATTCGGGCTACTTTGCCGACCCTGACGGATTCCTGTGGGAGGTAGCGTGGAATCCGGGCTTTGCGATCGCGGAGGATGGCAGCATTCGCCTGCCGGAGTAACCCGGCAGCGTCTTTTCTGTCGATGCAGCATCGAAAAGAACGTAAACTGGGAGTGATGCAGCAGCTTTTTCCCATCGGCGTTCTTCTCTAGCGGCTCCCGCCGCTCTCGCCCTGCTGCGCGCAATTCCTGAACCCATTCATCTGCATATGCGAGTCCGGCTCTGCGCCGGGAGGACCCCATGTTTGAACGCCTGGAACAAATTGAAGCCCGCTACGAGGAGATGTCGCAGCAACTGGCTGATCCGGAAGTGCTGGGCGATCACGAAAGATATCAGAAGATCGCCAGGCAGCACCGCGACCTGGAGCCGGTCGTCGAAAAGTTCCGCGAGTACCGGCAGGTGCGGACCGGGCTGGCCGACGCGCGCACGATGCTGAACGAGAGCGACGCGGATCTGCGCGCGATGGCGCAGGAAGAGATTGCGGAACTGGAGGTACAGGAGCCGAAGCTCGAGGAAGAGCTGAAACTGCTGCTGCTGCCGAAGGACCCTAATGACGAGAAGAACGTGGTGCTGGAGATTCGCGCGGGCACAGGCGGCGACGAGGCGAGCCTGTTTGCGGCGGAGATCTTCCGCATGTATACGCGCTTTGCCGAGCAGCACCGCTGGAAGGTGGAGGTGCTGTCGTCGTCGGAATCGTCGGTCGGCGGACTGAAGGAAGTGATCGCGATCATCGAAGGCAACCGCGTGTATTCGCAACTGAAGTACGAGAGCGGCGTGCATCGCGTGCAGCGCGTGCCGGCGACGGAGACCCAGGGGCGCGTGCACACGAGCGCGGTGACGGTGGCGGTGCTGCCGGAGGCCGAGGAGGTGGACGTGAAGATTGAGGCGAAGGATATTCGCATCGACACGTTCTGCTCGTCGGGGCCTGGCGGGCAGAGCGTGAACACGACCTACTCCGCGGTGCGGATTACGCACCTGCCGACCAATACGGTGGTGAGCTGCCAGGACGAGAAGTCGCAGATCAAGAATCGCGAGAAGGCGATGCGGGTGCTGCGTGCGCGCCTTTACGAAGTGGAAATGGAGAAGCAGCAGCAGGCGCTGGCGAAAGAGCGGCGGCAGCAGGTGGGCACGGGCGACCGCAGCGAGAAGATCCGAACGTATAACTTTCCTCAGAACCGGCTGACGGATCACCGCATCGGGCTGACGATCCACCAGCTCGCGGAAATTATGGAGGGCAAGCTGCAGCCGGTGATCGATGCACTGACCGCGCACTTCAACGCGGAGCGGCTGAAGGGCGAGGACTAGCCGTCCAGGTGGTCGCGCTTCGCGCCATATGACGCGAGGGGCGATCACTTCGACCGCGTGCGCGACGATGGAAGACGGGCGGGTTCGGGAGCATCTGAAGCGGGCAACGAAGCGTCTGGGCGGATCGCCCACCGCGCGCCGCGACGCGGAGCTGCTGCTGCTGCGCGTGCTGGGGCAGGATCGAGCGTGGCTGCTGACGCATCCGGCGGCGGAGCTGACGCCGGAACAGGCGAAACAATTTGATGACTGGGTTGAGCGCCGGGCGCGGCATGAGCCCATGCAATACATCGCAGGCGAGCAGGAATTCCTGGGGCTGGCGATGCGGGTGACGCGGGCGGTGCTGATTCCGCGCCCGGAGACCGAACACGTGGTGGAAGCGCTGCTGGAGCGCGTGCCAAAAGATGCGCCGCTGCGGATTTGCGATGTGGGGACAGGGTCGGGGGCGATTGCCGTGGCGCTGGCGCATGCGCTGCCGCGCGCGCAGCTGAAGGCGCTGGACATTTCACCCCGCGCACTTGAGGTGGCCCGGCAGAATGCCGAGTTCCATGGGGTCGCGGATCGGATTCGGCTGATCGAGTCGGATCTGCTGAGCGCGGTGCGGGGCGAAAGCTTCGATGCGGTGGTGTCCAATCCGCCATACATTGCTGATTCCGAGATCCTGGAGCCACAGGTGCGCGATTATGAGCCGCAGGCGGCCCTGTATGCGGGGCCGACGGGCCTGGAAGTCTATCGACGTCTGATTCCGGAGGCGCACGAGGCGCTGATCCCGGCGGGATGGCTGCTGCTGGAGATCGGGCAGGGACAGCGCAAGGCCGTGGCGGAGCTGCTGGCGGGATGGAACGACGTCGAGTTCATCGACGACCTTCAGGGCATTCCCCGCGTTGCCAGCGCGCGCCGCCGCGTTTGACAATAGAAGCATGAGCGCAGCCGGATCCACTCCTGCAGCGACGGCCGATGCCGCCGAGACTCTTTCCGTTAACGCCGATTTTGCGCACAAGCTGGACCGCCTGGCGCAGATCGCGGTGCACAACGGCCTGGGATTAGCACCTGGGCAGGAAGTGGTGATGACCGCGTCCGTCGAGGCGCTGCCACTGGTCCGGCTCATCACAAAGCACGCGTACCTGGCCGGGGCCTCGTTGGTCACAACGTTGCTCACCGACGAGGAATCGACGCTGTTGCGCTTCCGCTGCGGGACGGACCCGAGCTTCGATGCGGCGGCAGGATGGCTGTATGAGGGGATGGCGGCGGCGTATCGCAGCGGCGCGGCGCGGCTGGCGATCACGGGCGGCGATCCCTCGCTGCTGTCGAAGGAAGATCCGGAAAAAGTGAGCCGCTCGAACCGGGCCATGTCGAAGGCGTATCGGCCAGCGCTGGAATTGATCACGCGGCACGACATCAACTGGACGATTGTGGCCGCGGCGACGCCCAGGTGGGCGAAGGCGGTCTTTCCGGAGGTGCCGGCGGATCAGGCGCTCCAGAAGCTGTGGGACGCGATTTTCGCGGCGAGCCGCGCGGACCGCGCCGATCCCGTCGCGGCGTGGAAGGAGCACGATGCGGGGCTGCACACGCGCGCCGATTTTCTGAACACGATGCGCTACGCAGCGCTGCACTTCCGCGGGCCGGGGACGGACCTGCGGGTGGGCCTGGCCGACGATCATCTGTGGCTGGGCGGCGGCACCCTGGCAGGCAACGGGCGGTACTGCATTCCCAACATGCCGACGGAGGAAGTGTTTACCACCCCGCACAAGAACCGCGTGAGCGGGACCGTGAGCAGCACCAAGCCGCTCTCCTACCAGGGAACCATGATCGAGGGGATTCGTGTCCGCTTTGACGCGGGACGGATTGTGGAAGCGCATGCGGCCAAGGGCGAACAGGTGCTGCAGCGCATGATTGAGACCGACGACGGCGCGCGGCGGCTGGGCGAGGTGTCGCTGGTGCCGCACTCGTCGCCAATTTCGGCGAGCGGGCTGCTGTTCCTGAACACCCTCTTTGACGAGAATGCCGCGTGCCACATCGCGCTGGGTCAGGCGTACAGCACCTGCCTGAAAGATGGCGACAGGCTGACTCCGGAGGAGCTGGCCGCACACGGCGCCAACGACAGCCTGATCCACGTGGACTGGATGATCGGCTCGAACCACATCGACGTGGACGGGATTACGGCCACCGGCGCGACAGAGGCACTGATACGACGCGGCGAGTGGACGTAAAGCCAGGGATTACAGGTCACGGTTCAGGGGTCAGGGCGGCCAGGAAGCAGCCGATGCAGGGAAGCAATCCCAGAGAGAGCCGCGCCCATGCCATCGGCGTGGTGTTGCGGATTGGGCTGATCGCCGGGACGCTCGATATCAGCGAGAATCTCGTCTTCAACGCCTTCCGGCACATCACGCCAGCCATGGTTTTCCAGTACATCGCCAGCGGACTTACGGGCCCATGGGCGTTTCATGCCGGGTCGGCGTCGATCCTGCTGGGTGTGGCGATCCACTACGTGATCGCGATGGCGTGGACGCTGATCTTCTATCTGGCGAGCCGGAGGCTGACGTTGCTGGTGCGCCGGCCAGTGATGTGCGGACTGGCGTACGGCGCGCTGGTGTATCTCATCATGAATCTGGTGGTGCTGCCGTTGGCGCGGGTGCCGCGCGCGCCGGTCGCGATGACGCTGGCCTCGCGGATAAGCGGCGTGCTGGCGCTGCTCGTTTGTGTTGGGCTGACGGTGGCGCTGCTGACGCGACAGGACCGGGAAGCGCGGCAGGGCCGGCCGGCCGGGCGGCAAAAGAAATTCGGGAGAATGCGCAGGAGCCGCGGCCGCTGGCGAGGCTGTGTCAGATGTGGCAGCTCACGGCGCCGCGCTTCTCCAGGTATTTCTGGTGGTATTCCTCGGCGCGCCAGAAGGTTTGCGCAGGCACGACCTGGGTGACGATGGGTTTAGCGAAGCGCTTCTCTGCGGTCAGGCGCGCGATCGCCGCCTTCGCCGCGAGTTCCTGCTCCGGCGAGTGGTAGAAGATGGCGCTGCGATATTGCGTACCCCAGTCAGGCCCCTGGCGGTTGAGCTGCGTGGGGTCGTGCAGGGCAAAGAACGCCTCGAGCAGCTGATCGTAGGTGATCGCATCGGGGTCGTAGTCGATCTCGACGGCTTCGGCGTGGCCGGTGCGGTCGGTGCAGACGTCGTGGTAGGTGGGCTGCTCGAGCGCGCCCCCCTCGTAGCCGACGGCGGTCGCGGTGACGCCGGGCAACTGCTGGAAGCGGGCTTCGACGCCCCAGAAACAACCGGCTGCAAAGGTGGCTTTCGCCATGGGATCCCCTCGCCATTAATTTAGATGACCGGGACGGCGCAGAGAATGCAGATCCTGCGGGAATTTCTGCAGCGACGACGACCGATCAGGAGCCTGGAGGACCCTGTGCCGCCGAGGCGCAGTGGGCCGGGGCCTCGAAGACGGATGGCGGAGGCGGCTCCAGACTCACATCCGTCACCTCAAAGTAGGTCATGGTCGTGCCCAGCTTTCTCGAGGTGAACTGCGCTTTCAGCATCAGTCCCGTCTGCGGATCGACCCAGAGCCGGAAGAAAGAGTCGGGATGGGCGCCGGATTGCAGGATTTCGGCTGCAATTCCGTGAATCGATTCGGTTCCCACGCGCTGGACATGTTTCATCGTCAGATCGGGCAGGCCGGAAAACGGGTCCTGCCATTCCTGAGGAAGAAAGGTCTTTCTCACACAGGGAGCTGAGGGATTGTCCGGATTCCAGCTAAGGCTCTCTTTTGTGTCCAGGTTATAGAGGGTTCGTGTGGATTCGGACGGTCCCGCCGTCTGGTCGACCAGAACCTGGGAGCCCAGCCGCTGGGTCCTGCGTACCGTCGCGCCGGTGATATGGAACCGCACGGTGACGCTGTAGGCCGTCGGCTCGGCAGGAGTCTGCGCGGGCAGCGCCGTGGCGGAGGCCACAAGGGGGGCAAGGAGTACGCAGCTGACGGGACGGTACAACGCCATGGACGTGCACGCATTGTGAACCGCAAAGCCCGGTGGGTCAAGCATCATTGCGTTCGCATCATTGCGTTCGCGGGCGGCGGGCACGCGAGCGAGGCGGACGGCCGGGGCCGGGAGGCTTGCGGGCCGGCTTGTCGCTCTTCCCTTCGGCCGCGCGGCGCAGAGCGGCCACTTCCTCATGGGTCAGCTCGCGGGTGCGGCCGGGTTCGAGGTCGAGAATCAGCGGGCCGTAGCCCACGCGGCGGATTTTCTCCACGTGATAACCAACTTCCTCGAACATCTTGCGGATTTCGCGGTTGCGGCCCTCGATGAGCACCATCTCGTACCAGGGGTTTTCGGCGTCGCGCAGCAGGCGGATGCGCGCCGGGGCGGTCATCACGCGCGTATCGCTGCGGCGCGGCGCGCCGGGCTTTCCGATTTGCGTGCCGCGGTCGATCATCACGCCGTGGCGGAGCTGGCCGAGAGCCGCTTCTGAGGGACGGCCGCTCACCTTGACCAGGTAAGTCTTCTCCACGCGGGCGGCGGCGCGGGTAAGCGCGTTGGCCAGCGCGCCGTCGTTGGTCATAAGCAGCAGGCCTTCGCTGGCGAAGTCGAGGCGGCCGACGGGAAATACGCGCTCCGGGCGGCGGAAGAACTCCATCACCGTGGGACGGCCCTCAGGATCGCTGGCGGTGGTCACGTAGCCCTTCGGCTTGTTCAGAACGAAGTAGCGAGGCCGTTCCGCGCCGTGCAGCAGCTTGCCGTCCACGCGGATGTGATCGTGCGCGGGGTCGGCTTTGCTGCCCAGCTCGGTGACCACCTGCCCGTTGACCTGCACGCGGCCGGCGGCGATCAGCTCTTCCGCCCCGCGGCGCGAGGCGATGCCGGCGGCGGCAATGATCTTCTGCAGGCGCTGAGCGCCGGTGCCGATCTCCTCGGTCACGGCTGCGGGTCCTCGTGGAGGGCCGGGTCTTGAACGGAACTCACGCTCGTCGGAGGCTCTGCGGCCTCTTCGGCGCACACCTCGTCCGCCGCCTGCTCGACCGCCTCGTCCTCCGCAAAGAGAAGGTCGCCTTCGGCGGTCTGAACGGCGGATTCCTCTTCGGCTTCGGCCAGCTCGCCGGCCATTTTCTCGAACTCTTCCATGGAGGGCAGCTCGTTCAGATCCTTCAGGCCGAAGCGGAGCAGGAATTCCTTCGTGGTCCTGTAAAGGATGGGGCGGCCAAGCACCTGCTTGCGTCCGGCGGTGGTGATGAGCTTGCGCGCGATAAGCGAACCAAGGACGCCGGAAGTATCGACGCCGCGAATTTCGCCGATTTCGGGCGCGGTGACGGGCTGCTTGTAGGCGATGACGGCCAGCGTTTCCAGCGCCTGGAGCGAGAGCTTCATGGGTGGCTTGAGGGTTTTGATGAAAGCGCGTACCGCGTCGTGATACTCGGCACGTGTGGCCATGCGATATCCGCCGGCCACTTCGCGGATTTCGAGACCGCGATCGGCAGTGGCATAGTCGGAGCGGAGCTCGTCGACCAGGCGGCGAATCTCGTCGCGCGCTTCGCGATCGCGCTGGCGAGCATCTTTCTTCTCATCCTCAGCGGGAGTGGCGTCTTCGGCGACGGTTTCGGCCGGGACTTCGCCTCCGGCGGAAACTGCGCGTTCGGCAGACTGCGCTTCGCGCTCCGCGTCCTCCATCGCGGCTTCGCCGGCGATCGGAAGTTCCGGCGTGGCAGCCGGCGATTCCGCAGCCGCGCGCTCGGCGCGCAGGGCCAGGGCTTCGTCGCGAAAGAGGGAGGCGAGCGCGGCGAGCGTGACCGGCTCTTCCGCGGCATAAATTACGGCTTCAATTCTGGCCTTCAGGCTCATGTCGTCGAATGGTTTCCGGGCGCCGCGCAGGGGCAAACGGCGCTTTATGGATATTACCGAAGGTTGAGGCGTGGATGGGCCAGGTCAGCCGAGGAGGTGCAGGACCCAGAAGATGCCGGCGGCCAGCAGCCCGGCGGCGGGCAGGGTGAGCGCCCAGGCCAGAGCGATGTTGCGGATGGTGATTTTGCGGAGTCCGCTGCCGTTGGCGGTCATGGTGCCGGCGACGCCCGAGGAAAGGGCGTGGGTGGTGGAGACGGGCATGTTGACACCGATGATGGTCACCGCGGCGACGATTTCCGCGACGGCGCCCTGCGCTTAAGTGAGGTGCTGCTTACCGATGCGCTCGCCGACAGTGACCACGATGCGCTTCCATCCCACCATGGTGCCGAGTCCGAGAGCCAGGGCAACCGCGACCCTGACCCAGGTGGGAATGAAGCGCGTGGCGTCATCGAGCTGGCCGCGGTAGCTCTCAAGCGCGGAGGATTGAGAGGCGGTGATTCCGGCCTGGGGCGCTCGATCGAGCAGGCGCAGCGCTTCGCTGGTGACGTACATCTCGTTGCGCAGTTGGCGCTGCTGGTCGGCGGGCACCTGCGTGAAGGAGCGGTACGGCGCAGGCTCGGCTGTGATCTGAGAGGCCAGGGCAGCCGCAGCGGGCACGGTTTGCGGCGTAAAGCGCCGAGTCCGGATATAGCTGGAGAGCACGATCTGCGGCGGAGGATCGGCTGCGGCCGGATCGGCGGCGGGAGTGGAACTGGAGAGAATTCGCTCAGCGCGTTGCGAAACCGCGGCAAAACGCTGGAGCTGCGCCTGGCCCATGGTGTGGTTCAGCGAATAGGCCGTGGGCACGGTGCCGATGAGGATGAGCATGATGAGGCCCATCCCTTTTTGGCCGTCGTTGGAGCCGTGGCCAAAGCTCACGCCGGCGCAGGTGAGGATGAGCAGGCAGCGAATCCAGACCGGCGGCGGCTGGTCGCCGCGCGGAGAATGGTACAACGCCGGGTTGCGAACAAAACGCCGCAGCGGAAGGAGCAGCAGCGCTGCGCCGCCGAATCCCACGATCGGCGAGAGGAGCAGCACCTCGAAGACGCTGGCCGCCTCACGCCAGTCGACGCCGCTGGCGCCGGGATGCGCGCCGAGGAACTGATTCGCGAGGCCCACGCCGATGATGGATCCGATGAGGGTGTGCGAGCTGGAAACGGGAAGACCCAGCCACCAGGTGCCGAGGTTCCACACCAGCGCCGCGATGAGCAGCGCGAAAAGAATGGAGAAGCCTGCGCGGCTGCCTGCCTGAAGAATGGTGTCCACGGGCAGGAGAGCGAGAATGGGCAAGGCGACCGCGCCGGAGGAGGTGAGCACGCCGACCAGGTTCCAGATGCCAGACCAGACGACGGCCGGGCCGGGGCGCAGCGAGTTCGTGTAAATAACGGTGGCGACGGCGTTGGTGGTGTCGTGAAATCCGTTGACGAAGTGGAAGCCGAGCGCGATGGTGAGAGCCGTCCCCGGCACCACCCAGGTCCAGGGAGAAACCGCGGCCGCCGAGGCCAGATCGCGATGGAATTCCACGGCGACGTAGCTGAAGCCGGCCAGCAAAGCCAGCAGGAAAATAATTGTCCCAGCTTTGCCGGAAGACCGGTTCAGCTTCAGTTCCTGCCGGCGCGAGCGCACCTCCACACGTTGTGGAGGAGGCTCGGCAATGGCTGTTGCCGGGTCCGTGAAGGGTCCGCGCCCATTCCAGCCGCGGACGCGCGATCACCCTAATTACCGACGGTGGTTACCGGCGAAGTTGTTTAAGTTCTGTGGCTTAGAAGAGCAGCAGCGGCTCGACCGATGCCGGCATATGACCCAAATTTTCACCGTGCACGCCGCTCACGCGCCATGCGTCCGAAGCTCAGGACCAGTCGTCGCGGACGCTGAGGCGGTCCTCGATGGCCTGCTCGAACTGCTCGTGCTTCTTGATGTAGATCTCGCTGAAGTCGCGGTCCTGGCGGAGCAGGATGGCCTGCAGGCGGACCAGCTCCAGCAGCGCCAGAAACATGGCGATGATGGCGCCCGTGGAGCGGGTATGGGAGAGAAGCTTCGAGAGCGCGACGGGATGGTCTTCCATCATCAGGCGGCGGCGGACGAAGTCGATCATCTGGCGCACAGTGACCGCGTCTTCTTCGACATCGAGGATAGGGCGGTTCTTCGCGCGCTCCAGCACCTGGCGGAAGACACGGACCAGATCAAGCGCGTCAGCGGCGATCTCCTGATCGTCGTCAGCCTCTTCGCGGAACTCGCGGATGCCGGGATTGGTCCAGGTGGCTTCCTCAAGCTGGCGCTTCTGCTGGAGCATCTGCGCGGCGTTGCGGAAGCGCTCATGCTCGAGCAGGCGCTCGACCAGCTCGCGGCGCGGATCTTCCGCTTCGCCCTCGGTGGCTTCGGCGGGCGAGCGCGGCAGAAGCATTTTGCTCTTGATGTGGATGAGCAGCGCCGACATGTAGATGAACTCGCCGGCGGTGTCGACGTCGGAGGCTTTGATGTGCTCGACGTAGGCGAGGAACTGGGCGGTGATTTTGGCGATGGGGATGTCGTAGATGTCGATGTTCTGCTTGCGGACGAGGTCGAGGAGCAGGTCGAGCGGGCCGTCGTAGACCTGGCCTACGGTAACGGAAAAGGGGGAAGTAGAGTCGTCGTCAGGTTGCTTCTTCGGCGGGGTGGCTTCGCCTCCGGCCATTGGCGCTTCGCGCGTCGCTGCCAGGGCAGGAGCATCGGCGGACGCTGAAACTTTCTCGGAGGCGGGCGTGGCGGTCTCCGGCGACTGCGAGGCTTCGGGTTGATCGGAAGGGGTGGGGGTTTCTTCCGTCACTGGGCAACATCTCCGGGAGTGGATTGGGCGAGGCCCATCGAGGCGCGGACGTCCTGCATGGTCTGTTCGGCGCGGGTGCGGGCGCGCTCTTCTCCGGCGGCCAGAATTTCCGTCACCAGCGCTGGCTTGTGCTCAAATTGAGCGCGGCGCTCCTGAAGGGGCGCGAGATGGGCAACGATGACGTCTGCAACCCAGGTCTTGCACTCGATGCAGCCGATGCCGGCGGTGGTGCAGCCGTCGTAGACCTTCGCGAGGGTTTCCGGGCTCGAAAAAATCTTATGCAGGTCGCCGACGGGGCACTTGTCGGGGTTGCCCGGATCTTTGCGGCGGACGCGCGCGGGGTCGGTGACCATGGGCTTGAGCCTGGCGCGAATCTCCGGCTCGGGATCGCTGAGCAGGATGGTGTTGCCGTAGCTCTTGGACATCTTGCGGCCGTCGGTGCCGGGGAGTTTGGGCGAGGGCGTGAGCAGGACCTGGGGTTCGGTGAGGATTTTTCTGTCCGCTGACTGCCGGCCGCTGACTGCCGGCTGCTTTTTATAAAACTGGTTGAAGCGCCGCGCGACTTCCCGCGTCAGCTCCACGTGCGCGGCCTGATCCTGTCCTACGGGGACAAAGTCGGGCTGGTAGATGAGGATGTCCGCCGCCTGGAGCAATGGATAGCCGAGAAAGCCGTAGGTGCTGAGGTCCTTGCCGGTGAGATTCTCCTGCTGCTCCTTGTAGCTGGGAACGCGCTCCAGCCAGCCGAGGGGCGTGATCATGGAGAGGAGCAGGTGAAACTCGGCGTGCTGGGGGACGTGGCTCTGGACGAAGAGCACGGTTTTCTGCGGGTTGAGGCCGGCGGCGAGGTAGTCGAGGATGACCTCGCGAGTATTGGCTGGGATCTGCGAAGGGTCAGCGTAGTCGGTGGTGAGCGCGTGCCAGTCGGCGATGAAGAAGTAGCACTCGTACTCGTCCTGCAGGCGCACCCAATTGTGCAGGGCGCCCATGTAGTTGCCCAGATGGAGCCTGCCGGTGGGGCGCATGCCGCTGAGCACGCGCTTGCGTTGAGCAGAAGAGTTCGACACGGGATTCATTGCGTGAAATGCTCTGGTTATTGTACGGGATGGTCTTGCTGCCGCAGCAGGCGCACTTCCGCCGCAAACGGCAGCCGCTTCCACATCCGATCCGTGGTATGGACCGGGGGCTTCAGCAGCGTGGCCAAAGCGAGGCATGCCCGGCCACCCAGCGACAGCCCGACCGGCTGCGTCGCCGCAACCATGTCGCCAGCCAGCCGGGCTTGCCGGGTGTCGAAGGAGACCACTTCATGACAAAAACTGAGTGCCGCGTCCCATGCGTCCTTCGCGGGAATCCTGCGCTCGACCAGCCTGCCGTGAGCCTCAGCCAGGTTCACGGTGCTGACGATCGAATCCGCTGTGTGCCTCAGAACGATATCGGCGCCAGGCTCGTTGTTCGCGGCAGCCAGTATGGCGGAAGCATCGAAGACCACCCTACTCACGGACCGATTCCCTGCGACGTTCCGCAATCAGTTCATCGGCAAGGCTCACGCCTTCAGGGACATATCCGCGAACGAGTTCCTGAGCGCGCCTGGCCCGCCGGGCAGCGGTCGTAATGCGGACTTCACCCTGTTCCGCCCACGGGATCACGTCCTGCCCTTTCTTTAATCCAACTGCCTCGCGGATCGCGGAAGGAATGACGATGCGGCCGTTTTCGTTGAGGCGCAGACGGACGATTTGCGGCCTGGAGGTCGGTGTCAGATAGATAGCTGTTATGACAAAAATACAGGAAGCGAGACTCGACGGCACCGCGCGAGGCAGTCCCGCTTCGCCGCTGGCTCCGCTGATCGGACTCCTGCGCCATGAGATGGCGGCCTGCGGCGGTGGGGAGGCGTTTCTGAAACAGCTGCGCTCAGACCCACCGCTGGAACCGCGACGGCCGCATACCCGCGGCGCAGCTGGCGGTAAGCTAATAGCCAGTGAAACCTGCGATCAGCGTCTCCAGGGAAGACTATCTCAAGGCGATTCTGGAAGCCGAAAGCGAGGGGCAGACCGTGATCTCGGCGACCCTGGCGCACTGGCTGGCGGTGTCGCCGCCGGCCGTGTCCATGGCGCTGCGGCGGCTGAAGCGCGACGGCTACGTGGAAGTGACGGGCGACGGGGTGGTGCGGCTGACGCCGAAAGGCCACGAGGCCGCGTATCGCACCGCGCTGCGGCATCACCTGATCGAGCGCATGCTGTCGGAGATCTTCGGGATGCCGTGGTACGAGGTGCACGACGAGGCGGAGCGGCTGGAGCATGCGGTGTCCCCGGCCTTCGAGGCGCTGCTGAGCCGCAAGCTGGGTGAGAAAGGCTCGTGCCCGCACGGCAACCAGGTGCTGCCGGAGAGCCCGGAGAAGCGCAAACGGCGCGGGGTGCGGCCGCTGGCCGACGCGCCGGAAGGCGGGGCGTACACAGTGATCAGCCTCTACGAGCGCGATCCGGGACTGCTGCGCTTTCTGCACCGGGCGGGCATTGAGCCGGGCGGGACGGTACGGGTGCTGGAGCGCAATTACGACAAGACGCTGGGTATCGAGACGCCCGCGGGACGGTTCACCATCGGGCCCGCGGCGGCGGATAAAGTGCAGGTGCGGCGGCGCGGTCCTGGCCGGACCGCCGGAACCAACGGCCGCTGACGCGCAGACAGAGCCTCCGACAAATCCGCCGGGGACACACGCTGGATTTAGCATCTCTTCAGGCACTCTTCATGCTCAGACTGCGCGCGATTCCGGTTCCGGCGATGGTCGGAGTGTTGCTCGCGCTGGCGGCTGTGCCGGCCCAGGCGCTCGATCCGCATACGGCGCTGGCGCACTACGGCTATCAGTCGTGGCAGACGGACTCCGGCCTGCCGCAGAACACCGTGCATGCCATCGTGCAGGGACGCGATGGGTTTTTGTGGATTGCAACGGAAGGCGGGCTGGTGCGCTTCGATGGCGCGGAGTTCGCGGTCTTCAATCATGCGAATACGCCGGCGCTGCCCAGCGACTTAGTGGATGGCCTGACGGAAGACCCCACGGGCGCGCTGTGGATCAGCACCTCGGGCGGGCTTGCGGTCCTGCGCGACGGCAGGATTGAAGCCTTTGGGCCGAAGCACGGCGTGCCCGCGACGCAGATTTGGCGGACGTGGTGCGACAGGGTGTCGGACACCCGTGAAGGTGAGCGTGGAACGGTGTGGGTGCTCACCGCGGCCGGGCTTTTTCGGATTGATCCGGGCTCGTCGCGTGCCGAGGCAGTGCCGCCGGGGCAGAACGACCTGACGGAAAACAGCGCGATGGCAATGGGGCCGCACGGAACCCTGTGGCTGGGAACCGAGCAGGGCCTGATGCGGGCCGCGGCTGGTCCTTTCCTGCCGGTTGGCGCCGCGGGTGAGGTGCTCGCGCTGGCTGTGGACGGCAACGGCACGGCGTGGGCGGGACTGCGGTCGGGTTTGGAAGCCTGCTCAGCAGCGGGCTGCCGCAGCGTTGCCGTTCCGGGCGCGGTCGAGGCGCTGGCTGCTGATACCTCAGGGCACATGTGGATCGGGACGACGAATGGCCTTTATGTGGCGGAACACGGGAGCGTGCGTGCGATCGAGGGCGCGACCGGTGCGGTCAGCTTTCTTTTCTGCGACCGCGAAGGCATGATATGGGCGGGAACGGCGCGAGGGCTGATGCGCATCGCGCTCAATGGAACCAGCGCGGTGCTGCCGCGGGAGGGCGACGTTTATTTGGCGGCGGCCGAGGATCGCGAGGGCGATCTGTGGCTGGGCACGGCATCGAGCGGGCTCGCCGTGCTGCGCAACCGCAAATTTTTCACGCTGACGGCAGAGGAGGGACTGACGCAGGAGTACGTGCTGGCACTGGCGCAGGCGCCCAACGGTCATGTCGGCGTGGGCACCAACGGCGGCGGGCTGAATGTATTTCGCGAAGGCAAATTCCACGCGCTGACGACAGCGCAGGGGCTGACCAGCAACGTGGTCCTCGCGCTGGCGGCCGCTCCCGGTGGGGAGGTGTGGGTGGGCACACCCGATGGGCTGGATCTGCTGCGAGACGGCCAGATGACGCGAGCCTTCACAACGGCCGATGGGCTGGCCGACGACTTCATCCGCTCGCTGCATTTCGGGCCGCATGGCGCACTGTGGATAGGAACGAGTCACGGGCTTTCGCGTCATGCCAGCGGCGCGTTCACCACGTGGACAACGCTCGACGGGCTGGGCAGCGATCTGATTGGCGCGATGGCGAACGATCGCGGTGGGAATTTGTGGATCGGCACGCTGGGCGGGCTGACGCAGTATCGCGATGGACAGTTCCGGAACTTCACCACAAAGGACGGCCTCTCCAGCGACGTGATTACGTCGCTCTACGCGGATCGCACGGGCACCCTGTGGATTGGAACGAACGACGCGGGGCTCGACAGGATGGCGGGCGGGCGGATCGTTGCGCTTCAATCGGACGAACTGCCGCGGCGGGTGCTGGGAATACTGGAGGACAGCCGCGGATACTTGTGGCTCAGCTCGAACAGTGGCGTCTATCGCGTGAGCCGCGCGGGGCTGAATGCGATGGCCGCGGGCGGGGCGGCGCCGGAGGTGATGCGCTTTGGCGTGACCGACGGCATGCGGATCAGCGAGTGCTCGAGCGGCGGGCATCCCGCGGCGCTGCGGCTGCGCGATGGCGAACTGTGGTTCGCGACGCTGAAAGGGATTGCCGTTGTCGATCCGGAACAGATGCCGCTGAACCGGATTCCGCCGCCGGTGGTGATTGAGCGGGTCAGCGTGGACGATGTGCCGCAGGCGTCCGCGACTGAGCTCAGGGTCGCGCCTGGACACAGCCATTATGAGTTCGACTACGCCGGGCTGAGCTTTGTGGCGCCGCAAAAAGTGGAGTATCGCTATCAGCTCGTCGGCTTCGACCGCGGATGGGTGGACGCGGGCACACGGCGTGCAGCGTATTACACGAATCTGCCGCAGGGGCATTATGTTTTTCGTGTGATGGCGCGCAACAACGACGGCGTGTGGAGCGCCGCGCCGGCGAAGGCGGCGCTCGTGGTCGAGCCCCATTTCTATCAGTTGCTGTGGTTCCAGTTACTGGTGGCGCTGGCGCTGCTGGCGCTGGGGTATGCGGCGTGGAGGCGGCGGTTGCTGCGGGTGGAGCGCGAATTCCAGGCGGTGCTGGCCGAGCGCACGCGCATCGCGCGCGAGATCCACGACACGCTGGCCCAGGGATTCGTCGCTGTTTCCGTCCAGCTGGAGCTGATCGCGCGCGCCATGCAGACTTCGGTGGAGTCGGCGCGCGAGCAACTGGCGCGCACGCAGGAGGTGGTGCGCAGCAGCCTGGAGGAGGCGCGCACGTCCATCTGGGAGCTGCGCTCGCAGACGGTCGCGCGGGAGGGTTTGGCAGTGCGCCTGCTGAAGATGGCCGAGGACGTGGCCGCGTCGTCGCACGCGCGGGCGCGGGTGCAGATGCAGGTGAGCGGCGCGTATCATCGGCTGGATGCAGCAGTGGAACGCGAGGCGCTGCGCATTGCGCGCGAGGCGGTGGTGAACGCGGTGCGCCATGGCGATCCGGAAAATCTGTGGCTGCGGCTGGAGTTCGCGGGGAGTATCTTCGGGCTGGAGATTCGCGACGATGGACGAGGCTTTGCCGGTACGCCGCCGGACGGCAGCAGCGGGCATTTCGGACTGACCGGAATGAGGGAGCGCGCGGCGTCGATCGGCGGGACACTGATGGTGGAGAGCCGTCCGGGTGAGGGCACGCGGGTACGGATGATGGTTCCGCTGACGGGCGCGACGACACAGGCGCGCGAGACGGAGAAGACGGAAACGGAGAAGGCGCGGCAGTCATGACGGAAATCCGGATCCTGATCGTCGACGACCACCACATCGTGCGCCAGGGACTGGCTGCGCTGCTGAAAACCATTCCCGGATTTGCCGTTATCGCTGAGGCCAGCGACGGCGAGCAGGCGGTGGAGCTGCATCGGAAGCATCGGCCGGACGTGACGCTGATGGATCTGCGCCTGCCGAAACTGAACGGCGTGGCCGCGATCGGTCGCATTCGCGCGGAGTTTCCCGGCGCGCGCGTGGTCGTGCTGACCACCTTCGACGGCGACGAGGACATCTACCGCGCCATGCAGGCCGGCGCCAAAGGCTATTTGCTGAAGGGCATGGATCTGGCGGAGCTGACGGAGGCGATCCGGACCGTACATGCGGGGAGGTCGCGTATTCCGTCGCGCGTGGCGGAGAAGCTGGCCGAGCGCATGAGCGGGTCGTCGCTGACGGCGCGCGAACTGGAAGTGCTGCAGCTGATCGTCGCCGGCAAGAGCAATAAGGATATCGGCACGGCGCTTTTCATTTCCGAAGCGACCGTGAAGACGCACGTGAACAGCCTGCTGAGCAAGCTGGGCGTGGAAGACCGCACCCAGGCCGCGACCACGGCGCTGCAGCGCGGGATCGTGCATCTTGACTAGGGATTACGGGACACGGGTTACGGGACAGAAGGCAGGATTCGAGATAAGGGATCAGGAATGAAGCGACAGAGGGAACTTTGCCGGCGATGGGCGGCGGTTGCGGCGGTGCTGACGATTTTTTTGGCCGCTGCCGGGTATGCGCAGGCGCGGGCCGGGGACTGGCGGCAGGCGACTGCGGCGGAACTCCAGTCCGTGCTGCCGGCGCGCGCGCCCGTGGTGACGGAGCGCATCGAGACGGATATGCACTCGGCATCCGGCATCACGGACGGCCACGGGAAATACATCGCGGACGTGGTGCTGATCACCGCCGGCTACTCGGCGGAGGGAAAATATTCGCACTTCTTTCTGACCCAGGTTCCGCTGGAGCTGGGTGGGTCGATGCGCCTGACGCCAGGCGATTATGTAATCGGCTATCAGCGCGCGGACGATGGGGTGGTGGTTCACTTCTATGACGCCGCCACCGGGCATCCGGCCGGAAGTGTCACGGCGGAGCGGATTCGCACGGGCTACCGTGTAGAATCGTTTCGCATCTGGCCGCCGGCCGAACATTCGTATATCCAGATCGGCCGCTTCAGGATCGCTTATCGAATCGGAGGCTGAATTCAGGCATGGCAGAGACCGTGTCGCAGAAGGATCAGCGGGTGCTCGAGGCCCTGAGCGAGAACTGGCAGGCCGAGATGCGCGGCTATCACACGTATAACACCCTGTCGGAGCGCGAAGATGATCCGATGCGCAGGAAGACGCTGCGCCACATGGCCGAGGCCGAGGCGCATCACGCTGCGCTGTGGGCGAAACGTATCCACGAGCTGGGCGGCGAATTGCCGGTGTATGACGGCAAGCCCACCGGCGACGCCGATACGCTGGTGAACCGGCTTGGCGGCCCGGCGATGGCGCTGCGGCGGCTGGAGATCGACGAGAGCCGCGCCATCGCGAGTTACGGCCAGCAGCTCAAAGAGCTGGGCGACGAGCCCAGTATCGCCATTCTGCAAAAGGTAATCGTCGAAGAACAGGAGCATTACCGGGAGCTGAGCGAGCTGATCCGGCACCGCTACCCCAGGACGGCCGTGACCCCGCAGATGGCGCAGGAGGAGCTGAACGAGCTGCTGACGCGGCGCAACCGGACCGGGCGGAAAACGGCGGGCTGGATTGGAGACGCCATATATGGCGTGAACGATGGGCTGGGCGCGATTTTCGGCATCGTCTCCGGCGTGTCGGGAGCGACGCTCGGCAACAGCCACTGGGTGCTTCTCTCGGGACTGGCGGGCATGATTGCCAGCGCGCTGTCGATGGGGTCGGGCGCCTATCTGGCGGCCAAGAGCGAGCGGGAGATTTACGAAGCGGAAGTAACGCGCGAACGCGAGGCGATTCAGATGAACGGCCCCGAGGCGCGCGAGCTGCTCTCGCTTTACTACCAGGTGAAAGGCATTCCGCGGGACGATGCCGACCACGTGGTGGAGCACCTTGCCGACAATCCCGAGCAGTTCCTGCGCGCGCTGGCCGCCGAACGGCTGAACATGAACGAGGAGGGGCTGAGCCAGCCCTTCGTCTCAGCGTGGTCGGGGGCGCTGTCCACGGCGGTCGGCGCGTTCATCCCCATCATTCCGTTCTTCTTCATGACCGGCTATCCGGCGGTGATTGCGTCGGGCATCATCTCGCTGGCGGCGCATTTCGCCGTGGGCGCGGCGAAGTCGCTCATCACGGTCCGCTCGTGGTGGTCGAGCGGGCTGGAAATGACGCTGGTGGGCGCGGTCGAAGGCGTGGCGACATATTTCATCGGGCTGGGATTGCGCGGGGCGGGGGTGTAAGGGCCGGAGCGAGAATTTTTGCGCCGCCCCTCCGGGGCTCTCTGCCTTTTGCACCCTGGTTCCCGGCGGGGGTGTGCCGGGCTGATCTCCCCTGCGCCTCCGGCGCGCAACGTTCGGCGATCTCGAAGCCAGTCGTTTCAGCAGGTATCTTTTGGTCGGCTGTTTTGATTCGGAGGGCGAACAATATCCCCGAAATCGGGTAGCCTTGCAGTATGCCTGACTCCGCCGTGCTGCTGATTGACTGCCCCGACCGGCGAGGACTGGTGGCGCGCGTCTCTTCCCTGCTCTATGAGCGTGGCGCGAACATTCTGCACGCGGACCAGCATCGGGACCGCGAGCTGGGCCTCTTTTTCATGCGCGTGGAATGGGAACTGGGCGGGGAGGAGCGCGGCGGATTCGATCTGGATACGTTTCGCAGCGCTTTCGCGCCGCTGGCCGCAGAGCTGGCGATGCGCTGGACGCTGACCTCGTCGGCGCATCGGCCGAGCGTGGCGCTGTTCTGCTCCCGTTATTTGCACTGCGTGGCCGATCTGCTGCATCGCTGGAGCAGCGGGGAGCTGCCCTGCGACTTCAGCCTGATCGTGAGTAACCATCGCGAGGCGGAGGCGCTGGCGGGGTTTTACGGCGTGCCGTTCGAGGTTGTGGAGGCGACGGCGGCCACGCGCGAAGCCGCGGAGGCGCGGCAGACGTCGCTGCTGGAGGACAGGCGGATCGAGCTGGTGGTGCTGGCGCGTTACATGCAGATTCTGTCACCGGCGATCGTCAGCCGTTATCCGTCGGCGATCATCAACGTACATCACTCATTTCTGCCGGCGTTCACGGGGGCGCGGCCCTACCATGCGGCGCACGGGCGCGGCGTGAAGCTGATCGGCGCCACGAGCCATTACGTCACCGAGGTGCTGGATGACGGGCCCATTATCGAGCAGGACGTTGCGCGCATCTCGCATCGCGATCAGGTGGAGGATTTAGTGGCGCGCGGGCGGGACCTGGAGCGCATCGTGCTGGCGCGCGCGGTGCGCTGGCACCTGGAGCGGCGCATTCTGTGCTGCGGAAATAAGACGGTGGTGTTCGATTGAGGCGGGTTCAGCGCTTTGGCTCCGGGCTGTTCACGCGGAAGCGATTGGCGCGCTCGAATTCATCGCGCAGCTCAGGAGTTTTCAGGTTCTCGCGCAGGTGAGCGAGGCGCTGCTCGAGCGCGTCGAGCGATTGCGCGATGGCCTCGGTGTTGGTGTGCGCGATGTCGCGCCACATGGAGAAGGGACTGGCGCCGAGGCGCGTCATCTCGCGCAGGGCGCGCCCGCCGATGGGCAGCAGATCGGTATTCGCCGCAAATTCGTCTTCGAGCAGCGCGCACATCGCGGTGGAAACGAACTGCGGCAGGTGGCTGATCCACGCGCACAGCACGTCGTGGCGCTCGGGGTCGAGATACCGAATGTGCGCGCCGAATTTCCCCACCCATTCGCGCCATTCTTCGGCCAGACCCCGGGCCGCGCGGCTCATCTGCCCGCCGCATTCGGTGAAGAGCCAGACGGAGCCGGCGAACAGTGTGGCCTCAGCATTGCCCGCGCCGCCGATCTCTTTGCCAGCCATAGGGTGGCCGGGCAGGAAGCCGGGCTGATCGGGTCCGTTGTAATGGGAGCGAGCGCGAGCGCAGAGCGCGCCCTTCACACTGCCCACGTCCGTGACGAGCTGGTCGGGCCGCAGCACCGGCGCGAGGCGATCGAGCCATTCGAGGATGGTGAAGACCGGTCCGCCGGGCAGGATCACGTCGCTTTCTGTCGCCGCCATCAGCGGATCGTCGGCCGCGACGGTGATGGCTCCGAGGCGGAACGCGGTGCGCAGCTGCCCGGAGTCCGGATCCCAGCCGGCAATCGTTCCGGTAAAGCCCTGCGCGCGCAGCGCGAGGCCCGCGGAGGCGCCGATGAGGCCGGTGCCCAGGATGGTAATGTTACGGATCGCCATTCGCCTTAGATCGTACGCCCCACCGCCGGAGCGATGATGCGCAGAGAATCCATCAGCTCGGCGAACTTGTCAGGGAACATGGAC
This sequence comes from Acidobacteriaceae bacterium, assembly GCA_035503835.1. Lineage (GTDB taxonomy): Bacteria > Acidobacteriota > Terriglobia > Terriglobales > Acidobacteriaceae > Palsa-343. The sequence goes on along the minus strand of DATJSY010000054.1, from coordinate 76,949 downwards.
TGCGCGCCGTCGGAGAGCGCCTTGTCGGGGCTGGGATGCATCTCGATCAGCAGACCATCCCCGCCGGCGGCCACCGTGGCGCGCGCCATGGCCGGAACCTTATCGCGCCGGCCGGTGCCGTGCGAGGGATCGCCCACGATGGGCAGGTGCGAGAGCTTGTGGACCACGGGGATGGCGGAGATGTCCATGGTGTTGCGCGTGTAGGTCTCGAAGGTGCGGATACCGCGCTCGCAGAGGATGACGTCGTAATTGCCTCCGGCGAGGAGATATTCGGCCGAGAGCAGCAGCTCTTCGATGGTGGCTGCGATGCCGCGCTTGAGGAGCACCGGCCTGCGCACCGCGCCCAGCTCGCGCAGCAGATTAAAGTTCTGCATGTTGCGCGCACCCACCTGGAGGAGATCGACATAGGGCATCATCAGTTCGATCTGGGAAATCTCCATCACTTCGCTGACGATAAGCAGACCGTGCGCCTCGCCGGCTTCGCGCAGCAGCTTGAGCGCATCGAGGCCGAGCCCCTGGAAGGAGTAGGGCGAGCTGCGCGGTTTGAAGGCGCCGCCGCGCAGGAATTTCGCGCCCGCGGCGCTGACCAGCTTCGCGCTCTCGCAGATCTGCTCGCGGCTTTCGACCGAGCAGGGTCCGGCCATAACGACGACTTCCTGGCCGCCGATGCTGACGCCGTTGGGAAAGCGCACGATAGTGCCTTCCGGCCGGAAGCTGCGCCCGGCGAGCTTATACGGCGACGAGATGCGGATGACTTCCGCGACGCCGGGAAGCACGGCGAAGTCGTCGTGCGAAAAAGCGCCTGGCGTGCCCACGCCGGCGAGGATGGTCTGCACCGTGCCCGTGGTGCGGTGCACGTTGAATCCGATTTCGATCATGCGCTCGACGACGTTCTGAATCTCTTCTTCGGTCGCACGCTCCTGCATGGCCACAATCATTGGTCTTTTCCTGTCTCGTTCCTGGAGGCCAGCTGGTTCTTCTGGAGCGCCCTCATCACGTCGATGATGCGCTCATAGATGTGAACCAGCTCGGCGTCGGGCAGTGGCCCGGGGTTGTGGGAGCGCACATTGTCGAAGATGACGCGCTCGCGATTCGGCTCATAGACAGGCAGAGAGGTGGTGCGCTTGAGCCGGCCGATTTCCTGCGCGGCGGCGGCGCGTTCGCTGATGAGAAGAACGATCTGCCGGTCGAGTTCGTCGATTTTGCGCCGCCAGTCTGCGATATCCATGGTCTTCCTTTGGGGCCGCGGCCCGGGCCCTGGATTTTTGAGAACGGATGCTGGAATATTATCGGGCCGGCGCGGCGAGACGCAGGCCCTGAATAAATCGCGCGATCGCACCGGGGGCTTCTTTGCGCCCGGCCTGCTCGATGGTCGCCACGAGCGCACTGCCGATAGCCGCCGCGTCGGCGAACTCGCCCACAGCGGCAAAATGCCCGGGATTGGAGATGCCGAAGCCGACGACGATGGGCAACTGAGTGAAGCGGCGCAGGCGACGAACCAGCTGCTCGGCGTCGGACGCGAGGGATTTTTGCGCGCCGGTGACGCCCGCGCGCGAGATGGCGTAGACGAATCCGCGGGAAACTGCGGCGATGCGCGCCAGGCGCTCGTCGGGGCTGGTGGGCGCGGCCAGAAAGATGGGCGCGAGATGATGTCGGTGCAGCGCCTGCAGATAGTCGGAGGCTTCTTCAACGATCATGTCCGTCACCAGCACGCCATCCACGCCGGCCCGCTCCGCCGCGGCGCAGAAATTCTCAAGGCCGAGGCGCAGGACTGGATTGAAGTAAGAGAAGATAACCAGGCCGGCGCTGGGCCGCTCGACGCGCAGGGTCGCGGCCAGCGCCAGCACGTCGCGCAACCGGGTGCCGCTGCGCACGGCGCGCTCGCTGGCACGCTGGATCACGGGACCGTCGGCCAGCGGATCGCTGAAGGGCACGCCCAACTCGAGGACGTCGGCGCCGGCGTCAATAGCGGCCAGAGCGATGTCGTGCGTCGTGGCGAGGTCGGGATCGCCGACGGTGAGATAGGCGACGAGGCCTGGCTTTCCCGCAAATCGAATTGGCATTTATTCCGCTCCGCTCAGCTTCAGTTCGCGGGCGAGGATGCCCATGTCCTTGTCGCCGCGCCCGGAGACGTTGACGATGACCACGTCGCTCGCCCTCATTTTCGGCGCGCGCTTCCTGCACTCCGCCACAGCATGCGCGCTTTCGAGCGCGGGAATGATGCCTTCGGTGCGCGCGAGCAGCAGCGTCGCCTCCAGCACCTCGGCATCGGTCGCGGAGGTGTACTCGGCGCGGCCCGAATCGCGCAAAGCCGCGTGCTCCGGGCCGATGGACGCATAATCCAGTCCCGCGGAAACGGAATGAGTCAGCGCAATCTGCCCGTTGTCGTCCTGGAGCACGTACGAATACGTCCCCTGCAACACGCCGGGAGCTCCGCCGCTGAAGCGGGCCGCATGCTCGCCGAGCTGCGGGCCGCGGCCACCGGCTTCGACGCCGATGAGCTGCACGTCCTTGTCCGGAATAAATTCGTAAAACGCGCCGATGGCGTTCGATCCGCCGCCGACGCAGGCGATGATGGCGTTGGGCAGACGGTTCTCCTTCTCGAGGATTTGCTGGCGCGCCTCGCGGCCGATCACCCGATGAAAATCGCGGACCATGGTGGGGTATGGATGCGCGCCGAGCACGCTGCCCAGCAGATAATGCGTGGTGCGGACGTTCGTCACCCAGTCGCGCATGGCCTCGTTGATAGCGTCCTTGAGCGTGCGCGAGCCGGACCCGACGCCGCGCACCTCCGCGCCGAGCATGCGCATGCGGTAGACGTTCAGCTCCTGGCGGCGCATGTCCTCCTCGCCCATGTAGACGACACATTCGAGGCCAAAGAGCGCGCAGACGGTGGCCGTGGCCACGCCGTGCTGGCCCGCGCCGGTTTCCGCGATGATGCGCTGCTTGCCCATGCGCACCGCGAGCAGCGCCTGACCCAGGCAGTTGTTGATCTTGTGCGCGCCGGTGTGGAGCAGGTCTTCGCGCTTGAGGTAGATCTTTGCGCCGCCGAGGCGCTCGGTCAGCCGCGCGGCGAAATACAGCGGCGTGGGACGGCCAGCGTAGTCGCGCAGCAAGCCGTCGAGGCGCAGATGGAAATCCGGATCGGCCTGGGCTTCGGCGCAGGCGTGCTCCAGCTCATCGAGCGCGGCGACCAGCGTCTCGGGAACGTAGCGTCCGCCGTAGGGGCCGAATCGCCCGGCGAGGGTTGCAGTGGCTGCCATGGTTACAGGGTACAACCACCCCTGCGCGCAACGGCAGCGTGCGGGGCCGAGGGTGAAGGTGCAGGGCGCAGCCAGCGAGGCTCGTGCCTACCAGCGCGGCTCAAACTCCGCAAAGGCCGTGCGCGCCTCTCGGACGAAGGCGCGCACGCGCTCGGGATCTTTTTTGCCGGGGGCCTGCTCGACGCCGGACACAACGTCGACGCCCCAGGGGCGCAGGGTGCGGATGACCTCGGCCACATTGCCTGAATCCAGGCCGCCGGCGACGATCAGGCGCAGCTTCTCTGCCGCGTCGGAAAGGATCTCCCGCGCCCGTTCCCAGGGGTAGGGCGTGCCAGTGCCGCCGATGGCGTTCGCTGTCTTCGTGTCCAGGAGCACGGCATCGGGGCCGCGATGCCGCGCGATGGCGCGCAGATCGCTGCGCAGCCTGCGCTGCGTGTCCGGGGAGACGTCGCCGACCGGCCAATGCAGCGTCTGGATGACGAGCAGTTCGTCTTCGAACTCGCGCCGCAACCGCTCGATGAGGGGAAAATCCAGCTCGCCGTGGAGCTGCACGCCGGTGAGCCGCGCGGCGCGGAGGTCGTAAGCAATCTCTTCAAAGTCCTGAGAGACGAAGACGCCGACGCGGCGCGCCTCGCCCGCTGATTCGACCGGCAACGCCGCCACTTGCGCCGAGGTGACGTGGCGCGCGCTGGGCGCAAAGACGAAGCCGATGGCATCGGCGCCGGATTGGGCGGCCAACTGCGCATCTTCCAGGCTGGTGGTGCCGCAGATCTTTACCCACATGGCGTCACGCCTGCTCGGGGAGGGCCTGGGTGGACTGCAGCAGGTTATCGAGCGCGACGCCGGGGTTCGCTTCGCGCATGAGGGATTCGCCGATGAGGAAGGCGTGGAAGCCAGCTTCGCGCAGACAACAGAGGTCGGCTGCGGTGTGGATGCCGCTCTCGGCGACGTGAACCGCGCCCAGGGGCAACTGCGCGGCCAGCTGCAGGGAGGTTTCCAGGCGCACTGCGAAGGTGCGCAGATCGCGGTTGTTCACGCCATAGGCATCGCAGTCCAGGCAGCGCACGCGGGCCAGTTCCTCCGCGGTGTGGACTTCGCAGAGCACGTCGAGTTCGCATCGATGCGCGGCGGCGGTGAAGCGGACGAGTTCCGCGCTGGTGAGGGCCGCGACGATCAGCAGAATGGCGTCCGCGCAGTGCGCGCGGGCCTCGACGATCTGGTACTCGTCGACGATAAAGTCCTTGCGCAGACAGGGAAGGCTGGCCGCGGCCGACGCGCGCTCCAGATTGGCGAGACTGCCCTGGAAGAAAGGCTCGTCGGTGAGCACGGAAAGCGCGGCCGCGCCGCCGCGGGCCAGCTCGCAGGCCAGCGCTCCGGGATCGAAGTTCGCGCGGATCAGTCCTTTCGAGGGCGAAGCCTTCTTCAATTCTGCGATGATGGCGGGGCCGGTGGCGGCTTTCTGCCGCAGAGCCTGCGCCCATCCGCGCGGCGCGTGCAGCGATGCGCGCTGCTCGAGTTGGCGCAGGGGGACGCGCTGCCGCCGCGCCGCCAGATCGGCGCGGGTTTGGGCCAGAATGCGCTCCAGATGCAACAAGATTGCTCCCTCCGCTCAAGTATAGCGACTGACATTTGTCATATCCGAATGTTGACGAAGGACACTGCCGCGGGCGCGGACGGCGCGCGATGCTAAGGGTGTCTGGAGGCAACCATGAACCGCTTTTACCACCAGTTTTGCTGCTGCTCCCCTTACGACGACCCGGTCCCGCGGTACGCACGTGTGATCGGGCTCGCGCTCATATTTTTCGGCATGTTCGCGCCGCATCGGTTTGGTTTCTTCTGGGTGGGGGTGGCGCTGATGGCGGTATCGGGGATGCTGTGAGGGGCTCTACCCCGGAATCCCCATCCGGCGCGCAGTCTTCTCCAGAATTTCGAGCGCCTGATCGAGCTGCTCGCCGGTGTGCTCGCTGGTCATGATGGTGCGGATGCGCGCTTTGCCTTCGGGGACTGTGGGAAAAGCGATGCCGGTGGCCATGACGCCCGCCTCGAAGAGCGCACGGGAGAAATCCATGGCGCGGCGGCCCTCGCCGACGATGATCGGCGTGATGGGGGTTTCGCTGGCCGGGGTGGTGACGCCGCCGATATCGAAGCCGAGGCGCCCCAGCTCCGTCTTGAAGTGGCGGGTGTTCTCCCACAGGCGATCGATGCGCTCCGGCTCCTGCTCGAGCAGGTCGAAGGCCGCGATGCAGGTAGCCGTGACCGATGGCGGATGCGAGGTGGAGAACAGGAATGGCCGCGCACGGTGGTAAAGGAAATCGATGAGGTCTTTCGATCCGCAGACGTAGCCGCCGATGGCGCCGATGGCCTTCGAGAGCGTGCCCACCTGGATGTCCACGCGGCCATGGCAGTGGAAGTGGTCGACAGTGCCGCGACCGTTACGGCCCAGCACGCCGGAAGCATGGGCGTCGTCGACCATCATGATGGCGCCGTACTTCTCGGCCAGATCGGCGAGCTTGTCCACAGGGCCAATGTCGCCATCCATGGAAAAGACGCCGTCGGTGATGAGCAGCTTGTGGCCGGGCTCGTTCCGGATCTCGCGCAGCAGCTCCTCGGCGTGGGCCAGATCCTTGTGGCGGAAGACCCTGATCTTCGCGCGCGAGAGGCGCGCACCGTCGATGATGGAGGCGTGGTTCAGCTCGTCGCTGACGATGAAATCGTCTTTGCCGAGAATGGCCGAGACGGTGCCGGCGTTGGCGGTAAAACCGCTCTGAAAGACGACGCAGGCCTCGACGTTTTTGAAGCGGGCGATTTTTTCTTCCAGCTCCATGTGGATTTTCATGGTGCCGGCAATGGTGCGCACCGCGCCCGGCCCCACGCCCAGCTCGCGCGTTGCCTTCTCCGCGGCTTCCTTCAGCTTCGGGTGGTTGCAGAGACCGAGGTAGTTATTCGAAGCCAGGTTGATGACCTGGCGGCCATCGTAGGTGCAGACCGGGGCCTGCGCATCTTCGAGCACGCGCAGCCGGAAGTGCGTACCCTTCTTCCTGAGTTCGTCCATCTGATCGCTGAGATACCGGAGCTGCGGGCGTTCGGAAAGCGACTTTGCCATGCCATCCACCTCGGAAAAAGCCAAAACGCGCAACTTTCGATCCTAACTCCGCCCGAACCGCGCTGCATTCTCCGGGGGCTCCCGCCGGGAGGGCCGGTCCTCGGATACAATAATCTTTCCAGCCCAGAAGATGCGGTTGCAACGCGCGGCTTCTGCGCGGAGGGTTTTCCCGAGAGAGTTCCTGACGAATGATTTCGCTGTTCCGGAAGCACATCGCCTCACGGCTCGCGGTTCGGGCCACTGTCAGCATGGGAATTCTGACCTGTTTTGCGGCTTTCGCGGCTGCTCCGGCAGCGCACGCGCAGGCGGCAGCGCCGACGCGCACCCAGCTTGCCTCCCAGCAACAGAACGGTGTTCTCTCCTTCACCGCAATGGTGCACGACGTGGAGGGTCAGCCGGTTTCCGAAGGATCGGTAAGCTTTGAGACCGCGAAGGGCTCGCTGGGCTCCGTGTTCGTGCAAAATGGCGTGGCTACGCTGAACGTGACGAATCCACCGGACTGGGCGCGGACGGTGACGGCTGTCTATCACGGCGACAGCGCCTTTGCCTCCTCCGAGGCTTCGGCCACGGTGGTCGGCGACCAGAGTTCCACTGTGGCAGGATTCACCGTCACCGCCAGTCCGTCGTCGTTCACGGTAAGCCCGGGCCAGTACGAGACGGTAAATCTGACCCTCACCTCGAGGAACGGGTTTTCCCAGCAGGTCAACCTGTCCTGCTCCGGCCTGCCAAGCAGCGCGGAATGCAATTTCAATCCCGTGATCGCCACTCCGCCGGCGAACGGTTCCATTCTCAGCTCCCTGCAGATCACCACCCAGGGATCATCCGGCATTCTCAGCAGCCACGCGGAACGGCTCCGCCGGTCCGGCACAGCGTATGCGCTGGTGATTCCCGGGCTGCTGGCGCTGGCGGGCATGGGGGCGCTGCGGCGCCGGCATTTCGGCGCGCTGCGCGTGCTGGGCATCGCGATGCTGCTCGCAGCGGGAGCCATCGGCCTGACCGCGTGCAATCCGCGCTACAGCTACGAGCACTACCAACCCTCGCCCAACTATGGGACGGCGCCGGGCAACTACACCATCGTGATTTCCGCCTACTCCTCGAACGGCACGGCGATCACCCAGGCCACTTCCCCCTCCGGTTGCTCGGGAGCGGTGTGTGTGGCGATGACGGTGAAGTAGAAAAACAGAGAACAGGGAACAGGGTTTAGTTTTGCAGCTGCTGGCCACTGGCTGCCGATATCAACTTTCCTGCCTCGTCCATGACAGCTGCATCGTCCCCGAAACCGTGCAGCCAGTGCATCTCCGGCTCGCGGCGAAACCAGGTGAGCTGGCGTTTCGCGTAATTGCGATGGCCCTGAGCCGTGGCGGCAACGGCTTCCGCTTCCGTCAACTCGCCGCGCAGGACGGCGCACGCCTGGCGATAGCCGAGCGAGTCGAAAGCCCGCGACGCGTCGCCGTATTTCCGCAGCAGTGCGCGGGTTTCCTCGATCAGGCCCGCCGCGAACATCGCCTTTGCGCGCGCTTCCAGGTGCTGATAGAGCAGCGGACGCGGCGGATCGAGGCCGAGACGCAGGATGCGGAATCCGCGCAGCGGCTCACGGCCCGCCTGCCAGGCAGAGGTCAGCGGCTGCCGAGCGGCCAGACACACCTCAATTGCGCGGATCAGTTTGGGCTGATCGTTGGCGTGGATGCGCTCGGCCGCGGCGGGATCCAGCCGCAGCAGCAGCCGGTGCAGCCAACCCGGCCGGTGCCGCTCCGCGCTGCGGCGCAGACGCTCGCGCATCGGGTCGGAGCGCTGCGGCCCGGGAAACAGGCCCGCCAGCAGCGCCCGCAGGTAGAGTCCTGAGCCGCCGGTCACGATGGGAAGGCGGCCGCGCACGGCGATGTCGGCAATCGCCTGGCGCGCCAGACGACTGTAATCGCCGGCGGTGCAGAAGTGGTTCGGCGGCTGGATGTCGAGGAGGTGATGCGGGACGCAGCGGCGCTCTGCCGGCGTGGGTTTGGCCGTGCCCAGCTCCATCCCACGATAGACGGCTACTGAATCGCAGCTGACGATCTCGCCGCCGAAGCGCTCGGCGAGGGCCAGCGACAGCGCGGTTTTACCGCTGCCGGTGGGCCCGGCGACGACGATGAGCAGAGGCTCCATGGAATCGGAGTCAAGGGTAGCAAATGGCCGGGGTAGACCGGGCCGGCCAGAGATTCCGGCCACAGGAAGAAGCCCCGGGCGGGCTATTGTCTGCTCAACAGAACGCGACGGCGCGCGGCCTGGACGGCGAGTCCCTATTGCACCGGCAACTGTGCCTTGTACCCATCGCGGGCGACGATCAGGTACTTCACCGGCTTGTGCTTCTCGTTCTCCATGCGCAGCGGCTGGCCTTCGGCATCCACCAGCTCGATGCGGATGCGGCGGTAGGTTCCGTCCATTTTGGTATCGGTCGGGCGGTAGGTGAGCTGGTACTGGTTGCGGATGGAGGCGTTGATCTGCTGAAAGATGTCGGGAAACTCCGCCTGGAAGCGCGGCTCGAACCACATGCCGCCCGTCATCCGCGCATAGGTCTGCATCTCGTTATCGGCCTGCAGCATGCCGATGCTGTTGGGAATGCCGCCCGCCATGCCGCCCAAGGCGCGGGCGAAGCCGCCGGTGCTGATGGTGAAGATGGTGACGTTGGGCGTCTCCTTGATTTTCTCGAGCACCTTGTCCAGGTCGATGCGGGAGAAGGTGTCGATGCCGGAGCCCACCAGGATGATGTACTTGCGCCCCGGTATGCGCGAGAGCCGGTCCAGCGTGGTGTAGAGGGCGTCAAAGACGTTGGTTTCGTTCCAGGTGGGCAACTGCAGCGACTCAATCGCGTTCTGGATGACGGATTTGTTCTGGGTGAAGTCCGTCAGGATGTTGGTGTGCATGTCGTAGGTGACGACGGCGACGTAATCCTGCGGCTCGAGCTGCTGGGTAAACGACCAGGCGGCCTGCCACATGTCCTGGATGAAATACCAGCTGTTGCTGGCGAACTCGAGCAGCAGCACCGCGGTGATGGGCGCCTTGACCTGCTCGAAACCGATAATCGGCTGCGGCACGCCGTTTTCGAAAACGCGGAAGTTGTCTTCCTGCAGGTTGGGGATGAACTGGTGCGTCTTCTCCGTGAGCACGCCTACGTCTACGTTCACCACCGGCACGTTGACGCGCATGGAGAGATTCCCCAGCCCCGGCGGGTTCTTGATGTTGGGCGGCGGAGGGGGCGGCGGAGCAGGCGTCACCGTGCGCCTGGGCAGCGCGATGGGCCCATTGTCATTGCCGGGACCGCCGGCAGCGGGAGGGGTGGACGGCTGCTGGTTCTGGTTCTGCGTCTGATTCTGATTCTGCTGCTGATCCGTCTGCTGCGCCCATGACGTTCCTGCCAGCAGCAGCGTCTGAGAGACAAGCAGGGCAACGGTGGCAACAGCAGAAATCCGCAGACAGGGGACCCTCATAGGAAAAAACCTCTGGGACGATTGTCGAGCCGTCTGCGCCTTTGCGGCAAGCGCCGAAGCGGCTTACTCTATGGACGTGCGCAAACCCCTGAAGGATATCCGACGCGCCGCAGCGCTGCTGCTGGCGGTGGCCGGCAGCGTGAGCCTCTGCGCCCAGACTTCACAGCCGGCGGGAGCCCCAAATTTCACGAATCTTCCGCCGAATCCGCCGGCAGCGACCAAATTCTTTCCGCTCAGCCGGATTCATCGCGGGCTGCAGGGCGTGGCCTACACGGTTTTCGAGGGGACGCAGCCGGAGCCGATGGGCGTGGAGATCCTGGGCGTGCTGCACAACGCCATCGGGCCGCGGCAGGACATGATCCTGGCGCGCCTGGAAGGCCCCGAGCCGGACTACACCGGGGTGGTAGCGGGGATGAGCGGCAGCCCGGTGTACATCGACGGGGAGCTGGTGGGCGCCATCTCGTACCGGATCGGGATGTTCAGCAAGGAGCCGATTGCCGGCATCACGCCCATCCAGCAAATGCTGGGCGTGGAGAACCAGCCCGCCGGGCCCATGGAGGACGTCGCCTTCGCCGCGCCGCCGTCACTGCTGCCTGGATCGGCCTCCACCGCGGTCTCGGCGCCGGGTTCCTCCACGCCGCTGATCCAGCCCATTGAGACGCCGCTGATTTTCAGCGGCTTCAGCCCCCGGGCGCTGCAACTCTGGAAGGAGCACGCCCCCGCCGGCCTGATGCCCGTGGAAGGCATCGGCGGCTCGGAGAGCAACGACGTGCAGCCTGGGCCGCTGCGCCCCGGCGACGCGGTCAGCGCCGTACTGGTGCGCGGGGATCTGGACATTGCCGCTACCTGCACCGTCACATATGTCGATCCGCACCGGATGCTGGCCTGCGGGCACCCCATCACGCAGTTTGGCCCGGTCTCTATGCCCATGACCAAAGCGGAGGTGGTGGCGACCTTGCCCTCGCCCTATGACGCCTTCAAGATCATCAACACCACGCAGACCATCGGGTCGATCACAGAGGACCGGCAGTCGGCGATCATGGGGGTTTTCGGCAAGGCAGCGCGGATGATCCCGGTGACGCTGGACGTGACCAGCGACGGCGTGGCTCCCGGGCAACAGGCGCAGCATGAGACGCTGCATTTTCAGGTGATCGACCAGCCGCAGGTCACGCCGACGGCGGTGATGGTGGCCGTGTATCAGGGGCTGATGGAAGAGAACGCCTACTCCGCACTGACCAGCTACCGGCTGCAGGGCACGGTGCAGCTTGACGGCTACCCCTCCGTGAAGCTCGACAGCCTGGTGGCGCCGACGGATGCGATTCCAGCCAATCTGATGACCGCCCTGGAGCTGGGCATGCGCTTCGCTCGCCTGTACAACAACGCCGCCCGGCGCACGCCGATCGAGAGCGTGGACCTGAACATTGCGGCCATCCCGCGCCGGCTGACCACGCAGATTGAGAGCGCGCAGGTGAGCCGCGTGGAAGTGCATGGGGGCGACACGATCACCGTGGACGCGACGCTGCTGCCCTGGCACGGGGAGCCGCGGAACATCCGCGTGCCGGTCACGTTGCCCGCCAATCTTCCGCCCGGGCCGGTGCGCCTGGTGGTCAGCGATGGCGCCACGCTGGATCGCCTGATGCAGCCGCCGATGATCGGAGCGCAGCCCCTGGACATGAGCGCCACCATCGCCCAGCTCAACAGCGCGCATCCCAGCGACGAGCTCTACGTGACCCTGCTGGCGCCGGAGCCGCAGGCCGCCGTGGATGGGCAGACGCTGTCGGCGATCCCGCTGTCGCTGGCAAATGTGCTGCAGCCGATGCAGCAGAACCACAGCCTGCAGCTTAATGGCGAATCGGCCCTGCCGGTGGCTTCCCTGCCGATGAACGCAGTGGTCAGCGGGATGCAGGTGGTCACGCTGCAGGTGGAAGCGCAGTAATCTCGGTCCCCTCCACGTTGCCGCAGGCGCCGCAGGCAAAGCTGAAATCGCACGGAAGGCGCACTCAGAGGTCGCTTGCCCAGTCTTCAGGTCCGGCAAGCCCGGTCACCTGCCGAAATGCGTGGTCGTGGCGGACGAGAATAGCTCCCAGCGCCAGAGCATGGGCCGCAATTTGCAGATCATGCGGACCGAGCGTTGTTCCTCGTGCCTCCTGCCGAGCGCGGAGGGTCCCATAGGCCTCAGCCGCGCCCAGGTCCCACGGGTGGATCGTCACCATTGAAAGGAACACGTCTATCGCCTTGCGGCGCGGCGGTCCTGCTCCAATGCGTTCCAGTCCATGGAAAATCTCTGCGGCAGTAATGGCAGAAATCGCGATCTCCCGATCTCCGCGAAGTCCGGCTCGTTCCAGCTGGGCGCGAGCGGCCGGCGATTTTCCCTTCACGATGTAGCTCACGGTGTTGGTGTCGAGCAGATAGAGGGTCACAGAAGCTCGCGAACCTCAGGTGCGCCCTGGTCGCGGTCTTCCAGAAATTCATCCGGGAAGCCTGCGGCATCGAGGGCCGCGAAGACCTCCTTCCAGTTCTTTGGTGCCGGCGAAAGGATCAGCTCGCCACTCTCCGGATCGCGGCGGACGCAGACTTCATCGGTGGTGAAGCGGAATTCAGCCGGGATGGTCACGTGCTGGCTCCGGCCGCTCATAAAAACGCGGGCTCTGGCGAGTCGCGGCACGGGCTCCTCCTGCTATCAGGCATAGCTGTATAGCAGACTTCTGACAAGTCTTTCCCAAAGCGCGCCCTTCATTTCCGCTACCGGCCCTGGCGTAAGATAGGAATTTCTGCCAAGGGGATTTCATGCCATCCATCCAGGGTTATGGCGTCCATGCCGCCGGAGCCGAACTGCTGCCTTTCCGATACGATGCGGGTGAACTCTGCCCCCAGGACGTGGAAGTCCGCATCACCCACTGCGGCGTCTGCCACAGCGATCTGCACCTGATCGACAACGACTGGGGGATCAGCCAGTATCCGTTCATTCCCGGCCACGAGATCGTGGGGACGGTGGTGGAGGCGGGCGAGGCGGTGCGCCATCTGGGCGCCGGCGACCGGGTGGGCGTCGGGTGGCAGGCGGACAGTTGCGGGTTCTGCGAATGGTGCCGGAAGGGCGAGGAGAACCTGTGCGCGCAGATCCAGGCGACCTGCGTGGGCCGCCACGGCGGCTATGCCGAGGCCGTGCGCGTGAATGCCCGCTTCGCCGTGAAGCTGCCGCAGGCGCTGGACAGCGAGACTGCCGCACCGCTGCTTTGTGCCGGGATTACCGTGTACCGGCCGCTGCGGATCGCCGGGGTGAACCCTTCGTCGCGGGTGGGCGTGATCGGCATCGGGGGCCTTGGCCACCTGGCGCTGCAGTTTTCGCGGGCTTTCGGGGCGGAAGTCACGGCGTTCTCGACGTCAGTGGACAAGGAAACCGAAGCCATGGAGCTGGGCGCTCATCACTTTGTCCACTCCCGCGACAGCAAGGCGCTGAAGGCGGTGGAAGGGACCCAGGATCTGATCCTGTCCACCATCAACGCCGCGCAGGAGTGGAGCTCCTATGTGAGCGCGCTGCGCCCCCACGGCACCCTTTGTCTGGTGGGCGTGCCGCCCAAGCCGGTTGCTGTGGATGCTTTCCCACTAATCGCCGGAGCGCGCTGCATCTGCGGTTCGAATACGGGCAGTCCCGCGCGGATTGTGGAGATGCTGGACGTGGCGGCACGTCACAATGTGGCGGCGCGAACAGAGACGTTCCGGATGGCGGAGGCCAACGAGGCGATTTCGCGGCTGCGCAAGAACCAGATTCGCTACCGCGCGGTGCTGGCGAACTGAGGTTCGTGGCGCTCTGCCGCGACAGACGCAGCTCGGTCGGCGAATTCTCGCCGGGATCGTCCTTCACGCGCGCAGATTCCAGTCCGAAGGTCTGGAACATGGGAATTGCCGTTAGCCCGACAGACGTGCCTGCAGGGAAATCCGAGAGGGAGATCAGGCGGAAGCCGCGGCCGAGAAATGCCTGGAGCACGGCGAGTCCTCGGATCCCGATGATCGGGTTCCCCGCACAAACAGCGTTGCGCAGCGCGATGAGCTGTTTCATGGCAGGAAGTACAGTCCGAAACGGCGCAGGATTCACCTTCCTGGTCCGGACTCCGCTAACCCGCCCTTGGCTAACCGCCTTTTCGCTGATTGCTAACTGTTCGGCTGCTTATACGGTGTCTGGATCCAGTGGCGCGCCTCGTTCAGCGCGCCCGCGGTGTTGTCGTTGGTCTCAAGCGCCTCGCGGTACTCGGTAATCGCCCGGTCCCGCTGGCCGGTGATGTCGAAGATCTTGCCGATGGCGATGTAGCTCCAGACCTGGGTCCAGGCGGGCTCGCCGTCACCAGCCAGCGCGTCGCGGTAGGCGTTCACGGCGGCCTGATAGTTGCGCATGGTAAAGAGCAGCTCTCCAATGCGATAGCTGGCCAGCGAGCTGTCGGGGTTGGCCTTCTTCGCTAACTGGTACTGCGCCAGCGCGCCGGTGGCGTCGCCCTGTGCCGCCAGTTGCTGACCGCGCAGGATGTAGACCCGCACCTGCAGCGCAGGCGTCTCCTTCAGCACCCAGTCATTGGGATCGAGGACGATCTGCCGCGGCATGCCGAAGGTGTCGACGACGTACTGGCTGTCGGTGCCCACCACGTCAATGCGCCGGTTGACGGTCTTGCCCTGGGTTTCGATTTCCAGGTCCACCGGCATGTTCAGCAGGTCCATGTTGTCCTGGACTTCGCCGATGGTCCGGAATCCCTGGTTGTTGCCGAGGCGGTAGACGGCGTATTTGTCCTGGAACTGCGGCGCACCGGTGCCGTCCAGCCACTCGGAGAAGAACGGGACGAGATTCAGCTGCGATTGTTGGCCGGCGATCTTCTCGAATTCGCTGGTGCTGATCCCCTGGCCCTTGTACTGGTCGATGGCCGTGCGCAGGATTCTGGCGAAGGTGCGGTCGCCGACGATGCCGCGCAGCATGTGAAAGACCATGCCTCCCTTTTCGAGGGTCATGGACTGGAACTGCGGCGACCATGGCTGCAGCGTGCCCACCGTGGAAAGCGGAATGGTGTCGTAGGCCAAGGCTCCGGCGGAAACGTCCTCGATTGCGGCCTTCAGCGCGCTGGCGCCCTGGTCGTCCTCCAGATACATCAATTCGGCGTAGCGGGACATGCCGTTGGTGATCCACGTATCGTCCAGCGACTGCGGGCTCACTTCGCTGCCCCACCACTGGTGCGCGATGGTGTTGGCCAGCAGGCGGAACTCATTTCTGCCGCCGAAGTGGGCGGAGGCGATGGCGGCGATTTGCGGCGCCCAGTACGCCGGGACCGTGTCGTCAGGCAGCTCCACCACATTCAGCTGCGTCGACTGCGGGATGCCGAAGGTGCTGGTGAAGTAGGCGAACTCGCGCAGGGCGGTCTGGGCGTAGTCGTTGGCGATGGCTTTGTGGGCGGCGTCGCAGTAGATGTGGATGTTCGGCGCGTCCATGGGGGTAACCTCAGTGAATTGCCCGGCGATGATGGTGCCGGGAAAGCCAGGCTTATCCCACTTGAAATCCCAGGTTGTGCCGTTCAGCGAGGAGACGGGACGTCCGGTGCGGCCGCTGCCGACCACGACGTAGCCGCTGGGAGCCGTGACGTGAATATCCGCCGTGAAGCGGTCGGTGGTGTAGCCGGTGATGGGGAACCATTCCCCGGCATAGAGCAGATACGTGATGGGCGCCTCGACGGAGGCCAGTTGGAGCCCGGGCACCGGACCGCCATTGCCGTTTTCCAGCGTTCCGGAGTAGTGGAAGGTCCAGATGTAGGTCTGGTCCTTCTGGAGCGGTGTGGGAGGGGTGACGACCAGGGTCGCATCCTGGCCGCGCACGCCATTCAGGGCCGCGCCGGAGGCGTCCGTCACCTGGCTGACGTTCAGCGCGCCGTGCAGGTCGAAGACCGCCGCAGGCTGATCATTCAGCGAGGTGAAGGTGACCTGCGCGGTGGCCGTCAGGGTGTGATCCTTCGGTTGAATCTGCGCGTCGATGTTGTAGGCGGTGACGTTGAGGGTCTGGACCCCGGGGGCGGCCTGCGCCGCGCAGGGCAAAGCCGCCAGCAGGGCGGCAGCGGCGAGAGTCGCAAGGGCCGCGCAGAATCCGGAGAAAGGCCGCTTCGGGCAAGGTATCCGCCAACATTTCCGGCAAAGGGGCATCAGGCCGTGGGTTGTCATTCCTTCGTTCCTCATCCGCCCGTGGGAACCGGGCTCGTTCGTTCCTTGCGTTGCTGCAACATCTGGCATGTTACGCGGGCCACCCGGTCGATGGCGCCCTGTTCCGCCCGCAGCATTGCTGCCACCTGCCGCAGGCTGGTTTGCATGCGCGCCCGCACCTCATCCTGTTCCAGCAGCGGCCTTAGCTGTGAGACGACTTGATCCGCAGTAAAGTCACCCTGAATCAGTTCGGGTACGACGCGCTTTCCGGCAATCAGGTTCACCATGGCCACATGGGGCACGTTCACCACCTGTTTGGCCACAGCGTAGCTGAGCGGGGAGACGCGGTAAACCACTAAAAAAGGGTTGCCGATCAGGGCGGCTTCCACGGTGGCGGTGCCGCTGGCGACGATGCTGGCCCGCGCGTGGTGCAGCACGGCCCGCGCATCGTCGACCACGGTGATGTGGGGCGGGAAGGGCTGAGCGGCTGTTAGCTGGCTGATCAGGGATCCAATATGGTGGCGCTGCGGCCCGGTGAGCGTGGGCGCCAGGGGCAGCAGAAACTCGTATCCCGGGTTCTGATTCTGGCCGAGAATCCCGGCCGCGTGGATCATTTCGGGCAGGTTGAGGCGGATCTCCTTGCCGCGGCTGCCTGGCAGCAGGCCCACCCAAATTTTGGACGAATCGATGCCAGACTCGCCGGCAAAGTCCTCGCGGGTGATGCGGGGCGGTTCCAGCTCGGCCAACGGATGGCCGACGAACTCCGCAGCGACGCTGTGATCGTCGTAGAAGCGCTCCTCAAAGGGGAAGATCACCAGCATCCGGTCCACGTACCGCTGCACACTGCGGATGCGGTACTTCTTCCAGGCCCAAAGCTGCGGACTGACAAAGTAGATCACCGGCACGTTTTGGCGCTTCAGGTGCCGCGCCAGGGAGAGATTGACGTCAGGGAAGTCGATGAGGATGGCGATGTCGGGCATTTCTCGGGCGATGGAGGCGCGCAGGCGGCGGTATTCGCCGTAAATGCGCGGCATGTGGCGGACGACCTCCGTAATGCCGATGACGGCGACGTCTTCCGAACGGACGATGGGGCGAAAGCCGAGGACTTCCATGCGGCGGCCGCCCAGGCCGAAAAATTGAGCGTTGGACAGGAGCCGGCGCAGCGCCGCGATCAGCAGCGTGCCGTAGTGCTCGCCGCTGGCCTCGCCGGCGGAGAGAAAGATTCTGGGCCCGTTCCCTGGCATTCCGCTAACTCTCTGACTGTCTCATCCCGGTTTACCCGCTGCCGAAACGAAGCAGTCTCTCCTGCTGTGTATGCTTCCTCTATGCTGACACGACCCGACTGGCTCCTGCGCATCGAGGGCCTGCTCGTACTTGTTGCGAGCATGGTCTGCTTTTCGGCCCTTCTGCACGGCCACTGGCTCTTCTTCGCGCTGTTGTTTCTTGCCCCCGACCTTGCCCTGATCGGCTACCTCGCCAAGAGTTACAGGCGCGGAGCGGCTGCTCTTTACAATACGGCCCACAGCTATGCGCTGCGATTCTTCTGGGACTGGCAGCCTGGAAGGGGGACGCTGTGGACGCTTTGCAGATTGCCGATATCTGGACTGCTCATATCGCTTTCGACCGGCTGCTCGGGTTTGGGCTGAAATACCCCCAGGCTTTCAGTCCCACGCATCTTCAGGCCGCCGCCAGGTTCCCAGGGCCATCAAGTCAGGCCAGGCTCGGCGCCAGCCCGCTGGTGGGTTCGCCCAGTTCCTGAT
This sequence comes from Acidobacteriaceae bacterium, assembly GCA_035503835.1. GTDB lineage: Bacteria > Acidobacteriota > Terriglobia > Terriglobales > Acidobacteriaceae > Palsa-343. The sequence goes on along the minus strand of DATJSY010000054.1, from coordinate 59,194 downwards.
CCTTGTACTGCAACTGATAGAGCTTCCAGTAGATGCCGCGCATGGCCAGCAGCTCCTGGTGGGAGCCCATTTCGCGCAGTTGGCCATGGTGCATCACCAGAATCGCATCGGCGCGCTGCACCGTGGAGAGGCGGTGGGCGATCACCACCGAAGTGCGGCCCTCCACCATATGTTCCAGCGCGCCGCGCACGCGCAGCTCCGTGTCGGTATCGACGCTGGAGGTCGCCTCGTCGAGGATCAGAATCCCGGGCCGGTGGGCCAGGGCGCGGGCAAAATTCAGCAACTGCTTTTGCCCGGTGGAGAGCCCGGCGCCGCGCTCGCGCAGCGGCTCCTGGTAACCGCCAGGCAGGGTGAGGATGAAGTCGTCCACGTTGACCTGCTCGGCGGCGGTGCGCATCTGCTGCTCGGTGATGCGTTCGGTGCCCAGGCGAATGTTGTCGCCCACGGTGCCGCTGAAGAGAAAGGGGTCCTGGAGCACCACACCGAAGCGCTGGCGCAGGTGGGTCAGGTCCTGCTCGCGCACATCGACGCTGTCCACGCAGACCTGGCCGCGCTGCACGTCGTAGAAGCGCATCATCAGGCTGGTGATGGTGGTCTTGCCGGCTCCGGTGTGACCGACGATGGCCGCGGTCTGCCCCGGCTCAATCGCGAAGGAGACGCCCTTCATCACCCACTCGATGGGCATGGCGATTAGTTCGGCGGGCGTGGCGGCGACGACGCGCGCGGCGGTTTCCGGGTCGAGCCGCTGATAGGTGAACCAAACGTCGCGGAACTCGATGCGGCCGGAGCCGTCGCCCTGCCTGGGACTGGCCGGCGAGACAATTTCCGGCGCGGTATCCAGCAGCTTGAAGACGCGCTCGCTGGCGGCCATGGCGGCCTGCAGGATGTTGTATTTCTCGCTCAGGTCCTGGATGGGCCGGAAGAAGCGCTGCGCGTACTGCATGAACGCGACGAGAACGCCCAGCGTGACGGTCCCGCGCAGCACGCCGCCGCCGCCCTGCCAGATGATGAGCGCGATGGCGATGGAGCTGAGCAGCTCGACGGCAGGATAGTAGAGCGCGTACGCCAGGATGGCGTCCTTGAAGGCGTCGAGATAGGTCTTATTGACCGCGGAGAAGTCGCGAAAGGCGCGCTGCTGGCGGTTGAAGAGCTGCACCAGTGGCATGCCGGTAACGTGCTCCTGGGTGTAGGCGTTGATGCGGGCGATCGCGGTGCGGATGCGGCGGTAGGAGTCGCGCACCGAGTTGCGGAAGAGGTGCGTGACCAGCAGGATGAACGGCAGCACGGAAAACGCGAGCAGCGCGAGCCACCACTTCATCCGCAGCATGACGAAGACGATGCCGGCCAGGACGAAAACGTCCTCGAAGATGGCGAAAACGCCCGAGGTAAACATTTCGTTCAGCGCGTCCACGTCGGTCGTAAGACGCGTGACCAGGCGGCCGACCGGATTGCGGTCGTAGAAGCCGATGTGCATGCGCTGCAGATGGCGGAAGATCTGGCTGCGCAGGTCGAACATCACCTTCTGGCCGGTCCACTGCATCAGCCAGGTCTGCAGCGCTTCGAGGCCATAGCTGAGCAGCAGCGCGGCCATCCAGATGCCGGCCAGCTCCGAAATGCCGTGCCACGCGCCGCCCCTGGCCCAGGGCGTGAGCCAGCCAGCCATCCACGCATGGTCCTGCGCGCCTTTGGCCGCCTGCGCCGCCGCGGCCTGCGGCGTCTTCGCCATCGCCGGCGTCAGGTAGAGGTCGACGGCGACCATGGTCAGGTAGGGGCCGAGCACATCCGCGCCCGCCTTGAGAATGATCGCGACTATCGAAGTGACCGCCGCCCATTTGTAGGGGTAGAGATACCGGATCAGGCGGCCCATCAGGCGGCTGTCATACGCCTTGCCGACGATGTCGTCTTCCTGCGGAGCAGCAGCCTGCGACTTCGCCGCAGCGGCAGGCGGGGATGCCGGCTTGCGCCTATCAGTCGAGGATGAATCGCCGGGAGCGGGCATCCTTTCTATCTTACCGGGATGAGAAGACGATCCATCATGAGCACCATCCGCCAGTGCCGCCCTGAAGAGCGCCCGGTTATCCCGGCCATCGAGAACGCCGCCGCGGAAGCGTATCGCGACGCGATCCCGCCTGACCGCTGGCACGATCCTTGCACGTCGGCCGAAGAGCTGGATCATGAGATTGCCGCAGGAGTGATCTTCCGGGGTATGAAGAAGAGGACGCGCTGAATGGCGTGATGGGCATTCAGCCCGTCGGCGATGTCGACCTCACCCGCCACGCTTACCTATTGCCCGGTCGCCAGCGGTCTGGCGTGGGCGCCGCGCTCATCGCCCACCTGCGCAGCCTGAGCACACGACAAATGCTGGTCGGCACCCGGGCCGCCGCTGAGCGGGCCATCCGCTTCTGTCAGCGGCACGGATTCGTGCTCGTCTCCAGGGAAACACAGAACCGGCTGCTGCGCACATACCGGAGCATTCCGGAGCGCCAGGTGGAGACCTCCGTAGTCCTCGCCAATCCTCCATTGCCTGAGGGCTAAACCGGGCCGGACAGGCGTCTCCCCTGCTGAAAGCTCCGAATTTGCCCCTGGTGGGACAATAGAAGCAGCTATGGAACTGCTGGGGCTTTATCTCTCTATCCCTTTCTGCCGGTCCAAATGCACCTATTGCAACTTCGCCTCCGGGGTTTTTCCCGCCGCGTACCATGAGCGCTACGTCGCGCGGCTGGAAGAAGACCTGCGGGTTCTCCGTTCCCCCGCCAGGAGCTGGAACCTCACGCTGCCCGAAGCCACCGGCTCCATTTACCTGGGCGGAGGCACGCCCACGCTGCTCTCGCCCGCGCTGATCCGCCGCCTCTTCACGGCGCTGCGGCGGGAATTTGCCGTGATGCCGATGGCGGAGATCACCGTGGAGTGCGCGCCGGGACAGCTGGAACCCGCCGTGCTGGACACTCTGGTCGATGTCGGCGTCAGCCGTATCAGCCTCGGGGTGCAGTCCTTCATCGACAGCGAAGCGCGCCAGACCGGGCGGCTGCATACCCGGGCTGTGGCGCTTGAGGAGATCGCCCGCGTACGCGCCGCCGGCATCCCCGCCGTCAGCGTGGACCTGATTGCCGGCCTGCCCGGGCAGACGCTCGACTCCTGGTTCGAGTCAGTGGAGGTGCTGGCGGATTCGGGCGTGGATCACGCCAGCATCTACATGCTGGAAGTGGACGACGAGTCGCAGCTGGGGCGCGAAATGCTGCTCGGCGGCGGACGGTATCACGCGCAGCAGGTTCCCGACGACGACCGCATCGCCGAAATGTACATCGAGGCGATCGGCCTGCTGGCCGGGCATGGCCTGGCACAGTATGAGATCTCCAATTTCGCGCGGCCCGGACACGAGTCCCGGCACAACCTGAAGTACTGGCGGCGCGCGCCCTATCTGGGCTTCGGCCTGGATGCCCACTCGATGCTGCGCAGCCGCTCGGGCGCCGCGCTGCGTTTTGCCACGACGGTTGATCTGGACGCGTACCTCGCTGGTCCTGCCTGGCCTGAGTCGCCGCGTCCACTGAGCCGCGAAGAGGGACTGGAAGAAGCCTGGTTCCTTGGCCTGCGGCTGAACGAAGGCGTGAGCCTGGCCGCGCTGCGCAAAGAATTTTCCGCGTCCGCCGTTCGCGCCTGTCTGGAAACAGTGGCCGAGCTTGAGGGCGAGGGCTTGCTGCGCATGGTCGACGGCGATCGTGTGGCGCTTACGCCGCGGGGACGCCTGCTCTCCAACGACGTCTTCTCCCGCTTCCTCCATGAGCCTGCCGCGGCTTAGGCCGTCTGTGTCATCCTGTGGCTGAAAGGAAATCCATGTCCGCTAAGATTGCCGCCTTTGCCGAAGAATCCCAGGTGATCCCTGCCGTTGTAGCCACCATCGACCTGCGCAGCGATACGGTGACGAAGCCCAGTGCAAGGATGCGCGCGGCCATGGCCGCCGCTGAGGTGGGCGACGACGTCTACGGCGAGGATCCGACCATCAATCGACTGGAAGTGCGCGCCGCGGAGATGTTCGGGCGCGATGCCGCGCTGTTTGTGCCCAGTGGCACCATGGGGAACCAGGCCGCGATCCGCCTGCACACGCAGCACGGGCAGGAAATCATCTGCGAGGCGCGCGCGCACATCGCGGAGTGGGAGATGGCGATGGCTTCGGCGTTCTCCGGATGCCAGTTGCGCACGCTGCCCGGCCGGCGTGGCGTGCTGCGCTGGAGCGAGATCGAGCCGCACATCACGGGGCGGCATTATCATCGCGCGCAAACGGGGCTGATCGCGCTCGAAAATACGCACAACATGGCCGGCGGCGCGGTGGTTCCGCTGCCGGTGCTGGAGGAAATCTGGGCGGGCGCCGCAGAGCGCGGCCTCCCGGTGCACCTGGACGGCGCGCGCGTCTTCAACGCCGCCGTAGCGCTGGGCGTGGGCGTCCGCGAGCTGACGCGCGGGTTTACCACGGTCATGTTTTGCCTGTCGAAAGGCCTGGGCGCGCCCGTGGGTTCGATGCTGGTGGGCTCGCGCGAGCTGATGGACCGCGCCCGCATCATTCGCAAGGGGCTGGGCGGCGGCATGCGCCAGGCGGGCATTCTGGCGGCAGCCGGGCTGATCGCGCTCGAGGAGGGTCCGACGCGCCTGCACGAGGATCACGCCAACGCGCGGCTGATCGCCGAACGTCTGGCGAAGTTGCCCCAGGTGGAGATCGATCTCGAAAGCGTGCGCACGAACATCGTCATCTTCCGGCTGCGCGGGCAGGGCGACGCGGCGGCGCTGATGCCCCGGCTGCGGCAGCGCGGCGTCCTGTGCGGCACGGTGGGGCGACACGGCATCCGGTTCGTCACACACCTCGACGTGGATCGCGCCGCGTGCGAAGAGGCCGCGCGGATTACGGAAGAGGTCCTCTCCGGCCCGGAGGCTTAGGCGGCCGCACTCCGCCTTTGCGGGGTGAAATGGATCACGGACCCGCCGGATCTGAAGTTTATAATGATGAGTTATGCCGAAGTATTCCATTGTCGTCCCATTCCATAACGAAGAAGAGAACGTCACAGCCCTGTACGACCGTCTGAAGGGGGTCATGGAGCAGGTAGGAGACCCCTTCGAGATCGTTTTCGTGGACGACGGCTCGAGCGACCGCACCTGCCAGCTGCTGGAGGAGATTGCCGCGGTGGACAGCCGCGTGCTGGTGGTCAAGCTGCGCCGCAATTTCGGGCAAACGTCCGCGCTGGCGGCCGGTTTCGACCACGCCGAAGGCGAGTATATCCTGGCCATGGACGGCGACCTGCAGCACGATCCCGCGGAGATTCCCGGATTCCTCGAGAAGCTGGAAGAAGGCTACGACGTGGTCAGCGGCTGGCGGAAGGAGCGCATCGATAACTTTGTGATGCGCCGCATTCCGTCGCGCTGCGCCAACTGGCTGATGGCGAAGCTCTCTGGCGTGGATATTCACGATTTCGGGACGACCTTCAAGGCCTATCGCCGCGAAGTCATCCATAACGTTCCGCTCTACGGCGAGATGCACCGGTTTATTCCTGCGCTGGCCTCCTGGTACGGAGCCAGCATCTGCGAGATCCCCATCACCAACGTGAACCGCGAACGGGGAAAATCGCACTACGGCATCGGCCGCACCTTTCGCGTCTTCTTCGACCTGCTGACCATCCGGTTTTTGCTGAAATACATGACGCGCCCGCTGCATTTCTTCGGAAGCCTGGGTGCGCTGGGCATTCTGGCCGGCGGCGCCATCTCCACCTTTCTGCTGGGGCTGAAGGTTTTCACGCACCAGCATGTGATGGATCAGCACGGGCCGCTGTTTGTGATCGCAGCGGTGCTGATGCTGGCGGGCACGCAATTGCTGGCCATTGGGCTGCTGGGCGAGCTGCAGGTGCGGCATTATCACGCTTCGTCGCAGCGCGCGCCTTACACGGTCGACCGCCTGGTGCGCCTGCACGCGCCCGAAGAGCCAAGCATGCTGCCGGACAACTGAACGGGGAGGCGGAATTTGGGCCAACTGTGCCGGCGGGCGATTTTTTCTGTAATTGCACCGCAGAGGAACAAAACCCCGGTTCGCGGTTCGTAGAATCGTAACCAGCGCGTGGGTGCTTCAGATGCATCTTCGCGTGAGTGCGGCCGGAGCGAAGCCGCGCCTCCCATCGAAACCATGGCCAAACCCGCTGACGGAAGAAAACGCGTCGTCATCGAAAGCGTGGAGCCGGCAATCGACGCGGGCCGCTTTCCCGTGAAGCGAATCGTGGGCGACTCGGTCCGCGTGGAGGCGGACGTTTTCGCCGACGGTCACGACCACGTCGCCGCGCGGCTGCTCTTTCGGTACTGCGACGTGCCCAACTGGACCGCGGTGCCGATGCAGCCGCTGGGCAGCGACCGCTGGCGCGCCGAGTTTCCGGTTTCGCGGCTCGGCGAGTATCTCTATACGGTCAGTGGTGTCATCGATCACTTTGACACCTGGAGGAGCGACCTCGAGAAGCGCATCGCGGCCAACCAGGAGATCGCCGTGGAGCTGCTGAACGGCGCGCTGCTGGTGGAAGAGGCCGCGACCCGTGCCGGGCGCGACGATGCGGACGCGCTGCGCCGCTGGGCCGCGCAGATGCGCAATGCGGAAAAGCCGGAGGCCGCGCAAACCGCGGCGCTCGATTCCGCACTGGCGGCTCTGATGGCGCAGTTTCCCGATCCGGCACTGGAGACGCGGTACGAGCCGGGGTTGCGCGTGTGCGTGGACCGCGAGAAGGCGCGCTACTCCGCCTGGTATGAGATGTTTCCCCGCTCCGCGGCGGTGGAGCCGGGGCGCCGCGGGACGTTCAGGGACGTGGAGGCGCGGCTGGATTACGTCGCCGGCCTGGGATTCGACGTGCTCTACCTGCCGCCGATTCACCCCATCGGGCGCAGCTTCCGCAAAGGCAGGAACAACGCCGAAACCGCCGGAGCCGGCGATCCTGGCAGTCCCTGGGCTATCGGCGGGAAGGAAGGCGGCCACACCGCGATTCACCCGGAGCTGGGCACGCTCGAAGATTTTCAGCATCTGCTGCATGCCGCGGCGGCCAGGGGTCTGGAGCTGGCGCTTGACATCGCCTTCCAGTGCTCGCCGGATCACCCCTGGGTGCTCGAGCATCCGCAGTGGTTCAGGCACCGCGCGGATGGCAGCATCCAGTACGCCGAGAATCCGCCAAAGAAATATCAGGACATTTATCCGCTCGATTTCGAGAGCAGCGACTGGCTGGCGCTGTGGGACGGCCTGCGCGATGTTTTCCTCTTCTGGATCGACCAGGGCGTTCGCATTTTCCGCGTCGACAACCCACACACCAAGGCGTTTCCCTTCTGGGAGTGGTGCATTGGGGAAATCAAACGCGATTTTCCGGATGCTCTTTTCCTCTCCGAGGCGTTCACGCGTCCGCGCGTGATGCAGCGACTGGCGAAGCTTGGCTTCTCGCAGTCCTACACGTACTTCACGTGGCGCAACACGAAGCAGGAGATCGCGGAATACTTCACGGAGCTGACGCAGGCGCCGCTGCGGGAATACCTGCGGCCGAATATCTGGCCCAATACGCCGGACATCCTGCCTGAAACGCTGCAGATCGGCGGACGCGCGGCCTTTCTCAGCCGCCTGGTGCTGGCGGCCACGCTGGGCCCCAGCTACGGCATCTACGGGCCGGCCTTCGAACTGGGCGAGCACGAGCCAGTCCGGCCGGGCTGTGAGGAATATCTGCACTCCGAGAAATATGAGATCCGCCACTGGAAGCTGGACGCGCCGGAAAGCATCGCCAGTGCAGTTGCGTCGGTCAATCGCGCCCGCCGCGAGAACTCCGCGCTGCACGCAAACCACAATCTCTGCTTTCACGCGACGGACAATCCCAGCCTGATTGCCTACAGCAAGACCAGTTTCGACAGCGCCAACATGGTGCTGGTGGTCGTGAATCTGGATCTCCACCACACCCAGGCGGGCTGGATCGAGCTGGACCTGGACGTCCTGCGTATCGGCGCGGAGGATACGATTCAACTGTGGGATCAGCTCAGCGGCGCGCGCTTCCTGTGGCAGGGCGCGCGAAATTACATTGAGCTGTCAGCGGAGACGATGCCGGCGCACCTGTTCCGCGTGCTCCGCCGCGTGCGCTCGGAAAAGGATTTCGACTACTACCAGTGAGGACGCGGGACTCGATGCCGGAATCGCAGACCATCGTACGCAAGCCGGGCAGTGTTTCCGACCCGCTCTGGTACAAGGACGCGATCCTTTACGAGGTCTCGGTCAAGGCCTTCCAGGACAGCAACAACGACGGTGTCGGCGATTTTCCGGGGCTGATGCAGCGGCTCGATTATCTGCAGGACCTGGGCGTCACCTGCCTGTGGCTGCTGCCGTTTTTCCCCTCACCGCTGCGCGACGACGGCTACGACATCTCCGATTACATGAGCGTGCACCCCAGCTACGGGACGCTGGAGGATTTCCAGCGCTTTCTGGAGGCGGCGCACGAACGCGGCCTGCAGGTGATGATCGAGCTGGTCATCAATCACAGCTCCGATCAGCATCCGTGGTTCCAGCGCGCGCGTCATGCGCCTCCCGGGTCGCCGGAGCGCAACTTCTACGTCTGGTCCGACACCGATCAGAAGTATAAAGACGCGCGGATCATCTTCACCGACACGGAGAAATCCAACTGGACGTGGGATCCGGTGGCCCAGGCGTATTACTGGCACCGTTTCTTCTCGCACCAGCCGGATCTGAATTACGACAGTCCCGTGGTGCTGGAGGAAGTGCTTTCGGTGATGCGCTACTGGCTGGACATGGGCGTGGATGCGCTGCGCATCGACGCCATTCCGTACCTCGTGGAGCGCGACGGCACCAACTGCGAGAACCTGCCGGAGACGCACGAGGTCATCAAGAAGATTCGTGCGGCCATCGACGAAGGCTACGCGGACCGCATGGTGCTGGCCGAAGCGAACCAGTGGCCAACGGACGTGCGGCCCTATTTTGGCAACGGCGACGAGTGCCACATGGCCTTCCATTTCCCGCTCATGCCGCGCATCTACATGGCGCTGCGCCAGGAAGACCGGCTGCCCATCACCGACATCATGGCGCAGACGCCAGGCATTCCTGACAACTGCCAGTGGGGACTGTTCCTGCGCAATCACGACGAGCTCACGCTGGAGATGGTGTCCGACGATGAGCGCGACTACATGTATCTGGCCTACAGCGCGGACCCGCGCATGCGGATCAACATCGGCATCCGTCGCCGCCTCGCGCCGCTGCTCGACAACAACCGCCGCCGCATCGAGTTGCTGAACAGCCTGCTGTTTTCTTTTCCTGGAACGCCCATCCTCTACTACGGCGATGAGATCGGCATGGGCGACAACATCTATCTCGGCGACCGCAACGGCGTGCGCACGCCTATGCAGTGGACCGCCGACCGCAATGCCGGATTCTCGCGCTGTAATCCAGCGAAGCTCTTCAGCCCGGTCATCATGGACCCGGTGTGGGGCTACGAGGCCATCAACGTGGAGGCCCAGCAGAACGACCCCTCCTCGCTGCTGAACTGGATGCGCAACATGATCGCACTGCGCAAGCTCTTCCAGGTCTTCGGGCGCGGCACGCTGCGCTTTCTCGACTCCTCAAACCGCAAAGTGCTGGCTTACCTGCGCCAGTATCAGGAGGCGACGGTGCTGTGCGTGGCCAACCTGTCGCGCTTCGCCCAGCCGGTGCAGCTCGATCTGTCCGAACTGGAGGGCATGACGCCGGTAGAGATGCTGGGCTACGTCGAATTTCCGCCGATCACGAAGCAGCCTTATGCGCTCACGCTCGGACCGTACGGATTTCTGTGGCTGGAACTCCAGTCCGCGATGGACGCCGCGGACACGATGGCCTCCGGCAACGGCGAGGAGTCCTTTTACGTCGAGAGCGAGCGTGACTGGCAGACCATCCTTTCCGCTGACGGCGTGCTGAAACTGGAGGGCCTGCTGCCCGCGTACCTGCAGAGGCAGCGCTGGTTCGGCGGCAAAGCCAGAACAATCCTGCGCGCGAAGATCGAAGATTCCCTGCTCCTCGACGAAAACTGCTCGGCCCTGGCGTGGGTCACGGTCGAGTACGATGCGGGCGAGCCGGACCAGTGGCTGTTGTGCCTGGCCATGAGCTTCGGGGCGGACGCCGATGCCCTGCGCGAGGCCGCGCCGCATCAGGTGCTGGCCGTGGCGGGATCAGCCGCCCTGTCCGGGGTGCTGCACGACGGGATGCTGCATCCTCAGGCGCCGGCGGCGTTGCTGGAAATCCTTGGCAGCGGTGCGGAGGTGCGCACGCGGCATGGTTCGCTGCGCGGTTTGCCCGGCACGGCTCTGCCCGTCCTGCGCGGATCGCAGGCGCTGAGCCCGCGCCCCGCCAGCGCGGAGCAGAGCAATTCTTCGGCGCTTTTCGGCGACCGGCTGATTATGAAGCTCTTTCGCCGTCAGCAGCCGGGCCCCAATCCTGACGTCGAAATCGGCCGTTTCCTCACCGAGACCGCGAAGTTCGCCCACATCCCGTCCTTCGCCGGATCGCTGGAGTATCGCCGCAATGGGCAGGAACCGGCCACGCTCGCGCTGCTGCAGGGTCTGGTGCCCAACGAAGGCGACGGCTGGCAGTGGACGCTCGAGGAGCTGGACCGCTTTTATGAGAGCGCGGCGTCCTCGCGCTCGCTGCCCGCCGCGCTGCCTTCCGACGCCGGCGATGCCGTTCCCGCGGAGGCGCGCGAGCACGCCGGCATGTTTCTGGAAGCCGCGGCCACGCTGGGCCGCCGCACCGCGGAGATGCATCTGGCGCTGGCCTCCGGCCGCGATGCCGCGCTTGCGCCACAGATTCCCACGCCCCAGGATCTGGAAACGCTGCGCGCCGCGCTGGCCGCCCATGCCGCGCGCGCCTTCGACGTCCTCAAGAGCAGCCTCTCGCATCTGCCCGATGATGCCGTAGAGCCGGCGGCGCTCGCCCTGAGCCGCCGCGGCGCGCTGCTCGGAAAATTTGGCGCACTCACCCCGCTCAGCGGCATGGGCCAGTGGATCCGCATTCATGGCGACTACCACCTGGGCCAGGTGCTGCGCTCGCGCGGCGATTTCGTCATCCTCGACTTCGAAGGCGAGCCTGCCCGCTCGCTCGAAGAGCGCAGCGCCAAACAGTCCCCGCTGAAAGACGTTGCCGGGATGCTGCGCTCCTTCAGCTATGCGGCCTTTGCCGCGCTCACCCACTACATCACGCGGCGCCCCGCCGAGCGGGCGCAGCTGGAACCCTGGGCGCGGCTGTGGGAGTCCTCGGTTTCCACCGAGTTTCTGCGCGCCTGGCGCGAGACCGCCGGCGTTTCCCCCACAGTTCCCGCTCTCCGCGAGCAATTCGACCAGCTGCTGGAAATCTACGTGCTCGATAAGGCACTCTATGAACTGATGTACGAGCTGAACAATCGACCGGCGTGGATTCGCATCCCACTCCACGGCATCCTGGCGCTGCCGCTTTAACCCAGGAAAGAGCTGACAATGGCCGGAATTGAATTCAGCGAAGAGACTCGCCAGCAGGCGGAACGCATCGGATCGCCCGACATTGTGGTGGGCGTGGCCGGCCCGGTCACGCCCGACGAGCTGCGCAGCCGCGCGCAGAGCGTCTTGGGACTGCTCGGCCCCACCTTTTCTTCGTTGCGCTTCGTCTTCGCGTGGCCGTCGCCCGCGGCGGAGGCACCCGCGGCCTCGCTGGCTGCGGATCAGCCCGCGGCACTCACCTTTTTCCCCTTTTCGTTCCCGGCGCACGCCGCCGGCGAGCTGTGGGCCGGAGTGTCCGCGCAGCAGCGCGCGGTGCTGGGACTGGCGTCCCAGCTGAACGCGCGCTGCTGCATTGTGCTGGGGCCGGACCTCGCGGCACTGCAACCACACCCGTTGCAGCTCTTTGCCTACGCCGTGCTGGAGCGTCAGTGTGGTCTGGTGATGCCGCTGTACAACACAGGTAAGTACGACGGCCTCATCAACAACGGCATTCTGGCACCGCTCGGCCGCGCGCTCTACGGCCGGCGCATCCGTTTTCCGCTGGCGTTTGACTTCGCCGCTTCCGGCGCGATGTGCGCGCGCATGGCGCGGATCGAGTCGCACCAGAACAACCACGGCGGCACCTCTCTGCTGTGGCCGGCGACGGTGGCGGCCACGCAGTCTTCGCAGACCGCTGTAGGCCAGGCGCATCTTGACGTTCGACATCAGGTAGCGTCTGGCGGACTGGATCTGAGCGCGGTGCTGGCGCAGATTGTCGGCTCGCTCTTCCAGGAAATGGAATCCTGCGCCGCCCACTGGCAGCGCGTGCGCGGATCGCAGCCGGTTCCGGTGTGGGGCGCCGCGCCCGCCGAGCCGCCCGACGGAGAGACCGTGGACACACGGCCCATGCTGGATTCGTTCCTGCTCGGCTCCCGCAACCTGGACGAAGTCTGGCGTCTGGTGCTGCCGCCGAACACGCTGCTGGAGCTGCGCCGGCTGACGAAGCTTGCGCCGGAGGAGTTCCGCATGCCCGACGAGTTGTGGGCGGGCATCGTCTACGATTTTGCCCTCGCGTACCGGCTGCGCACCCTGAGCCGTGCGCATGTGCTGGGCGCGCTCACGCCCCTTTATCTGGGCTGGGTGGCCTCGTATATCCGCGAAGTTTCCACGCTCAGCCACGCCGACGCGGAGCTGCGCCTGGAGCAGTTGGCCCGCGCCTGGGAAGAAAAGAAGCCTTACCTGCTGTCCCGCTGGAGATGGCCGGACCGCTTCAATCCGTAGTTCCACGGGAAGGAGAAGATCTATGTGGAATCAGGTCAAGCAATCGCTGCAGTCGTCGATGGGCCGGGCAATGGAGAGCCTGGCGCGGCTGCTCCCGGGGATTCTGGCCTTCATCGTGGCCCTCCTGCTCTTTCTCTTTATTGGCTGGATTCTGGCGTGGGTGGTGCGCCGCATCCTCGCCGCCGTGGGCTTCGACCAGCGCATGAGCCGCAGCGCGCCCACGATGGCCGACTGGTCCCCGCGCCTGACGCCCTCGCAACTGGTGGGCCGCGTCGTCTTCTGGTGCTTCTTCACCGCCGGCGTGATGGTTGGCGTTTCCGCCTTCGAGGCCGGCAGCACCGAGCACGTCGTTTCCGGCTGGATTCTCGCCTATGTGCCCCACATCATCGGAGCGGCGGTTCTGCTGCTGGCGGGCAACGTGCTCGCCCGCTACGTCTCGCGCAGCGTGCTGATCGCCGGCGTCAATCTGAACCTCAGTTACGCGCGGCTGCTCAGCATCGGGGTGCGCTGGATGATCCTCGTCCTCACCGGCGCCATGGTGCTGGATCACCTCGACCTGGGCAGCAACATTGTGGAGCTGGGCTTCGGGATTCTGTTCGGTGGCATCGTTCTGTCGCTGGCCCTGGCCGTCGGCCTCGGCTCGCGCGACCTGGTCAGCCGCTCCCTGGAGCGCGAGGCCTCACGCGTGGTGGAAGAGCAGCAGCCGGAGAGGATTCATCACTTTTAGGGGTGAGGGTTTGCGGATTACGGGTTAGAAATGCTCTGAAGCAGGGGGGAACGCCCGAAACCGTGAACCGTATCCCCTAATCTCTCAGCGTCAGCGTGATGCTGCGTGAATCGCCGCTCGTCGTCTGCATCTCGATTTCACCCTGGCTGCGCTTGACGACGCTGGCGAATTTCTCGCCCCACTCCACCAAGACGATGCTGTCCGGCGACGACAGTTCCTCGAGGCCAAGCGAATCCAGTTGCCGCTCGTTCTGGATGCGGTACAGGTCCAGGTGATAGAGCATCACCGGCTCGCGCCGGCCGCCCGCCGCGCGGGTGCCCTCGTATTCATGGATCAGCGTGAATGTGGGACTGGTCACCTCGTCGGGATCAGCGGCTTCCAGCGCTTCGGCAATGCCCTTCACCAGCGTGGTCTTGCCCGCGCCCAGATCGCCGCGCAGGATGAGAAACTTCGGGGGAACGAGCAGCTCCGCGATGCGATGCCCGACCGCGATCGTTTCCGCCCCGCTGTGGCTTTCGAACTGCTGCGTCCGCATCTCCGCCGTCTGCGTCATCTCATCACCCTGCCTTGAATGCTCCGCGCGGGAGCCCCTGCAACCAAACATATCCCGCTTCGTCCCGCGAGCGGAAGGAAAAAGCGCGAAAAAGACGACCGATGGTGTCGGTAGCCAGCAGCGTGTGCTCGTCCTGTTCGCGCAGAGCAAAGTCGGCGGCCAGGCCGTGCAGGTAGACCGCGGCTTCGACCGCTTCAGCGGGCCGCTCCGGATACTGCGCCAGCATTGCCGCCACGATCCCGGTGAGAATGTCGCCGCTGCCTCCCTTCGCCATCCCGGGATTTCCGGTAGTATTCACCGCGATGCGGCCATCCGGATGCGCGATGAGCGTACGCCAGCCTTTTAACACAACTGTCACATGATGCTTCGCCGCAAATTCCCGCGCCTGCGGTTCGCGGCGCGCCTGCACCTCCTTCGTGCTGATGCCGGCCAGCCGCGCCATCTCGCCGGGATGTGGCGTCAGCACCACCGTACGGTTGCGGCCGTCGATCTTTTCCGGATGCTTCGCCAAAATATTCAGAGCATCCGCATCCAGAACCATCGGCACTTGCGTCTTTCCGAACAGTCCCAGCACGAATTCTTCCGGCTCGGTGCCCATGCCGGGGCCCATGGCGATCACCGTAGCCCGCGCGGTGAGCTCCCGGAGCGCTGTCGGCTCCAGATTGGAAGCAGCCGCTTCGCCGTGCGGACCCTCCCTGAGCGCCACCGTCATCAGCTCCGGCGTAATCGTGGCCACGCTGGCCAGGATCGACTCCGGAACCGCGGCCGTGACGAGGCCCGCGCCCGCACGCAGCGCCGCCAGCGAAGCCATCGCCGGCGCGCCGGATTTGCCTCGTCCACCGGCCACCACCAGCACGTGCCCGTACATGCCCTTGTTGGAATCCGGCGTCCGCGGCTGCTCCGCCAGCGGCTTCGACGCGCCCGCCCACGTCAGCCCTGTCCGCGACGCGATTGCCTCCTCCGGCGATCCGATCGGCGCCACCACAATCGGCCCGGTTGCGTTGCCGGTCAGATTCCCGCTCACATGCGCCAGCTTCGGCGCGGTAAAGGTGACGACGGCGCTGGCTCGGAATGCGTCTTCTCCGGCATAGCCGCGCGCGTCCGCATCCCAACCGGACGGCAGATCCACCGCGACCACCGGCGTTTGCATCGCGTTCACGCGGTCGCGCAGCGCCGCTGCCAGCCCGCGCATGGGCGGCCTGAAGCCCGTACCGAGCACCGCGTCGATCAGCAACCCCGCCGAATTCAGGGCTTGCTGCACCTCCGGCGTGTTGAGCGCTGCCTCACCCCCAATTGAACTGAGCTGCAACTTGCTGCCGGCCGCGGCTTCCATGGCGGTCTTCGCATCGCCCTTCAATTCCGAAGGATCGCCCAGCAGCAGCACGCGGACCTCGCATCCCGCGCGCGCGAGCGCGGTCGCGGCCACCAATCCGTCGCCGCCGTTGTTCCCTTTGCCGCACAGGACGCAGATGCGGCGCTGCTTCGGATATTGATATTCCCGCAGCACAAAGCACGCGACGGACAGACCTGCATCGCGCATCAGCTGGATTGAAGGCACGCCGTACTTCTCGGTTGTCACACGATCGACGGCGCGCATCTCGGCAGCGGTGAGAATCTTCATGTTCAATAGGATGGTAGAGCAAAACCAGGCGAACGGAGTCCTGTTCAGATATGCCGACCGCACCGTGGTCTCCATCGTGCCGTTGCCCGCGCGGATGGCTTAACGGCGCTTTGGCAGCGCTGCTGCTTGTGCAGCCGTTTCTCCTTCGCGCGCAGTCCTCTGCTTCCATCCCGCACCTTGCCGTTCGCCACGGAGCCGCGCAGATCGTCGTCGATGGACAGCCGTTCCTCGTGCGGGGCGGCGAGCTGGAAAACTCCACGGCTTCGAGCCTGCCTTATCTCAACACCCTGTGGCCCAAATTCGTCGCGATGCACTTTAATACGCTGATCGCGCCGGTCTACTGGCAGCTCATCGAGCCGCAGGAGGGTCACTTCGACTTCACCACCGTCGACGGCCTCATCCGGGGCGCGCGCGCGAACCACATGCATCTGGTTCTTCTCTGGTTTGGCAGCTGGAAAAACAGCATGTCCTGTTACGTGCCGGACTGGGTAAAGGAGAACGAGCAGCGCTTCCCGCGCGCGGAGCTACCCGATGGCCGCGGCCTCGAGATCCTTTCCGCGCTCAGCGGGAACAACCTCAACGCCGACTCGGCCGCGTTCGTCGCGCTCATGAAACACCTGCGGGCGATCGACTCCGCCGACCGCACCGTGCTGATGATCCAGGTGGAAAATGAAATCGGGATGATTCCCAAAGCGCGCGATTACAGTCCCGCGGCCAACGCCGCGTTCAATGCGCCGGTTCCTGCCGCGCTGACCAGCTACCTGGCCGCGCGTCGCGACACGCTTGCGGCTGCGCTGCGACAGGCCTGGGAAGGACACGGCTCGAGATTCGGCGCGGACTGGACGGACACCTTCGGCCCCGGTCCGATGACCGACGAGCTGTTCAATGCCTGGATCGAAGCTCGCTATACGGACAAGGTGGCCGTGGCCGGCAAGGCAGTCTATTCGCTGCCGATGTACGTCAACGCTGCGCTCATTCGCCCCGGACGGCTGCCCGGCCAGTATCCCAGCGGCGGCCCGCTGCCGCACCTCTTCGACATATGGCGCGCCGCTGCTCCCGCGATCAACTTCTTCGCGCCGGATATTTACTTCCCGAATTTCGTGGAGTGGGCGAATCGCTATCAACGGCCGGATAATCCACTGTTTATCCCCGAGAGCGGCCGCGCCGACGCCGCGAACCTCGGCGCTGATGCTTTCTACGCTTATGCGCAGCTTGACGCCGTGGGATTCTCCGTCTACGCGCCGGAATTCCTGAGCGCCGACGACCAGAAAACCCTGGGCCAGGCGTACTCCGTCCTCGACCAGCTCACGCCGCTGATTGTCGCCAATCAGGGAACCGGCCGGCTCATCGGCATTCGCACGCGCACGAATTTCGACGGCACCGAGGATCTCAAGCCGCAGCAATTCACCCTCGGCGGCTTCGCCTTCGCCGCGCGCTTCACCCAGCCGAACCCCGTCGCCATCGGCGCGCACGCGGAGCCGCCGATCCCCGGCGCGCATGGCGGACTGATCCTGCAGCTTGGGCCGAGCGATTATCTGGTGGCCGGAACCGGCATGATCCTCACCTTCAGCGTTCCTGGCTCGAGCCAGCAGCAGGCCGGTATCGACTCCATCCGGGAAGGCAAGTTCGTCAACGGCGTGTGGACGCCGGGGCGCAACCTGAATGGCGACGACGACAACCAGGGCCGCTGGCTCACATTGCCGCCGGGAAGCTTCACCATCCGGCTGGTGAAGCTGTACCGGTATCGGTAGGCGTGAAGCGGTTAGGCATGAGACAGTTAGGGGTGAGGCGGTTGGTTGAAAACCGGTTGGTGGATTCAGCACTCCGCTGCGGAACCAGAAACAGGCGCGATTCGTAGGAACGAATGCGGGAGAGCCAGTCTCGCGCGCGAAGGGAGGCGTCGTGCCGGCCACTTCTGAACTGACAACCAACACGGAGCAGGTAGCCGGCACGGGATCGCTGAAAAGCGCACTGTGGCTGGCTGCCGGGTTTGGTCTGCTGAAGTATGCGCTGGTCGTGCTCGGCCAGCTTGCGATCCAGCACGCCGGCTATTTCATCTTCCGCGATGAGCTGTACTTCCTCGTCTGCGGGCGGCATCTGGCCTGGGGATATGTGGATCAGCCGCCGATGGTTCCCCTGGTGGCGCGCATCTCGGAGCTGTTCTTCGGCCTGCACTCGCTGGCGCTGTTCCGCACGTTTTGCTGTCTGGCGGGCGCCGCGGAGGTGGCGCTGACAGGACTGCTGGCGTGGCGTATGGGCGCTTCTCGCTGGGCCCAGGCGCTGGCGATGGCGGGGATTCTGCTGGCGCCCATCGTGATGGCGCTCGATGCGACGATCTCAACCAGCCTGTTCGAACCGGTCTTCTGGATGATCGTGGCGCTGGCGCTGATGGAGCTGGCGCACCTGGCCGAGCGCGGGATTCGCAGCGGCCGGGCTGTGGCCTGGTGCTGGATCGTGGTGGGTGTGACTGCGGGTCTGGGCCTCGAAAACAAGTGGAACGAGTTTTTCTTTCTGGTCTGCGTGCTGGCGGCACTGCTGCTGACCCAACAGCGCAGGCTTTTGGCCTCGAAATGGTTCCCAGTCGGCTTAGCGCTGATCGTGCTGCTGATTCTGCCCAACCTGCTCTGGGAGATCCATCACCACTGGGCCACGCTCGTGCTGCTGCACAATGACCAGATCGACGGCAAGAACGTGCAGCTCGGGCCGCTGCCCTTTGTGCTGAGCCAGATGGAGGCCTTCGGATTCCTGATGGCGCCGCTGTGGATTGGCGGCATTCTGTGGCTGCTTTTCAACCGGAGGGCAGCGGCGTTCCGTTTTCTGGGCGTGACGTATGTGTTGTATCTGCCGCTGATGATGTTTCTGCATGCCAAGGACTATTACCTGGCGGCGATTTATCCTCTGTATTTCGCTGCGGGCGCAGCGGCCTGGGATGCTCTGTTCGGCAAACCATGGCTGCGGCGGCGGCTGACACCCGCGTATGTGGCCCTGCACGCAGTGGCTGCTGCAGTCTTCCTGCCGATGATTCTGCCCGTGCTGCCGCCGGCGCGGGAGCTTGCCTACATGACGAGGCTTCATTTCCAGCCGCCGAAGTTGGAGACCGAAACAACGGCTCCATTGCCGCAGTATTACGCCGACATGCTCGACTGGCGGCATAAGGCCGACCTGCTGGCAGCGGCCTGGCATTCGCTGCCCAAAGCGGAGCAGGCCCAGGCCGTAATCTATGCGGAGAATTATGGCGACGCAAGCGCGGTCACCATCTATCGGCCCGATGTGCCGCCGGCCATTAGCGGGCACCAGAACTACTTCTTCTGGGGACCACGCGGATACTCGGGCAAGGTCATGATCGTTTTTGGCGACAGCCGAGAGAAACTGGAAAGCGAATTCGACACAGTCCAGGTGTTTGCGCGCGATACGAACCCCTGGGTCGAACCCTATGAGCGCGGTCCCATCTATATCTGCCGCGGCCTGCACGAAAATCTGGAAACGCTCTGGCCGAAGGTGAAGTTCTGGTACTGAGGTAGCTAAAACCGGCTGGCGATGGGACAGTCAGCTAGAAAGCGGTTAGCTCAAATCCGGTCAGCTGAAGACGAGCGAACCCAAACGCGTCAGTTAAACCTCGGGATTTTCGTTGCCGGCCAGTTTTCAGCCAGCCGGTTTTTCAGCTGCCCGCTTCTCCGCCAACCGGCTCTTAGCTACCCGCCCTTTCGCTGACGGGTTTCCAGCTACATGTACATTCCCCCGTTCACGTCCAGCACATGCCCGGTGATGTAAGCGGCCTCCTCCGAGGCCAGAAAGCGCACCGCGGCGGCGATCTCCGCGTCGGTTCCGGCACGGCCCAGCGGGATCTCCGCCAGCATACTCTCCCGCTGCCTGTCGTCGAGCACTGCGGTCATGGCCGTCTGAATGTAGCCCGGCGCGACGGAGTTCACCGTGATGTTGCGCGAGGCCAGCTCCCGCGCCAGCGACTTGGTCAGCCCGATCAGCCCTGCCTTGCTGGCCGCATAATTCGCCTGGCCCGCCTGGCCGGTCTCGCCCACTACGCTGGATATGTTGATGATCCGACCCCAGCGCGCCTTCAGCATCGGGCTCAGCAGCGCCTGCGTCATCAGGAACGTCCCGGTGAGGTTGGTCCGGATCACCTCGTCCCAGTCCGCGCGCTTCATGCGCAGGGCCAGCGTGTCGCGCGTGATGCCGCCGTTGTTCACCAGGATCTCGATGCTGCCGAAGTGCTGCGCCGCAGATTTGGCGCAGGCCTTAATCGACTCTTCGCTGCTCAGATCCAGCGAGAACACCGCCGCCGCGCCGCCCTTCGAGGCGATCTCCGCGGCCACTTCGTTCAGTTTGGCTTCGTTGCGAGCCGCCAGCGCCACGCGCGCACCCGCCTGGGCCAGCGCCAGCGCGCAGGCCCGCCCAATTCCCTGCGAGGCGCCGGTCACCAGCGCCGTTCTTCCCTGGAAGGACATGGCAATAGCCTATCGCAGCTTTCGCCGCCGGTTCATCTGTGCCGCCGCGCCGCAACCCGCGTAATCTGTTCCCGAATGCCCACGCTCTACAACCGCATCGCCAACCAGAACCTCGACCGCCTGAGCGCGCTCAGCGACGGCGTCTTCGCCTTCGCCATGACGCTGCTGGTCCTCGACCTCAGTCTGCCCGCAGCCTCCGCCGTGCATTCCGAGCACGATCTGTGGCGCGCGCTGGCCGCGCTGCTGCCCAGCCTGCTGATTTACCTGATGGGGTTCCTCACCCTCGGCATCTTCTGGAACGGCCAGCAAACGCAGCTCAACTACATCGAGCGCGGCGACCGCGACCTTGCGTGGATTCACCTCGCTTTTCTGTTCACCATTACGCTCATGCCCTTCTCCACGCGGCTGCTGGCGCAGTTCGTCCACTACCGCGCCGCCGTGCTGGTCTACTGGGCGAACATTCTTGCCCCTGGCGTTCTGCTTTACGCCAGCTGGAAATACGTCTCGCGCCACGACATGATCCGCAGCGAGACGCCGCAGGAGATCCGCGCCGCTATCTGCCGCCGTGTCTTCATCGCGCAGACCCTCTACGGGCTGGGCGCGGCTCTCTGCGTTTTTGGATCGCTGTGGAGCGTTGGCTTTATCTTCGCGATGCAGCTGAATTACGCGGTGGCCCCGCGTCTGCCGAAGCGGCGGACGGCCACTGCGGCATCGTAGCAGCCGCGCAACGCGCGGATCTGCACGCTGAGCGCTGTACCCTGAACGCTGCTCCTCACGCCCCCGGCGCCGGCACCGGCTCGGCCGCCCGCCGCGCCGCGCGCGAGGGCAGCGGCTCCGCAGCCCAGATGTAGACGACCAGCTCGCGGCTGTATTGCAGCAGAGGCTTGGTATCCGGAAGGCGAATGCCGTGCGCCTCGGGCAGGTCGTTGGCCTCGAACTCCGCTTCGGCCAGCTCCAGCGGCCACGGCAAATGGTGAATGTTCACCCGGACCAGCTCGCCGCGGCGCACAGTGAACAGCGCGTAGCGCTCGGTCAGGAAGCTTTCGAGTCCGCCCTTGGTGCAGGGTTGCCCCAGGCTGCGGTAGCGCGCGCGGAAATTCGCCGGCCGGCTCATCAGCCGCTCGCTGGAGTAGTACAGTTCCTGACCTTCGCCGCGGTCGATCTTCATGCGCGCCCAATAGTACGGCAGATGAAAAAACATCCGCGCCGCGCCCACGGCGAAGGGATTCGCGGCGTCAAGCGAGAAGAAGTACACGCCCGGCTGGTTCGTATGCCGGTCGATCACATACGTGCGCAGGTTCAGCTCCGGGAATCGGTTGGCGCCGGGAATGAGCGGCAGTTTCCGGAATCGCACCTGGTCCATCCAGAACGGCACTACGCCCACCCAGGCGGAGCCGTCGAAGGTGTCCACCACCAGCCCCTCGGGAAGCAGCGGTGTCAGCTCCGCCGCGGGCAGCGGCCAGTGCGCAAACAGCAGGTCGTTCCAGCGCTGGGTCATCACCCAGGCGGATTGGGGCATGGGCCAGGGCCGGTGGTCGGTGCTGGACAGGATCTTATTCATTCAGCAGGGACGCTGCACGTTCTTTGCCTGTTCGGAAAAGCACTCCCTATGGTACTCGCGTTTTGCTTTCCGGAGTGTGATCGAGGCCGGCGCGCTGCTGTCTGGCGTGACTTGCCTGATGCCGGACCGGAATTCCGCAGGCGATGGGTTTAGGATTCGTGCATGCCTTCCGCGACCGAAAACGCGACCACCGTCGCCCCTGAAGAGCGCAGCAACAACCAGACAGAAGTCTTCGCGGT
This sequence comes from Acidobacteriaceae bacterium, assembly GCA_035503835.1. GTDB lineage: Bacteria > Acidobacteriota > Terriglobia > Terriglobales > Acidobacteriaceae > Palsa-343. The sequence continues at coordinate 37,277 of DATJSY010000054.1, read as the reverse complement.
CCACGGCGCGGACCCCGAGGTGCTGGCCTACGCAATGGCCAAATACTCGCGCTCGGCGCTTTCCATGAAGGAGTCTCTGCGCGAGATCGGCAGCCAGAAGGCCGAGCAGTTCCTGAACACGTTTTATTTCCAGTACGGACATCGCTCCATCGCCGACCTCGCCCACGTCGCCTTCGCGGTCGAGCGCCTTTCGCTGCTGGCGGCGATCACTCTGGTCGACGAGCAGCGCTGGGACGGACAGGAGCGCTCCACGCGCTACCAGAATTTCCGCAAGAGCGGGTGGTATCTGCCCGACTTCAGCGCCGATGCGGCTTCGGAGCGGCTGTATCGCGAGACGATCGAGAATCTTTTCGCGCAGTATCACGCCGTTTTCGAGGCGGTTTTCGGGTCGCTGAAAGGGCAGGTCGCGAAGCCCGACGACATGAAGCCGGAAACCTACGAGCGCACCCTGCGCGCCCGCGCCTTCGACGTCGCCCGCTACCTGCTGCCGCTGGCCACCAACACCTCGCTCGGGCAGATCGTCAACGCCCGCACGCTGGAAACGCAAATCTCGCGTCTGCTCTCCAGTCCCGCTGCGGAGATTCGCCAGCTCGGCGAGCGGTTGCAGGCCGCCGCGTCCGGCTCCGCGTGGAACGTCCAGGCGGAAGCCCTGGCGGCGCTCCAGCGCGACATCGCCACTCTCGATCCGGCGCTGGGCGAGCGCGCCGCCGCGCTATTGCTGCGCGAGGTGAAGACCGCGCCCACGCTGGTGAAGTACGCCGCGCCGAACGACTACCTGATGCGCACGCGCCAGGAACTGGCGCAGGCCGCAGCGGAACTGCTCGGCAAGACGGTGATCGAGAATGCGCAGCTGGTCGACCTGATCGACGACGCCGATTTGATCGAGATCGACCTGGCGACCACGCTGCTCTACGGGCAGAGCTATTATCCCTACCGGCAGATTCGCCGCGCCGTCGCTGCGCTGCCGGAAGCTCGCCGCAACGAGATTATCGATCTGGGCGCGCGCCATCGCGGCCGCCACGACGAGCTGCTCCGCGAATTCGCCTCCGGCCAGGTCCTCCGCTTCGACATCCTCATGGACATCGGCGGGTTTCGCGACATGCACCGGCATCGCCGCTGCGTGCAGATTCTGCAGCCCTTCACCGCCGCCCACGGCTACGCGATCCCGGAAGGCGTGCCGGAGGCCGCCGTTCTGCCGCTCTACGAGGAGACGGTCCGTGCTGCGCACGCCGCGCACGCTGCGCTGGCTCGTGGCTCAGCGCCGGAAGCTGGCGAATCCGCGAAATACGTCCTCCCGCTCGCGACGAAGCACCGCGCCCTCTTCAAAATGGATTTCGCCCAAGCCCTTTACATCTCCGAGCTGCGCTCCGCTGCGCAGGGCCATTTCTCCTACCGCCGCGTAGCCTGGGAGATGTACCGCGCCGTCGAGCGCACCCACCCGTCGCTGGCGTCGTACTTCCGCTCCACCGACTACGACGCGCCGGTGGACCTTCTGCAGCGCTGACCATCAGCGGAACAAGTGAGGCACGAAGCGGCTGGTATTGCTGGTGACATAGCTGTCGGGCTCTCGAATGCCCATCCCGCATGGCTCCCCGTCCACAAGCCAGCTTCCCAGCACAACCCGCTTTCCCTCCTCGGCGGCGAGATCGAAATACTCCTGGAAGACGAATGTATCGTCCCGATAACGGCCATCCGTCTCCTCCGCGACTTTGCCACCAAGGTTGACGGTAACGTTTGCGCCTTCTCGTCCCAACAACGGCTTTCGCACCCACGCACTAAGATGGCGAGGTCCGTCAGGATAAGCCGGCAGGCGCAACTCGTGCCCTGGATACATTTCCCAGAGAATCGCCGGCAGCGCCTTGTTTGACCACAGCATTTTCCAGGCGGGCTCGATCCATCTTACTGAATTCGCGCTTTCAACCACGCGGGCTCCAAACCGGTCCGTGATCAGCGATTCCCATGGATACAGCTTGAAGATGCTTCCCATCGGACGGTCCATCTCGTCCACAAACTGCTGGCGGCCCTGGTGCCATCCGGTCCCTTGCACCGCTATAGCTGAAGTGGAGAACCCCGCCTGTTGCGCTGTATCGGGAAGATAGCTGATCGTCATCCAGTCTTCTTCAAACGGCTCGCAGGCGAAATACACCGGCTCCCGCAAATAACCCGCCAGCTCTCCCCACCTGGCGATCAGGGCTTCGTGGATGAAATTGAACTGATCGGCATCCGGAAATCGATCTTCGAGCCAGCACCACCGGGCCACGGCGGCCTCTACCAGAGATGTTGGCGTTTCCGCGTTGTACTCCAGCAGCTTGAGATCTTTCCGGTTGAATGCCAGATCCATCCGTCCGTAGAGCGAAGGGGGTCCTGCGAGCCACGTCTGCCGGATCAACGCAGCTGCAGCAGGGGGCACCCGCAAATCCCCAGGCCGATTACCCTCCAGAACAAAACCTGCAGCCGATAAACACATCTTTTGCAGTTCCGCTGTGGCCTGCTCGATGTGATCGATTTCCTGTGGAGTGAATTCCCAGTACACCGATTCGTCCCAATATGCCGCACCGTTGGCGCTGTGATACGTCAGGCCGGCCCGCTCCACTTTCTTCTGCCAGCTGAGGCGTGGAGTGATGGAGTGCCGCCGCACTATTCTCCGTCTCCGGATTGCCTGAAGACAAAGAAATAACCCACCGCCGACGGGCCTAAAACCAATGGCCAGTAATTCTCCAGCTCTGCACCAAACCCGTTCCGCTCAATAGCCACGCCACCGAGCGCAGCGACTTTCGCGCCCATCTCCTCGTGTTCCCGAGCCGCCGTTCTCATCGCGCGGCCGTGTGCAATTGGGACAACCGCCACTGCAGCAGTCGCCAGCAGACCCAGAGGAACAGCTCTCGATCTCAGCATGTGCGCTTCCAGCCTCCCTCCGTGAATTGCGGTTCTCAGGATGATTCGACGATTCTTTCGCCGAATATTACAGCCGCGCCCTCCGGCGCTACAATGCTCGTTCGGCCATCTCACGCTTTTTCGAGGCAAATCCCGTGACCCGTAAGACCAGTATCTTCGCCGCAAGCCTGCTCGCGGCCACCTTCTTCATGAGCCAAAATTTCGCCGCCGCCCAGTCCCCTGCCCCGTCCGCTGTCCCGTCCCCTGCTCAGGCCATTGCCCAGTTCGGTCCGTCGAACCCGTTCTACGCGACCCCCGCCCCGCCCTTCTACGCGCCGCCCTTCGACAGGATCAGGGACAGCGACTACCAGCCCGCAATTGAAGCCGGGATGGCCGAGCAGGAAAAGGAAATCCTGGTGATCGCCGACAACCCGGCTCCACCCACCTTTGACAACACCTTCGTTGCCATGGAGAAGTCCGGGCAGCTGCTCAACCGAGTGTTGTCGGTCTTCAACGCCGTCACCAGCGCGGACACCAATCCATATCTCGAAAACGTGCAGACCGAGGAAGCTCCTCGGCTGTCCGCACATCAGGATTCGATTTACCTCAATGCGAAGCTCTTTGCGCGAGTTCGCGCCGTGTATGACGAACGCGCCGGCCTGCACCTCGATCCCGAGAGCGAGCGTCTGGCCAGGATCGTTTATGACGAGTTCGTGCACGCGGGCGCGGCGCTCAGCCCCGCGGATCGGGCGAAGCTGAAACAGCTCAACGAGGAAGAGTCGAAGCTGGAGGACGCCTTCAGCCGTGGCCTTCTTGCCGACACGAAAAATGCCGCCTTCGTAACCACCGATCGCGCCGCGCTGGCCGGTTTGTCCGACGCGCAGATCGCCGCCGCTGCTGAGACCGCGAAGGCTCGCCACGTCTCCGGGTACGTAATCCCGCTCCAGAACACGACGCAGCAGCCGGTGCTGGCCGAGCTCAGTGACCGCGCCACGCGCGAGGCGATCTTCGAGAAGAGCTGGACTCGCGCCGAGCAGCCTGAAGGGGATCTGCGCCCCGTCGTCGCCCGCCTGGCAAAAGTCCGCGCGGAAAAGGCGCAGATCCTCGGCTATCCCAGCTTTGCAGCCTGGCAGCTCGAAGACCAGATGGCGAGAACGCCCGCCACCGTGCTGCATTTCCTCAACCAGCTCATTCCGCCCGCTACCGCCAAAGCGCGCGCGGAGGCTAAGGAAATTCAGGCCGTCATCGATGCGCAACATGGCGGCTTCCGGCTCGAGCCGTGGGACTGGGAGTTCTACGCCGAGCAGGTGCGCAAGGCGAAGTACGATCTCGACGAATCCCAGGTGAAACCGTACTTCGAGATCAACAGCATTCTCGAAAACGGCGTTTTCTACGCTGCGCACCAGCTTTACGGCCTCACGTTCAGGGAGCGCAGGGACCTTCCCGTCTGGAACCCCGACGTCCGCGCTTTCGAGGTCTTCGACGCCAACGGCAAGCCGCTCGCTCTCTTCTACTGCGACTACTTCAAGCGCGACAACAAGGCCGGCGGCGCCTGGATGGATACCTTCCAGGATCAGAGCCGGCTGCTCGGCCATCTGGCCGTGGTCTATAACGTGGCGAACTTTCCCAAGCCTGCGCCGGGCGAGCCTGCGCTCATCAGTCCCGAAGACGCCACCACCATGTTTCACGAGTTCGGCCACGCTCTGCACGCCATGCTGAGCAACGTAGAGTATCCCACGCTGAGCGGAACCAACGTCCCGCGCGATTTCGTCGAGTTCCCATCGCAGTTCAACGAGCACTGGGCGCTATACCCGCAGGTGCTGGAGCATTATGCGCGCAACTACAGGACCGGCGAGCCCATCCCCGCCGCGCTGGCGAAGAAGATTCGCAGGGCGCAGGCCTTCGATCAGGGCTACTCGCTCACCGAGCTGCTGGCCGCGTCCATGCTGGACATGCACTGGCACATGCTGCCGGCGAACGCGCCGCTCCGGAACGTCGACCAGTTCGAGAACACCTCGCTGGTCGAGTCGCACCTCGCGCTCAGGGATGTGCCGCCGCGCTACCGTTCCACCTACTTCCTGCACATCTGGGCCAACGGCTACGATGCCGGCTATTACGCGTACCAGTGGACGGAGATGCTGGACGACGACGCCTTCCAGTGGTTCCTGCAGCACGGCGGGCTTACGCGCGCCAATGGCGACCGCTTCCGCCGCATGATCCTCTCCCGAGGGAACACCGAGGATCTGGCGAAGATGTACGCAGCCTGGCGCGGCCGCCCCCCGGAGATCGGCGCCATGCTCCAGGACCGCGACCTGACGCAGCCGTGACGGAAAAGGGCTGCCGCGAGGCAGCCCCTGTTCGCCTGAATTCGAAGAAGTTTATTTGGAGTACGACGCGATGGCCTGGGCCTCGTCGTCCTTGATATCGAAAACCGTGTAGAGCTTCGTGATCTGCAGCAGGTCGTGCACCTTGCGCGTCAGGTTCAGCAGCTTCAGCTCGCCGCCCTGGTTCTTCACGGTGGTGAATGCACTGACCAGCTCGCCGATGCCGGAGCTGTCGATGTAGTTTACGTCGCCCAGGTTCAGCAGAATGTTCTTCTGCCCTTTGCCGAGCAGATCGCGGACCGAATCGCGCAACTGTACGCTGCCCTCGCCGAGGGTAATCCGACCGCCGAGATCCAGAATTGTTACCCCGTCCACCTGACGGGTGCTGATTTTCATGCTCACGGAAATTCCTCCTTGGAAATCTTGTGGTGCCAAAGTCTCAGGCGCCGGTTGGGGCCGTGCCCAGGTGCTTGATCAGGGTCAGCTCAGTGCCGGGGTGCAGTTGCCTGAAGTGTACCTCATCCATAAACGAGCGGATGAGGAAGATCCCGCGCCCCGAGCCGCGCAGCAAATTCTCCGGTGCCAGCGGATCGGGCAGCGTTGCCGGGTCCAGCCCTTTGCCCTCGTCCGTAATCCGGATCACCAGCGACGACCCCGTATTCTCGAAGCTCGCCGTCATCCGCTTCTGCGGATCGTAGGCATTTCCGTGGAGCACGGCGTTCACCGCCGCCTCGCGCACCGCCATGGAGATGCGGAAGACCTCGTCGTCGTCCACGCCTGCCTTGCGCGCCATCTGTTCGGCGGTTTCCTCCACTTTGTTCACGCTGTCCAGCGACGAATCCAGAGTGTAGGTAATGCGGCTCGCCTGTGCTGTCAAATCCTTCCTCGCTCCGGAGATCGGCCGGTGGGGCGTGTTTTGCCCGTAGGCGCAGTTTGCTTGCTGGAAGTGCGGATGTCAAGCAGCCTCTGCCACATTGTCACAGCACATTAGAAATGTCCCCGTTTTGCGCTCAATAGAAATGTCCCCTGTTGAAGAGCTATGCAGTTACTGGGAACTGCGCTGCTGTTTGCGGCTTGAAGGGTTTCTTCCATGGATGATTCGGAGAGGGACGCGGGGGCAGGGCGATCGAAGATCTCCCGGTAAGCCAGCCGACGCCCGCGGTAAGCGACAGCCAGTTCGCCCTGCTCGTTCTCGCGTACCGTCACCCGGCTGCGCGCCGGCGCATAGTGCCGGCTCTGCCGCTCCAGTTGCAGCAGCCTCTGCCACAACCGCCGTATGCCGCAGGCATCGAATGGAGCTTCCCGGCTGATGATCGGCAGTCCTTCCGCCTGACACGGAGCGATCAGCATGCGATCGAAGGGATCCTTATCGGGCCCGGGAGCAGCCCGCCCCGAATTCCGTGTTCCGCAGAAATTGCCAGCAGTTCGAATCCCTCGCACGCCATCTGCCGGGCGAAATCCGCGACCGGATCGGCAGCAGTGGGTAGTTTGCTCCGCCGCACTTTGGTTGCAATCTCCCACGCGGTCGCCGCGCTCACCGGCACTGTGTTTCCGGTTTGCGTGATGATGCGTCCTGCCGAGCGCGTCAGCCCGGGATCGTCCCCAAGCCACCACAGCAACGCATGGGTGTCCAGCAGAACCTGCCCGTCCTGCTCCCAGCGCTCCAGCTCGCGGCTGGGCAGGGGGTCAAGGAAACCCGGCCCGAGAATCAGCCTGCCCTTGAGCGACCCTGGCTGCCGCCGGCCGCGAACCTCGCCCACCGGGATTAAACGCGCCACCGGCTTCGACCCTCGCGCAAGGACCACCTCTCCCGCTTCGGAGACTTCCTGAATCAGCAGCGAAAGGTTTGCCTTCGCCCGGTGAATCGTCACGGTGCTCAAGGCCGGCTCCCTGGCTAATCCACCTTGGCTCACCGGAGATTCGGCCGACTCCCCCTGCCCGCCGCGCTGGGCGGTCCACCGCAACATTCGCTGCTGGTGTGCGTTCAATTTTGCAGAGAGAAATCGATCCGACCGGCCCGTCCTCCCAGGGCGCGCCGTACGCACCCGTTGAAGCTCCCCGCTTCCGGGTGCGTTTCGCTTTGCCTCGCCAAATTCTCTGCTCCGGCTCAGCTCGGCGGCGTTACCATTCTTTTGTCCCGCTGGGGAACCGACCGCCGGTTCCCTGCGTATTTCTGGTTGTCACTCTGTGGAGGCTTCGATGGCCGGACTCATCGGTGTCGGACTCTATTTCCTGCCCTCGCTGATCGCCGCGGCTCGTCAAACCCACAATGCCGCCGGGATCTTCCTGCTCAATCTCTTTCTGGGCTGGACGGGCGTCGGCTGGGTCATCGCTCTGATCATCGCGCTTTGCTCCTCGCCGTGGCCGGCGCACTGCTACTACCCTTATCCGCCCGGCTACTACTATCCGCCTCCGCGCCGCTGGTAACCAGCAGTCCCTTCGGCACTTTGCCGTCCAAAATTCGCCGGGGCTCACGTAACCAACCCCATACACGGCGCCGCGGGCGGGAATCCCGCAACTTTTTGCGGCGTCTAATGTTATTAGTGATAGCAAGCCGTACGGGCCCCACAGGAGCTCGGACGGCTCAGCCGGATCGAAGCGGGCTACCGCGGGACGGTCCGACAGGAGGTTCCCACATGCGTTGGCTGCGTTGCATCTTCATGGCTGCCCTGCTGACAGCGGTGCCGTTCGCTCTGGCACGGCCGGCTCAGGCCCAGGTCGCCGTCGGAATCGGCATCGGTCCCTACGTCTCTTACCCTGGCTACTACGACATGGCCGGTCCGCCGGACTGCGAGTGGGGCTACTACTCGTATTACCCCTATGCCTGCGCCCCTTATGGCTACTGGGGCCCGGACTGGTTCGATGATGGCATCTTTATCGGCGCCGGCCCATGGTTCGGCGGCTGGTACGGACGTCCATGGGGTTGGGGCTGGGGCCACGTCGGCTACTGGGGCGGCTGGGGCTTCGGTCGCGGCTACGGGTATGGTCGCGGCGGCTACGGCTACGGGCGCGGTTACAGCCGAGCTGCCTATGGGAACGGATTCCGGGGCGGCTATGGCAACGGATACCGCGGTGGCTATGGCGTGCGCGCCTTCAATAACCGCGGCGGCTATGCCAACGGGTTCCGCGGTGGTTACGCCAATGGATACCGTGGCGGCTATGCCAACGGATACCGGGGAAGCCTGGGCGCTCGTGGCGGGTTCCGCGGTGGATATGGTGGCGGATTCCGTGGCGGCGCGGCCCGCTCCTTTGGCGGCGGGGGCTTCCACGGTGGTGGCGGCTTCCACGGTGGTGGCTTCCACGGTGGCGGTGGCTTCCACGGTGGTGGTGGAGGTCACGGCGGCGGCGGACACGGCCGCTAAGCTCCGCTGAAGCTGCAGCCCAGGGCCCGCTCTTCGGAGCGGGCCTTCGTGTCTATGCCGCCTTCCCGCGCTGCGCAATCTCCATGGCCATCGCCGCAATCCGCTCCGCGGCGTCCGCATGCGCCAGGGTCCGCGCGCGCAAGGCCATCTCCCGCAGCCCTACCGGATCGCCCAACAATTCCGATAGCGTCCGGAGCAGCGTCTCCGGCGTCAGATCCGGCTCGAGCAGCACCTGCGCGGCGCCCGCGCGCGCCATCTCCTCGGCATTGCGCCGCTGATGATCGTCGGCCGACTGCGGGAACGGAACCAGCAAGGCCGGCTTGCCCGCCGCGCACAGCTCGGCCACCGTCGAAGCGCCGCTGCGCGACAGCACCAGATCCGCCGCCTCGAATCGCTTCGCCATATCGTCCAGAAACGTGGCCACCTTCCAGCGTTCCCGCGGCGCGCCCCCGGCCTGGTAGGCCGCCAGCGTCGTTTCCGCGTGGCGCGCGCCCGCCTGATGCAGAATCGTCAGGCCTGGGACTGCTTCCAGCAGCGCTGCCGCAACCTTCGGCATCGCCTGATTCAGCGCCCGCGCGCCCTGGCTCCCGCCAAAAACCAGCAGGTGCGGCGCGGTTTCCGCCGGCCGTTCTGGCAGGCGAAAAAATTCCGCCCGCACTGGAATCCCCGTCACCTGGGCTCCGCGAAAATACTGCGCGGCCGGGGCAAAGTTCAGCGCCGCCGCCGTGACCCACCGCCCCACCAGCCGATTCGCCATGCCTGGCACGGCATTTGGCTCAAAGGCAAGAGTCGGCACGCGGGCCAGAATCGCCGTGGCCATCATCGGCCCGGACGCATACCCGCCGACGCCGATGACCGCCTGCGGCCGAAATGCGCGCAGCAGTCCTGTGCACTGCACCAGCCCGCGCGGCAAATCCACCAGCGTCTTCACCTGCGTCACCAGCGACACCTGATTCAGTTGTCCTGCACGGATCAGCTCCAGCCGGTACCCCGCCTGCGGCACCAGCCGCGACTCCAGCCCGCGCGCCGTTCCCACGAAGAGAATTTCCGCCCCGCAACGCGCCTGCAGCGCGTTCGCGATGGCGAGCGCAGGCATAATGTGCCCGCCCGTGCCTCCTCCGGCGATCAGAAAGTGCGCGCCCGACTCACGCGACATGCGCAATCTGCGCCCCCACAATCGCCACCGGAACCGAAAACTGAATCGTTCCCCGTTCCCGCCGCGGCTGTACATCCATCGCATCGTCCGCGAACGCGCTCTCGAACATCGCCCGAATCCGCGCCTCGTCGCCTTCGCGTGGGTAGGACCGCGACAGGAATTCTTCCAGGTTCAGCGCCAGCCGCGTCCGCTCCACCTGCAACTCGGCCAGTCCCGCCGCGCGGAAGAGCGCCGACAGCGCCTCCGCCGACAGCGCCCGTGTGTGCGAGGGATCGCGCACCTTCTCCATCGCGTTGAACGCCTCGGCCTTTCCGGCTGCCGGAGCGCTGTCGGCCACCACCACCCGCCCGCCGGCACAGCAGACCCGGCACATCTCGCGCAGCACTGCCAGAGGATCGGGAAAATGATGGAAGGCGAAGCGGCAGGTCACCACGTCGAAGCTGCCATCCGGATACGGCATCGCCGTTACATCGCCCTGGTCCCACGTCACATTCGTCAGGCCCAGTTCGTGCTGCGCATGCCGCGCCTGCGCCAGCATGGCCGGCGTCAGGTCGATGCCGGTGGCATGACGCACGCGCCTCGCCAGCTCGCAGACCAGCGGCCCCGGCCCGCAGGCCACGTCCAGCGCGATGTCCTGCGGCTCCGGCCGCGCCAGGCGCACGATGCGCTCCAGAATGTCCTCGCTGCGCGCCGTGGGCGACCGGGCGAACTGCTCCGCCTGCCGCGTGAACTGATCGACAATCTGCTCGCTGTGTTCCATCAATGCGCTGACCCGTAAGCCGTAAACTCTGATTCCTGCCTTCACTCCACGTCCTTGGTGATGTTCAGCAGCACGCCCAGCAGCGACAGCATGATGAACAGCGACGTTCCTCCATAGGAGACGAACGGCAGCGTGATGCCCTTGGTCGGCACCAGGGCCAGCACCACGCTGATATTGAAGAACGCCTGGATGAGGATGGTCGCCGTGATGCCGAAGGCCAGGAAGCGCGCGAACATATCCCGCGACAGCAGCGCGGCCCGCATCCCGCGATAGCCGATGAACACAAACAGCCCCACGACGGCGAGGGAGCCGATCAGTCCCAGCTCCTGCGCAATGTTCGCAAAAATGTAGTCCGTGTGCGGCTCCGGCAGATAGAAGAGCTTCGCGGCGCCATCCATATAGCCTACGCCGTGAATGCCTCCCGAGCCCACGGCGATGAGCGACTGCATGATGTGGTAGCCTTTGCCCAGTGGGTCGGACTCCGGATTAAGAAACGCGAGCAGCCGCTCGCGCCGCCACGGCACGCGAAAGAGCATGACGTAGAGCACCGGCACAGCGGCCAGCGCCGCATAACCCAGATACTTCAGATTCATTCCCGCCAGCCACAGCATCAGCGCAGTCACCGCCGCGCACACCATGGCTGTGCCCAGGTCCGGCTCTTTCAGGATCAGCGCGATGAAGACGAGGCTGGGCAGCGCCGCAGGCAGAATTGTGTGCCGCCAGTCTTCAATGGATCCCATGCGGTCCTGCAAAAACCACGCCAGAAAAACCACCATCGCCGGCTTGGCGATCTCCGAGGGCTCCAGCGACAGCGGCCCCAGGCGAATCCAGCGATGCGTATTGTGCGAGTCGCGGGTGAGAAAGGCGGCGAGCATCATGATGATCGCAGAGCCCACCAGGGGAAAGACCACGCTCGCGCGATTCCAGGCGCGGTAGTCGACGCGCATCAGGAGGGTCATGGAAACCAGCCCCAGCGCCGCCCAAATCGCCTGGCGCGCGACAAAATAATAAGGTGAGTTGTAGTCGGCCTTGGCCATCACCGCCGACGCGCTGAAGACCATGGCCAGCCCCATCACCACCAGCACCAGCGTGGCGCAATAGAGCCACTTGTCGACGCCTACTCGTTTTGCCAAGGATCAGTTCCCGATTTCAAACCCGTTGATCGCGCGCCGCCAGACAATCAGATCCCGAAAGGACTTCCCCATGCGGCCCCCAAAACCAAACAGCAACTGCTAACTGATAGCTAGTAACTCTTCACCGGCTCCCGCCGTGCCAGAACCACTTCCCTGAATACCCGCCCGCGATGCTCGTAATTCTCAAACTGGTCGAAGCTGGAGCACGCCGGCGCCAGCAGCACAATCTCGCCCGGCCTGGCCGCCGCACCTGCCCGCGACACCGCCTCCTCGAGCGTGCCTGCGCTCACAATGGGCACCGCGCCTTCAATGTGCGTGTGAATCTTCTCCGCCGCCGCCCCGATGGTGTAGACCGCCTTCACCCGCTCCGTCAGGATCGAGCGCATCTGTCGGTAGTCGGAATCCTTGTCCTTTCCGCCCAGAATCAGGTGAATCCCGCCCGAAAACGCCGCAATCGCCTTCATGCTGGCGTCCACATTGGTCGCCTTGGAGTCGTTGTAGTAGTCCACGCCGTTGATGGTCGCCACAAACTCCAGCCGGTGCTCGACCGCCTTGAAATCTATCACCGCCTGGCGGATCGCCGCCGCGTCCACGCCCGCCAGACGCGACGCGCACACTGCGGCCAGCACGTTCTCCACGTTGTGCGTTCCCTTCAGCGGAATCTCGCTTACCTTCAGCACCGGCTCACCCTTCGCCTGCTCCGATTCCCGGAAGAAAATCGTCCCCTCACGCACGAACGCGCCCTGCCGCACCACCTTGGTCCGGCTGAACCAGAACACCCGCGGCCCGGCACCCGACTGCACCCGCGCCGCCGCGCCCTTCGTCACATCGTCGTCGGCGTTCAGCACCAGCGCGTCTTCGGCCGTCTGCCGGGCAAAAATCCGCTCCTTCGCCGCGACGTAATTCTCAAAGCTGCCGTGCCGGTCCAGATGATCCGGTGTGATGTTCAGAATCACCGCAATCTGCGGATGAAAGAGGTCAGTCGTCTCCAGCTGGAAGCTCGAAACCTCCAGCACCGACCATCCATCGTCGCGCGACTCGTCGATGAGCGCGATCACCGGCACTCCGATGTTGCCGCCCACCTGCACGGGCAGCGTCCCGGCCTGCAGAGTCTCTCCACACAGCGAGGTCGTCGTCGTCTTGCCGTTCGACCCGGTAATTGCCAGCACTTTGCCACGCAGGTAATGCGCTGCCAGTTCCAGATCGCCGATCACGGGCAGCCCGAATTTTCGCACCTGGGCCAGCTCCGGCGTATCGAGCGGCACCCCAGGGCTCACCACAATCAGATCCTGGCGCCGGAAAGTGAGCAGCCCGTGGCCGCCGGCTTCGACCGCGATCCCCTCCTCGATCAGCGCGGGAATCTCCTTCGCCAGTTCTTCCGCGCTGCGCACATCCGACACCGTCACCTGCGCGCCCTGGCGCCGCAAAAACAGCGCCGCCGCCAGCCCGGACTTGCCCAGGCCGACGACCAGTACCTTTTTTCCTTTGATTTCCATATGCACCGAGGGGGTACGGTTTACGGGTTAGGGTTCAGCCGCTGCACTGCAGTCGAACAAAAGCCTTTCTATACCGTATACCGTAGACCCCGAAACCCTTTTTTTATCGCAGCTTCAGCGTAGTGAGTGCAAAGAGTGCAAATACCAGGGCCGCGATCCAGAAGCGCGCAATCACTTTGGACTCCGACCACCCCAGCAGCTCGAAATGATGGTGCAGCGGCGCCATCCTGAAAATCCGCTTGCCCGCGCGCAGCCTGAAGCTGCCCACCTGCAGGATCACCGACATCGCTTCGAGATAGAACACCCCTCCGATGAACGGCAGCAGCAGCTCCTGCTTGATGACCACGGCGACCGTGGCCAGCGCCCCGCCCAGCGCCAGCGACCCGACGTCGCCCATAAAGATTTCCGCCGGATGTGCGTTGTACCAGAGAAAGCCGATCGCCGCGCCGGTCATCGACCCGCCGAAGACGGTGACCTCGCTGACCAGCGGCATCCGCTGCAGCTCCAGATAATCCGCGAAGGTCACGTGCCCGCTCACGTAGGTCAGCACCGTCAGCGCGCCGGCGGCGATGATCGTGCAGCCGATAGCCAGCCCGTCCAGGCCGTCGGTCAGATTCACCGCGTTGCTGGTGAGCACAATGACCAGCATCACAAACGCGATGAACGGCAGAAACGCCAGCACCCCGAAGTGCGGCAGGTGGGTCAGAATGGCCGGAATCGCCAGCCGCGGCCGGAAATACTTGATGAACGGCACCACCAGCCGCGTTGAGTAGCTGCCGCGCAGGTCCATGAGCACCAGCGCCACGGCGACTACTGCCGATGCCAGGAACTGATACCAGAGTTTGGCGCGCGCCGTCAGCCCCAGGTTCCGGCGGTGCACCACCTTGATGTAATCGTCGGCGAAGCCGATGGCCCCGAACGCCACCGCCGAAAACATCACCAGCCAGACAAAGGGATTCGACAGGTCCGCCCACAGCAGCGTGGGCAACAGGATGGCGATCAGGATGAGCACTCCGCCCATCGTCGGCGTGCCCGCCTTTTTCTGGTGCGCCTTGGGGCCCTCCTCGCGGATGTACTGCCCGATCTGGAATTCGCGCAGCTTCTCGATGACGTAAGGCCCGATCACCAGCGTGATCAGCAGCGCGGTCAGCGAAGCAAAGGCAGTGCGGAACGTCAGATACCGGAAGATGCGGAAGGGTCTGAAGTAGGGAAACAGCTTCTGATAAAGGAGCCAGTAGAGCAAACGTCCTCCGCCGCGGGGTGATTGCCGCTATCTTATCGCGCCAGGCTGTGCGGAAGCGGAGGCATTTTCATGCTGCTCTGCCAGCTTGAATCGCCTGAGATACTCGACCGTGGCACCGGCCAATTCCGGCAAGCTCGAAAATGTGCACCGGAATGGGTTCGGGTCACGTGGCAGATCGACCGCAACCCCGAACTCGCCCATGTGACTCCAGACGTCAATACTCTGAGCGTAGATCTCGATGGTTGCCGCAGGCCATCCTCTGACCAGGTACGTCCCGACCACGCGAACCTGCCTTGGCGGAAAGCTCCTGGCAAATTCACGACGGCGGTCACCGCGAAAACGCAAGAGCGCTGCCTGGTCCAAAAGCCAGCCCAATGGCCACAGGGGAAGGCAGGCGGCGCGCAGCATCACTGACCGGCTTTCCGCTAACCGGTTTTCAGCGGGCCGCCCTCATCGCTCGTCAATCCTTCCAGCGCCGTCTCCAGTCTTACCCCGCGCGAGGCCTTCAGCAGCGCCGCATCTCCGGCCCGCAGATGCTCGCGCAGCCACTCGCCTGCTTCCTCCGGCGTCTCGACAAACAGCGCCTCCACGCCGGCTTCCCGTGCCGCCTCGACGATGTCGCGCGCGTGCCCTCGTACCCCCACCACGACGTCCAGGCCTTCCGCGGCCTTCCCGCAGGCCGCGTGCAGTGCTGCCGTCTCGGGGCCAAGCTCCAGCATCTCGCCCGCCACCAGAATCCGCCGCTGCGCCGGCATCTTCCTGAGCACCGCAATCATGGCCTTCAGCGCGGCCGGATTCGAGTTATAGCAGTCGTTGATGACCGCCGCCCCGCGAATCTCCAGCACCTGCCCGCGCTTATCGCCGGGCTCCAGCGTGGCCAGCGCCGCGCAGCACGCCTGCAGCGGAATCCCCGCCTCCAGCCCCACCGCAACTGCCGCCAGCGCGTTCGTCACGTTGTGTTCGCCCAGCAGCCGCAGCCGCAGTTCGCACTTTTCGTCCCGAGCGTCGGGGTCCCCGGCGAGCTTGCTCGCCGGGGCGGTCGCGCGAATCTCGGCCCGCATCCCCTCCATTCCCAGCGATTCCGTCTTCACCGCCCGCGGCTCGGCGCAGGGTCCGCGCCCGAAGTACACCGTCTTCCCTTCGAAATCCCGCCCAAACTGCCCCACATAATGATCATCGCAATTCAAAAACGCGGTTCCGGTTCGCGGCAGGCCCGCGACCAGCTCGTACTTCGAGCGCGCAACGCCAGCCACTCCGTCCGCGAAATTCTCCGCATGCGCGTTGCCCACGTTGGTCACCACGCCCCAATCCGGCGCGGCGATGTGGCACAGCGCCGCAATCTCGCCCGCGTGCGACATGCCCATCTCGATGACGGCCACATCGTGCTCCGGCTCCAGCCGCAGCAACTGCAGCGGCAGCCCATAGCCGTTGTTCAGATTTCCCTGCGATTTCAGGACTCGAAACCTGGCGCTCAGGACCGCGGCAATGGCGTCCTTCGTCGTCGTCTTGCCCGCCGAGCCGGTAATCCCAATCAGCCGCCGTCCCCAGTGCCGACGGACACTCGATGCCAGTCGCTGCAAAGCGACTAACGTGTCCTCGACCACCAGCAGCGTCCCTTCTCCGAACTGCTGGGTGCCCCACCCTTGCCCGGCCTGCTTCCGGCCGAACACGGTGGGTTTAGCCACCACTGCCGCGCACGCGCCCTTCTCGAACGCCGCCGCCACAAAATCGTGACCGTCGAAGCGCTCCCCGCGAATGGCGAAGAACAAGTCCCCCGGCGCGAGGGTCCGCGAGTCGATCGAGTACCCCGTCGCCACGCGGGACAGGCTCCCGCTGGCCGGCTCCGGCGTCGCCGCCAGCCAGCGCGAGGCCTGCTCCAGCATCAGCTTCATGCTCGGACCCCAGCCAGGTCCCGAAGCGCCGCCGCCGCCGCTTCCGCATCGTCAAATGGAATCGGCCCGTCGCGCAGCACCTGTTCCTTCTCATGCCCCTTGCCGGCCAGCAGCACAATGTCTCCCGGACGCGCGGCTTCCACCGCTCGACGGATCGCCTGCGTTCGGTCCACCTCCACAACAAATTCCGTACCCGTCGCTGCCACTCCCGGCAGCGCGTCCGCCACAATGGCTTCGGGGTTCTCGCTGCGCGGATTGTCCGAAGTCAGCACCACCAGATCACTGCCTTCGCCCGCCGCGCGTCCCATCTTCGGGCGCTTTGCCCGGTCGCGATCGCCGCCGCAGCCGAACAGCGTGATCACGCGGTGTTTGTGTCCGACAAATTCCCTCGCCAGCGCGGTCAGATTCCGCAGCGCATCGTCGGTGTGCGCGTAATCCACCACGACGGTAAACGGCTGTCCCGCATCGACGGTCTGGAAGCGCCCGGGCACACACGCAAGCGCCGATGCGCCCGCGGCCACTTGCTCCAGCGTGAGACCGCGCGCCAGCGCTGCGCCGCTCGCCGCCAGCAGGTTGTAGAGATTCACCCTCCCCGTCAGACGCGTACTCACTTCGACGCTCCCTTGCGGAGCCATCATCCGAAACGTCATTCCCGACGCGCTCATCCGCGCATCCTCAACCCGAAAATCTCCTGAGCCTAGCCCGTATCCGATCACCCGCGCGCCCGCCGCGCGCGCCACCCTGGCCAGTTCCGCGCCATGCTCGTCGTCCACGTTCAAGACGGCCGCGCGCGGAACGGCACCGTTCTCGCCGTCGAAGAGCGCCCGCTTCGCGGCAAAGTAGTTCTCCATCGTCCCGTGAAAATCCAGGTGGTCCTGGGTCAGATTCGTAAAGATGGCCACGTCGAAGGGCAGGCCGTACACGCGTCCCTGCGCCAGGGCGTGCGACGAGACCTCCATCACCGCCTCGGTCGCGCCCGCGTCCACGCCCTCGCGCAGCAGTGCCAGCAGATCGCGCGACTCCAGCGTGGTGTGCGCCGCCGGCCGCACCGCGCCCGCCACGTGATTTTCAATCGTCCCCATCAGCACGGTCTTTCGTCCGACCGAATTGAGCATCGCGTCCAGCAAAAATGCCGTCGTTGTCTTCCCGTTCGTCCCGGTCACGCCGCTCACTGCGAGCTGCCGTTCCGGATGCCCAAAGAAATTCATTGCGATGGCTGCCATTGCGCGCCGTCCGCCGCCGGCCGGAACCTGCACGACCGCGATCTGCGCGAACCGCCGCGCTGTTTCCGCAAAGGCTGCTGCGGAATCGGTCACGATCGCCGCCGCGCCCTGCTCCACGGCCCTGCCGATGTAGCGATTTCCGTCCGTTGTCCCACCCTGCATGGCGACAAAGAGCGAGCCCCCGGGGTCCCCGACGGGCCTGTCCGCTGGGGTGGTGCC
This sequence comes from Acidobacteriaceae bacterium, assembly GCA_035503835.1. Lineage (GTDB taxonomy): Bacteria > Acidobacteriota > Terriglobia > Terriglobales > Acidobacteriaceae > Palsa-343. Next base: position 19,595 of record DATJSY010000054.1, on the reverse strand, counting down.
CCGGCTCACGCGCCGCGAGTCGAACTCCACGCCCGCAATCTCAGCGTTCGGCCCCGCGCGCCGCACCACTTCGGCCCCGCTCAGCAGGTTCTCGAATCGCATATGAAGCTGATTGTATGCGCCTGGCGCAAGCCTGGCCCGCTCAGTTTCGCGGCAGCATGCCGATGGTGTGCAGCCATGTCTCCATCAGCTCCGGCCATGCCGTGATGGGCAGCCTGGTGCGCCGCAGACCAAATGCGTGCCCGCCCTGCGCGTAGAGATGCATCTCCACGGAGACGCCGGCATTTTTCAGCGCGATGTAGTACGCCAGCGCCTGGTCCACTCCATCGATGTTGTCGTCCTCAGCCTGCACCAGAAAGGTCGGCGGTGTCTCGCGAGTGAAATGGAGATCGGGGTTCAGGCCCAGATCCTTGTCCGTGCCCGGCGGAATATGAAGGGGGAACTTGTGGGTTCCTGCATTGGCATCTCCTTCCGCAAAGGCGATGGAAATGTGCCCCGGATAAATCGCCGCCGCAAAATCCGGCCGGCAGCTCACCCGATCTGCGGCATCGACCGGCGGATACAGCCGCCGCGCATAATATGTACTGATCTGCGCCACCATTCCCCCGCCCGCGGAGAACCCGAGCACACCGATCCTGTGCCGATCGATGTGCCATTCCGCCGCGTGATGACGCACCAAACCCACCGTTCGCTGCGCGTCCTCGAGCGCCATCGGCGACTCCGGATACGGCCCCGATTTGGGGTACGGCCCCACGTCGGTCACACGATATTTCAGGAGGACACATGTAATGCCGTGGGCGGTCAGCCAGTCGCAAACCTCTGTGCCTTCGAGGTCGATGGCGAGAATCTGATAGCCTCCGCCGGGAAAGACCACCACGGCCACGCCCGTATTCTTTCCCTTCGGCGAGTAGACGGTCATGGTGGGCCGCGTCACGTTGCTCACTGCGGTCCACGACCGACCGGCAACGAGGACGCTCGGATCCACCGTCACGGCCTCCGGTCCCTTCACCGGCTGCGAATCAGGCGCGGCCCCAGGCCAGATTGCAATCTGCCTACGGCCCGGCGACGGCTGCCAGCCTGGCGTCTGCGCGCCTGCGCTGAGCGCCCCTGCAATGCAGCATGCGACAGCCAACGGCCTGAATACCCGCATAAGGTCTCCTCTTGTGATCCTCGGATTAACACCGCAGTGCCGGATCAGAACTTCGCCCGTCCGGCCAGGGTTACGGCTGGAACTGCACCACCACTTCGGTTCCCGCAGGCACCATCGTGCCCGGTGCGGGCGCCTGCTGGCGCGCGATTCCCGATCCCACCACGCGCAGCCCGAGGCCTGCCGCGCTGGCTGCCACCACCGCCTGCCGCAGGGATTTCCCCGCAAACGACGGCACCGCAACCTGATGGCTCGGCACCGCGACCGAGCCCGGAGCACTCGTGGGTGGACTCGCCGCCTGCTGATCTCTGATCGCTGATCTCTGATCGCTGATCGCCGGCGGCTGATCGATGACCGCTGTCGGCTCTCCGCTGGCTGCTGGCGGCTGGCTGCGGCCCGCTGTGCTCAGCGGATCGTCCGCGGGCAAGTGATTCGCCTCGGCAAACAGCGACTGCAGATCGTCCAGGTTCTGCGGCGGATTCTCCTCCTGCGCGGCCCTGCGTTCCGCCGCCGCCTCGTTGGCCGCCACCAGCTTCGCCGGCCTCATGGTTTGGTCGTGCGGCACGCCCAGATATTCCAGGATCTCCTGCGCCAGCACCCGAAACAGCGGAGCGCTCGCCACATCCCCGTAGTGGCCGGCGTAGCCCCCCCTGTGCGGGGAATCCATCACCACCGCGATGGTCACTGCCGGATCGTTGACCGGCGCGAAACCCACAAAGGAGGCCACGTAATCGGTGTGGGAATACGTGTGGGTCTTCGGGTCGATCTTCTGCGCCGTTCCTGTCTTGCCGGCCGCGCTGTATCCGTTCAGTTGCGCCGGCCTGCCGGTGCCGTACAGTACCACGCCCTCCAGCATCTCGCGCATCTCCGCCGCGGTGAGCTCGCTGATGACCCGATGCGCTCCCTTCGGCAGCGGGTTGGGCAGCTCATACTCCGGATGAAACGTCGCCGGCTCCAGGCGCCCGGCGGCGTCCGGCGTCACGTCCAGCACGATGTGCGGCGGCAGGTAAACGCCTCCGTTGGCGACCGTCGAGACCATCGTTGCTACCTGGATGGGCGTCACGGCCACTTCCTGGCCCATCGGAATCGATCCGATCGTGGTCGGCTGCCAGCGGTCCGGCGGCTTCAGCAGGCCGCGGGTCTCGCCCGGCAGCATGACGCCCGTCTTCTGCCCAAATCCAAAAGCGCGAATGTACTTATAGAAGGTGTCCTTGCCCATGCGCAGCGCCATCTGGATGGCGCCCACGTCGCTCGAGACCTCCAGCGCCCTGGTCACCGTGATGACGTGGTAGTGCTCGCCTGGCGCGTCATGCACGATCCGCCCAGCGACGTTGATCGCGCCGCCAAGGCAGTCCACCAGCCCGTCGGGCGTGGCCACGCCGGAATCCAGCGCCGCCGAATACGTCACAATCTTGAACACCGATCCCGGCTCGTACACGTCGCTCACCGCGCGATCGTCCAGCAGATCGGGATTGGTGTACCGGAAATCGTTGGGATTGAAGCTCGGCTGGACCGCGAGTGCCAGAATCTGTCCGGTGTGCGGATCCTGCACCACCACCGTGCCGTGCTCCGCGCCGGTGCGCTGCATGTTCCAGGCGAGCGCCTTCTCCGCCATAAACTGAATATTGGAGTCGATGGTGAGCACGAGGTTCTCGCCGGGTTTCGGATCGCGCTCCTCGCTGGACAACACGTGACGGTGCGCGTCCACCGCGGTCAGCATCCTCCCCGGAACGCCGTGCAGTTGCTTATCGAAAACCTCCTCCACGCCGGCGAGGCCCTCGTCATCCATGCCCACGTAGCCCAGCACCTGCGCGGCCAGCGCCTGGTCGGGATAAAACCGCTTGAATTCCTTCTGGAAATAAATTCCCTTCAGGTGCAGCGCCTTCACCTGCGCGATGACAGCCGGCGGCTGCTTCCGGGCCACCCACGCAAACTCGCGCGAGGCATTGAAGCGCACCAGGATTTCCTTCTCTTCGGTGAAGCGATCCAGCGGATCGAGGTGGACAATCCTCGCCAGCTCCTCAGCGTCGCGCTCTTTGATCGCCTCCGTCGGCATCTCCTCGGGCACCCCGTAGACGGAGTCCGCGGTGACGGTCATGGCCAGCTCGTGCAGGTTGCGGTCGTAAAGAATCCCACGGCGCGGCGCCACGGCAAACGTCCTCTCCTGCTGCCGGTCGGCGCGCTGCTGCCACACGCCGTGCTGGATCGCCTGCAACCACACCAGCCGGCCCACGATCACCAGAGCCCAGAACCCAAAACCGGCCAGCACCAGCGCCATGCGGACGCGCCGCATGGGCGTGGCCAGTCGTGTTCCGCCTTTTTGCCGGGAAGACGAGGAGGAGGGCGGCACGTTCGCGCGCCGCGAGGAAGGTTCGGAGGAGAATGCTGAACGGCTCACCGGAGAACGGTCTCCCCCCCCCAAGGATAAATGCCTACTGATTCGCCGGAATTCCCGGCACGGTGACCTCCGCCATTACCGCGGTGTTGCCGCTGGTCTCCGCGTTCGGCAGCACCACCTGGCCGGGCTGCGGAGCCGCCAGCCCCAGTTGCTGCGCCAGCGCATCGATGCGCTCCGGGCTGGCCAGTTGCGCCTGCGTCAGGGTCAGCTCCCGGTTCTGCTCTTCCATTTGCTGCAACTGCTGCCTCTCCGTCGCAATCCGGTAGCCGTATTCGATGGCCGAAAAGTGCTGCCAGCCATAAATCAGCAGCAGCGACAGCAGAACCGCCATCGCGCAGGCAAACGTCCGCATCTCCCGCGCGCGCGCCGGATCGGCCATCTTCTGCAGCCGCGAGTTGTCGATGTGCTTCACGAACAGCGCCTCCGGCGTCGGCCCGCGCCGGGCGCGCAACTGCGCCGCCAGCATCCTTGCGTTGTGCTCGGCTGCCAAGCGGGCCTGCTCGCGGGGGGCGACCCGTTCCGTGCCGCGCCCCACTCCCATCAATCCCTGCGCCGCTATCGCCTGTGTCGCCATTTCAAAATCTCCCGTTGCCGGTTCCTGGTTCTCAGTTCCTGAAGCCTGCGCTCCAGGCTGAATGCGTCAAAATTCCAGAAGCTCTCAACAAGCCACTAACAACTTTTCTTTCCGTCCTTCCAGGCGACCGGGCCAGAGCCGCTGATGTTTGGAAGGGATTGTCCTGCGGTGTCGTCCTGAACTACTTTCGCCATGTACTGCGGTGGGACGGCCCCGGCCCGATCCTGATTACAGGGTGCAGGGTTTAGCGCTCAGGGTTCAGCAGGACCGACTGCTTCGCCGAAGCGGTCTACTCCCTGCTCCCTGTCCCCTGGCTTTCGTTCCGCCGCCCGCAGCTTCGCGCTGCGTGCCCGCGGATTGCGATCCGTTTCCTCCGCTTCCGCCGTTTCCGGCTTCCGTGTCAGCACTTCCCAAATTCCCTGCCGCGCTCCCTCGCGCAGCGCATCTTTCACCCTCCGGTCTTCCAGCGAGTGGAAGCTGATCAGCACCAGCCTTCCCCCTGGCTTCAGCAGCCCCGGAGCTGCTTCGAGCAGCGCGTCGATCTCGCTCAGCTCGGCGTTCACGCAAATTCGGAGAGCCTGAAAGGTCCTGGTCGCCGGATGTATCCGGTGCCGCCCGCGTTCCGGTTTCATTGCCGGGGCGGCGGCCGCGACGATTCGGGCCAGTTGCGCCGTCGTCGTCACAGGCCGCGCCCGAGCAATGGCTCTGGCGATTCTCCGCGACCTCCTTTCCTCTCCGAATTCGTAAATCAGGTCGGCAAGCTCTTTTTCGCCCATCTGATTTACCACCTGTTCGGCGGTCAGCCCCTGCCGCGGATTCATCCGCATGTCCAGGGGTCCTTCCGCCTGAAAACTGAATCCCCGCTGCGCTTCGTCCAGGTGCATCGAGCTGACGCCGAAATCGGCCAGCAGCCCATCCACCCTGCGCCCGGCCAGCGCCTCGCCGGCCCGGGAAAACTCCACATCGTGCAGCTCCACTGCCGGCATCGCCGGGCCCAGCTCCGCGCCGAGCGCCGCCAGCCGCTGCCGCGCCAGCTCCAGCGCCGCCGGATCCCGGTCGAAGCCGATCAGCTTCCCTTCCGGACCGAGCCGCCGCGCTATCTCACTCGCGTGCCCGGCATACCCCAGCGTGGCGTCCAGGTAGGTGCCACCGGGCTGTACATTCAGGTATCGGATCGCAGTTTGTAAAAGAACCGGCACATGTTCTGTCGTCTCAGCCATGTGCTCCCCCTGGGGGGACTTCAAAACTCCCTAAATCCCAAACCCTGACAAATCCTTCGCGTCGGCGTCCGTCATCGGCGCTTCCTGCATCTCGCGCTCGTAATCCTCGCGGTTCGCGACCTTCAGGTGCGTCTCGGACCCGTATACGATCACGTCGCCCGCCAGCTTCGCCCGCTCCCGCAGAATCTGCGGCAGCAGCACGCGCCCCTGTCCGTCCATCTCCGCCTGCTGCCCGAAATAGTTCAGCCACTTCAGCAGCTTCTTCTTCGCCGCGTTGAAGCTGGGCACCTGCGCCAGCTTCTCCTCGAACTTCTCCCACTCCGGCAGCGGATGAATCTCGGCCTCTTTCCCATCCCGGCTGGTGATGTAGAACTGCACCCCGTACTGCTCATCGATCTGCCGCTTGAACTCCGCCGGGAGCTTCAGCCGCCCTTTCTCATCGACCCGAGCTGGATGATTGCCGCGAAACATCGCCCACTTCCCCGTGCCGAAAGCGGAACGCCCTGAAAATCAGTCGCCTCAGAACCGCCTGAAAGTGCTATGTTTGGCCTGAGGAGACCAGCAACCGAGTGTCTGACCCACTTTTTACCACTTTCGACCACCTCATAGTAACGAACTGAATCCTCCCTGCCTAGTGGAAAATCGCTGTGTTCTCAAAGATCTTCCGGCCTTTCACGGGCCGCTCGCGGGGCCTCCCTCTGAAATCCAGGCCAAAACCTCACGCCTTGTGTTGCTTACTCACCACACCGCAACCTGTAGTGCGTTGCCGATCCAGATTCCCCATCCCAAAACCCTGCCTCACGCTCTTGCGCCGTTGCGCCGGAAAGGGTAAGTCGAGCGCCCACCGCCGTTCGAGGTTCGCTGGATGCCCTTTTCGCTGACCGCTTTTCAGCTAATCGGACTTCAGCTGACCCTTCTTTCGCTGTCCGGATTTACGCTGTCTTCATGCGCCTCGACAAATGGCTGTGGGCCGCGCGTTTCTTCAGGACCCGCACCCTTGCGGCCAAAGCCTGCGAGCTGAACCGCGTCCAGGCCAAAGGGCAGCCGTTGCGTTCCTCCCGCGAGCTCCGCGTCGGCGACCACCTCTCCATCCAGACCGAGGGCGGCACGTTTGAAGTCGACGTCGTCGCGCTGAGCGAGGTCCGCGGTCCGGCTTCCGTCGCACAAACGCTCTACTGCGAGCCCGACGAGAGCCGCGCGGCCCGCGCCCTGCTCGCTGAGCAGCGCAAAGCCGGCCTCTACTTCGAACCTGCGCCTGCCACGCGTCCCTCCAAGCGCGATCGCCGCCTCATCCATCGCTTTCGCCGCGACTGATTGCCGGGACCGGCGCACTGCCTCGCGCGATCCGCGCCCCTCGGCTTGCCTCAGTTCCCCCAATTTCGGCGTAAGATACTGTGCCATCCCGGAGAATGGTTCCCGCGATGTGCGATTTCAGGTCACTCCACCGGATCGCCCCTGCGCTGCTGGCCCTTGCCGTGCTGGCCGCCGCTGCCTCCTCTCTCGCCCAGATGCCCACACCGGTCTCGGGCCTGGTCACCGACGGCGCAGGCCGGCCGCTCGCCAGCGTTTCCGTCTTCAGCGGCACAGGTTCGCAGCCAGACGCCACCACCACCGGCGCCGACGGCCACTTCCAGCTTGCAAACTCCACCAACGTCCTGCATGCGGAGCTCGACGGCTACCAGCCCCTCACACTGCTGATTAATCCTCCGGCCGAGGATCTCCGCATCCAGATGCGCCCCATCGCGCTGTCGCCGCTGAGCGGAGCGATCCTCGCGCCCGCCTGCAACCCGCTCCCGCCCAGGGACCACAGCGTTCGCCGCCTCGGTACGCCCGGCTCCGGCCTTCAGTTCGACGTCCCCCGCAAAGGCTGGAGTCTCCATGATCTCGGCCAGGGCGACCTCCACGAATACGTCCTCGAGCCTCGCCACAGCCACACCGAGCTCATCCTCTGGTTCGGCGCGAACGCCGACCAGCCTACCCCCGAGGACCACTTCTTCCTCGAATCCGCGAGCTTCGCGCAACGCGCCATCGTCGTCGCGGGCTCCAGCGCCAGCGGCCCTCTCCAATCCATCGGCATCGACAGCTATGGAACCTTCCCCGACGGCGCGCGCTGGCGCCACCTGGCCGCGGCCGACGCTGGAGCCGGCTACGACCGCGCAACTCCGCCCCAGGCCGCTCTCTTCGACGCCATCATTGCCTCCCTCTGCATCGCTCCCGCCGCCTGATTTCCGCGGCGCCGCCCTGCTCTTCTCTCCTCACGATTCAGTGCGGTGGTGAATCGGTTGACCTCGCCGCATGAAGTGACGAGGGATGCCGGATAAGGGGAACCGGACGCGTTTATGATTAGATAACCCTGATTAGCCATTTGCTAACCCCGCCCGTTGCGGTATGCTTCCAGGGTTACAGAAGCCGGCCCCAGAAACCGGCGCTGCAGCACAATCGATTTTTCCTCCAGACCCGCGCCATTTCCGTGCGTTGCTAACGTCCGGTGGAGGATGGGAATGCCGGCAAGAATTCTCGTGGTTGAGGATCAACTCAGCCAGAGAGAGCTGCTCGCGGAGTTGCTCTCCCTTGATGGCTACGCCGTTATCTGTGCGTCGGACGGCATACAGGCCGAAGCGCTTCTCTTTGATCCTCTTCCCGATCTTGTGCTGCTCGACGTGAATTTGCCCTTCCGTAACGGCTTCGACATATGCCGGCGCCTGAAGGAGCGCCTTGAAACCCGGCTCATCCCCGTCGTCATGGTCACCGGTCTCACCGACTCCCAGGATCGTCTCCGCGGAATCGAAGCCGGAGCCGACGATTTCCTCACCAAACCGTTCGACCGCTCCGAGCTCAAGGCCCGCGTCCGCAGCCTGGTACAGCGCAAGGAGTACACCGATGAGCTGGATCGCGCCGACCATGTCCTGATGGCCATGGGCAAAAGCATTGAAGCCAAGGACCCCTACACCGTCGGCCACTGCGCTCGCATCTCCGCGTATTCCACCCTTCTGGGCGACGCCCTCGAGCTCTCCCCCGAGGAAATTCGTGCTCTGCGCATCGCCGGATCCGTTCACGACATCGGCAAGATCGGGGTACCCGATGCCATCCTGCTCAAGAAAGGACCGCTGTCGGACGAGGAGTGGGTCGTCATGCGTCAGCACACCGTAGTCGGCGAGCGGATCTGCCGGCCGCTGCGCTCTTTCCAGTCCGTTCTTCCCATCATCCGCAGTCATCATGAGAGGCAGGATGGCTCGGGTTATCCCGACGGCCTGCGTGGGGACAAGGTTCCTCTGCTGGCTCGCGTGATGCAGATCGCCGACGTCTTTGACGCCCTTGCCACCGAGCGCCCCTACAAGCAGGCCATGTCCTGCCAGGAAAGCCTCCGCCAAATGCAGATCGAAGTCGACGGCGGCTGGTGGGATTCCGCTCTCTTTCGCATCTTCGCCGCATTGGCCCGGCGCGAAGGCCTCCCCTGGTCGTCCGCCTCCCTCGAAACCCTCATCTGAAGGGGGAACTTTGTGGAGTTAACCAGCTCAGCACGGTCGGAAAAGAATATCCGTCTCGGCGTAGCTCTCGCTTTCGTCGTTGTGGCCCTCGTCGCCCTCATCACCTGGCGCTGCATCTCCTTCCTGGTCCGCGATGCCCGCTCGGTCGAGCACACCGTCCTGGTTCTCAACGGCGTCGACAATCTCGACGGCCAGGTGATTCGCGAGACCGAGGCGCAGCGGCTTTACCAGCTCTCCGGCGAGGATGCCTTCCTCGTCCGCTCTCAGACCCTCGCCGGTCAGATACCGGACTCCCTGGCCAGCCTCCGCCAGCTCACCGCCGACAATCCCCGCCAGCAGCAGAATCTCCAGGCACTGACCGCTCTCCTTCAGCAGAGGGAGTCCGGGCTTGCCTTCCGGCCCGGCAGTCGTTCCGCTTCGGCTCAGGCGCGCGGCCTTGCCGCCGTTGCCGGCCAAGCCCGCTTCGCCGCCATCGAGGCGCGCCTGAATGCCATGCGTGCCGAGGAGCACCGGCTCCTCACCGAGCGGCGTCACGCCGAAAAGACCACAATCGAGCTCACCTACGCCCTGCTGGCCGTGCTCGGCGTCCTTCTGGCCGCCATTCTCGCCGGCACCTACTTCGTCGGCAGTCGCGCCATCCAGGCCCGCACCCTCGCCCTCCGCACCAGCGCCCAGCTCAATGCCGAGCTTGAAGGCGCCAACGCCGCCCTGGAGAAGCAGCGCAGTCAGGCCGACCATGCCAACAAACTCAAGAGCCAGTTCCTGGCCAGTATGAGCCACGAACTCCGCACCCCCCTCAATGCCATTACTGGTTTCTCCGAGCTGCTCGCCGATCAGGTCGCCGGCCAGCTCAACGAAAAACAGCAGCGCTTCCTCACCCATATCCGCGACGCCTCGAAGCACCTGCTGCAGCTCATCAACGACGTCCTCGACCTGTCAAAAATCGAGGCTGGCGAGATCCACCTGGAGCCCACGCTCCTCAGCCCCGCTGCCGTGATTGGCGAGGTGATCGCCGGCGTCGAGTCACTGGTGCGCCAGCGCTCCATCGAACTGCGCGCCGACTGCGATCCCGCGCTCCTCGTCCGCGCCGACCCCCGCCGCCTGAAGCAGATCCTCTACAACCTCCTCAGCAACGCCATCAAGTTCACCCCGTTCCAGGGCAGCATCATCGTCACCGTTGCGTGCGACGACGGCTTCCTGCGCTTCGAGGTCACCGACACCGGACCCGGCATCTCCAAAGAAGATCAGCAGATCATCTTCGAGGAATTCCGCCAGGCCGCGCCCTCCGCCAGCGGCGTGAAGGAAGGAACTGGCCTCGGTCTGGCCATCACCAGGAAGCTGGTGGAAAAGCATGGCGGGCACATCGAGGTCGAGAGCGAGCGAGGCGCCGGCAGCACCTTCCGCTTCTGGCTGCCCACCAGCGATGCGACCCCGGCCGCGCCGCCCCCGGCATCCCGCGCGGCCCGGGCTCCCCGAACCAGCCGGCAGGATCAGGCGCCTCTGGTCCTCGTCGTCGATGACGACCCCGGCGCCCGCGAGCTCATTCGCAACGTCCTCGAGGATGGCGGCTACCGCGTGGCCGTCGCGGCTTCCGGCTCCGAAGCCCTGAGCGCCACCCACGAGCTCCGTCCCGACCTCATCACCCTCGATCTGCTCATGCCAGGAGGCCATGGCTTCGGCGCGCTCTACGAGCTGAAATCGGGCTTCCGTGACGCTTTGCCTCCTGTCATCGTCATCTCCGTTACCGACGACCGTGCCACCGGATTCGCCCTCGGCGCCGCCGACTACCTCGTTAAGCCTGTCAGCAAGGCCGATCTCCTCCGCGCCGTCCGGCGCCACCTGCCCTCCGGCAACGCGTCGGTTCTCGTCATCGATGACGATCCCTCCCTTCTCGACCTCGCCAAAGAGGTCTTTTCCCAGCCATGGATCACCGTCCATCTCGCCGCTTCCGGCCGCGAGGGTCTGGCCATTGCCGAATCCCACCCCGTTCACGCCATCGTCCTTGACCTTCTTATGCCGGAGATGAGCGGCTTCGAAGTCCTCGCCCGTCTTCGCCAGGATCCGCGCCTCGCCCGCATCCCGGTCTCCATCCTGACCAACCAGGATCTCAGCAGCCAGGAGATGCGCGAGCTCCGCTCCAAAGTCGACGCCGTCTTCCATAAGAACGAAGACTGGCGCTCGCGGCTCGTCCTTCAGATCGAGCGCAGCCTCGCCACTCATCCGCCGGATGCGACCCAGGAGGTCCGCGAAGCGTGAAGACCGTCCTCGTCGCCGAAGACAATCCCGTCAATCGCGAGCTCATCGCCGAAATGCTCGAGGCCGAGGGTTATCGCGTCATCGAGGCCAACGACGGCCAGGACGCCCTCATGCTCCTCAACTTCCACCATCCCGACGTCGTTCTGCTCGATATCCAGATGCCCCGCCTCGACGGCCGCGAAACTGTCCGCGCCATTCGCGAAAATCCTGACCTCGCCAGCCTGCGGGTCATTGCCTGCACTGCGTATGCCATGCAGGGCGACCGCGAAGACATCCTCCGCTGCGGCTTCGACGGCTACGTCGCCAAGCCCATCTCTCGCGCGGAACTCCTCGAGGCCGTCGCTGCGGACTGAGCGTTTCTTCCCGCCCGCGCCGCCTGCGGACTTTCACAGCCCCTCCTGTTTACTCCGCCCCTCTCTGCCGATGAACACAGCAGCTTTCCGAGGCGCGGGTCATGAATGCCTTTGCCTGTCCTGCCGTTTCCCCGATCTCTCCACCAATCGCGCCCACCCGTTCTCCTGGCCGCCCCATCGTGGATGCCCACCGCTGTCTTTTGGGATATCAGCTCCTGCTCGGCCCCGGCGGCACGAACGACCCCGAGCAGGCGACGGCTGGCTCTCTCCCGCACCCGCTCCGGCGAGCTGCTGGCCCCGGCGCTGACCGGGGGCCCCGCGCCGATGTACCTGCTGAGCACCGTATCCGCGCTGGAGTCGCTGCTGGAAGCGCCGATGCATCGCATTCTCGAGAGCTTGCCGCCGCGCGCCGAAATGAAATCCGCCCTCGCCGGCGATGGCAGCCCGGCCGCCGGCACGCTGGAGCTCGTCCGCAGCCTCGAAGCCTGCGACTGGAACGAGTGCCAGCAAATCCAGCGTCGCCTCGGCCTGTGCGAAAACGCCATCGCCGCCAACTACGTCGAGTCGCTCCGCTGGGCCTCCACGATGATCAAGGCTCTCGCCGCCCCGCAGAAGGCCCCGCGGTATACTGCCTGCGTGCCGAAGCCGCGCATTTCCTTCCCGGTCCTGCTGCCGCTCCTGTCTCTGACGCTCTGGCTCGTTCTCGTACCGACACAAACGGGATACGTCTACTTTCGCCTCGTTCAGCTTTCCCACGGCTCCACCCAGATGGAACTCGGCTCCGGCGATTTCACAATCTTCGTCCCGCGCAACCGGTTCCTCGTGTGGTCGCTCAACGGGATCGCGATGCGCGAGGCGCCTCTCATCGAGGCAATCGACATTCCAGGCACTCTCGGAGATATCCTCATCTCGCTCCCGACCACCTGGCCTGATACCTGGTGTCCCGCGAACCTGTCCTTCGATGCCTGGCGCTTTCTCTCCTGGCCTCTGTTCTGTCTGCCCGCCTGGTGGTTTGTCGGCCGCGGTCTCGACACCCTTCTCGGCTGGCGTCGCCCACGATGGTGGACCCTCCTGGCCGGATCGCTGCTTTCAACCGGATTTTTGATCCTGCTCTTCGGTATTCGATTTGTGGAGTCTGCCCAGGAGCGTGCGAGCGACACCTGGATTTGGTTCGGCCTTGCGCTCTGGACCCTCCTCTTCGCCACCTTCCCCGCCGCCTGGCTGCGGCGCACTTTCGCCAGAAAGCCAGCTCCCGGCGAAACTCCCGCTGACCTCGCGGTCTCCTGACTCCTGCTCCCTGCTTTGTGAAATTTCCTGCCTCGCCGAAATCCCCCTACACCCTGAACCCTAAACCCTATACCCTGTTTTCATGGAACACCGCATCACCGGAACCACCATGCCCGTGCTCGAGTTTCAGCTCGAGTCCAACGATGCCGTCATCTCCGAAGCCGGCGAGCTTTCCTGGATGACGCCCAACGTCCAGATGACCACCCACACCCAGTTCGGCGGCGGCGGCGGCGTCTTCGGAGCCATCAGGCGCGTGGCCGGCGGCGGCAGCCTCTTCATGACCGAGTACCGCGCCATGAACGGCGCCGGCGAGCTGGCCTTCGCCACCCGCGTCCCCGGCCAGATTCTGCCTTGCGACATCGGCCCTGGCAGCGACTACATGGTCCACCGCCACGGATTCCTCTGCGGCACCGACGGCGTCCAGCTCAGCGTCGGATACCAGCAGTCCCTCGGCGCGGGCATCTTCGGTGGCGCCGGCTTCCTGCTGCAAAAGGTGAGTGGCCAGGGCCAGGCGTGGCTCGAGCTCTCCGGCGAAGTCGTGGTCCGCGACCTTGCTCCCGGCCAGACTCTCCTCGTCCATCCCGGCCACGTGGGAGCCTTCCAGGCTACCGTCAGTTTTCAGATCACCATGGTGCGCGGCATCCGCAACCTGCTCTTCGGTGCGGACAGTCTCTTCCTCGCTGCGCTCACCGGCCCGGGGCGTATCTGGCTGCAGACTTTGCCCATCTCGCGACTCGCGCAGCAGATCTTCGAGTACATGCCCCAGCAGTCGGGGCGGACTGCGGAAGCCGGCGTCCTCGGCGGCATCGTCGGATCAGTACTGAACAATATGTAATGTAGATCGGCTATAGATCTTCGGGTGCCCCGCATCTGCCAGCCTTTGGCAGAGGTGAGAAAGCAGGATGGCAATGAGCCGGGTTTCACGGCAGCAGAGCGGAGCTTCAGCCCCGCTCTGCGCGCACTGCAAACGAAGAGCTTCAGCCGCGGAGCTCTGTATCAGGGCACGACTTCAGTCGTGCTGCTATCGCGCCTGAAAACCCGGGCTTTCGCGCCCGAGGAATCGGTCTGCGCGAAACAGGGGTCCTGGAATGCGTGGACCGCTCCGGGGGCTCATCGCCACAATTCGTTTCGGACGTCCGAAACCCAACGGCGCACGTCCTTCTCCGAATTTTCCTCTGAGGTTTGACCCTCGTGTTTCGCGCCAGGGCTCAGTCGTCGGCAATCCGTTCACTCGTAAGTTATTATCTGTTAATGAAATACAACCTTTCGGCCGTTTGAGCAATCTCGACCAGCATCCGGGCTCTGTTGCCACCACTCGCCCGTGCCGCCGAGATGGCGGATTCTGTTTAACCCACTTTCTCGCACAAGTGAGTGCGACGCCATTCGCTCCCCTGCAACTGCATCGGAAAGGAAGGGAGCCGGGACGAAGGATGGGAAACAGATTCGACTCCGAACGACGGTCGACAAAGGCAGGAAATAAAAACCACGCGCGACATGAGGTGCGAGTGGCCCACCAGAATCATGGCGATGGAGGAATAACTTATGAAGCCAATCAGGCTTATCAGTACGGGGACCCTGGCCCTTTTTCTCGGAGTCCTAGCTCCCGCGTACGCTCAGCAGGATCAGGGAGCCAAACCCGAGCAACACGAGCAGAAAACCAAACCTGCGAAACAGCATGCAGCCAGGCCTGCCAAACAGGAAAAGCAGCAGCAGCGGCAGGCCAGGACTCAGCCGACACACGAAAAGACTCAACCTCATCAGCGACAACATGCCAGTGCTCAGCAGCACGGGCTGCCACCCGGGCAGTGGGCCCACAGTGGTCAGAAAGATAGTCGCGGCCACGAGTACAGTCCAGCCAGGTTTGGACCGGATCATCATGCCCGCTTCGAACAGAATAGCGGTCGAGTCTACAACGGGCATCGGGAGTACGCGTACGGTGGGTACTGGTTCTATGCCGATACCTATCCGGCATGGTTTTACCAGCAGGATGTGTACTTCATTATGGGAGCGGATGGGCTTTGGTATGCAGTTGCTTACGGCGACCCTTCCTTAATGATCCAGGTCTACATTCAGTAGCTGCGTCCACCCTGGTCGCCGCCCGCTGCCCCACCAGCGGCCTCATCGCGGACAGGGTGGGTGTTACCTCACCCTCACCACCACCGGCACGATGTGGTGGATGCAGTACGTCCCGAAACGCGGATCGCGCTCCGACGGCTGCACCTGGCCTTCCTGATCCACGGCCCGCGACCTCAGCGAGTGCGGCCCCGGCTCCGTCGGCACCCGCCACGTCCACTGCCAGCGCCGCCACACGCCATGTTCATGCTCGTCGAGAATCTCCGCCGCATGCCATGTCTCCCCGCCGTCGCCGCTGACCTCGACGCGCTCAATCGGAGCGCCGCCCGTCCACGCTGCGCCCGCCACCGTCACCGTCGACCCGGCCTTCACCACCTCGCCCGCCGTCGGACGCGCGATCTGCGACTTCAGCGGCATCAGGGAGAGCGGCCGCTGCACCGGTAGCCCGTCCGTCTCCTCCCAATAAGCATAATCGGTGGTCTTGAAGTAGCCCTGGAACGGGTCCCCGAGCACGTGAATGCGCGTGAGCCACTTCACCGCCGCCATCGCGTAGTAACCGGAAACGACAGCGCGCAGCGGGAAGCCGTGCTCGCGCGACAGCGGCTCGCCGTTCATCGCGTAAGCCAGCAGCACCTGGCCGGCATGGTCCAGCGGAACTCCGTGCGCGTAGTTGATCGGCTGCGGCGGGCGCGGCTTGGCGCTGGGCGTACCGCGGTCGGCGCCTTCAAAGACGATCTCCGCGCTGCCTGGTGCAACCCCGGCGCGCTCCAGCACTGTGGTCAACGGAACGCCCGTCCACGCTGCGGTGCTCACCGCGCCCTGATGCCACTGCACGCCCTCCACCGGGGGCATCAGCACGACGCGGCCGTTGCCCGCGCATTCCAGCGTCACCGTGCGCGTCTCGGCGGGCAGGTCGCGCAGCTCGTCGAGCGAGAAGTGGACGGTGCGGGCTCCGCGCACCGTCAGCCGCCACGTCAACGCGTCGAGCGCGGGCACGGGAAAGTGGTTGCGGACGTAGAACAGCTCGCTGGGAGTCACGCGCTGGTCGAGCGCTGCGAAGGGCGATTCCAGGTTCAGGGGTTCCGATTCGCGCAGCTGCAGCCGCGCGTAACTCAGCGTGGCGGGACGACAACCATCGATGCTGTCGGCATTGGACAGGGCGCAGTCTCCAGGTTTTCAGGGGCTGGTCTGAGGATACCGGATTACCTCCCCGGCGCGACCGGCCGCTCAGGGCTGGCTGGTGGTGGCTGGCTGCAGCCTCGCACACGTTACCTGCGCGCGGAGCGTTTTGTTGGTGGGCTTGGGTTTAGCGAGGGGGAATGGCGGGTTGGTTGTGGAATGGCGAAGTGGTTATCAGTCGTTGCTGGTTGTTAGGATTGGAGCGAGCGCCCCGGCCATGATTGCTGGGTGCCTCGGACCGCGCGGCAGAGGGGCTGGTTTTCGCAGGCGTGGGAATCCGACCCCCGCTGCGTTCAAATGTGGAACGACGACCCCGAGCCCCATGCGCCAGGACGAAATACGAGGCATGGCGGGGAATGCCTCCCCAAAAGTCGATGTTGGGCTCGTTCCACACGTCGAAGTACCACTTCGAGACTTCTGAGAGGCCGTAGCGGTCGACCAGATGCTGGGCGAAGGCCTGCATGAAGGCGTCCCACTCCTGCCAGTCGCGCGGCGGCGAAACGTTCGGGTGGTACCAGAAGACGTGCAGGTCGTAAGGATTCTCCGCCAGCCGCGTCGGCATGAAGCTGATCTCCACCAGCGGCCGGACGCCGTTTTTGAGCATCCCGTCGTAAATCTCATCCACCTGCGAGAAGTTGTAGACGGAAGTTGTAGACGGGCTGGCCGTGCTGGTTGCGCGTGAAGACGCCGACCTCGTCGTCGAGGGTGCCGTGGAAGCGCACGTACCGGAAGTCGGTGACGCCTTTGACGGCGCGCAGATCGCTGCGCCAGCTCGAGCGCAGGCTCAGGATGGCGTGGCCGGAGCCGAACATCTGCTCCCAGAAGTGCGGCAGCGGCATGGTGGGCGCATTCGCGTCGATAGTGACGGTCTGCAGGGCGCGCAGGTGCGGCGCGGCGGCGGGGACGAGCAGGAGAGCAAGGCAGCACAGGTTCTTCACAGCAGGCAAGACCTTCGGGTTCCATGATGCCTGTTTTGCCTCGGCTTCCTGCTGTACCTCGTTACGAAAGTGAAGAAAATGCGGGAGGCGCCGGTTTCTCCAGGGTTTTCTTCTCCTATGCTCGACACTGACGAGCCTTTCGTTATCCGGAGTCCGGCATGCAGCAATATCATTCATCTCCGGATCGCCAGCTGGTGTCCGCCGTCATTCCGACCCACGGGCGCCCGGCTTTGCTGGCCTGCGCGGTGCGCAGCGCGCTGCGCCAGACCTGGCAACGGATCGAGGTGATCGTGGTGGTGGACGGCCCCGATCCCGCCACGACATCGCAACTGGAAACCCTGGCCGACTCACGGCTGCGCACGATTTACCTGCTCGGCTCCCGCGGCAGCGCGGCGGCACGCAACGCCGGAGTGCGCGCGGCACGCGGCGACTGGATCGCTTTCCTCGATGACGACGACGAATGGCACCCGGAAAAAATCGCGCGGCAGATGGGCACCGCGGCGACCACCCGCGACTGGTTTCCCATCATCACCTGCCGGCTGATCGCGCAGTCGCCCGTGGCCAGCCGGGCGCTGCCGCGGCGGGTCTATGAGTCGCCGCAGCCGGTGGCCGATTACCTGTTTTGCCGCACCGGCCTCTTCGATCCCGGCGGGCTGATGCAAACCTCGACGCTGATGGTTCCGCGCGACCTGCTGCTCGCTGTTCCGTTCCGGGAAGGGCTGCGCATGCACCAGGACTGGGACTGGCTGATCCAGGCCGGTTCCCACGAGGGCGTGCGCATCGTGATGGTGCCCAAACCGCTGGTGACCTGGCGCGTGAACGACGTTCGCGATTCGGGCAGCCGCAATGCGTCCTGGCAAACCTCACTGGCGTGGATTCGCGAAATGCGTCCGCTGGTTTCGCCGCGCGCGTTCTCGTCGTTTGTCGCGGTGCAGTGCGCCTGGCGCGCGCAGCGCAGCGGCGCCGATCTGCGCGCCCGCCTCGACATTCTTCGCGCTCTGATCCTCGAAGGCCGGCCCGACCGGCGCTCTCTCCTGCATTTCCTGCTCTTCAGCGTGCTGCCCACCGGCCTGCGCCGGTCCCTGCGTGATCAGGTCAGCAGAGACATCGATCATAGCGGCCTCACCCTCGCCTTCGCCCGCGAGCCGGTGGCGCCAAGCTGCGCAAATCCTCAATCTGACGGAAGCCGTTCTTGCCAGCCTGCGTTTACGCCCGCACGTACCTGGCTGAGGTCGCCTCGCTGGCCATAAGGCCGGATGCGGCAGAGATCGATCGTCTGGTGGGGACCTGTCGGGGTGCGCGAGCGAGGCGGACGGCTGTTCTTTCCCGGAGTCGGCGGCGGCGCGGGCCACGCTTCCCACGCGTTGAATGATTTCCGCAGGATCGCGGGCATCGAATCCTGCGCGCCTACTGACAATGTCTCCGTGCTGACCGCTCCCGATCAACGACGGGGGTGGGATTCCTCCTATGCGCCGTGGCTGCGGGGCAGCCATCTCAGCGCGCGACGCGGTGTTTGTCTTCTCCGTCGGCGCGGCAACGGCACGAATCTCGTGGCCAGCCCTGAGCTCGCCCGCGAAGTGGGCGCCTCCGTCTTCGGCCTGGTCGCCCGCGACGGCGGCTGCACGGCGAAACTGGCCGACGCGTGCGTGATCGTACCCACGATTTCAGCGGAGACGGTGACGCCGCACACCGAGGAGTTCCAGGCCGTGATCTGGCACCTGCTCGTCTCGCATCCGCGACTGCGCCGCCACGCCATGAAATGGGAATCGACGCAATGAGCGAAGCAGCGGTCTTCCTGGAACACGCCGGTATCCTGCATTCGCTGGTTCTGAATTGCGGCACGGGCCGTCTCGAATGTCCGCTCGGGCCCGCGCAGCTCCAGCTCATTGACGGCGTGCTTCCCGCGCTCGTTCGCCTGCAGAGCGCACAGGCTGGCTCCATCTCCCACGACATCGCCGAGACCCTCCTCGTCAGCCTCGGGCAGATCACCGCGGCCGGGATTCATTCCGCCGCGCATCTCGTCGTCGACGCAGCCAGCTTCCCCATCTGCGCGGTCTACGCAGCGGCTGCGCCGCACTCTTTTCGCGAAGGAACCCCCGGCGTCCACCCGCGTGCCTTTGCCCGCACCACGCTGGCGCGAACCCTGCCCTGTTCGCTGGCTGGCGCGGACGCGCTCTGGTTCGCCGCGCCGCTGTTGCCCCTGCTCTTCGGGGTGTCCCTTCACGAATCCGTCGCCGCGCTTCGCTGGCTCTGCCTGCTCCGGACTCTGCGCGCGCTCCACCACGCCTGGGGCACGGCCAGCACCGCTTCCGCCTCGGCGGTGGAACCGCACCGCGACGCAATTCGCCGCCGCCGTCTTCAGCCAGCTGCTGAATTTCCTGCTGATTCCCCGCCTCACCTGGGGCGGAGCTGCCGTCGCCATCCTGCACAGCAACGGATTCCTCGCCGCCGCAGGTTATCCGGTGCTCGCCCGACTTGCGCACCGCGAAGCCGCGTCCACCTTCGCCGCGACCGCGTCTGCCTGAGGGGGTTTAAGTTATAGGGAATTCAGGCTTTGTAGTGGGTCGATGAGGTTGGAAGCGAGGGTGTAAGAATGCGGCAATGCAGGATTACGAGCTTTATCGACGCATTCTGGGCATTGAGTCTCCGTGGCGGGTGGAGCGGGTGGAGCTGAAGCTGGAG
>DATJSY010000053.1:0-3535 GCA_035503835.1 Acidobacteriaceae bacterium | reverse complement strand
GAGCGGCGAGGGCGAAAGCAAACAGAGCGGAGAGTCCCAGAAGGGTGCTGAACCACCGTTGGGTCATGACTTGCTCCTGTGGTGATGGCGGGACGGCGGGGGACGTGGGTTTTGGGGAGTGGATCAGGGGTAGCTGGGTGGAGGAGGCAGAGTCAAGAACGGGGTTGGATTGGCTTTGGTGGGACGGAAGCGGACGGTGATGAGGCGGAAATGCCGGACGTCAGCGGGGAGATGGGAGCAGGGAGGGGATTGCGCGTGGGCGATGCGACTCCGGCGCGGATGAAGGGAGGCGTGTGCTAGACTTCAGCCCTCCGCTGAAAGGCGGTGGGGCTCCTCCTCTCCCGAAAATTCTCAATCCAGAAAATTTGAGGTGCGGCATGAAGGTGATGTCGACGTTTACGATTCGTCCGGGCTGTATGCCGGAAGCGGCGAAGCGGTTTCTCTCGGGCAAGGCGGAGCCGCCGGCCGGCGTGAAGATTTTGGGGCGCTGGCACAAGAGCGATGCGAGTGGCGGGTTCACGCTGTTTGAAACAGAGGATCCGGTCAAAGCGTATGAGTTTGCCGCGGCGTGGAGCGACGTGCTGGAGGTCCACAGCAACACCGTGCTGGAGGATGACCAGGCAGGGCTGGCGCTGGGGAGAGTGTTTGGGAAGTAGCCGGGCGCTTCTGACAGGGTCAGGGGTGCAGGGTGCGGCTGCGCCTTGAAGCTTGTTCACCCCGGAGGACACCGAGCCCCCGGCGAGATGGCGGCCGAGGGCTGCCGGCGGGGGACGCGGTTGTCCTGCGCGGCGATGATTTGCGGCCGGGAACGCCCCTCGACGGGGGGCGCTCTCACGCGGCTGATCGAGACGGCGTACGCGGAGATCAAAGAGCGCGTGGAGAACGGGTAAGGCGGGTTCAGTCGCGCCGGGTCGCGGACGGTGGCGTGAGCAGGGCGCGCACCAGCGTGTCGGCGAGCCAGTCCTGGTATTTCTGCGAACTCCAGCCGCGCTCGTGGACGAGCATGCGGTAAACGTCGCTGCCGGTGAGCGACCACAGGATGTCGCGAGCGGTACGCACCGACAGCTCGGGGCGGAGGCGGCCGGCGCTGCGCAGAGAAAAGATCATCGGCTTCTCGCGTTCGTAGCGGATGCGTTCCCGTTCCTGTTCCAGTTGCGCGAGCTCCGGGGCGACGACGCCGGCGCCACGGAGCAGATCGAAGCCGGAGGTGTGCGCATCGTGGATTTGCCGGGCGATGCGGGCAGCGCCGCGCAGGCGCAGCACCGGATCGGTTTCTTCGAGGGTTTGGCGGACGGTTTCCTCGTAGTCGAGGCCGAAGGTGGTCTGGTTAAGAAGCTCGGCGAGGATGCCGGTCTTGGAACCGAAAACGGCGTAGACGGTCTGGACGGAGACTTCGGCGGCGCGGGCGACGGCCTGAATGGTCATTCCGGCATAACCCTGGGTCTGGAGCAACTGCCGGGTGGCGTCGACGATGCGGCGGCGGGTTTCGTGGGCCTGGCGCCGGCGGGTGAGGGACTGGTAAGCGCGCTTCTTCATGGCGGCTGCTCGCAGGGAAAATTTTAGCAACCTGTAATCATTAGAGTCATCTCTATCGGATATGAGAACGGGCCGGGCTGAGCGCAAGCTGCGGATCAGCGCGGGATGGCCCTTTTCCAGGAGCGGAGAGATGGCGAGGACGACAGGGAAGACCATGCGGTTGTTCATCCTGGGGGCGACAGGCGGCACAGGGCGGCAACTGGTGGACGAGGCGCTGAAGCGGGGGCACCAGGTGACCGCATTGGTTCGCTCGCCGCAAAAGATGGGCGCGCCGCGGGAGGCGCTGACCGTGATCGGCGGCAATGTGCTCAGCGCGGAGGCGCTGGCGGGCGCGATGGCCGGACACGACGCGGTGCTGTCGACGCTGGGTCCTCCGGGGCCGCGACGGAACACGATTACCAGCGAGGGGGCACGGGCGACGGTGGAAGCGATGCAGGCAGCGGGGGTGCAGCGGCTTCTGATTGTCGGCGTGGCGGTGCTGTTCGAGGATGCCGGCTGGCTGGCATGGGTGCTGCGCAGGACGCTGCTGCGGAACGTAGCCGCGGATTCGGCAGAGATGGAACGGGTGGTGCGCGGGAGCGCGCTGGAGTGGACGATTGTCCGTCCGCCGCGGCTGACGAACGGGCCGCGGACGGAAGGCTACGGTGTGGCCGACGATCATCTGCCGGCGGGCGCAACGGGAATGGTGAGCCGCGCGGATGTGGCCTGCTTCCTGCTCGACGAGGCGGAGCGGCCGGCGCACGTGCGGCGCGTGGTGGGCATCGCGAACACGAAGAGAGCGAGGGCGTAACCCGGGTTTCAGTGCCGGGACAGCCCGGCGATTTTGCAGCAGCGGCGGGGCGGAGCGCGGACGGCTTCGCTTCAACTCCAGCCTTCAACCCAGGAGGAAACGGATGAATCCGGTGACCCAGATCAATACCTTTTCGATCAAATCCGACAAAGTGGACGAATTCTTCGAGACCGACCGCCGTTACGTCGATACGATCGGCCGGCCGAAGGGGCTGATCGGCAGCCGGCTGTATCGAAGCGCGGATGGGCGATCCGCGGTGCGGGTGAGCCAGTTCGAATCGGCGGAGGCGCTGAACGAGATTCGTCAGAGCGAGTCGTTGCGGCGCCAGATCGAGCGGCTGCGGCCGCTGGTGGAGTCGACCAGTGCAAGCGTCTATGAAGAGGCATATACCACGGGGGATTTTGCGTAGGCTGTATCAACGCATGGGCAGGTTACAGGTTACGGTTTGCAGCGGACGGGCTGCCGACTTGGGGGCTCCTACCGGCAGGGGACGCGGTTGTCCTGCGCGGCGATGATTTGCCACGTCCCGTTGCGCTTCAGCCAGGTGTCGGTCCAGATCTGGCAGATTTTTACGCCGGGCTGGGCTGGGTCCTTGCCGACCGCCTGTTCGTGGCCGTAGACCAGGGCGAGGTTGTCGCCGAAGAAGTGGACCTTCGCGTAGTCGAGACCGCAGTCGTGGGCGATGTGGGGGCCTTTTTCGTCGCGCAGCTCGTCGGCCTTGTGGTAGCGGGCGCCGCTGGTGGAGGTGCCCTGGAAGTCGTCGGCGAGGAGACGGGCGACGACGCCGTTGTTGACGCAGACACCCTCCGCCCACTGGCGCTCGCTGTTGATGATGAACTGCGCGGTGGGATCGTTGGGCGCGGCCCAGTGGCTCTGCTGCGCGGCTGCGGGAAGAGCCATTGCGATCGCGGCGAGGGCGAGCGTGACGATTCGTACATGCAGGTTTCGCATGGCGGGAATCGTACACGAGAGCACAGTTGGACAGGGATCGAAAAGAGCCCAAAGCCGCGGAGAGGGCGGAAGAAGTCGCGAGTCGCCGATCCCGGTTCGTGATCCGGGCACACGGATGCGCTGTTAGAATCGCGGCGCATGGAGCCAGAGCTGAACCGGGCCGCGGCGGCGACTCGATGGATCGTCGTTTTCGTCCTGCTGCTGTGCCTGACCGCGCTTT
Organism: Acidobacteriaceae bacterium; assembly: GCA_035503835.1. Classification (GTDB taxonomy): domain Bacteria; phylum Acidobacteriota; class Terriglobia; order Terriglobales; family Acidobacteriaceae; genus Palsa-343. Next base: position 38 of record DATJSY010000053.1, on the reverse strand, counting down.
TCCTGACGACGTTCCACTGGCCTCTGCTGGGCGATGCC
>DATJSY010000052.1:0-6834 GCA_035503835.1 Acidobacteriaceae bacterium | reverse complement strand
CAGAGGCTGTCGATGCTGGTGGAGGCCGTGTACCGGGTTTCGGGCGAAGCGGGACGGCTGGCGGTGAACACCGAGTTCGGATTCATGGTGAACAAGGACCGGCAACTGCTTTCCATCGGCTACGAATTTGCGACCAACAAGATTCACTGGGCGTGCTACGACATGCTGGCGTCGGAGGCGCGGATTGCGACGTACATCGCGGTGGCGCGCGGGGAGCTGAGCCAGCAGGGATGGTTTAAGATGTCGCGCGTGCACACGCATGCGTACAAGCGCTCGGTGCTGCTGTCGTGGACGGGCACGATGTTCGAGTACCTGATGCCGAATCTGTGGATGCGCAGCTATCCGCAGACGCTGATGGCGAACTCGCTGACGGGCGCAGTGGAGATCCAGCGGGCGTATGCACGGGAGCAGGGGATCCCGTGGGGGATCTCGGAGTCGGGCTACGCGGCGAAAAACGAAGAGGGACATTATCACTATCAGGCCTTCGGGATTCCGCAGATCGCGCTGAAGTGGGACGCGACGGCGGGCCCGGTGGTGTCGCCGTACTCGACCTTCCTGGCGCTGAACGTCGATCCGGCGGCGGCGATTGCGAACCTGCGGCGGATGGCCCACAACGGCTGGACCGGGCCGTGGGGAGTCTACGAGGCGATCGACTTCCAGCACGGGCGGAACAAGCCGGAACCGGTGCGCGAGTGGATGGCGCACCATCAGGGCATGTGCATCCTGGGACTGCTGAATCTGCTGGACGACAACGCGGTGCAGCGGTGGTTCTACGAGAACACCGAAATGCGCGCTGTGGAACTGCTGCTGCACGAGAAGCCGATGCGGGAGACAGCGATGCGGGGCGAGGTCAGGCCGGCGAAGAGGAAGAAGCCGGCGAAGGTGCGGGCGATGAAGCCGGCGGCGGCGCTGAAGAAGGCGGTGTAGGCGCCGCTGGCTCCGCCTGGGAAGCCACTTCCCTTCCCGGCAATTCGGGATCTTCGAAGATGGCGCGGTGGGCGTCGTAGACGGAGAGGACTTTGCCGGCACGTGCGGGGTCGGTGGACCAGGTGCGCGAGACTTCGGCGATGAACTGCTCGCCGGTTTCGGCGGCAAGGGCGCGGCGGTAGTTCGGCCAGGCGCGAGCGAGCGAACGCAGCAGCGACATGCGCTCGCGGAAGCAGGATTCCCAATCGGAAAATTTGACCCAGTTGGCCTGGACGGAGACCCAGGCGCCGTGGAGGAACTCGCGCGTGGGCAGTGAGAGAGTTTCGGTGCCGTCGAGCGGAGGGTGGGCCTGCTTCTGGCCGAAGAGATTGTTGGCCTCGACGGCAAGCTGGGAGTGTCCCCAGCCGGATTCAAGGGCGGCTTCGCAGGCGGCAAAGTCGGGATAGAGATGTCCGGCGACGCGAGCGGCGGCGGCGGCGCGGAGGAGGAATTGTTGCTGCGGCGTGGGCATGGGATTCCTTTCCGAGTCATGGGCTGGGATGGCTGCGGTTTTCCCTTCGCCGCAGGGCGGTGACGGTCCTGAGGAAGCGACCCTACCCACCACTCATCGGGGTACTTGTGATCGACGCGTTATGGGAGCCACCCGAGTCTCGTACTGCGGCCCGCCTCCACCAGTCGTCCGAATAACTGCACCTAACAGGCCCCCATCGCCCAATCCTGAGACAACGGACAGCCACGTTGCCATAGAGAGGATTTCGCCCGTTGTGTTCACTCCCGCAAAAAGATAGACCACTCGGAACATTGCTGCGGCCCCGTGCAACAAGCTAACCGTTCCGGCGACAGCCCCTTCCAGAAGTAAGTCTTAGTTGGATTTACGCAGACGAAAAGGCCCTGTCCCAATAGCACTCATCGGAACACGAACTCTTGTGTGATGGGCCGTCGCTATGCGGACTGATGCTTTACCAGTATCTCCGCTAGCTTCAGGAATCCGTACGCGAGCATACCATCTGCAATCGCGACTGGAAGAACAGCTCTTCCTGTCATACCCTTCGCTTCCCATGGAATTAGGACAATTATGGGGATCTGAATTAACACCACGAAGGCAATTGCAATCCAGTACCACAGATGCTTTCTCAGGTTCCAGCTTTGTATCGCCGCCAAAAGGACTACAGTAAGACCAGCCGCTGCTCCAAATCCTTGATCTGTCTTGCCCAAATATGCAAACAGAGCAAACAGCGGCGATGAACACACAATCGCTAGGTACAGAGTTTTTCCATTTAACTCGCGACGCTCTTGTTGACCTTCACTCTCCGGCATTAGGCACCTGCATGCATGTGTCGTAGTCAGCAATACCTTCATCTATGTCGTGAACAAACATCCAAAAACTAAATGCGTTCCCTGCTAATGGGATCAACCTCGGCAGAGCCATGCCCGTGCTGTTAAACGCCTTCAGTATATCAAGCCGGGGGAATTAGCCTGCCAACTTTGTTGGATTGTAAGTGGCGTGGATTCATCCAGAACACTTTCGTAATGGACGGAAATCCTTGACGGTTTTTCGGGAGTTCGCTGATTCGTGCGCCGGTACCGCTTCAAGGGCAGCGCGCTGAACCGTGGGCCGATTCGCCGGGATCGGGAAGGGAGCCTTGCATTTGTTTTCGGCGTGGGCAGGGGAATAGGGGGCGGCGTATAATGGCCGCCTTTCCCGGGACAATCCTGAACCACGGGAGGCCGTATGAGCGACAACTGGCGTGTATCGGGGCAGTATCTGGAGTCGTGCAATTGCAAGCCTGCATGTCCGTGCATCTTCCTGAGCCGGCCGACGGAAGGAAACTGCACGGTGGTGGTGGGCTGGCACATCGACGCGGGGCATTATGGCGACGTCGATCTGGCCGGACTGAACGTGGGCCTGGCGGTGGACTCACCGGGAGCGATGCATGAGGTTCCGTGGAAGGCGGCGCTGTATCTGGACGATCGAGCCAGGGAGAAGCAACGGGACGCGCTGGTGATGATCTTCGCGGGACAGAGCGGGGGGCATCCGGCGCGGCTGGCGGCGCATATCGGACAGGTGCTGGGCGTGGCGAGCACGCCGATTGAATTCCATCAGGAAGGGCGGCGCCGAACCCTGAAGATCGGCAGGTTCGCCGATGTGGACATCGAGGCGATCGCCGGAGCGGGAGGCGCGGAAGTGCAGATCAGCGGACATCCGCTGTGCATCGCGCCGGGATATCCCGCGGTGGTGGCGAAGTCGAAAGGGTTGCGCTACGAAGACCACGGCTACCGGTGGACGCTGTCGGATCGGAACGGCCTGTTTTCTCCATTTACCTACCAAAACTGATGACGATGGCAAGGGTGAGAGGCTGGCCCCTCGATCGCGACCGCACCATCCTGCTGGGCGGGTGCCTGGCGATGACCGGGATCGCATGGCTGGCGATGGCTCGCCTGTCGATGGGCATGAGGATGCCGGATGGGCAGGCGATGTCGATGGTCGCAGGCGCCGGCGCCCTGTTTGCGATGTGGGCGGTGATGATGGTGGCGATGATGCTGCCGTCGACGCTGCCCTTTGTGTTCGCCTTCAGCCAGGAACAGCGCCGCAGACAGGCACAGCGGGGGACGGTGGTTCCGACGGCGTTCTTTGTCGCGGGATACCTGGCGGTTTGGGTGGCGTTCAGCGCGGGTTGCGCGGGGCTGCAGGAGTTTCTGCACAGCCGGGCGCTGCTGTCGCCCAGGATGGTTTCCACCAGCTTCGTCTTCTCGGCGTGCCTGCTGATGGGGGCGGGGGTATACCAGTGGACGCCAATGAAGAACGCCTGCCTGCACCATTGCCGGACGCCATTCGCGTTTCTTCTGGGAGAGTGGCATGAGGGGACGAGCGGGGCGGTGCGGATGGGCGCGGAGCACGGTCTGTTCTGCGTCGGGTGCTGCTGGATGCTGATGCTGCTGCCGTTTGCGGCGGGCGTGATGGATCTGCGCTGGATGGCGGGGATCACGGTATTACTGATGCTGGAGAAGATGGCTCCGGGCGGGGAGTGGGTGAGCCGAATTGCCGGAGCGGCGCTGGCGGCAGCGGGCGCGGGCGTGCTGTGGTGGGGCGTGGCGCAGTAGGTGCAGGTCACGGGTTACAGGTTGCGGGCTAGCTGTTAGCTGTTAGCTCTTAGCTCTTAGCCCTTGGTTATCAGCTCGGGTGTGGAGGATTCCATGAAGCGCAGCAGTGCGGGCAGCGGTATGGCGCGGGCGAAGAGCCAGCCTTGAGCCAGGCGGACGCCGCGCTCCTGAAGAAAGCGGGCGTGCTCCTCGGTTTCGACGCCTTCGGCGACGATTTCGAGGCCGAGGGAGTGGGCCAGCTCGATGATGTGCAGAACGACCTGGCTGGTGACGCTGTCGGTTCCGATGGGGTCGATGAAGGACTTGTCGATTTTGAGGAAATTAAGGCGGAGGGTGGCGAGGCGGGAGAGGCTGGAGTAGCCGGTCCCGAAGTCGTCAATGGCAATGTCGAATCCGAGAGCGCCGAGGCTGCGAACCATATCCTGGGCGGGTGTTCCCTGGAGCAATCCGCGCTCGGTGATCTCGACGACGATGTTGGCGGGAGCGGCGCCGCTGATGTGGATCATGCGTTCGAGCCGGGGCAGCGTGGCGGGGGACTCAAGGTCCGGGGCGGATAGGTTGATGCCGATGCGGAAGCCGGGGTCGGCGCGCAGAAGCGTGGGCAAGTCGGCGGCAACATCTGCGAGGACCCGCTCGGTGATGAGGGTGACGATGCCGGTTTCTTCGGCGACCTGAATGAAGGACTCGGCGCGAATGACTTCGCCATGGCGACGCCAGCGCACGAGGGCCTCGGCGCCGACGCAGCGGCGGGAGTCGAGATCGACGATGGGCTGGTACTCGACAAAGAACTCATGGCGGCGGGCCGCGGCTCGCAGAAGGCCGGGCATGGAGAGGCGGCTGCGGGAGAGATAGAAGACCGCGGCGGCCAGGACAAGACCGCAAAGAATGCCGATGGGGACAAAGTAGAGGGCGAAGGCGCGGACGCGGTGGTCGACGGCCGAGCGCGGAGCAGCAGCCAAGGCGGCCAGATCGGTGTGGCTGGAGCGGACGACGACGACGATGGACTTTCCATCGGTGAATTCGGCCTGCGAGGCGTTGCGGCCGGCGGTCAGCCAGGAGGCGTGTACGGGGCCGGAGGCGGTGATCAATCTGCCGGTGGAGGACAGAAAGAGGACGATGGAAACGCCGGGGCCCTCGGTGGCAACGTCGATGGGCAGCGAGGGGCTGATGATGGAGGCGAAGTTGCCGCTTTGGCCCGCCAGCAGAGGCTGGTTGCCGGCGAAGGGCAGACGCACGCCGGTGCGGATGCCGGTGCCGGCTTTGGCAAAGAAGCTGACCGGGCCGAGAGGTATGGGCTTACCGATGCCGAGGGAGCTGCAGATGAGCTGATCGCCGGAGACGCGGCCGACGACCTGGAGATAGTCGGAGGTGATGGCGATGTGGCGCATCAGGTCGACTTCCTGGGGCGAGCAGGGGGGAAGATGCGCTTTGTCGAGGGTGATGGTGGCCCGGAGCTGCTGATCGGCGGTGGTGTCGGCGCGGCGGAGGACGTCGCTGGCGTATCCGCGAAGACGGGTCATCTCGCCGTCGAGACTTTGCTGGCGGGCGAGGTGGACGGAAAGGAGGATGGGGGCGAGAACCGCGCCAAGTCCGACGGCACAGGCGATCGTTACCCCTGCGAACCGGCGCATGATGGTCCCCTAAGAGCCCCGTGGGGGGAGAGGTTCTGACAGGTAGCGGCTAAATTCTCAGCAGGATACACCGGGCGGAAGAGGGCGGTCCATGCAACCTTGGCGGCAGGAGGGGTGAAGCACGGGACGTTTGGCGGGTGGGACCGGTATCGAAAGACACGGGCGGAGGCACAAAAACGCAAGACATAAACGATTTAGCGATGTAGCATGGTGTCGCTTCGAAGCAGACCCGACGAAGGCAGGCGGGACGCGCAGGGTGCGGATCCGGGACCGGTCGAAGCAAGAAAGCGAAGGGTTTGAGGATGGCCAGGGTCAGAGTTGGGTTAGCGATTGCGACGGCGTGCGCGTGCGGCGTGTTGATGGCGGGTTGCGGGAGCGGCAGCGGAAACAGCACGCCGCCGCCGACGGATTACACGCTGACGATCGACTCCTCGAACCCCACGAGCGGGGTGGTGGTGGGGATGACGGAGAACGGGTCGACCGTAAGCCAGCAGGAGACGACGCCGGCGACGGTGACGATGGTGTCGGGGACGACCTTTGTGCTGACCGCGCCGAGTACGGCGGGCAGCAATACTTTCTCTTCGTGGACGGGGTGCACGAGCGCGAGCGGCATGAACTGCTCGGTGACGCTCGATGGCAACACTACGGTGACGGCAAATTATGTGACGCCGACGAACTATGTGCTGACGGTGGACTCGGTGAATCCGTCGAGCGGAGTGGCGATCAGCGTCCTGTATCCGCCGTCGACGAACGGGCCCGGGGGGACGACGCCGTTTACGTCAACGAATGCGGCGGGAACGATGCTGCAGCTGACTGCGCCGCTGACGGCGGGCAGCAACAACTTCACGTCGTGGACGGGCTGCACGAGCGCGGTCAGCAACGTGTGCAGCGTGACGCTGAACGCGAATATGACGGTGACGGTGAATTATGCGGCGACGCCGACGGTGACGGTGGCCCCGGCCAGCCCGAGCATCAACACGGAGCAGTCGCTCGCGGTGACGGTGACGGTGGCGGGACCGAGCGGTGGTCCGACGCTGACGGGATCGGTGACTTTGACGAGCGGGACCTACACCTCGGCGGCGACAACGCTGGCCGGCAGCAGCGGAAGCGGCACGGCGACGATCACCATCCCGGCGGGATCGCTGGCGGTGGGGTCGAACACGCTGACGGCGAC
>DATJSY010000051.1:0-2005 GCA_035503835.1 Acidobacteriaceae bacterium | reverse complement strand
TCCAGCTTGCTCAGCAGCCGGCTCAGATACCCGGCGTCCATCCCCAGCGCCTCCGCCACTTCCCTGGCGCGCGGCTGGTTTCGCGTCGCCAACTCGTAGAGCACCCGCCCTTCGGCAAGGCTGTACCGCGTGCGGAGGAATCTCTCCGTCACTGTGCCGATAAATCGCGTGTAGAAGCGGTTGAAGCGTCGAAAGGTGGCGATGTCCGCCGTCAGGCCGGCATCCGGAGCAGGCTGAGCAGTCATGGCCGCAGCATGCGCCGATTTAGTTGACTTTGTCAACTATCGTGCCCGGCCCGGCTGGGAATTACTTCCGCCCCTCGCACTTTTGCGCCACCGCCAGACCGCGCGGCGTCGGCAGCAGCACCACGGAGATCAGCCCCTCCGCTTCCAGCCGGAGTGCCGCCTCGCGCACCGTTCCCGGATGCGAGCTGGCGTCGTGCATCAGAATCAATCCGTTGGGGCTGATCTGCGGCAGGAATCGCCGCACCTCCTGCTCGCGGATCTCCAGGTCGCTGTCGCTGTAAAGCAGGTCGATCGTTCCCGGAACCTGCATCTCCAGGCTCGATGCGTTGCGCAGCTCGATCCACTCTGCCACCCCCGACGCCGCAATCTTCTCCTGCGCCTTCGCGTAGACCACCGAGTCGAATTCGCAGCTCACGATCCGCCCGAACCCGTTCTGCTTCAACCCTTCGGCCATCCACACCGTGCTCACGCCAAGGAACGCCCCGGTCTCCACGATCAGCCCAGGTTTCATGGTCGTCACCAGCGTTCTCAGGAACTCCAGCACCTCTGCCTCCGCGGTCATCGAGTCATACATGTGCCAGCGCTCCGGGTGCGGGCACTCCGGCGTCGCCCGGTGGTATTCCGGCAGCAGCGCCCCGCCGGCGCGCTCGGCCTGCAGCATCACTTTGTGTTCCTGCTTCAGCTTTTTACGGAAGAGTCGCAAGCGGTTTCCTGGCAGATTCTGCGTGAGATTGCAGTTCGATTATAGAGATTTGCGCGGCATCAACCTTCAGGCCGGCGAGCGGAGCTATCATCCTTTTGGAATCGGACGGCGCGCTGCTGCGTCCGATAGAAGCAGGAGGGATATTTTCATGAGCCACGCTAAACTTCTAATGATCGTGGGCGATTTTGCCGAGGATTACGAGACCATGGTGCCGTTCCAGGCGCTGCAGATGGTGGGGCATACAGTCGATGCGGTCTGTCCTGGGAAAAAGTCGGGCCAGCAGGTTCGGACGGCGATTCACGACTTCGAAGGCGACCAGACGTACACGGAGAAGCGGGGCCACAATTTCACGCTGAACGCCACCTTCGCCGACGTGCGGGCTGAGGATTATGACGGGTTGGTTCTCCCCGGTGGCCGCGCGCCGGAGTATCTGCGCCTGGACAAGCAGGTGATCGATCTGGTGCGGCATTTTGCCCACGAAAACAAGCCCATCGCAGCCATCTGTCACGCCGCACAGATCCTCGCCGCCGCCAGAGTCGTGCAGGGTCGCCGGGTGAGCTGCTATCCAGCCTGCGCGCCGGAAGTCGAGCTGGCAGGAGGCGCCTTTGTTCCTGTCGAAATGACCGCCGCGGTCGCCGACGGCAACCTGGTCACGGCGCCAGCCTGGCCGGCGCACCCGGAGTGGCTGGGAAAATTCCTGCCCGTGCTCGATGCGTATCTGGCGGCAAAGCCGCAACTGGCGGGAACGAGGCGCTAAAGGATGCGACCCGAAGAAGCGGAGTTCCTTCGCGCCTATTTGCTGCCGCAGGTGCGCTCGGAGCATGCCGTTACGCGCAGAATTCTGGCTGCCGTTCCTGTGGGCCAGGAAGAGTATCGGCCGCACGAAAAAAACTGGACGGCTCTGCGCCTCGCGCGACATCTTGCCGGCACGGAGATGTGGTTTCTGCACGCCGTGATCCACGGGCGATTCGTCGACGGGCAGGGACCGCCTCCCGAAGTGCGGACCGGAGCGGCCATGGCCGCCTGGTACGAGGCGGAGGGAGCCCGGCGAGTGGCG
>DATJSY010000050.1:0-4242 GCA_035503835.1 Acidobacteriaceae bacterium | reverse complement strand
AAGATACTTGCTCACCGGATCGCCCAGAGACAATTTCCCCTGCTGCTGCAGCAGCAAAATCGCCGACGCCGTGAACTGCTTCGAAATCGAACCGATCGAGTACCGCATCGCCGGCTCGGCCGCCTCTGCCGGCTCCAGCCGCGCCTTGCCGTACGCCTGCGTATAAACGATTTGCCCGTCCTGTACGATCGCCAGCGAAGCGCTCGGCACACCCGTCTGCTCAAGCACCTGCTCGGCCACTTGATCCACCTTTGGCTGCAGCTCCGCCGGCAGCTTGTTGACCGCCAATTGCCCCCGTGCCGGCGCTGAGCTAACCAGTCCCGCCAGAATCGCAGCCGTCAACAGCAACAGATTCCCTCTTCGTGCCATCATTCTCCTCAACGGGGCGCGACACGCCCGCACCCGGACACTCCTTCAGCCCTGGGGACCAGCGTAGCCCCGCGGTGCTATGCTACTACCCACCTGGAGCGCTGCCGATGCCCGCACGGGTTCCCACAACGGCCGTTCTGCTGCTGTTGCTCTCGACGGCGGTGCTGTGCCAGGCGACTCCCGCATCCCCGACAGTGGCGAAATCCTCCGGGCTTCCTGCGGTTCCGCCTGCCGACACGGCGCTGCCGCGGCCGGCGTCCGATGCCGGCGCCGCCGCGACCACGCAATCGCATACGCTCTTCTTCTACACATCGCCGCGCAGCACGGTGGAGATGGCGGTGCACAGCATCCCCGCTACGAACCGGGAACGCCTGCAGCGCCTGCGCGACGATTTTGCCACCGTCGACTGCAGCGGAAATCGCATGAAGGAGGAGCCCGTTCCCGAACGGGGCGGTGAATCGGGCGCGAACCTGATCTGCGTCTGGCCGGGCAGCGGGCAGGGCACGATCGTCATCGCCGCGCACTACGACCACGAAGGCAGAGGCCAGGGGGCTCTGGACGACTGGAGCGGCGCCGCCCTGCTTCCTTTTCTGTATCAGGCCATCCAGGGTCAGCCGCGCGAGAACAGCTACGTCTTCCTGGAGGCGTGGAAGCGGCAGGGCGCCGAGACCTGGTTCAAATCGCTGAGCCACGCGGATCGCCGGCGGATTCGCGCCATGATCGACCTCGACGGTCTGGGGCTGAGCTACACGCGCTTCTTCACCACCTTCAGTCCCTTTGAAACTTCGCCGCCCAGCGCGGCGCATCTGCAGGTGGAGCTGCTGTGGGCGGCGCTGGACGAAGGCCTGACCCAGGCGCCGGAGCAGACCAGCCCCCACCACTGGCTATCCGTCGACAGCACCGATCCTTTCCGCTCCGTGATGGTGCCGACCATCGTGATTCATTCCATTCCGGAGGGGGAAGCGCGCATTCCCGGCTCCGCGGCGGACGTGGCCTCGGCCGTGGACGGCAACGCCTACTACCAGACCTATCACCTGATGTGCGCCTATCTGACGGCGCTCGACCGGGTGGCGGACAAGCTCGACTCCCACGACCGCATCTGGGATTCGGGCGCTCCGAACCTCGAGCCCGAGCAGGAGACGCCGATGGTCACCTTCCGCCAGTTCAACCACGGCCGAATCGTTTCCACGCAATCCACGTTGCCGCCGCACTAAGAGCGGGCTCCGGCGATCCGCTGCACGTGCAGCTTTGCCCGGACGAAATGCCCCGCATCGCCCTGCATCTACCCCGGGGAACGCGGCACCGAGCCGCTAACGTCCTGATCTACTGCGGATTGGGTGTCCAGCCAGAGTTCAGACAAAAAACAGCTTCCGTCCATTGACCTTCCGCTCTGGGTGGCATGCAATAAGCGCGTCGAAGCGGGCCGCGCAACCGCGTGCGACGCGCTCCGGTAAATCCCCAAAGCCGAGCTGTCGCGGGCCGGCCACACCCTCGCCTGGACCGCCCGTAAGGAGATCGTCCATGTCACAAACGCTGATCCAACCTCATCCCACGTCTGGAGTGCGCCTCAGCCCGGTGAAAATTATGGGCAGCGGCCCCCGAACGGGAGGCGGACCCGGCCCGGCAAACTGCAGCGGAGTGGCCACCGGCGCCACCATGACGGATGCCGGGGGCCTGGTGCTCACCGAGCCGAATATCTACCTGATCTTCTGGGGCACCCACTGGAATGCCTCGCCTACGCTGTCGCAGACGACGGTGACCGATTTGCTCGACCGCATCTGCCGCAGCAGCTATCTCGATTCGCTGTGGCAGTACCGGCAGGCGGGGGGCGGCGCGCGGATCGCCAGCACGGCTCTTGTGGATGCCGCACTCGATTCCACCGGGACGCAGACACCGGCCAGCCCCTCCGGCTCCTATCAGCAGAACGGGGCAACGATCTCCGCGTTTGCCACCGCGGACATCCCCAACCTGGTCGCGAATGCGGTTCTCGCTAATCTGGTGCCAGCCCCGCCATCGAACGGAAATGCCGCGTATTGCGTGGTGCTGCCGGAAAACGTCTATAACTCCGATACGCAGGGAGGCTTCTGGGGGCAACACGGATTCACTCAGGTGACCTACCTCGACTCCAGTGGGCGCGAAGCCGAGATGGAGATCATCTGGATGTGGGTCACGCACGCCGGGGTCCAGGATCAGCTGACCAGCACTTTCGCGCACGAACTTGCGGAAACCTGCTCCGATCCGGGCCAGCTGGATAACTGGGCCTTTGGCGTGAAGAACTGGGTGCCCGCATCGGCCTCCAGCGGCACGGGCTCGGAAATTGGCGACATCTGCGAGGGCTGGTCCGCGCTGCTCAATGGCGTTGTGGTGCAGTCCTACTTCTCCAACTCCGATCAGACCTGCATCGTGGCGACGTTCGCGTGGGCAAACCTGGGAACGCCGATCGGCGGGGCGACGGCCTGCGATGTCGGCGCGTGCAACAACGCGGATGGGCGAATCGAGCTGTTCACGGTAGGGGAGAACGAGCAGCTCAGCCATATCTGGCAGACTGCGCCCAACAACGGATGGAGCACCTGGGGTTCTCTGGGCGCGCCGGTCAACGTCGCTCTCGACTACAAAAAGCCGGCAGTGGGCCGGAACAAGGACGGACGGCTGGAAGTCTTTGTCTGTCACGGCAGCTCCGTCGCGCATATCTGGCAAACCGCGCCGAATAACGGGTGGTCTGTCTGGGCGGATCTGGGGGCAGTGAACGGCATTGCCGGAACAGCCGTCGTCGTGAATAACGCCGATGGCCGCCTCGAAGTCTTTCTGCTCGACAATGGCGGGTCGATTCAGCACAACTGGCAAACCAAACCCGCGGCCGGTCCGTGGAGCGGCTGGTCCTCGCTGGCCGCGCCGTCCGCTCGGCTCTCCAGCCAGCCCTGCGTGGGCCAGAATCAGGATGGCCGGCTTGAAGTGTTTGTACAGGACACCACAGGCGCGGTCTGGCACATCTGGCAGACGGCACCGAACTCAGGCTGGAGCAGCTGGTCGGGGCTGGGTGCGGCATCGCCCGGGCTGTTGCAGGGTCTGGCTATCGGCTCGAACTCCGACGGCCGCCTGGAACTCTTTGCCGCCGGAGCGGATGGAGCCTTGTGGCACATTTACCAGTCCGCGCCCAATTCCGGCTGGAGCGGCTGGGAGTCGCTCGGCAAACCCACCATCGGGCTCTCCGTGCAGGGCGTGCTCACCGTGGCGGGCAATGCGGACGGGCGCCTGCAGGTCTTCGCGCTCGATCAATACAGCCGTTGCTGGAGCATCTGGCAGATGGCTCCCTCCGCCGGCCCATGGAGCGACTGGCGCTGCTACTCGGGGATCGCCATCGACGATGGCCTGGCCCTCTACCCGGTAACGGTGCTGCGCAACCAGGACGGGCGCATGGAAGCCTTCGCGGTGCACCTGACGGACGGCGGCGTCTGGCACAACTGGCAGACGGCGCCCAATGCTCAATGGGCGCTGTCCAACACCACTTCCGGCTGCAAATAGGCAGCGCCGGCAGCAGCATGCCGGAGCGATACACCGCTCCGGCATCGCCCTGCCCCCGGCTTCGGGGGTGTTATCCTTCCCGCCATGACTTCCCGCCGCGAATTCCTCTCGCTCAGCGCGCTCACCACCGCCGGTCTTGGCCTCGCCCCCGCTGCCCTCTCTGACGCCTCCGCCCAGATCGCCGAGTCTGTGCAGCAGATGCAGCCGCCCGCGAAGCCGGTCCTGGTGACGCGCGTCACCGGCGACCAGACCATCCAGGAGGCGTATCAGATGCTGCTGGACGGCCAGGACACGCTGGACTGCGTCCATCATGTCTGCCTGGGCCGCGAGAACGATCCCCACGATCACTCG
>DATJSY010000049.1:0-2331 GCA_035503835.1 Acidobacteriaceae bacterium | reverse complement strand
AAGGCTACGCACAGCAGCAGGACGATGTGGGGGAGCTTGTGGGTGCTGACGCCCAGCACGCCCATCAGGCAGAGGAAGAACATCCACAGACCGACGGCGGCCATGCCGGGGAGCGGCTTCGATTTCTCGTCAGGGCTCATGACTCAAATGGGGCGCGGCGCATCGGCGAAGACGCCAAACCGATCATAACGTGTGCAGGTAGGCGAGCAGGTCCTGGAGCTGCTGCTGGCTGATCTGGTTCGCGTAGCCGGGCATCACGCCGTGTCCGTTCATGATGGTGGCCGAGACGCGGTCGTCGTTGGCGGGCGCGCCGCTGGGCAGATACTTTTTGCGATACATGGCGAAGAGACTCGGGCCGTGCAGGTCGCCGGTGTGGTTGGCGTAATGGCAGCCGGCGCAATCCTGCTGGTAGATGGCATAGCCGCTGCGTTCCTGCGGCGAAAGCCGGGCGAGCGGCTTCGACGGCGCGTAGGACGGCCCGCAGCCGGCAACGAGCGCGGCCAGACCGATCCCAGAGAGAATTGCGAGTTTACGGATCACTTCTCTGCTCCCTCGACCTCTCACGCTACACCCGGACCTCAGTTCGCCTCTGCGATGGCCGTCACAATTTTGTCCATGGCGTTGCGCGCGGCTGGGCTGGAGGGCTGGCGGTCATTGACCAGGATGGAAAAGATCAGGGTCCGGCCGCTGGCCGCGATCAGATAGCCGCTGAGAGCGTTGACTTCGGCGAGCGTGCCGGTTTTGGCAAAGACTTTTCCGCGCAGTGGCCCGGTGGTGAAGCGGTCGTCGAGTGTGCCGTCCACACCGCCGACGGGCAAACTGGACCGATAGAGCGCGCCCCATGGCTGGCGCGCAGCGTACGCGAGCAGAGTGGTCGCGGCGCGCGGGGTGATGAGGTCGTTGGGCGACAGGCCGGAGCCGTCATAGAAAAGAAAATCGTCGGGGTCGACGCCGGCCTGGATCAGGAACTGCCGGACCACGCGGGCTCCCTGGGCGATGGAGCCGTCCTCACCCTCGAGCCGGCCCAGCAGGCGCAGGTAGAGCTCCGCGTGCAGATTCTGGCTGACCTTGAGGGTGACTGTGATGTCTTCTGCCAGAGGCGGCGAGACGTGCGTGGCCAGCACGCGCATGCCATTGTCGGGCGGCTGGAAGGTGGTGAGGGCGATGGGATGCAGGATCACCGGCTGATCGACTTCAGCGTGGTAGCTCTGGGTGTCGATATCGACGCGGTGCTCGGGCAGCGCGGGCCCGTTGACCGTGACGCCGCGCGTGAGCAGCATCTGGCGCAGCGCCAGAGCGGCATATTTCGCGGGATCCTGGATGGCCAGGCCCTCGTGCAGACCATTCTGGTTGATGGAGCCGTAGAGGCGGATGGTCTGGCTGCCGGGACCGCGGTCGATGCCGTACTGCGCAGGATCATTACCGGGCAGCGCCACGAGGGAATTCTCGAGGGTGTAGTAGGGAACGTTCGGATTCCAGGTGACGTTGGTTGCGGCGAGCGGCGCGGAGGGCTGGGCCTGCGCAGGCGCCGGCGAGGACGCGCCCGCGAGGGACTGCGGCACGATATTGAGATTGATAATGTTGTCGTTGATGGTCAGCGCGGACGCGGGCGCGCCGTAATCCCACTGCAGATCGTCGAAGGACCAGTCGCCGCCATAGGGCTCCCACGGAAACCACTCGTCGTTGCCGATGATGTCGCCATCGATGCGGCGCACGCCGGCGGCGACGATCTGGTCGGCGATGCTTTCCAGCGCCTGGAGCGGAGGGTTCGCGTTCTCCGTTTTAACCGCGTAAGGATACTGGCGGCTGGACATGGTGGGATCGCCCGCGCCCAGCAGCACCAGGTTTCCGGTGAGCGTGCCGTCGGCGGCCAGGGTGCCCGAGGTGACGGCGGTGGTGGTCCAGGTGGAGGTTGAGGGCAGCAGCGCGAGGGTCGCGGCGGTGGTGAAGAGCTTGGCGTTCGAAGCGGGCTCGAAATATTGCCCGTCGTTCAGCGCGTAGATGGGGCGGCCCTGCGGCGTGATGACGGAGATGCCCCAGTGGGCGCGGGAGACGGCGGGATCGGAAAGGATTGCGCCGATCTGGGCATCCAGCGAAATGCGGTGGCCGTGTTTGTGACGGGGCGACGCGCCAGCCGGAGCGCAGGCGAGAGCGAGCAGCACAGGAAACAGGCAGAAACGTCGCACCAGTGGTGCAGGAATCGCAGCGAAACTGCGACAGAACGCGGTTGGGGATCGCATTTTCTTTGGAGTGTAGCATCGCGAGTATGGCTTTTACCGCGCGTCCGCGCGCTGCCTGGAAAATCCGCAGCCGCACGCTGCCGCTGGGCGA
>DATJSY010000048.1:0-121159 GCA_035503835.1 Acidobacteriaceae bacterium | reverse complement strand
CGCTCCAGATTCGGCTTGCAGCGGTCGATGGCCGCCAGTGCGCCGTTCCGGTCGGTCACCTCTGCCGTGGTCACGGCCACGGCATGAGGCAGGCCCTGCGTGTCCACCGCGATGTGACGCTTGATACCGGAGACCTTTTTGGCCGCGTCGTAGCCCTTCTGCTCGGCGCTGTCGGTGTTCTTCACGCTTTGTGCGTCAACCATGATGAAGCTGGTCATGGCGTTGCGCCCCTGTTTCTCGCGGGCCTCGCCAACGGATTTTTTTTAAGGCCCGCTCCAGGACGCTGGTTCCGTCCTGATCGGGCGCGCTCCACTTGGCGAAATACGAATATACCGTCGTCCACCTGGGAAATCCCTCGGGCAGCATGCGCCACTGGCAGCCGCTCTTGAGCAGGTACAACACCGCATTGAAAACTGCATACAAATCCACGGTGCGCGGCTTGGTGCGCTTGCGCACGCCTTCCAGCAAGGGACGAATCTGTTGAAATTGCTCCGGGCGGATGTCACTGGGATAAGGCTTTCCTGGCTCCATCCTCCACCACTACCGCGCCGGAAAACGGATTGCATATAACTGTCTGGCGTCCCTCTTCATAAACGGTCCAAAGATCGTAAACAGGCTCTTATACGCCGGCGTGTGCACCACCGCATCCGCGTGGTTGCTCGTCAGCGTGTTGATCGGTTGCTCCCGCGAATTGAGCGGCGCGTACAGCTGGTTCCCGCTCACGCGATCGGTGACCATCGCCCGAAGAGTGATTTCCCCATCGCGGGACTTCACCTTCACCCAGCGCCCGTCTTCCAGACCGTGCCGGGCAGCGACCTCCAGAAACGTATCCGGCGCCTTCATCACGATCCCCGGAATGCGATACGTCATATTGCCCGGCTCAAAGTGCTCCAGCATGCATCCGTTGTTCAGGTGCAGCGGATACTCGTCGTCTTCCTGCTGGCTCGGCGCGCTCCATTCGATGGGATGGAACTTTGCCTTGCCGTCGGGGAAATGGAAACGCTCTTTATAGAGCAGCGGCGTGTCAGTGCCATCCGCCTGCACCGGCCAGTGCAGGCTGTTGTAGCCCGCCAGCCTCGCATAGGTTACGCCCGCGAACATCGGCGCAATCCCCGCGCATTCGTCCATGATTTCCGAAGGCGACTCGTAGCTCCACTGCGCCCCCAGCCGATTCGCGATCCCCTGAATAATCTGCCAGTCGGGACGTGTGCCCGGCAGCGGCTTCATCACCTCATAAATCCGCTGGATCCGTCGCTCGGTGTTCACGTACGTGCCTTCCTTCTCGAACGACGGAGTCCCCGGCAGAATCACGTCTGCATACCTGCACGTGAGCGTGAAGAAAATCTCCTGCACGACGAACAGCTCCAGCCGCTCCAGCCCCGCTGCAAGGTAATGGTGGTTCGACTCGGAGCTGATCATGTCCTCGCCAATCAGGTACAGGCCCCTGATCGCTCCCTCGTGCATGCCGTCCACCATCACGTGATCGTCCATGCCCTTGCCGGCGGGCAGGGGCACACCCCACGCCTGCTCCCAGTGGCGGCGCATTTCGTCGTCGTGAACATCCATGTAGCCGGGATACTGGTTGGGCATGGATCCGAAGTCCGAGGAGCCCTGAACGTTGCTATGCCCGCGCAGCGGACAGCCGCCCGTGCCCGGCCGGCCGTAGTTGCCGGTCAGCAGCAGCAGGTTCGAGATAGCGGTCGAGGTGTCCGACCCGTGCTTGTGCTGCGTCACGCCCATCGCCCACAGGATGCACACGCTGTCCGCCTGTGCGATCTGCTCGGCCACCGTCTTCAGCGGTTCCGCGGAAATGCCGGTTTTCTCCTCCGCAAATTCCAGCGTGAACGGCTGCAGGCTCTCGCGATACTTCTCAAAACTGTTCACCCGCGCGGCGATGAACTCCTGATCCTGCCATCCCCGATCGAGGATGTACTTTGCCACCGCGCTCACCGAGATCAGGTCGGTGCTCGGTTGGGGGCGCAGCCAGAGGTCCGCGCGCTCGGCCATCTCATGCCTGCGCAGGTCGGCCACGATCAGCTTCTGTCCCCGCAGCTTATGCGCCCGCCTGATCCGTGTCGCCAGCACCGGATGGTTTTCCGCCGCATTGGACCCCACCAGCAGGATCAGGCCGGCCCTCTCAATATCGGAGATCGAACCGGAGTCGCCTCCGTAACCCACCGTCCGCGTCAGCCCCATCGTCGCCGGCGACTGCGGGACTTATGCCGACCTCCACCGCCTTCGCTTTGAACGCGGTGACGCTGCTGAAGCGAGGTGCGCCGCCTTCGACCTGGAATGGCGCCGCATCCTGTCCGGCGAGCATCGAGCAGGTCACTTCCAAATCCCCCTCTTTCCCGGCGCGATCAAAGCGCACCCGCGCAGGCATTTCTTCTGGTTTTGTCTCAACGGGCATCAAGGCTCATCCGTGGAGGAGGATGCCCGCCGCCCGCTCTTCCGTTGCGCACCCAGCAGACTTCCCCGCGCCCACCTTGTGCCTGGCTCCGCCGCGCAACGACAATGTTCCGGTAGCATCGAAAAGAGTCGGAGGCTCGGCGTGGCGATAGTGGTGGTCGGTGGCAACACGCGCAACATCGGCAAAACTTCCGTGGTCGCTGCGCTCATCGCCCGCTTCCCGGAGTTCCGCTGGATCGCCTTCAAGATCACGCAGTTCGGCCACGGCTTCTGCACCTCCGATGGCCGCCCCTGCGCCTGCCAGACCAACGAAGCGTGCGTGGCCGTGAACCTGGAGCGCGACCCCGCCAGTGGCACGGACACCTCTCGTTTCCTCGCAGCCGGCGCGGAGCGCGTCTTCTGGGTCCGCACCCGCATCGGCCGCCTCGCAGACGCCATGCCTCGCGTTTGCGCCGAGATCGCCGCCGCGACCAACGCCATTCTCGAATCGAACAGCGTCCTCGAATTCCTTCAGCCGGATCTCTATCTCACCGTTCTCGATCCGGCCGCACGGGATTTCAAGGATTCAGCGCGCCGTTTCCTGCCCCGCGCCGACGCCATCCTCTGCACCGGCCCCGACGACACCCCCGCGACGCTTGATCCCGCTCTCCACGCAAAGCCCCGCTTCGCAGTCGCCCCGCCCGACTGGCTGCCCGATGCCCTCGCCGAATTTGTCCACGCCCGCCTCGCCGCTGTCGCATCCGATACCCGCTAATCTCCAGTTATTGGCCGTTCCCAAACCCGTACAATGACCCCATGTCGGAACCGTTCTTTCGCAGCGGTGGCCGTACGCCGCAGCAACTGCGTCAGGTGCGTCTCACCCCTGGCTGGACCCAGGTAGCCGAAGGCTCCGTCCTCATCGAGACCGGCCACACCCGTGTCCTTTGTAATGCCACGGTGGAGCAGGGCGTGCCCGCGTGGCTGCGCTCGAGCGGCCGCGGCTGGGTCACCGCCGAATACGGCATGCTGCCCCGCGCCACCCTTACCCGCACCCCCCGCGAGGCCGAACGCGGCAGGATCGGCGGCCGCACCCACGAGATTCAGCGCCTCATCGGCCGCTCCCTCCGCGCTGTCGTCGACCTGCAGGCGCTGGGGGAGCGCACGGTGGTCCTCGACTGCGACGTCCTCCAGGCCGACGGCGGCACGCGCACCGCGGCCATCACCGGAGCCTGCGCGGCGCTGGCCATCGCCTTCAACCGCATGGTCGCGACCGGCGCTCTGAAGGCCTCCCCACTGAAGCAGCTCGTGGCGGCCACCAGCGTCGGGATTGTCGAGGGCGCCGTCCTGCTCGACCTCGCCTACGAAGAAGACTCTCAGGCCGAGGTGGACATGAACCTGGTCATGACCGAAGACGGCGGTTTGGTCGAGGTGCAGGCCACCGCCGAGCGCCATGCCTTCCCGCGGGCCCGCCTCCTCGAGATGATGGACCTGGCCGAATCGGGCATCCGCCAGCTGCTTGACCTCCAGCGCCAGGCCATCGCAGCGCAGGGGGCGTAGCGTCGGCCAGACCGCCCTGATCAACTTGCATTCAGAACGGGAGGAGCCAGATCGACTCCATTACGGTCCACGTCCTGCTGATCGCATTTGTTGCGACCCTGGTCCGGTCGGCCTTCGGCTTCGGCGAAGCGCTGATCGCCGTGCCCCTGTTGGCCTTCTGGATTCCGCTGCCGGAAGCGGTTCCGCTGGCGCTGTTGTTTTCCGTCACGGTGGCCAGCGTGGTGATTGTCCACGACTGGAAGAAGATCCATTTCGCCAGCGCCACCTGGCTCGTCCTCGCCAGCCTGCCCGGCCTTCCCGTCGGCTTGCTCCTGCTTACGGAGGGCCATCCCGCCCTCGTTAAGGCCGTGCTGGGCGCGCTGATTGTCGCCTTTTCCCTGTGGAGCCTCGCCGCCCGCCGGGCGCCCGCAATCCGTGCTGACAGCCGGAGATTGCTGGTCGCCTGCGGATTCTGTGCCGGTATCCTGGGCGGAGCTTATGCCATGAACGGACCGCCGCTGATCCTCTACGGCGCACTGCGGCGCTGGCCAGCCCAGCAATTCCGCGCAACCCTCCAGGCGTACTTCCTCCCCGCCGGTCTTCTGGTGTCCGTGGGGTACTGGGTATCGGGCCTGTGGGTGCCGGAGGTTTTCCGCCTCTATCTCATCTCGCTGCCGGCGCTGATTCCCGCCATGGTGCTCGGAACGATGATCAATCGCCGCCTGCGTGGCGACTCCTTTCTGAAGATTGTCTATGTAGGGCTGGTGATCATCGGGACGGTTCTGATCGTGCAGGGCGCGCATGGATGATGCCGGGCATCAGGTCCCGGCATCCAATAGTGGTTACCATTGCGTCCTCGTCAACTGTGCATTTTGCACGATAAAATCTGGATGGAGAGTGTTTTCGTTCTACACGAGCGAGGGAGAGGATTCATGCCGAACAATCATATGACCCCCGGCAAACTGGCCGGGCTGAAAGCGGTATCGGACAAGCGGGGCGTGATCGCCGCCGCCGCCATGGACCAGCGCGGATCGCTGCGCAAGTCGTTGGCCAAAGAAAAAGGCGTGGCCGATGTCCCGGAGTCGGCCCTGGTGGAGTTCAAGGAGCTGGTCACCGAAGTGCTGACGAAGCACGCCTCGGCCATTCTGCTGGATCCCGAGTTCGGTCTGCCTGCGTCGAAGCGCCGCAACGGCAAGGGTCTGCTGCTGGCCTATGAGAAGACCGGCTACGACGCCGCACTGCCCGGTCGCCTGCCCGATCTGCTCGATCTGTGGAGTGTCCGGCGCCTGAAGGAAGCCGGCGCCGACTGCATCAAGGTTCTGCTCTACTACACGCCGTTCGAGAAGTCATCGATCAACGACCACAAGCATGCCTGGACGGAGCGCATCGGCGACGAGTGCCGCGCTCACGACATCCCCTTCTTCCTCGAGACCGTCGGCTACGACGTGCACGGCGACGGCGAGAAGTCGATGGCCTACGCGAAGCGCAAGCCCGATGTGGTGACCGGCTCCATGGAGGAGTTCGGTAAGGAGCGCTACGGCGTGGACGTGTTGAAGGTCGAAGTGCCCATTCAGATGGAGTTCGTCTCCGGCACCAGTTCCTTCAAAGGCGAGGAAGCTTACACGCGCAGGCAGGCCCTCGAGCACTTCCGTCTGTCCGCATCGTCGACGCACAAGCCGTTCATCTATCTCTCGGCGGGCGTCTCGAACCCGGTCTTCATCGAAACGCTGGAGCTGGCTGCCGAGTCCGGTGCGACCTTCAACGGCGTTCTCTGCGGGCGCGCGACCTGGAAGGACGGCATCGCCGTCTACGCGAAGCAGGGCGCGAAGGCATTCGAGGAGTGGCTCAACACGAAGGGCGTGGAAAATATCGAGAACGTGAACAAGGCCCTGAAGGCGGCCAGCCCGTGGTACGACAAGGTCCACGCTCCGGCGCTCGTATAGAAGGCAGGTGTTCGTTGTGAGTGATTAGTGATGAACGAAGCGCCGGGACGAAGAGTTCCGGCGCTTCGATTTTGGGCGCGGATCGTGAAATCTCACGCCGCCTGCTCCGCCGCAACCGCGGCGAGCTTTGGCACCAGGCACACCCGCGCGCTCAGCACCACCAGGGCAATCCACAGCAGGTCCGCCACCAGCAAATGCACCATCTGGAGCGCGGTCGGGGTCAGCAGCACCAGATCGGCCAGCCCCACCCAATACTGCGCGATCAGCAGGAGCACCACGCTGCCGGCGAGCCGCCGATCCGCAGGCCGCGCCAGTGAGCGCACCGCCAGCCACACAATAAACAGCCCCGCCAGCAGCGCGAACGCCGGATGCAGCCACCGGATCCGCAGCAGCCAGGAACTACCCCAAGAAAAATCCTTCGCGATCGCCCGCAGCAGGTTGTGCGCGGGGTAGAGCGTGTCGGCCAGCGCGGCCAGCGAGCCGGTGACCCCAACCAGCAACACCGATACGAGTCCCGTCAGCGCCAGACCGGGAGCGCGGATCGCGAGGCTGCCGCGCATCGTGCCGGTGCGGCGGGAAAGAAAATGCGCGGTCATCGCAAGCGCGGCCAGCAGCAGCAGCGTGTTCGTCAGATGCAGCCCCAGATAGAACGCGCGCGCTGGCGACGCGTTGTTCGCCGTCAGCCCCAGCTCGACAAGAAGCGCGCCGATCAGCGCCTCGTTAAAGGTGAACACGAGAACGGCGATGACCCAGGCGCGCGCCAGATGGCGTTTCGGCACCGCGCGGAAGGTCCAGATCGCGAGGGCCACCACGCACAGCACGTCGATGCCGCTCGTGGCGCGGTGAGCCAGCTCGATCATCGCGGCAATCGTCGGATGGTGCAGGACCACCGTGCCTTCGCAGAGCGGCCAGTGCTCGCCGCAGCCGTTGCCGGAGCCGGTGGCGCGCACCGCTGCGCCCCACACGATCACGGCCACGTTATACGCCAGCACGCCCCAGCCAAAGCGGCGCAGCGCCGCGGAGGGTCGCGTCGAATTGTCGGTGGGAGCCATCCGGTGGAAATCTGCAGATTCGATTTTATCGCCGCGCCCGCAACGCTGGCCGTAAGGCCGGGTTGCCTCCGGAATTCCGTGCTGTCGGCGCAACTCCGCGTCCCGTCCCGCCATCCTGCTAAGCGATGACCAAGCCTCGGCAATGGAGAACAGCAATTCTGGCAGCTGCGCTGATGCTGGTGCCGGCCTGTGCCGCTCCGCGCGCTCTGGCTGGCCAGACGGCAGGGCAGGACATGCAGAACGCCGGACACAAGTCGAAGCAGGCGGCGAAAGATACCGGCCGCGCTGCTGACGAAACCTCGAAAAAGGCCGCGCACGTCACAAAAAAGAACTCAAAAAAAGCCGGGCATGCGACAAAACGCGGCACGAAGAAGACCGCACGCAGGACCAGGAACACCGCCAAAGGCGCCGTGCGCGGCGCCAGGCAGGGCGCGCAGCAGTCCGGCCATCCGCGGCGTTAAGTGCGTACAGCCAGGTAAGATCCTCGCTGAAGCCGCTCTTTTGCGAGGCCATGGAGCCAGTTCCTGCTGCCGCGGCGCCCCTAAACTGACGCGCCGCAACCGGGATTCCCCGCGGAGCACGCCCTGCGCGCACGAGGCGCACCGGAGATCAGCCCGGCACTTCAGTGCCGGGACAGGGTCAGAATGGAAACGAGTCCCGGAGGGACCACGCTCGAACACGACGGATTGGCCGAAAGCCGCAGAGGGGGCCTCTACATCATCCCGAAGTAGTGCCCCAGCCCCACCGTGAAAAGGAAACACCCGTAGAGCGTGTGCTCCAGCGACGAGACGTACCCTGAGCGCGTGTTGTGGTAGCGCGTGGCGAACAACAGGCCGCCGGGCAAAGTCAGCGCCGGCGCGACCCAGTTGCGAAACACGATGTGCGAGAAGCAAAACGCCAGGCCGCTGATCACGATCAGCACCACCGCACGCCGGTTCGGCGCCATACGCAGCAGCGGCCGGTAGCGGTGGAAGAGAAATACGCGGTACACGAGCGTCTGCGGCGCCACGGACACCACCGGATAACTGATCAGGATCAGCGACCACAGCAGCGGGGCGCGGCGCGGCAGCCCAAAGAGCAGGCGCGGTGCATATGCATGCACCAGCGCTGTCAGCATCGCGACCCCCGCGGCAAACAGCCCCAATATCTGCGGAAGCTGTCGCCGCAGCGGCGCCGGATTCCACAGTTGCCGCCGGTCGAAAGTAGGGTCGGTCAGCAGCAGTGTGAGGCAAAAGCCGGCGAGCAGCCACAGCATCTCCAGTGCGTTCAGCCCGTCCGTTAACCGCAGGCACAAAGCCAGCGGTCCGGCGACGTAGAGAAGGCCGAACTCCAGCAGCAGCCAGGTTCGAGGCTGAGCGGCGGCCGCATTGGTATCCGCGGCTGGTGCAGGCGGAGCAGGGAATTGCAGCACCCGTCCCGGTCGCCGTGCCGGTGCGGCCGGTGAGATGGCAGGCGGTGGAGTAGGTTGGCCTGATGGGGGAACCAGTTTTGGGCCGGGTCGGGGGTCGGGTTGCGCGGAGCGCCGAGGGTCCATCGTCAAGCCTCCGGCGCCGATTCCCAAACGTCCCCGGGTTATCCCGCCGCCAGCTCTTTCGCGCGCTGCGTGGCGCGCATAACAGCTTTGATGAGAGTTACGCGCAAACCGCCTTCCTCCAGCTCCAGAATTCCGTCGATCGTGCACCCGGCCGGGGTGGTCACGGCGTCCTTCAGCAGGGCGGGATGGTAGCCGGTCTCCAGCACCATCCTGGCCGCGCCGAAGGTGGTTTGCGCGGCCAGCAGCGTTGCAATGTCCCTTGGCAGCCCCACCTTCACTCCGGCCTCGGCCAGCGACTCCAGAATGATGTAAATAAACGCCGGACCGCTGGCGCTCAGTCCGGTCACCGCGTCCATATGCTTCTCGTCCACCACCACCGTGCGGCCCACGGCGGCAAACAGGCTCTCCGCCAGCTCCATATGTTCAGAGCGGACGTACCGCCCGCGGCACAGCGCCGAGATGCCCGCGCCCAGCATCGAGGGCGTATTGGGCATCGCGCGGACCACCGGGACCTCCTCGACCGCCGCGCGCTCAATCGCCTCCGTCCGCACCGAGGCGGCAAAGGAGATCAGCAGCTTCTCCGGCGTCAGCGCCGGCCGGATGCTCTCAAGCAGCGCCGGGACCTGGAACGGCTTCACGCCCAGCAGGATCACGTCGGCGGCATCGGCGGCGGCCGGATTGTCGGTGGAAACCTGAATGCCCCACTGCGCGGAGAGCGCCGCGGCGCGTTCGGCGTGCGCCACGGTGGCCAGCAGACGCTCGGGCGACAGAATCTGCTGCTTCAGGAACGCCTGCAGCAGGATGCCGCCCATTTTGCCGGCGCCCAGAACCGCGACGCGCGCGATCGAAAGCTTAGGAAGGTTGTCAGCCATGATCCTTAAGATACAGGGCTTGGGGGGCTGGCAGGCAGGATGAGTCTTTCAGGAGTGAAGGGTCAGCCGGTCGCACCTGGCAAAAAGCTCAGGGCGGGCTCATGGCGGTTGCCGGCCGCTCGCCCCGCGCTGCACGCTATACTCGGCACAGAAGGGGAACGATGGCAACGCCATTACCAATTCGCGCGAGCCCGGGGTCAGTCGCTTATGCAGCGCTGATCTTTGTTCCCCTCCACCACCCCGGACTCCTGGCAGCGGCACTGCTGCAATTCACGACCATCGCCTGCGTGCTGGCCGTGCTGCTGGTGTTTCTGGCGTATCGCAGCGAGATTCGAGAGCTGGTCGCGGCAGCATTTCAGGCCTGCGCGGCGGTACTGTTGTGGCTGCTTCCCTGCGCGCAACTGCGACGGCAGCCCGCCAGCCGCAGTGTTGCTCCCGCAGAACCGTTTCGGGCCCTTCTGTTCCAGCGTCCTCCGCCGCGCCTCGCATAAGCCGTAAATCCTGAGGTTAAGTGCCCGCGCATCGGGACACCTGCCTCTCTTCTCGCTGCGCGAGACCGGCTTCCCTGCCGGAGAAGGACGAACTTCCCATGCAATCAGCAGTCGCGACATCCGCGGGACACGCTTCTGTCGAAACGGAATATCAAAACCAGGCAGCGGAGCTCGAAAGAGGCTTGCTGGCTGCGCAACGACACCAACGGGCGGCGCTGGCGGGTCCTGGCGTCTGTGCCGCCGTTTTGATTTTTCTTTTCGCCGGGAGACGGGGGTTCCATTTGGAGGCAGCGGCGGCAGTTCCGGGCCTCGGCATGATTCTCTGCACGCGGGAATATGCGAAGTCGCGGAGGGCCTCGTCGCAGATGGTGCTGCGGTACAGGTTTTACGAGCGCGGGCTGGAACGGCTGCGGCAGGACTGGAGCTCGATGGAGCGCACCGGGCAGGAATTCGCGCGCGCGGAGCATCTGTATCAGTTCGACCTGCAAATTCTGGGCGAGCGATCGCTGTTCTCGCTGCTCTGCACCACCCGGTCGGAAGCGGGTGCCGAGCGGCTGGCCGATTACCTGTTGGACCCGGTTGACCTGGATGAAGCGAAGACGCGGCAGGAGGCGGTTCAGGAGCTTCGGCCCTGCACGCAATTGCGGGAGAGCATCGCGCTTCTCGGGAAGTATCAATTTCAGGGATGCGATGCAGCAGCGCTGCGCGAGTGGATGAGCGCGCCGATGCTGCGCGCGCATCCCGCCGTTCCGGTCCTGCTGGCGCTCTCCGGATCAGCCGTTCTGCTGCTGGCCATCCTGTGCCTGATCCAGATTCTGAGCTGGATCCCCGTGCTTCCCATCCTGATTCCGTTGCTGGTGGTGCAGATCGCAATATGCGTTCCGCTGTTTCGCGGCGTGCGGGCGCGGCTGCGGATGCTTCGCAGTGTTTCCCGGGAGCTCCGGCTGCTGCGGGAGGGCCTGGCGCTGGTGGAATCCCGGACATTCGCGTCTGCGAAGCTGAGGGGACTTGTGGACCGGGCGCAGGCGTCAGACGGCGCGCGGCACGTGCGCCAACTCGAACGGCTGACCTGGGCCGTCGATCAGCGGGAGAAGGAATTCCTGGCGATGCCGGGGCTGCTGGGTGCGGCAGGAACGCAACTGGTCCTGGCGGCAGAGCGCTGGAGGCGCGCCCACCGCGAACAGCTCGGCGACTGGATCGATATCTGGGCGGACTTCGACGCACTAAATGCAATCGGCGGCTATGCGTGGGAGCATCCGGACTACGTCTTTCCGGAATTCGAGGAGGGCGAGGCCTCCCTGGGGCTGTACGGTCTTGGGCATCCTCTGCTGCCCGCGGACAACTGCGTGCTGAATGACGTTGTTATGGACCGATCACGGCGATTCTGGATTCTGAGCGGGTCCAACATGGCAGGGAAAAGCACATTCCTTCGCGCGGTGGGAATGAACACGGTTCTGGCCTATGCCGGGGCGCCCATTCGGGCGGAGAAAGCGCGGCTTGCCATCTTCGCCGTTTGCGCATCCGTTGGGATTTTGGACTCCCTGCTGGACGGGAAGTCGAAATTCCTCGCCGAAGCTGAGAGACTTCATCAGATTCTCGAAACGACAAAGGGTCAGGCGCCGGTCTTGTTCCTGATCGACGAGATTCTGGGCGGCACGAACTCGCACGACCGGCGTATGGTGTGCGAATCCGTCGTTCGCGCGCTGACAGGGGCGGACGCGGCGGGAATCGTGTCGACCCACGACCTCGCCCTGACGTCCATCGCCGATGAGCACAGGCTGAAGGGTCTGAACTGTTGTATGGAGAGCGAGGATCCCGGGGAACCGCTGCGGTTCGACTATCGCGTGAAGCCGGGCATCACCCGGCACAGCAGCGCGCTGGCGATCATCAGGCTCCTCGGCATGCAGGCAGGGAGCGGAACCGCGGGCGCGCGCTCGAAAGCTTGGGAAGGTTGTCAGCCAGGATCCCTTCAGCATACAGGGGTACCGCGATCCGCTGGCACCGCGGAGTGGTCGAGCCCTGCGCGACGGCGGCAGAAGCCCCGGGCCTTCAGGCCGAGGACCGACGGCTGCCCTGAGGCGGTCTTTAGCCGCGGAAGACCTCTTTCGCCTGAGGCACGAGGTCAGCCAATACATTTCACAGCTCGCTGCGCCGCAAGGTGGTCGTTATCGATATTGGCTCGCTGGAACATCCTCTTTGCCGCTTTCGCGGACTGTTTCACGCCGCGCCCTTCGAGATACGCCACCCCGAGGCAGAAGTACGCGTCGTCGCGACCTGATTCGAATATGCTTCTGGACTTCGTTGCACGGCGGATGCAACGAACAGCTTCTGCAGGATCTGCGCGAACTCCTTTTCCCCAATAGAGGCGGACACCGAGTTGGATTAGCGCCTCCCCATCACCGGTGGCTGCGGCCCTGCGAAACCAGGCAGTGGCGCGCCGAAGGTATCCTCTCTCGCGCAGGGTGATCGCGAGATTGATGAAGGCGTAGCCTGCACTCTTGTCACGGATAGCTCTGTGCAGCCAGCAGAGAACCTGATCGGGTCCTTCCCGACACCAGTGCCGTCGTCGGGCATTAACGCAGGCCTGTTTTGCGCGCAGGCATCGCCGTGCCCGGCCCCGCGGCGAAGCCATTCGACCGCTTTCCGCGGAGACCGCCGTACCAAAATCCTTCCCGATTTGTCGCTGCGCCCATCGGCGTACGTGTCGCTCACGCCGCACTCCGCCTCGGCATCGCCGCTCCGGGCCTTTGCAGGGAGGGCGGCCCGCTTTGCAGCGGACATTCTGTGTCCGCGGGGAGGAAATCCGCCCCAGCCCGTGGGCAGTTTCCATGGTTGGTCGGGATCGACGATCGGCCCTGGGGCATCACTCAGACAACTCCGCCAGGGACCCAGGGATAGCTCAGGGAGCGCGCCAGGCACAAACTGCGGCTCTATCTGCTCCCCGTCCGCCCGTCCATCCACGCTGCCACCCGATCCGAAAGCATGTCCAGCGGCAGCGCACCGGAGCCGACGATTTCCTGATCGAAGGTGCGCAGGTCGAAGTGCGCGCCGAGCATTTTTTGCGCGGCGGCGCGCAGGCCCAGCATCTCCAGCTCGCCCATCTTGGGCGCCAGCGCCTCGCCCGGCTCGGCAATGATGCGGTCCACGGCCTTCTCGATCGCCGCTTCGCTCAACCCGGAGTGAGCGTGGTAGTAGTCGATCGCCTGCTGGCGCGTCCAGCGATCGGCGTGAATGCCCGTATCGACCACCAGTGCTCCTGAAGCTTTCTCGTCGTATTCCAGGCGTGCGACTTCGGCGTACGGATCCTGATAGAGCCCGGCATCCTGGCCAAGCTGCTCCGCATAGAGTCCCCAACCCTCCGTGAAAGCAGGAATCATCAACCAGCGGCGAAACACTGGAAAAGTCGTCTGCTCGCGCTCGACCCTGGTCTGAAACCCCTCGCCCGGCAGCACGCGATCGTACACGTTGGACTCAACGTCCGCCAGCGAGCGCTGCGCCGGATCCGCGGTGTTGACGTACAGCGTGCCGCCCTGGGTATCGGGCCGGAAATATGCGGCGCCGTGATCCGGCCGCATCCAGTCCGGCATGGCTTCCACCGCTACCGCCATCTGCGGCACGGCAGTAAACAAATCCGGCAGCTTCGCGCGCATCTGCGCCACATCCTGCCGGTAGGCGTCGAGCAGCTGCGCGGCATTCGCAGGGTGCAGTCGAGGATCGGCGGCCACAGCGGCTCGCAGCGCGGCAAGCTTCGGATATCCCAGCTTCTTCGCCAGCGCCAGCTCGGCCGCCTCGTCGCGAGCCACCCAGCTCTCGCCGAACTGTTGAATCTGCGCCGGAGTCAGATCGGTGGTTGTATTCTGCTTCACCAGAAACTCGTAGTACGCATCGCCGTCCGGCAGCGCCCACACGCCGGCCTCCGCGCGCCCCGCGGGGATGTACACGGCCTGCAGAAATCTCGCGAATCGCTGGTATGCCGGATACACCTGCTTCGTGATCGCGGTCAGCACCTCCTCGCGCAGGCCCGCCTGGTCGGCTGCGGAAATCGAGGCAGGGAACTCACGCAGCGGGACCGCGAACGGACTGGCTTCCGGCTTCATTGCCAGCAGCGCATTGATCTCACTCAGCAGTTGCTCCAGCGTCGACTTCGGCGGCACGCGCTGATCCTCGATGCCGATCATGATGTTGTCGGTGATCTGGCGAAACGCCGAGGGGACCTTGTTCAGGCGGTTCGTATAGTCATCGTAATCCCGCGCGGTCGTGAAATTCAGCTGCCCAGCCAGCCGCGGCAGCGTCGCCGGCAGGCCGCTGAACGCGGTTACGGGCATCTCCCACGGCTTGAACTGTGACGACTCCTGCGCCCGCATCAGTTGGTGGATCATCAGATCCCGACTGAGAATCTGCTGCTTCGGCATCCCGGCGGTCGCGATCGCCGCCAGGCGCGCGACGAACTGCGCGTCCTGGGCGAGCTGATCGTTGTAAACCGCGACCGAGTAGTCAGGCAGCTGCGTATCGTACCGCGTGTCGCCGATTCTCGACGCCTGGATTGGCGAGTGGCTGAGCTCGTCCTGCCATATCTCATCGAAGAGGTCGTTGAGCGACTGCGTGCGCGCCGCCAGATCGGCCTGCGCCACACCGGCAGGTGAAACGTTCAGAGTCTGCGCAGGCGCCAAAACGGAACCGCAAAGGAATCCAGCAGTGAACAGCAAAAGACGGAGATTCATGGAAAGGCTTGAAGACAGGATACAGGCGAGACGAAGGCCGCAGCACTTGCTCCACCGCGACGCTGACCTTTTCCTGTGCGGCTTCCTGTACGGCGGCCGCGTCAACGCCGGGCGTGACGATCGAGAAGACCGTGCCGGAGCGCTGCGCACCGCAGCGGCTGCGTACCTGCATCTTCCAGCCATTGCGCCGCAAAATCTCGCCAGTGACCCACAACCCCGGTCCGGTGCCGGTTCTGCCCTTCGTCGTCACGAACGGCTCAAAGATCGTGGGCAGCAGCGAGTGCGGAATGCCCGATCCGGTATCTCCGATGGTGAGGCGCACGCTGCAGCGCGTCGGGACGCAGGGCCTCCGGCGGAAACGTCTCCACCTCCGCCAGGGAAGACGACCCACGCCAGCTCCCCACCTGCCGCTCCTGATTCTCTGCTCCGATCTGCGCGGGATACACGGCTCTGATTGACTCCCGTTTGCTGCTGTTATCGGCAAACCCGGCCGCGAAATGAAGCAGGTCCGAAGGCGCCAGCCCGGCAGGACCCCTCATCGGGGCAACCTCGCAGAGCTGGCGCCCCTGAGTCGAACAAAATAAAGGGCCACCCGCCGCTATCCAGGATCGGCGCAGCGGCATCGTACCTGATCGTGCCCGACCGGAGCGCCGAATCGTGCCATAATTTTCAGTCGGGTGAACCCTTGGAGCGTGCTATGAGAGCTTTTCGGAAAATCGGTCTCCTGTTGTTGCCAACCCTGCTGCTGGGCCTGCTGCCCGCAGCCGCGCCGGCGCAGGTCAGCTTCGGCTTTTCCATCGGCGTGCATCTCATGCCGCCGGCCTTGCCGGTTTACGTACAGCCTCCGTGCCCGGTGGAAGGCTACCTGTGGGTTCCCGGGTACTGGGCCTGGGGTCCGTACGGCTATTACTGGGTGCCCGGGGTTTGGGTAGCGCCGCCCGAGCCGGGCCTGCTGTGGACGCCGGGCTACTGGGGGTATGCCGGTGGCATCTACGGCTGGCACGCAGGCTACTGGGGCAGGAGCGTGGGATTTTACGGAGGCGTGAACTACGGCTTCGGTTACGGTGGAGTCGGCTTTATCGGCGGTCGATGGCACGGCGGCGTCTTCCAGTACAACACGGCCGTGGTCAATGTGAACCGCACCGTCATCCGCAGCGTGTATGTGGACAGGACCGTCATCAACAACAGAACCATCGTCAACAACCATGCCAGCTTCAACGGACCCGGCGGCGTGACGGCTCGCCCCACGGCGCAGGAGCAGGCGGCGATGCGCGAACAGCACTTCCAGCCGACGGCGATGCAGACACAGCACGTGACGAGGGCGAGGAACGATCCCCAAGCGCGTTTTTCCGCTAACCACGGTGCACCTCCGGCGGCGGCCATGGCCCGTGTCGGCGCGCATCCGGTAGGAGCGTCGAATCACCCCACGGCAGCCCAGATCCACCAGGCACAGGTGCAGGCGCGTCAGGCTCCGGCAGAGAACAAGGCGGCGATGGCTCGCGGTGCGGGGAACGCGCATCCGAACAATGCCCGCCCCAGCACGGCCCGTCCGCAAACCCAGGCGCATCCTCAAACCCGCCGGCCGGCCACGCGCGTCGAGCGTACTGCGCCGAGTCGCCAGGCCGCTCCAGCCAGGTCCCGCGCCCAGAGCCAGCCGAAACCCCGTCCGCAGAGCCATCCCGCGCCGCGCCAGCAACAGCGCCCGCAGAGTCGTCCGGCTCCGCAGTCCCATCCGCAGAGCCGGCCCGCGGCCCGTCCGCAATCGCATCCGCAGTCCCGGCCCGCGGCTCGGCCTCGTCCGCAGGCCAAACCGAAGGCTCCCGCGAAGCCGCGCGCGTAGAACTCGGTTGCCGGCGACACTCGCACTCAGGGGGCAGGCTGCAAAACCTGCCCCTGGTTTTTGAGAGATGAACCCGGGGAGCCCGCGGCCCGCTCAGGCCTGGGGCACCCGGGTCGATGAGCGCGGCGAAGGCTCGTCGGAAAAGATCTTGCCGTCGCGGATATGCACCACGCGGTGCGCGTGTTCGGCGATATCGGCTTCGTGCGTCACCAGCACGATCGTATTGCCCTGACTGTGAAGCTCGTCGAACAGCGCCATGATCTCCACGCCGGTTTTCGAGTCGAGATTGCCGGTCGGCTCGTCAGCCAGAATAATTGAGGGGTGATTGACCAGAGCGCGCGCAACGGCGACGCGCTGCCGCTGGCCGCCGGATAGTTCATTCGGCTTGTGGAGCATGCGTTCGCCTAACCCCACCGATTCCAGCGCGGCCCGGGCGCGCTGGTCGCGCTCCTCGGCGGGCGTCCCGTTGTAGATCAGCGGCAGCTCCACGTTATGCAGCGCTGTGGCGCGAGCCAGCAGGTTAAAGGTCTGGAAGACGAATCCGATTTCCTTGTTGCGGATGCGAGCCAGTTCGTCGTCGTTCAGCTCGCTCACCAAATGCCCGTTGAGCCAGTACCTGCCCTTCGACGGCGTGTCCAGGCAGCCGATCAGGTTCATCAGCGTGGACTTGCCTGAGCCCGAGGGTCCCATGATCGCCACGTATTCGCCGCGCGGGATGCGCAGCGAAATCCCCTGCAGCGCCTGCACCTGCAGTTCCGATCCCATGTCATAGGTCTTCCACAGATCCTCGACCACGATGATGTCAGCCGTGCCGGGCCCTGCGGCAGCGCCGGCCTGTGTTTCCGTGGTTGTCTGTGACGCCATGCCGGCTCCTGTCGTGCTGCCAGTGTACGGTGCGCTCTGCCGGAATTCCGCCTCCGGCAAACCCATATGAATCAGGATGAGGAATTACCGTTCGAGGATGAGGAATTCTGCGGCGCAGCCAGCGAAGTGTCCTGCTTCACCAGCGAGCCCTCCTTCATATCGCGCAGCACGCGATACGTCCCGGTCACGATCCGGTCGCCGGCCTTCAGCCCGCCGACTACCTGAATCGTCGTGGCGCCCGTGACGCCGGTGGTGACCGGCACGAAGTAGGCGCGGTCCTTGCCCTGTACCCTGCGCACCACGAAGACTCCCTGCACCAGCGGCGACGGCGCCAGCGGATTGCCGGCATTCGTCGTCGTTGCCGCGGAGACCGTCTGCAGGTGGCTGCTGCTTTGTTTCAGCGTCTTCGGATCGCGCATCACCAGAGCTTCGATGGGAATAGCGACAATGTCCCTTTTGCTCGCGGTAATGATCTTCGCCTCGCAGGAAAGCCCAGGCCGCAGCTCATCGGTCGGATGATCGAGCGTGACCACTACCTTGAAGTCCTTGGCTTCTTCCACGCCGCTGGTCGTCTCGCTGGTCGATTGCCCGGTGGAGCGCAGCAGCGCCTGGTCGCCCACCTCGGTGACGCGCCCCTTGAAGATTTTGCCCGGGATGGCGTCGACGGTGACTTCCGCCTCCTGCCCGTTCGCAACGTTCACGATGTCCGTCTCGTCCACCTTGACCTCGGCGGTGATCACGGACATGTTGGCGAGGGTCATCAGGGTGGAACCCTCCGTGTTCTGGATACCAGGCACGACCATTTCGCCCTGGCGGATTGGCTCATTGGTCACGATGCCGCTGAACGGGGCGATGGAGATGGTCTGGGAGTAGACGTCCTTGTCGAATACGAGCGTAGCCTGCTGGGTTTTCAGTTTGGCGCGTTCGGAGGCCGTCTCCGCGATCGCCTGGGCCAGCTGATCCCTCGCCTGCGCCACGCTGGCCACGTCCAGCTGATAGTTGGCTACCGCGGTATCGTAATCCTGCTGCGACATCACCTGGTCTTTATAGAGCGCCACGGCGCGCTGGTAGGCCAGCTTCTTCTGCTGCAGGTCGGCCAGGGCGTGCTGGACATTGGCCTGGGCCGCAACCTGGGCGGCAATATAGGAATTGATGTCCGTCTTCGCGGCGGCGATCGCGGCTTCCTGGCCGGCGACGGTAGCTGCCTGCTGCGTGTTCTCGACCGTGGCGAGAATTTCGCCCTTGTATACCTTGTCACCCTCTTTGGCGTACAGGTTCGTGACGCGCCCCATCGCATTCGCGCCAACGTTGACGTAGGTCTTGGGCCGGATTTGTCCCGTCGCGCTGACCACCGAGACCAGGTTCTGGCGCGTCACCGTGCCGATCAGGCACTTCGTGTAGCCGGCCTGGGCGCGCACCACGGTCCCGATCACGATCCCGGCCACGACGACGACCGTGCCTACGATGAGCAGGATTTTTTTCAAGGCAGTTTTCCCTCGCGATGGGATACGCAAATTCGGCCGCTTTGGTTCCCTCAGCTCCTTCCGATCCGGCGCCGATCCGGGGGGACACACTTCTCACCGGGGCACCTCTCGACTCGCCCTGAGCTTTGGACGTCGACCGTCGAAGCCGGTAACTTGCTGAAGAAAATTTCCCCCTGATGATAACAGGTCGCGGCCGCCATAGTCTTACCGGAGAGGGGCTTCCATGCCCGCGAATGAATTGCTTGAAACGTCGGCTCCGGCCTCGTAAAATCGAAGACGCCCGAAGGAGCAGCTGTTGCGCATGTCCAGGCACCGATCCTCCCTTCTTTCCGTCCTCATCATCGCGATGCTCACCGGCGCCGGAGCTGCCGTAGTGCAGGCCCAGCCTCCACACCAGAACCAGGATTCCGATCAGACCCTTCCCGGCCAGAACCCGCTGACCCGCAAGCTCTCCAGTAAGGAGCGGTTCAAACAGCAGAAGGAACTCCGCAACGAGCTCAGCGAAACCTACAAAAAGTGGCTGAATGAGGACGTTCGCTGGATCATCACGCCCGAAGAGCGCAAGGCCTTTCTGAGCCTGACCAACGACGAGGAGCGCGACGCCTTCATCGAGCAGTTCTGGCGCCGGCGCAATCCCAACCCCGATTCGCCGGACAACACCTTCCGTGACGAATACTACCGGCGCATCGCCTACGCCAACGAGCATTTCGCGGCAGGCGAACCGGGCTGGATGACCGATCGCGGCATGATCTACATCAAGTTCGGCCCTCCGGACAGCATCGACTCCCACCCCAGCGGCGGCCTCTATGATCGGCCGATCGATGAAGGCGGCGGCGAGACCGACACCTTCCCCTTCGAGGACTGGCACTACCGCTACATTCCCGGCATCGGCGAGAACATCAACATCGAGTTCGTGGACTCCTGCATGTGCGGCGATTACGAGATGACCATCGACCGCTCCAAAAAAGACGCCCTGCTGCACGTCCCCGGGGCCGGTCAGACCCTCTACGAGCAGATGGGCATGGCCAAAAAGTCCCAGCGCTTCCAGGGCGGCCTCGAAGACCTGGGACCGGGCCCCGATTCGGCCACCCAGCAGTCCAAGGAATTCGACCGCCTCGAGCTCTACGCCAAGCTGGAAGCCCCTCCCGTCATCCAGTTCAAGGATATGGACCTGGCCAACTTCCTCACCAGCCACAAGGTGCTCAGCGGGCCTTTCTTCCCCTTCCAGGTCCGCACCGATTTTGTGAAGGTCACCGATGACACGGTCCTCGTGCCCATCACGCTGCAGATCCGCAACCGTGACATGACCTTCAACACCAAAGACGGCGTGGCCACCGCCAATATCGACATCATGGGCCAGGTCTCCACCATCACCGACCGCATCGTGCAGAGCTTCGAGACGCCGGTCCAGGTGCAGGAGCCGTCGGAGCTCCTGTCGAAGTCGCTGAACAATGTTTCGCTGTACTGGCAGGCGCTGCCCCTGCCCCCCGGCCGCTACCGCATCGACATCGCCATCAAGGACGAAAACAATCCCGACCACGTCGGCGTTTGGGCGCAGGCCATCGACGTGCCCGAGTACCGCGACGACCAGCTTGCCGCCTCGTCCCTGATCCTCGCCGACCAGATGGAGCGCGTTCCGGCCGAGGAGATTGGCGCCGGATCGTTCATCATCGGCGACACCTATGTGCGTCCTCGGGTCAGCTTCAGCCCCACCAGGGCTCCGCTGTTCCATCGCAACCAGAACCTGAATTTCTGGATGCAGGTCTACAATCTGGGACTGAACAGGAAAACGAAGAAGAACGATGCGGTCATTCACTATCAGATCGTGGATGCGGTGACCAATAAAACGCTGCTGAATACCAGCGAGGATTCCGACAGCATGAGCCCCAACTCCGATCAGCTGACGCTGGAAAAGACCCTCCCCCTTGCCAGCCTCGAGCCCGGGAAGTATATCGTTAAGATCAGCGTGGATGACGGCGTGGACCGCCAGCAGATTGCCGAGTCGGCCCCGTTCACGGTAGAACAATAGGCAGGTCGCTTCCGGGCGTGTCCCGGAAGCGGCGGTGGAGCGGCCGCAGAGTCGCCCGCCGGAAACACAATTCGGGAGTAATTGGGAACCAGTTAGCGCAAGACCTCAGTGAAGCGAAGTAGCTCCATAGCCGGTCCCGTCCTGATTGCGGTGGTCGTGTTGTGCGTCGCCGGAATGCACGCCTGCGCGCAGTCCACGAGCGTCACCGGCGTGGTGCGCGACAGCCACGGCACTCCTCAGATCGGCGCGGTGGTGGAACTGCTGCGCCCGGATTTTACCGTGGCCCGCCTGGTGTACACCAACGACCGCGGCCGCTATCGCATCCCGTCCATCGTTCCTGGAACTTACGAAGTCAAGGCCTCGGGTGCTCTCTTCCTGCCCACGATGCGCGAGAACCTGCGCCTCTTTGCCGGATCGCGGCAGGTAGTCAACCTCACCCTCGACACGCTCTATGAAGCCTTCCGCTGGCTGCCCGCCACGCCCCGGCAGGCCGACGAGCCGAAGGATGACTGGGCCTGGACCCTGCGCCTCTCCGCCAATCGCCCCCTCCTGCGTCTGCTGCAGAACGGGCCCCTCGTGGTGGTCACCAACGGCCAGGGCTCGGAGCCCACGCTGAAGGCCCGAGTCACCGTCTGGGGCGGCGAAGCCGGCTTCGGCAACGGCGGCATTCACAACGATTTCGAAATAGAGCGCTCTCCTGACGACGCGAAAGCGATGATCCTCCGCGCTGACCTCAGCCAGGGTGATACCCCCGCGCTCAACGCCGTGGCTGGCTACGAGCAACGCCTGGCGATGGGCCGTACCTTCCGCACCATCAGCGCGGTCGAAGACCGCCCCGACATCTCCGGCGGTCCGCACAATCAGGGACTGCAGGCCGCGGAAATGCGCAGCGGCGAGACCATGACCTTCGGAGTCGTGCAGGCGGAAGCCGGCGACTCGGCCGAGGTCGTCCACATGGGCGGAACGCTGCTGGCCAATCATCCCTTTGCCGATATTTCCATGCACCCGGGCGAAACTCTGATCGCCTACCGCATCTCGACCGCGCCGGGCATTCAGACCGTCGAGGACCTGGACCGCGAAGCGACCGTCGAGCCCGCCCTGACGGAACGCAACGGCGTGCCGGAACTGGAAGAGGGCCTGCGCCAGGAGATCGATGTGGAGCGCTCCCAGGGCAATCTGCGCATGAAGCTGACCGCCTGGAGGGAGCGCGTGGACCACCCCGTCCTCACCGGCGGCGGCACGATTTCCCAGGCGGACTGGAATGGCGGCAACCTGCTCTACGACGACTCCAGCGGTCTGCTCCGCGCGGCCGGCGAGAACCTGACCGGCGACGGCATGCTGGGCGAACTGACCCGGCAGATGACCGGCAGCACGTGGGTCAGCTTTGATGTGGCCGTGGGAGAGGCGCTCGACATGAGCCAGTCCGCGCCCGGCTCGGAAACCGTTGCCCAGGTGCTCGACGCGATGCGCGCCGCCGAGGTTCCCATGTACAGCGCGGCGGTGCGCGGCAAGCTTGCTCGCGCCGGCACCGAGTGGCGGGCTTCTTACCGCTGGCAGAACGCACGCACGATCACGCCGGTGGATGCCTTCTCTGACAGCACCCAGGACCCCTACCTGAGCCTCTTTTTCCGGCAGCCCATCCGCGTCGGCCGCGTTATGCCCAATGGCGTCGAGGCGCTGGTGGACGTCCGGAACCTGCTGGCCGAGGGATATCGGCCTTTCCTCTCCCGCGACGGCAGCACTCTCTATTTCGCGCAGGAAGCCCGCTGCGTGGAAGGCGGGCTCTCCTTCAGCTTCTGAGTTCCCCCAAACGAAACGCAGTTCCAGCCCTTTTCTCTGAATACGGACAGAATCGCGGCCTGCGCAAGCTGTCTCGAGCCGCCCGCCAGACCTCGTAATCGAGCTTTCAGAGTTCCTCCGGCAGAGGCTGGTGGACGCACTGACCGGCGTCCTGAACCGGCGTGGACTGCAACAGGCGCTGGAACGCGAGATGGCCCTCTTCCGCCGTTATGGTGCCGGCTTCACCGTGGCCATGCTCGATCTCGACGAATTTGAGCGGCTCAACGACCGCCACGGCCATGTGGCCGGCGATGAAATCGTGGTCTGGGTCGCGCGTCTTCTTCGCCAGGGGCTCCGCGAAACCGACGTCGTCGCCGGCTTCGGCGGGAATAAGTTCCTCCTCCTGCTGCCGCACACCAGCGCCCGCGAGTCCGCAACGATTCCCGGGAAACTGCGGCAGGGTGCACGCGAGCACATCGGTTGGCTGCCCGACGACCACGTATGCGCGACCGCCAGCTTCGGCGCGAGCAACACCAGGGGCCGGAGAAGCCTCAGCGCCCACGATCTGCCGTGCGAAGCCGATGAGGCCCCTGGCCGGATCAAGCACCTGGGGCGAGATCCGGTGGGTTTCTTTGCCGCCGCGGAGACAGCGTACGGCCCGTCGCGCTCGATCGTCGACTTCCGCCCGATCCGAGGAATCTCCGACAAGGCTGCCGTCCGCGATGGCAGGCGGACAACGCTTCGGAGCCGGCGGATTCTGCGCTGGAACCCGCCGCAGACGCGCCGGAACCGCAATGTTGATGAACCCAGCGCTTCAGCGCTGGGAAGGCATCTGGATAAAGGCGAGTCCCGAAGGGACGGCGCAATCCTGAAATCCTAACAATCCTGAAATCCTGATCAGATATCCGCGCGCCGCACTCGGCCAGCAGCTCCCTCAGAATCGAGCGGTGGCAGCGCTCCTCGCGCTCGCAGTAGCAGCCCACCGAGAAATTCGTCTGCCGCGACAGCGCCGCCAGCAGATCCAGCAGCCGCGCCGCATCCGGTCTCTTCATTTCGGCGCGATATTTTCTCTCGAATGTCCCCCACGCCTTCGCGTCGCCGGAGGAATGCTGAATCCCCGAGACCAGCTCCCGGCTGGGCGCCAGATCGGGCAGCCACAGGTCGTAGAAATCGCGCTTCGCAAACTCCGCCTTCGGCACGCCCCGTGGCGGCCGTCGCACTGTGCCCGGCCGCAGGCCCTCGCCGGATTTTCGCGGCGTACCCAGACGGACGACGGAGATGGACATGGAATGCCGCAGTGTCAGGAGAGCCTGCCCGCCCCATCAGGGGAGCGGAAAACATCAGGCAATTCGACATAGATCGCCGTGCCGGGAACATCGAGGCGGCGCGCGGCGATCCATGCTTCGCCGATGCACATCGGTCCAGTCCGGGTCTTCGGGTCGATGATCCGGACTGCCGGAATGCCCATCGCCAGGAAATCCGCCGTGCGCTCCTCCATATCGGAGTACGAGTCGTCCGGCGACAGAATCTCGACTGCAGGAATCGGAGGATCTGTCAGCACGTCGGGGTGTGCTCCGGGCGCGATCAGCGCCTCGTCGGGAATGCGCACGCGCCGTGCCGTTACCACCATGGCCGACCACTGCGCCTCATGCCGGCCAAACCACAAGTCAGCAGCGCCTGAATCCCTGCATGCTCATACTTGCCCGCATTCCGCTCCCCCACCTCGACGGCCGCATACTCACCGTCAGGCCGGTGCCTGGTCTGCAGGTATTCGCTCAGCGGAAGGCGGACTGCGGCTGCCATGAGGAGATTTTACGCCCGCGGGGCTCACAGCCTGATCTTCACCAGCCCCTCGGCGCCGCCCGGTGTCGTCATCGAGGTCTGCGGCGCGCGCCAGTGGTCGATATAGCTGATCTGGTGCACGCAGCTCACGGTGCAGTTCGGCGCACACCCCTTCTCCGTCAGGAACTCTCGCTGCAGATCGGCCTTTGTGTACGCGGCCAGCGGCACACCGGGATATCCTCGCTGCTGCGAGCAGTAATGCACCAGGCCGTTCTCGCAGATGTACAGGAACCGCGACCCCGCGCGGCAGCGCCACTGGTTCGGCTGCCCGTTCGCGATCTTCTCCTGGAATCGGTTGAAGCGAGAGTAATTCTTCTTCTTCCAGGAGCGCATCTCGTTCCACACCGAGCGCTCCTCGGCGCCCAGCGGTTTCAGTTGCCCGTCGCCATCGTGGATGATCCCGATCGTCGACGTGAATCCCAGTCCCACCGCGCGCCGCCCGATCGTCAGCGCATCCTGCGGATCCTTAATCCCGCCTCCCACCACGGAGTTGATGTTCACGTGGAAGTCCGCATATTCCGCCAGGAACTGCAGCTTCTTGTCCAGCACCTTCAGGCTTTTCTTCGAAATCTCGTCGGGCTGCACATTGTCGATCGAAATCTGCAGGTGATCCAGCCCCGCGCGGTTCAGCCGCTGGATACGCTCCGGCACCAGCAGATACCCGTTCGTGATCATCCCCGCCATCCGCCCGTGGTGCCGGATGCGCGCGATAATCGCGTCCAGCTCCGGGTGCAGCAGCGGTTCGCCGCCCGAAATCGTGACGATGCTGGTCCCCAGCCGCGCCAGATGATCGATACGCCGCAGCATCTCGTCCAGAGGCACCGGAGCGGAATGGTCGTCGTACTCGTTGCAGTACGCGCAGGACAGATTGCAGCGCCGCATGGGCACAATCTGCGCCATCACCGTGTGCCGCGTGGAGGCGAGCGCGTGGCCGACCAGCGCCAGCTCGCGCACTTTGCGCGAAGCCGCCCTGAGGCGCCGCGTGACAGTCGTTTTGGGGGTCGAAGACATGGTCTTCTTTTATTGAAACATACAGCCTCGAAGCCCGTGACGGAGCCGAATCCCAGGGCAAATCGCAGGAAGACTTTCTGCCGGCAAAAGTGGTTCTGTTTACAACGCGCCGGAGGCGCAATGCTGATGAGCCCGGCGCTTCAGCGCCAGCAGAGGAGCAAGTCCCGGAGGGACGGCGCAAAGATACTCCAAATGACGCTCGGAACGACTGCTGAAGGAAGGCGACTGGCAGGGGAAACCGAACGGGCAGGGAAGTGTCCTACTCCAACAGCCACTGGCTCTCGCATTCCGGCCGGTCCAGCTCGCTGGTGGTATGCAGCGGCCCGGCAACGATCTTCATGGTCTGCATCCGGTGATCGCGCATCACCGTCAGATCCATCGGTTTGCCCTCGCTCGACCGCAGCGCATGTTCCCACTGGCTCGTGGTGGTGATGGTCCTGCCGTTCACGCGCACAATCACGTCGCCCGCCTGCAGTCCCGCCGCCGCGCCGGGACTGTCATCGTCCACGCGCTTCACCAGCAGCCCGTGTCCGCTGTGCACCCCGAAGAACCGCGCCAGCTGCCATCCCATCTCGTCCAGCTGCAGGCCCGTATACAGCGGATTCGCCACTCCACCGGAAATGAATCCGTTGCCGAAGCCTGAGCCCGTCGCCGGCAACGCATACTCGTCGCTGTCCTCCGGTTCCGGAACCGGGATATGCTGCGACCACGCCTTTGCTTCCAGCGTGGACAGGTCTGCCAGCTTTACCTTCAGGGTATGCTGCCGGCCCTCGCGGCTGATCACCAGGGTGATCGTACGCCCCGGCGCCATCCCCCGCAGTATGCGCCGCAGCTGC
This sequence comes from Acidobacteriaceae bacterium, assembly GCA_035503835.1. Lineage (GTDB taxonomy): Bacteria > Acidobacteriota > Terriglobia > Terriglobales > Acidobacteriaceae > Palsa-343. Next base: position 94,937 of record DATJSY010000048.1, on the reverse strand, counting down.
GCCTCGCCCGGGATCGTCTGCCCGTTCACGGCAAGAATGACGTCGTGGATCCGCAGTCCCGCCTTGCCCGCCGGCGCATCGTGATCGACCTCGATAATCTCCGCCCCGCGCGCGTCTTTCAGCTTCAGCTCGGCAACTTCCTGCGTGCCGATATCGCGCGTGCCCACCCCCAGATAGCCCTGGCTCGCGTGGTTCAGCAGCGCGTCCTGATCGCCGGAGAACTGCAGATGCTGGCCAGCTCCGTCCAGCGCGGAGCTGTCAGGCGTGGTGGGCGTGAGCTGGGCGAACACGCCGGGTGCCGGCAGCAGGCATCCGGCCAGCGCCAGCGCAGAGATGGAGTTCAGGAATGGCCTCAACAAAAAACTCATCAAACTGCGCCTCGTACTGCCCTACTGTCTGACGAACGAGACATGTTTCGGTTAACGCCGATGCCGCGTCTGCCCGGTACCGGAGCGCGCCGACGGCTTACTGTATCTGTTGCGATACCTGCTCCAGAAACTCCCGCGATACCGTGCGGATATACGGATTATCGTCCTGGTTCGCCACCGTCTGCAGCACTTCGCGCACGCTGGAATCCGCCTCGACAGGACTCAGCAGCCCGATGGCTTCGGTCCGGATGTCCGGATCGGGATCGTTCAGCAGCGCTTCCAGCACCGCGTCCCGCACCCGTATATCCTCACCAATGTACGGCTGCAGACCCTCCAGCGCCTTCTCCCGCACCGCCGCGCTGCGATCGTAGCGCAGAGCCACCATCAGCACATTGCGCACCGGGCCATTCGCGCACTCGCGCCCCGACCGGCACTCCTGCGCCAGCACGTCCACGGAGTTCGCATGCGCGCGCGGATCCGCTCGGTCCCATGCCGCCGCTACCAGCAGCCTTCGAATCTGCGGATCCTCGACCGTCCCGAACACCGTCTCCGGCACCACACGATCGAAGCGCACTTCCAGCTCCTGGGTACCCGGCTCCTGCATCACACTGCTCACCCGCGCAATCTGTGTGGAATCCAGTTGCGCCAGAATCGGCACCGCGGGCGCCGGGCTTTTCGCAATCAGTGCGGGATGCTTCGGCGTGACCACCTTTCGGCCCAGGCGATAACCGCCCCATCCACCGGCGCCCGCGCCCAGCAGCAGCAGCGCCGACGCCATCATCGGAGCGCTGGCCAGGCGGCCCGCTCCGCGGCGAAAGCTCTGCCAGCGGCGCGCAAAAATACTGCTTCGCGGCATCGCGTCCAGCGCTTCATCCAGCCGCACCCTCGTCCGCGCCAGCAGGCTCGGCGTAGGATCGCTGACCGGCAGCGCCGACATCGCCTTCTGCATCCCGGCCACCGCTTCCATCTCTTCGCGGCAGTCCTCGCAGCCCGACAAATGCTGTTCCAGCTGGTGCGCCTGATCGTCGGGCAGCTCGCCATACGCAGCCAGAACGATGCATTCCCGAGCCGCTTCGCAATTCATCCCAGAGCCTCACTTTGCCCCAAAATTTGCCCTGCCTCCGGATCTCTTCCCGTCCGGTCTTTCCCGGGCCCTGAACCGCGGCCCGTAATCCCTGTCTTACCCTCACCTCAACTCGGCCAGCTTCACTCTCAGCTTCTTCGTCGCCCGGAAGAGCGTGTTCTTGGCCGTCTCCTCCGTCGTGTTCAGCATTTCTCCGATGGTGCGCAGCCGCAGCCCCTGATAATGCTTCAGCTCGAAGACCATCCGTTCGCGAGGGGTCAGCTCCTCCAGCGCCTGGCGGATGCACTGCCCCAGAAACTTGCGTTCCAGCTCCCGCGCCGGATTCGCCCCGGCCCGGTCGTCGGAGACATTCGTCAGCAGATCCATCTCCTCGCCCGAGGCGTCGATCACCACCGCCTGGTCTTCCCGCCGCGTCTTCCGCCGGCGCAGTTGGTCCAGGCACAGATTCGTGACGATCCGATAGATCCACGTGTAAAACGAGCACTCGAAGCGGAAGTTGCCAAGGTACCGGTACGCCTTCAGGAACGCTTCCTGCTGGATGTCCTGCGCGTCCTGCTCCGAGCCGGTCAGGTGCATCGCCAGGCGCAACACCGCCTGATCATATTGACGCACCAGCGTGTCAAAGGCTGTCCGCGAGCCCGCCTGAGCCTCTCGAATCAGTTCGGTTTCGTGCAGATTCTCCCGGACCGGTCCGGCGGTTCGCGTGGATTGCAGTCGTGGCTTGCCAGGGGATAGGAAGCGAAGCGCATCAGCAGGCATTGGGGCTCCTGTCGCGTGGGTGTGCGTTCTACGCATATTGTCTGACGTACGAGATCGCGATTGGTAAGCAGGACTGGAGGAAAAATCGACTTCTCCGGAACTCCCGCCCTGCTGCCTGTGCTCATTATCAACCCGCCGACTGCTGACGGAATGCCGCCAGGACCCGCTCCGGAAATCCCTGGTCCCGCCCGCACCCTGGGAGCTATCATGCCGTGACGCTCTTTTCCCCAGGAATGAAAGCCCAACCCCCGATGCGAGCCATTCCGGCACGGAAGTGCCTGATTGGGCTGTTTTTCGTCCTGCCCGCGGTCCAGGACGAGCAGGTCGCGGCCCTGCGGTCCAGCCCGTGCGACGATCTCCCCCTCAATTCCGCCCCAGCCGGGCTTGCCCATGCATAGACGTGTCCGGATTGCTGTGCTCATCACGATCGCGGTCGTGGCCAATATCGCTTACGCCCAATCCCGGGAGGACTCCCAGCCCGTTATTCGCTGCCACTGTGGCGACAACCTGGCCTGGGCCGATGCCCAATTCGACGATGGTGCGTGGCCGGAGGCGAAAAACGGCAGCTTTCCCGCGCCAGCCTGTGAATCGGACGGCTTCTTCTGGGTGCGCGCCCGGATTGCGGTGCCCGCCGGCATCGCTGGCCCGCTTGCCATCGAAGCACAAACGCCCGATTCCGCCCTCTGGGTCCTGGAAGTGTGGGTCAATGGCCGGCTCGTCGGCCGCTACGGCAACTTTCCTCCGCATGCTCATCCGCTGGTCCCGCCACAGAGGCTGGTTTTCGATATTCCCGCAGGCGTGGCGCGGCCCGGCTCCGCGGCCGTCGTTGCTCTGCGCGCCTCGAACGACGTGGAATATCGGAGCCAGCCCCTGGTGCCGGGTCATCCCGATCCGATCGGAGTGGAATTCTCCATCGGCAGCGCACCCCTGCTGCACGCGCTCGCCGCTCAGGCTCAGGATCGCGCCAGGCAGTTGGGCTTCTGGCCGCAGTTCTCGCTGGTGCTCGTCCTTGTCATGCTGGGGCTCGCCGCGCTGGCGCTCGGCATCTGGGCGCGCGACAGCCGGCTCCTGCTCTGCGCCCTGTGGCTGGTGGCGATGCCCGCGTTTCTCGGCTTCGGTCCCCTGCTCTGGCTGCTTGCGGGAGTGGGCGCGTCCGCGCTCTTTAAGGCATTCCTCGTCGTCAACGCCCTCGGTATGGGCGTCGGGGTCGAGTTTCTCTGGATCGTGCAGGGATTCCGCGACCGCTTCTTCCGCTCCGCCGCCCACCTTTGCTGGATCGGACTGACCGTCGCCATGGTTTACTCGTCGAGTCAGACGCATCCCGGCGCGTTCTTTTCAACAGCCATGCACACCGGCGCGTGGCTTCTGCTCGCGTACAGCATAATCACCAGCGGGGCAAACCTGGCCGCGCTCGCCGGCCGGGGACGGAGCCGCCTTGTGGCCCTGGCCATGCTCCTCATCAGTGTCGGCTACTTCTTCCGTGTCGCGGGGAATCCCGTCCATTTCGAGTGGCTGGGGCTCAACTTCCTTGCGGCAGCCATTTACCTTTCCGCGCTTTTCATCGCCTTGCTGCTGATGCGGCAGACGTGGACGGCGTGGCGCAGGGCCGAAGGCCTGCGCGTCGAGTTTGCCGCGGCGCGGGAGGTGCAGCGGCAGTTGGTTCCCGCGGATCCGCCGGCTATCGCCGGCTGGCGCATGCAGGCCGCCTACCTCCCGGCCATGGACGTCGGCGGCGACTTCTGTCACGTCATCGAGCAGCCCGGCGCTGCTGCGCTCCTCGTCGGCGACGTGAGCGGCAGGGGATTGAAGGCAGCCATGACCGGCCTTCTGACCATTGGCGCGGCCAGTGCGCTGGCCTCCGACAGCGCCGGTCCGGCCGAGCTCCTCGAACGGCTGAATCGCAGAATGGTCCGTCTGCAAAAGGGAGGCTTCATCAGCTGTCTCTGCGCCCGGATTGAGCCAGATGGCACTCTCGCGATGGCCAGCGCAGGCCACCTCTCGCCCTACCGCAACGGCGACGAAATCAGACTGGATTCCGGCCTGCCCCTTGGCATCACCAGCGACGCCACCTGTCCGGAATCCACCCTCGCATTGGCCCCCGGCGACACGCTCACTTTCCTCTCCGACGTCGTCGTCGACGCCCGCGACCCCGCCGGCGAGCTCCTCGACCGAACCCGCGATCTCAGCACGCAATCTGCCGAGGAGATCGCCCGCGCGGCGCAGAGCTTCGGACAGCAGGACGACATCACCATCCTCACACTCTCTTTCGCTCCTGCCGAGGTGACGCATGCGTAGCAGATGTCTCGTGTTGCTGGCGCTGCTGTTGGTACCCGCACTCGGGCGGGCGCAGGTGGATGCGACGCGCTGGCAGTCCGGGACGGTCGACATCGACCAGGGCTGGAAGGAGCAGGACGGCGACAACCCGCGGTGGGCGCAGCCCTGCTTCGATGACAGCCAGTGGCAGACCGTGGAGCTGGACAACATGGGCCCGGCCGTGCACGGCTGGCACTGGTTCCGGCTGCATGTCAAGCTGGCGCCCGGACACCCGCACCTGCATCTGCTGTTCGCCGGCGGCAACGGCACCTACGAGCTGTATATCAATGGGCAGAAGGCGGACGACCCGAAGATCCTGCCGTTCTATGAGGTGACGCGGCCGACGGAGCAGGTCATTCCGGTGCCGGACAACACGACCAACCTGCTGCTGGCGCTGCGCACCCACACCTCGAACGCGTACCAGATCTATCATCTGCCGCTCTTCCTGACGGCGGCGCTGGGGACGCCAGCGGCGATTGACAACGAGCGCGCCGCGATGCAGAGCGTCCGGCTGTATACGGCCATACCCACGACGGCGATCAACCTGTTGCTCATCCTGGCGGGCATTGCGGCACTGGCGCTTTACCGCGCGCAGGGGGGGCACGCAGAGTATCGCTGGCTCGGACTGTATCTGCTCCTGCTGGGCCTCTCGAATGGGCTCGCGTTCGTCTCCGGCGCAGGAGTGATTCCGCTGGCGTGGAACTATTATCTCGGCGACCCCCTGATCTATGTGTTCACCATTCTGCAGATCGAGTTCACCTTCAGCTTCGCGGGACAGCGAGTCGGGCGGGCGTGGCGCATGTACGAATGTCTGCTGCCTGCGCCGCTGATCCTCATGGTCCTGATGCTGGCCGGAAAGCTCGCCGGCGATCCGTACCTGCTGGCGGAAGCCGTCATCATCCTGCCGGCTGGAATTTTGCTTCCGGTGCTGCTGTGGATCTGGTACCGGCGCGGAAATCGCGAAGCGGGCTGGCTGATTCTGCCCAGCCTGCTGCCGGTGGCCACTCAGGCTCTGTTTGATATCGGGTTTGTCGCCATCTATACCGGATGGCAGCGCCTCACCTTCCTGGACAATCCGATTGCGGTGGGTCCGGTCTCGCTCCAGTTGGCAGACACGGGCGACTTTCTGTTCGTGCTGGCGATTGGGGTGGTGATGTTCTTCCGGTTCACGCGGGTGAACCGGGAGAAGGCGTGGGCAGCAGCCGAGTTCCAGGCCGCGCGCGAGATCCAGCAAAGGCTGGTGCCAGCTTCGCTGCCGCAGGTTGCGGGTTACGTGCTGCAAGCGGCCTATTCTCCTGCGGAAGAAGTTGGAGGCGATTTCTATCAGGTACTGGAGCAGGGCGACAACGGCACGCTCATTGTGGTGGGTGACGTCAGCGGCAAGGGGCTGCCCGCCGCAATGACGGTGTCGGCCATTATCGGATCGCTGCGGATGATGGCGGCCTGCGATCCGGCGGAGGTCCTGCGCCTGCTGAACGAGAGTTTATGCGGCAACGTGCCCGGTGGCTTCGTGACCTGCCTGGCATCGCGGCTGCACGCGGAGGGCTCCTGCACTGTGGCGAATGCCGGGCATCTGGCCCCGTATCGCAATGGGGAAGAGCTCCCCGTGTCTCCTGGACTGCCTCTGGGGATCGCTCCGGGCGTCGACTACGTCGCGACAGCGTTCCATCTCGCCCCTGGCGACACTCTCACCCTCCTCTCCGACGGCGTTGTCGAAGCCCGCAACCCCGCCGGAGAGCTCTTCGGCTTCGACCGAACCCGCCAGATCAGCACCCGGTCCGCTGAACAGATCGCCCGCGCCGCCCAGGCCTTCGGCCAGCAGGACGACATCACCGTCCTCACCATCTCCCCGGCTCCGGTCGCCGCCCCGGCCTGGCGTTCCGGAAGCGCGACACCGCCAAGCCCCTCCGCTGGACCCTTCCCTGCGAATCCCCTATACTCGTAGAGGTTGTCAGCACCTCATACTGAGCAGGATTCACCATGCCCAAACTCAAAACGCATCGGGGCGCGGCCAAGCGCTTCAAAAAGACAGGCACGGGCAAATTCAAGCGCGGCCAGTCCAAAATGCGGCACATCCTCACGTCGAAGGAGACGAAAACCAAGCGCAAGCTGGCGCACAGCGTGCTGGTTTCCGACGCCGACCACGCGAAGGTGGCCCGCATGATTCCCTACGCCTGATCTTTCCGGGCCCCGCAGCAGGGGCTCCCTCGGCGCCGCCGAGAGTGGATCCGGCACGACACGCGCGTGAAGAGGCTCTCCCGCCTCCAGCCGCTGAACCGAAACCCAAAGGAGAACCGCCATGCCACGCGTCAAACGTGGAACCAAGCGCACCGATCGCCGCAAAAAAATCCTCAAAAGGGCCAGCGGCTACTTCCTCACCAAATCGAAGCTCTACCAGGCCGCCCAGGAAGCCGTCGAGCGCGGACTCAAGTTCGCCTACTCCGGCCGGAAGGGTAAAAAGCGCCAGTACCGCTCGCTCTGGATCGTCCGCATCAACGCCGCCGCCAAGGCCAACAGCATCTCGTATTCGCAGCTCATCAGCGGTCTCAAAAAGGCCGGCGTCGAGCTGGACCGCAAGGTGCTCGCCGACCTGGCCGTGAACGACGCTCCCGGATTCACCGCGCTCGTCGCCCAGGCCAAATCCGCGCTCAGCGCCAGAGCCACAGCCTGAGAACCCTGCACCCGCGCCGCCGTCCTCGCGATGGCGGCGCTTCCGTACGCCCGGACCTGGTCCCGCCCCGCCCGCCGTCCCGTTTCAGTCCGCAAATTCCACGCAAAATCCCAGGCAGGCCCGCCAATACCCACCGCCGAATGCTCTACACTTGTCCTTCCGGGAAATCTTCCACCGCAACACCACCCACGTGCCTGAGTCTTCCAAAACCACCGCCCCCTCGGTCGCTGTCCCCGCTGAACCGCCCCGCGGTTCTGGCGCCGTGGCCCCCGGCGCGTCTGCTCGACGGGGTGGTGGCGCCACCTACGCCGAAGCTGGGGTGGACCTCGACGCCGGCGACCGCGCCAAGCAGCGGATCAAGTACCTTGCCCAGCGCACCTTCACCCGCAACGTCCTCGGCGAAATCGGCGGCTTCGGCGGTCTCTTCCGTCTCGACGGCAAGCTTCAGGAGCCCGTCCTCGTCTCCTCCGCCGACGGAGTTGGCACCAAGCTCAAGGTCGCCTTCCAGCTCGGCATTCACCACACCGTCGGCGCCGACCTCGTCCACCACTGCGTTAACGACATCGCCGTCCAGGGCGCCACGCCGCTCTTCTTCCTCGACTACCTCGCCACCGGCCGTCTCGACGGCGAAATCGCCGAGAAGATCGTCTCCGGCCTCTCCGACGCCTGTCGCGCCAACGGCTGCGCCCTCATCGGCGGCGAAACTGCCCAGATGCCAGGTTTCTATGCCGATGGCGAGTATGACCTCGCCGGCTTCATCGTCGGCGTCGTCGAGCGCGCCAAACTCATCACCGGCCAGAAAATCCGTCCCGGTGACATCCTCCTCGGCTTCCCCTCCACCGGCCTGCACACCAACGGATACTCCCTCGCCCGCCGTCTCTTCTTCGAGGTGGCCCGCTACAAGCCCGAGCAGTACGTCAACGAGCTCAGGGAGAAAGCCGGCGCGGCGCTGATGAAGACCCACCGCAGCTATCTCAGTCTCATCCGCCGCCTCACCGCCAGCGACTACGCCGTCGGCCTCGCGCACATCACCGGCGGCGGCATCACCGGCAACCTGCCCCGCATCCTGCCCAAGTCCGTCTCCGCCCACATCGAGCTCGGCTCCTGGCCCGTCCTGCCCATCTTCGAGCACCTTCGCGACCTCGGCCGCGTCGAGCAGGAGGAGATGCTGCGCACCTTCAACATGGGCATCGGACTCATCGCCGTCGTCCCCGCCGAACGCTTCAAGCGCTGCAAGTCCATGCTCGACCGCGCCGGCGAGAAGGCTTACGTCATCGGCCGCATCGCGAAAGGCGACCGCCGCGTGATCTATGCCTGAAGTTTCAGTACGAGACTATTTCCTGAAGATCCGGAGCAGGACTTCCAGAAGAAAGAAAGCGGTCACCGCCCACATCATGACCTGTCGAGCTCGGTTGACAGGGGTCGGGATTTCCGTTTTCCTCCGGCCAAAGTAGACGATTGCAACATTGAGCAGGATGATTGCGCCGGCGCAAATGATCAGAAAGGTCCGGAGCGGCGTTTGTGGTGGAACCGTGCAAACAGCCAGAAAGCATCCAGCGACGCCCGCGACATTCAGGAGAACCATCTTCTTCCAGGACATGGCAAATCACTGTCGCCCAAGCCCTAACTGGCACACCACCTCAGTGTTCCTCTGCACGCTGAACGCTGTACCCTGAACCCCATGCACCGCATCGGAATCCTAATCAGCGGCCGCGGCTCCAACTTCCTCGCCATCGCCGACGCCATCGACGCGGCTACGATCCCCAACGCGCGCATCGCCGTCGTCATCTCCAATGTGCCTGACGCTCCCGGCCTCGCCGCCGCCCGCGAGCGCGGACTGCCCGCCGTGGTGCTCGAGTCCCGGGGCCGCAAGCGCACCGAGCACGATGCCGACGTCATCGACTGCCTGCGCTCCCATCAGGTCGAGCTCGTCTGCCTCGCCGGCTACATGCGCCTGCTCTCCCCGGACTTCGTCCGCGCCTTTCCCCGGCGCATCCTCAACATCCATCCCTCGCTGCTGCCCGCCTTCCCCGGCCTCGACGCGCAGCAGCAGGCCTTCGACTACGGCGTCCAGATCGCCGGCTGCACCGTCCACTTTGTCGATGAGGAGCTGGACCACGGCGTCATCGTCCTGCAGCGAGCCATCCCTGTCCTGCCCACCGACGACGCCCACACCCTGGCCGCCCGCATCCTCGAGCAGGAGCACCTGGCCTACCCCGAAGCCATCGTCCACGTCCTGTCAGGACGGTATGCGGTAATGGGCCGAAAGTATGTGAGCATCGAGTAACTGAGTAGTATACTCGATTGATTTGGTGAGGTTTATCCGGGGAGTTCATGGGGTGGCGACTCCTTTGCGGCACGATTGCTAAGTGCTGATACGAACGGAAGCGGCGGGAGAGATCGGCCCTGCTGTGGTGTAAGTTAGACATACAGGTGTTTATCCGTCTGAGCGGATATACGCGGGGGTGTCGCTTTGGATACGGAAGCAGATGTTCGCTGGAACCTGAAAGTGTCGCGGGAGACGGACCTGTCCCTGCGGACGTTTCTGGGCGCCCGGGGAATGAAGAAGGGCGACCTTTCGAAGTTTGTGGAGGAGGCGGTGCGCCGGAGAATCTTCGGCCTGACGGTTCAGGAGATCAAGGCACGCAATGCGAGCGCCAACCCCGAGGAACTCCAGAGACTGATCGACGCGGCGGTGCGCCAGGTTCGGGGCGAACGCCTGACGGAGCGACGGGCCGGGACTGAGTAAGCGACGTTTCCCTCTTGCCCGCTTCAGGCTGCCGGATTGTCAGGGGCAATAATCCAGTCCCGCTCGAATGGTTCCCTGACCGCCGATCGCCAGCTTCTCTTTGTCAGTCGAGGCGGTACTTCGTCTCCGCCAGGCGGTAGAGCGGGCGCCAGACCAATCGGTTGATGGTGACGACCATCAGAGCCATGATCATCGTCCCGCCGAGCAGCACCGCGTAGTTGGCCTGATCGCTGGCGGCGCTGATTTGCGCGCCGAGGCCGAGGGTCATCAGCGTGTGTCCGCGTAGCTGGAAGTACTCGGCGACGATGGAGGCGTTCCACGCGCCGCCCGACGCGGTGATGAGCCCGGTGATGAGGAAGGGGAAGATGCCGGGCAGGATCACGGTGGTCCAGCGCTGCACGGTGGAGAAGCGGAAGAGCGTGGCGATCTCCTTGAACTCAGAGGGAATGGCCTGAGCTCCGGCGATCACGTTGAAGAGGATGTACCACTGGGCGGCGAGCAGCATGAGCACCACGGAGCCGAAGCCGAGGGAGACGCCGAGGGTTTCGAGTCCGATGAGGATGAGCGGAAAGAGCGCGGTGGCGGGGAAGGACGCGGCGATCTGCGCGATGGGCTGGAGCAGGTGCGAGAGCCGGGGCTGGAAGCCGATGGCGACGCCGACGGGGATGGTCCACAGCGAGCCGAGGATGAGCGCGGCGCTGACGCGGAGGAAGGTGAGTCCGGCGCCGGCGAGGAGGGTGAGGAACTCGCCGCGGTGGATCTGCTGGAGGAGCAGGGCGGCGTGGAGGGCGGCGAAGCCGATAGCTGAGAGGAGCGCGAGGCCGGCGATGACGCAGGCAGCGGTGACGCCGCGACGGTTTTCTCCGGGCGGGGCGTGCGGCTTCTGATCGCGGCGGCGATCGGCGAGGGCGGTGTAGAACCACTCCGACATGGGGCGAAAGGTGCGGCGCTCGAGGGTGGCGAGGACGCGGGAGTTGCGCAGGGCGTGCAGGACGGGCGAGGTGACGCGCTCCTCGCTTTCGAGGGTTTCGAATTTGAATTTGTCGGACCAGGCGATGAGCGGGCGCCAGAGGAGCTGGTCGGTCATGACGATGATGAGCACCATGGTGACCAGACCCCAGGTGACGGCGCGGAAATTGCCTCGCGACGCGGCGGTCTGGAGATAGGAGCCGAGGCCGGGGAGGCGGTAATTGCGGCTGCCGACGGGGAACATCTCGCAGACCATGAGGAAGAACCATCCGTTGGCGACGGAGACGATGGAATTCCAGATGAGGCCGATGGCGGCGAAAGGCAATTCCAGCTGGAAGAGGCGCTGCCAGCGGGAGAAGCGGTTGATCTCGCAGGCTTCCATGAGCTCGCGGGGAATGCTTCTGAGCGAGGTGTAGAAGCTGAAGGCCATGTTCCAGACTTCGCCGGTGAAGATAAGGAGGATGGCGCCCAGCTCGATGCCGATTTGGCGGGATGGGAAGAGGGACATCATGGCCAGCATGACGCCGGGCAGGAAGCTGAGGACGGGGATGGACTGGAGGATGTCGAGGGTGGCGATCAGGAGGGATTCGAGGCGCTTGTTGTACGCCGCCGTGTAGCCGTAGGCGATGGCGAAGACCAGGCTGAGGGCGTAGGCGAGGAAGATGCGGACGATGGAGTAGAAGGCGTAGAGGGGGAGATGCGCGGGGGCGAGGTGGATGGCGATTTCGGGGATGGCGGCGCTGAACCAGAATTTGGCGATCCAGAGCATGGCGTAGAAACCGGCGAGGAGGGCTGCGGCGACGCTGAGATCGATGAAAAGCGGCCAGGTGCGCTCCATGGCGAGCTGTTTGGAGAGGGTGAAGCGCGGCCTCACGGAACCGGCTCCGGCGCGCGCTCGTGGGCTTCTTCCTGCTCCGGCAGGACGAAGCGGCGTCGGGAGTCGTCCCAGTCGAAGAGCTCGGCATAGCGGCCCCAGCTGATGGCGGTTTCGAGCTGGCGGCGGCACTCATCGTCCGAGAACTGCTCGTCGAGCATGTCGAGGAAAAACTCCTCGGGAACGGAGTGGTCGCTCTTGTTGGCGAGAGCGCGGGTGATCTGGCGAAGGAGCAGGACGTGATCGACGGCGGCCTGGCGGAAGAGCTCCTTCTGCCTGAGGATTTCTGACTCGGCGTAGGCGCGGCCTTCGGGGGTGATGGCGGCGTCGCCTTCTTCGATTTTGAGAAAGCCGAGGAGCTGCGCAGCTTCGACGATGGGGAAGAGGTCGTCGATCTCGAAGCCGAGCTCGTCGGCGAGGCGGTAGATGTCGGTGCGGCCGGCGAAGTCGATGATGAGCTCGAGCAGGCCGGCGATGCCGCCGGGGCGTGCGTGGGGGAGCATCTCATAGCGCATCTGGCGCTGATCGCGGATGCGGCGGCCGCCGGAGAGGACGGGCATCTCGGCGGGAACGACGTCGGGCCGGGTGAGGACCTTATAGATGTAGTCGACGAGCGCGGTGAAGGCGGGGTCCTTGCGCTCGCGGGGCTGGGCGAGGGCGACTTTGAAGTCGGTGCGGACGTGGCCGGGATTGCGGCCGAGGACGATGATGCGGTCGGCGAGGAGCACGGCTTCCTCGATATTGTGAGTGACGAGGAAGATGGCTTTGGTGGGGATGGTCTTCTTCTGCCACAGCTCGAGCAGCTCGCCGCGGAGATTGTCGGCGGTGAGGACATCGAGCGCGGAAAAGGGCTCGTCCATGAAAAGGACTTCGGGCTCGACGACGAGGGCGCGGGCGAAGCCGACGCGCTGGCGCATGCCGCCGGACAGCTCGCGCGGATAGGCAGCTTCAAATCCGTCGAGGCCGACGGTGTCGAGGATTTTGAGGCTGCGGCGCTGGCGATCGATCGCCTCCATGCCGCGGGCTTTCAGGGGCGCTTCGACGTTTTCGAGGACGGAGAGCCAGGGAAAGAGCGCGAAGCTCTGGAAGACGATCGAGACGTTGGGCTGGGTGGAAGAGACGTCCTGGCCGTGCCAGAGGACGATGCCGCCCGAAGGGCGGGAAAGGCCGGAAAGCATGCGCAACAGCGTGGATTTACCGGAACCGGAGGGGCCGAGGAGGGCGACGATTTCGCCGGGGAAAATGGCCAGGTCTGTGGGCGCGATGACCTGGATGCGCGCGTCCCGCGACTGGGCGTAGAATTTCTCCACCTGCCGTGCCTGAATGATCGGTTCGGTCATATGCATCGTGGCGCCCGCAGGATTCCCGGTCATTGCGGCGGGCGGTCATCGCAGAAATATGTCTGTTTTCAATGTAAGATGGGAGGGTTGCCGCAGGATGAAGCATCTCCCGAACCCAGCGTATCATCCCAGGTGCAGGTTCTCCGCGCGGCCCGTCCGGCGATCGGAAGTGCCGGTTTACCTGATTCAGTCGACGACGAGGAATTGGTAAGAAGCGAATGTCCGAACAGCAGGCGGCGAACAATGCGAAACCCAGAGTGCTGGTCGCGGATGACGAGCGCGTGATTGCCGATACCCTGGCAATCATTCTCAACCAAAGCGGTTTCGATGCAACGGCGGTGTACAGCGGGGAAAAAGCCGTGGAGATGGCGGAGGTCCTGCGGCCGGAAATGGTCATCAGCGATGTGATCATGAACGACCTGAACGGGATCGATGCGGCGATTCAGATCCGGGCGATGCTGCCGGGCTGCAAGATTCTGCTGTTTTCCGGGCAGGCGGCGACGGCGGATCTGCTGGACCGGGTGCGCTCGCAGGGCCACGAATTCGAGATCCTGGCGAAGCCGGTTCACCCGCAGGATCTGCTGGCGCGGTTACGCAGCTAAGAGCCTGAGGCGGCAGGCGGCAGCCCCCTGCAGCGACAGTGCAGGCTCGACGAGCGACTCGGCGATTTGTCTGACTGCTGAGCACTGATCCTGTTACGAAGCGAGCAGGCCCGACCGCCAATACGCCGCATGGCAGGCCCGTTCAGACTGCCCTCGTCCGGGGAAATCACCTCCTCTGTCGATCGGGAACTTTTGCCTGCGCGATGGCGTAACAGGGTCCATAGGCGCGGAGAAGTGGATCATGGGTGCCTGAATTCACCACCGAGGCGCGACGATGCGTGTTCTTCCGGACCGGTTCAGGCAGCTCTTACGGAGACTCGGGCGCGCTCCGCTGTTCACATCTCTTACGCTGATCACGCTGGCCCTGGGCATTGGCTCCACGACGCTGATCTTCAGCGTGCTGGATGGAGTTCTGCTCAGGCCGCTGCCCTATCCGCAGTCGGGACGGCTGATCGGGGTCTGGTTCAGCTCCCGGGTGATCAACTTCAAAGACCTCAACTTAGCGCCATTCCTTTACTTCACGATCCGGGACCAAAACAAGACACTCGAAGATATTGGCGCGTACACGGGTGACTCCCTCAGTGTGACGGGGACCGGCGAGCCGGAGCACGTGCGCGGGCTTGATGTGACCGAGGGCGTGCTGCCCATTCTGGGCGTGAAGCCGACTCTGGGCCGGCTGTTCACACGGCAGGATGACACGGCCAGCGCTCCGGAAACGGTGATGCTTTCCTACGCATACTGGCAGAAGAAGTTCGGGGGCGCGCGGTCGGTCATCGGACAGTCGATCACGGTGGACGGCAAGCCGCGGCTGATCGTTGGCGTACTGCCCCGGGGATTTCATTTCCTGAGCTGGGAGGATGCGGCGCTGGTGCTGCCCATGCAGTGGGACCGCTCCACGACAAAGCTCGGCAATTTCAGCTACGAAGGCCTGGCTCGGCTGAAGCCGGGCGTCACCCTTCGCCAGGCCGGCGCGGATCTGCAGCGGCTGATCCCAATCGCCATTCAAAGCTTCCCGCCACCGGAAGGCTACAGCGAAAAGCTGTTTGAGGCGGCTGATTTCAGAACGAGTCTGCATCCGCTGAAGCAGGACGTTGTCGGCGATGTGGGCAATGTCCTCTGGGTATTGATGGGCTCCATCGCCATGGTGCTCCTGATTGCCTGCGCCAACGTCGCGAACCTGCTGCTGGTGCGCGTGGAAGGGCGGCGGCAGGAGCTGGCGATCTGCTCGGCTCTGGGCGCGGGGTGGCGGAGGATCGCCGGCGATCTGCTCTTTGAGAGCATCACTCTCACCCTCATCGGCAGCGCGCTCGGGCTTGGGCTCGCCGTTGCGGGCCTGCGCGTGCTGGTGGCGATGGCCCCTGACCTTCCGCGCATTCACGAGATCGGAATCAACCTGCCCGTGCTGTTCTTTGCTCTGGTCCTGGCGGTCATCACCGGGCTCCTGATCGGGCTGATACCGGTAATCAAATTCTCCGGAGGGCAGCTGAATACCTCTCTGCGCGAAGGCGGACGAGCGCTGAGCCAGAGCCGGGAGCGGCATCGCGCACGGAGCACCCTGGTGGTCGTCCAGGTGGCGTTGGCCCTTGTTCTGCTGATTTGCTCGGGCCTGATGATTCGCACCGTCCGGGCGCTCGAACACGTGAACCCCGGATTCACCGATCCGAATACCCTGCAGACCTTCCGCATCTGGGTCCCCGACACACAGATCCCCGACAGGGATCGGGACCAGTTGATCCATATGGATCAGGACATGATGAACAGGCTCGCGGCCCTGCCGGGGGTACAGTCCGTGGCCCTGACCAGCGCGGTGCCCATGAGCGGATACGATTCGAATGATCTGATCTACGCCGCCGACCGCACCTATCGCGAGGGAGAGATTCCTCCCATCCGGCGCTTCGTGTGGGTCTCGCCGGGTCTGTTCACCACCATGGGAACTCCATTGCTCGCGGGGCGCGACTTTAGCTGGGAGGACAATTACGACAAGCTGCCGGTGGCCATTATTTCGGAGAACTTTGCCCGGGAGTACTGGGGCAGCGCCCGGAATGCGCTGGGCAGGCGCATCCGGACCGGATCAGCGGATGACTGGCGGCAGATCATCGGAGTCGTGAGCAATGTGCACGAGGATGGCGTCGACAAGAAGGCGCCGACCACGGTCTACTGGCCGCTGCTGATGAACAATTTCGACACGCAGAAGGAACGCGTGCAGCGCGGGGTCGCCTTCATAATCCGGACCCCGCTGGCTGGCTCGCAGGCGTTCATGAATGAGGTGAGGCACGTCATCTGGTCCGACGATGCGAGCCTGCCGCTGGCCGATCCCGACACGGTCGGTTACTACTACTCGCAGTCGATGGCGCGAACCTCGTTCACGCTTGTGATGCTGGCGGCAGCGGGAATCATGGCCCTGCTGCTTGGGGTAGTGGGTATCTATGGCGTGATCTCATACTCGGTAACGCAGCGGGCTCGCGAGATCGGAATACGGATGGCGCTGGGCGCCCAGCGGCGAGAGATACTCGGCATGTTTGTTCGTGGTGGATTGCTCCTGACCGGCATCGGGATAGGCTGCGGGCTGGTCGTGGCGCTGGCTGCCATGCGCCTGATGCAGTCGCTGCTGTTCGGCGTCAGTCCCTACGACCCGCTGACCTATGCCGCTATCACGATGGCAATCTTTGCCACGGCGTGGCTGGCCTGCTGGCTGCCCTCGCGCAGAGCTCTGGCTGTGGATCCCGTGAACGCACTGAGAGCGGAGTGAGGCGCAACCTCGGAGCTAACGCCACTTCTTCTGCTTCTTCACTGACCGAGCAGTAGTTCAGGGCATTCCTGAAAGGTGCTGTCCGTCCGGCGGCTCCCGCAGAGTGGGCGCCAGCAGGACAAAGGGCTCACTGACCGGAGGTCCCGAGTAAGGCTCCCTCACTCGGATCGCAATGCCCGCATGGGCTCAATATGCATCGCGCGACGCGCCGGGATGCAGCACGCCAGCATCGCAATCGCCGCCAGGATTGCGGAGACACTCACGTAGGTTGCCGGGTCGGTTGCGCTGACCACAATCAGGCTGCGGAGAAGGTGGGCTGCGGCGAAGGCGCCGGCGAGGCCCACCGCCAGGCCGATGCCGACAATCCAGATGCCCTGCCTGCAGACAATCTTCATAATGTCCCCGCGTCCCGCGCCCAGCGCCATCCGCACACCGATCTCGGCGGTCCGCCGGCTCACCACACAGGAGAGCACCCCGTAGACGCCGACGATGGCGAGGATGAGCCCGAGGATTCCCATGATTCCAGCCAGGGCAGCCGCCACCTGGAAGATGAGCAGACCATTGGGAGAATACAGAGCCTCATCCAGGGTCTTGACTTCGAATACGGGCAGCGTCGGAGCCATGTCGTGGATGGAGCGCTCGGCTGCGGGAATGAACCCTGAGGGATCGCCCGCGGTGCGCATTTCGAGGGTGCTCAGAGAATATCCCTTGCAGTGCTGCAGAAAAGGCACGTAGAAAAAGGGATCGATGGGGCCGGAAAAGCCCTGGTAGCGGACATCTTTCGCCATCCCGATCACGCGCATCGGATGCGCCGAGTCGCTGCTCATCGAAAACTGCCGGCCGATGGGATCCTGATTCGGCCAATACTTCTTCGCCATCGCCTCGCTGACAATGGCCACGTAAGGGCTGTTCTCCCGGTCGGCATCGGTGAAGCTGCGGCCCTCGATCAGCGGGATCTGCAGGGTCCGGAAATAGTCGGTCCCGATTACGTTGTATCCGAGGCTGGGCGGGGCCTGCCCGGCGGGGGGCTGATACCCGCTGACGCTGATCGTATCGGTACCGTCGCTGATCAACCCCATCGGCGTCGCTCCGGCGATTGTTGCCGATTCGACGCCCGGAAGCGCGCGCACGCGCTCGAGGAGTTGCTGATAGAAGTTGCGAGACTGGGGATCCTTATAGCCGATCTCGCCAGGATCCATACTGAGCAGGAGCACGTTCGAGGGATTGAAGCCGAGGTTGGCATGTTCGCTGGCGGCGAGGCTCCGCGTAAACAGCCCCCCGACAACCAGCAGCATGAGCGCACTGCCCACCTGCAGGGTTACGAGCGCGTCGCGGAACCTGCTGCCGCCGCCGGCGACACCGCGCCCGCCTTCCCGCAGGATCAGATTGAGATTGGCCCGCGCCAGACGCCACGCCGGAACGATGCCCACTACAGATCCGGCCAGCAGAGCAATGACTGTCGAGAAAATCAGGACGTGCCAGTCGAAACCGAAGTCGAAATGCACGGGCAGATCGGTGTGCAGGTTCACCGAGCCGAGTATCGCGCTGCCCCACAGTCCCAGGGCAATGCCGGCCGCGCCTCCGAACAGGGCCAGCAGCATGCTTTCCGTCAGCATCTGGCGCATCAGGCGGGAGCGTTTCGCCCCCAGAGCAGAACGAATCACCATCTCGCGTTCGCGAACGCTGGCCCGCACCAGCAGAAGATTGGCGACGTTCACCGAGGCCAGCAGCAGAACCAGGCCCGCGAGGCTAAGGAAAAGTACCGAAACGGTCCGTATCATCGTCGGATCGAGGCCACCGAGCCTGCCTGCGTAGAGGGGAAATGCGCTCAGCGCCGAATCCCTGTCGCTGCGCGGATGCCGGGCCGCGAGGCGATGCGCGAGCACCGAGAGCGTGGCGTCAGCCTGCTCTCGAGAGATTCCCGGCTGCAGGCGGGCATAAACCCGCATGCTGCGGTTGCCGTCCTGATTGAAGGCGGCGAGCGACTCGTTATCAACAGGGACAATCATCGCCAGGGGCAGGTAGAGCTGGATCTGCATCGCAGGTCCCAGCCCGAGATAGTCGCGGGGGAGGACGCCAACGATGGTCATCGGATGATCATCCACTTCGACCTGTTTACCGACAAGGTGCGGATCGCCGGCGAAATGCTGCTGCCAGTATGCGTATCTCAGCACCACGATGGGATCGGCCCCGGGTGTCACCCCTTCCGAAGGACGAAAAAGACGACCCAGAAAAGGCTCGACGCCCAGCGTCTGAAAATAGTCGCCTGTCACAAAGTCGGTAAGTACCCGGTCCGGCTTACTCCCCTGCACGCTCAGAGCGTTGAGGCCAATCCAGTCGGCCATGACACTGGAGAAGACGTTCCGGGCTCCATCGCGCAGTTCCCGATACTCGGGGAGGGAAAGGTTCGGTTGCCAGGAACTGTTGTTCTGCTCGAATCCGATTTGGGCAACTCTGCTTTCATCGTGGACGTGGAGAGAACTGAAGAACAGACCGTTGGTGATGCTGAAGATCGCGGTGTTGACCCGATTCCGAGCGCCAGTGTGAGAATCGCGATGGCGGCAAAACCGGGATTGCGGAGCAACTGGCGGAGGGCAAAACGAAGGTCCCGGCCCAGATTCTCAATCAGCACGAAGCTGTTCATCTGCCAGATCTCCTCGCGAACGACGGTCGGATTGCCGAATCTGATATATGCCTGGCGCCGCGCTTCCTGCGGCTTCATGCCCCGTGCCTCGTTGTCTGCGATCTCTTCGGCCAGGTGGGCCTGAACCTCGCGCGCGCGTTCCTCGTCCCACTGGCGGCGGCGGAGATAACGGCGAAGGCTCATTGGCGTTCCCTCATTCCTCTTCAGCGACCCGCGCGGCGCTTCCCAGTACGCGCCCGATCGCCTCGACCATGGCCTGCCAGCGGTGGGTCTCCACGGCCAGCCGCCTGCGCCCGGCCGCTGTCAGCCGGTAAAAGCGCGCCCTGCGATTGTTCTCGCTGGTTCCCCAATAGGAGGAAACCCAGCCGCGATCTTCCAGCCGATGCAACGCCGGATAGAGCGACCCCTGTTCGATCTGCAGGACCTCTTCCGATGTGTGTTCGATGACGTGGGCAATGGTGTGGCCGTGAGCCGCACCCATTCGAAGCGTTTGCAGGACCAGCATGTCGAGCGTGCCGAGCAGCAGTTCCTGGTCTTTTTTCGATCGGACCAATCTTTCCTCCAATAGAACATCTACTGGAGCTGATGATACACCAATAGACGTTCTATTGGAAAGCGGAAAATATTTCAGCGGGCCTGAAAAGGGCGACGCATCGCACCATCAGAAGCGGGTATGCTCGGGTTGCACGCCGGCACCCAGGGCCACGAGTTCGGAATCCGGCGAAGCCGATTCATCCACGAGGGAAAAGGCAGATCCAGCGCAGGCGGCCATCCGCCCGGGGAAAAAGAAGAGCGCCTCGCCCTGGCCGGGGCGCTCATCTTCGTCTGGCGGCCTTCGAGCGCCTGCCGGGCGGTGTTTCTTTGCGGCCTGTCCGCGCGGACGGTACAGGATCCGCGGGATCGACCGTGGGCGGATCCTCAGCGGAGAAAAGTAAACCCGCCCCGAGGCGCGAATCAGAGCGCAAATGCTTCCGTTCGAAAAGAAACAGGCCTGTGACCAGAAGCAGGGCAACTCCGCTCGTCCAGCGAGCCGCCACCGCGTCGCCGGTCGTGATCCAGTTCACCATGACCTGCACGTTTCCCTGCGGGACCGGCACGGCCATCAGGCCGCGCTCTCGCTCGGCGATCGCAGTCAGCGGAACTCCATTCACTCGGACGCGCCAGGCCGGGTAGTATCGGAGCCGCAGAATCAGATACCCGGCGTGCTCGGCGCGGCCCTTGTACCAGCGCTGTTCCGGCATGTGCCCGGATAATTCCTGCCAGCCCGAACTGTTGCAGCTGGCTGCATCGCCGTGCCACGCGGGAGCGGAGCCGACTTCCCCCGGGACTGAAGCGTTCGGAAGGCTGTTCAGCAGACAGGCGTCTGGCACGATCTGCACAACAGGGGGCATCGCTGACTTTCCCGGAGTGTCCGAAGGATTCAGCGACAGGTTCCCCAGGGGGTCGAGCAGAGGATTGCCGTGAGAGTCCACCAAAAGGCTCACGACTGGATACCGGATGCCGGGCGGCGCGTATTCGGGTTTTCCCAGGACGCCGATGCCTTCCCGTGCCGATTCTTCCAGCGATGTCACAATCGAGCCGCATCGAACAAACCACCACTGCGGCGCGGAAAGGGCGATTCCCACAAAGGCGGCAGCACACGCGGCCAGCAGGATATTGCGCAGAAGCTTCCGGTCGAACCAGACGGCCGAGGCAAAACAGACAGCCATCGGAGCTTCCAGAACCACGAGCCAGCGCCAGGGAAACTGCAGCAGCCGCAACGCCGGCAGAGCATTCCATACCGGGCGCGAAACCGGGAACAGCAGAAACAGAACTGTAGGCGGTATCAGAGCCATCGGGAGCCACCACTCACGCTGGCCGGGCATGATGCCGCGTATCCAGACAATCGCGCCTGCGACGAAGGCAATTGCGAGCATAGCCGCAGCAACGTTTGAAACCTGATGCAGGATGAAGTCGTGAGCAGCCAAAAGCGGATTGGCATGGCGGGCAAAGAGCCAGCTGTTTTCCACGGCAAAATTGATGGGATTCACAGCATTGCGTATGCTGACCCAATTCCTTTCCCGGACGGCGGGGATCAGATACAGCGACGCCAGCCCCATTCCCCCGCATGTGCTCACCGTGGCGCGCACCAGCGGTGCTGGCGACCTTTCAAGGAGGGCGGAGGCCAGCGCGAGGGCAGCCAGCAAGTAGGTGGCCATGATGGCCAGCGGGATGTTGCTCAGCCAGACTCCCGCCACCACGAGCGCCAGCGGCGCGGCGGAGCCGTCGAAGGCGCGTTCCAGGAAGTTCCCCGAAGGATTTCGCCTGCGCAGGGCAAAAAGAAGGAGCAGGGGGATCCAAAATCCTCCCGTCAGCTCCGCGAAATCATTGCGCCGGTAGACACTGAACAGCACGTAGCCGAGGAAAATTGCAGCGCAGCCGGCCAGGGTTGCCGGCCCGTCTTCCATTACCTCCCTGGCCAATGCGCGATTGGCCATACCAGTTGCGGCAAGCAGCAGAATAAATGCGGCGAGCGGAACAAAGCTCCACCGCAGGAGCATTCCCAAAACGGCTCCGCCCATCCAGCTGATCGGGGGATAGAAGACAAATTTAGGCTCGCCGGCTCCGAAATTGGAGTAATTCGCCCAATGCGGATAGAAGATGCCCATCGAAATGCTGTGCTCGGCATCGATCCAGGAAATAAAGTGGAATCCGAAATCGCCAGCGCACGAGGGACCAAGCAGGAAGAGCGGTCCAACCGCGAGAACAGCAGCCGTCAGAATGATGACGGGTCCCCTCAAACCCCGGAGACGAGGGAAACGGCTGTTCGGTGTTCCTGATTCCTTAGGTCGGCGTGGTCCGCTCAGGGCAGGACCTCCTTGGGATGCCAGCAGGGCGCGGTCTGGCGCCAAAGGAGTGCAGGCATCCGTCAACCTGCCCAGAATATCGCGCTCGCGACGAACGGGGGCGCGCAAACTGTCCTGAAGGTTGCGGAAGTGGTGAGGTTGGTAATCGGGCGCAGCGGGGAGAGAAGAAGGCCCGACGCAACGCGCTCATGCCTGCCCCCCGGATTTTCGGCCTCTGTGGCACGACTGAAGTCGTGCCCTCATACAGGACGTGGCGATTGCCGGGAGGGAGTGTCGTGCTTTCCCACTTCTGCCAAAACCGGCCGGAGGGTGGTGCACCCGGCGATTACAAATGCGCCGGATCGCCCCGTTCGGTATCCACGTTCAGCTCCTTGAAGGCAGCCTGCGCCTTCTTCGCGTCGAACTTGCCGTCGCGCGCGAGCCTGGAGAGCGTGGCGGTCACGACCGACTCTGCGTTGACCTCGAAGTGCCGCCGCAGGTGCTCGCGGTTGTCGCTGCGTCCGAAGCCGTCCGTTCCCAGTGAAACCATGCGCGTCGTGAGCCACGGCGCCAGCTGGTCGGGCACGGCCTTCATGTAGTCCGTGGCGGCGATGATCGGGCCCCTGGCTCTGGCGAGCGCGGAAAGAATGTAGGGAGTTTTCTCCGGCTTGTCGGGATGCAGGCGATTCCAGCGCTCCACGCCGAGGGCTTCACGGCGCAGCTCGTTATAGCTGGTCACGCTCCACACGTCCGTCTGCACGCCGTACTGTTCAGCGAGGATTTCCCGGGCGCGCAGCACCTCGTTGAGAATGGGACCGCTGCCGAACAACTGCGCCACGGCCTTGCCGCCCGGCGCCGCCTTCAGGCGGTAGATGCCGCGCAGGATGCCCCCGCGCACGCCTTCCGGCATCTCCGGCATGGCGTAGTCCTCGTTGTACATGGTGACGTAGTAGAAGAGATCCTCGCCCTGCTGATACATGCGGCGCAGACCGTCCTGGAGGATCACGGCCATCTCGTAGACGTAAGCGGGGTCGTAGCTGACGCAGGTGGGGATGACGCTCATGAGCAGGTGGCTGTGGCCGTCCTGGTGCTGGAGGCCTTCACCGGTCATGGTGGTGCGGCCCGCGGTGCCGGCCATCAGGAAGCCCTTGCCGCGCGCATCCGCGAACGCCCACATCATGTCACCGACGCGCTGGAATCCGAACATCGAGTAGTACATGTAGAAGGGAATGGTCGGCACCCGGTAATTGGCGTAGCCAGTTCCCGCCGCAGTGAACGAAGCCATCGATCCGGCTTCGGTGATCCCTTCCTCGAGAATCTGGCCGTTGCGCTCCTCACGGTAGTAGAGGAGCATGTCCACGTCGTGCGGCTTGTACTTCTGACCCTCGCTGGCGTAGATACCCACCTGACGGATGGCCGACTCGAGGCCGAAGGTGCGGCCTTCGTCGGGCACGATGGGCACAACGAGCTTGCCGATCTTATCGTCCTTCATGAGGTGGCGCAGGATGCTGACGAAGCCCATGGTAGTGGAGACGGCGCGTCCGCGCGAGCCGCTGGTCCACTCGCTGAAGTCTTCGGGCGGAGGCGCCTGGAAGTCGATTTTCGGCACATCGCGCCTGGGCATGTAGCCGCCGAGGCTCTGCCGCCGCTCGTGCATGTAAACCATCTCCGGCGCGTCCTGCGGCGGGCGGTAGAGCCTGCCGGCGCGGGCGTCGGCTTCCGGAATGGGCAGATCGAAACGGCGGATGAATTCGATGAGGGCGTCGTCGGCGACTTTCTTTTCCTGGTGAGAGGCGTTACGCGCCTGCGTGCTGCCGAGGCCGTAGCCTTTGACCGTCTTGGCGAGGATGACGGTGGGACCACCTTTGTGCTCGGTAGCGCGCCTGTAAGCGTTGTAGATCTTGCGGGCGTCGTGTCCGCCGCGGTGGAGGTGGAAGATCTCGTCGTCGGACATGTGCTCAACGAGCCTGAGCAGTTCAGGATATTTGCCGAAGAATTCGCTGCGGATGTACGCGCCGCCCTTCGCCTTGAAGGCCTGGTATTCGCCGTCGACGCACTCTTCCATGCGCTTGAGCAACAGGCCGGTGTGATCGCGCTCGAAGAGTGCATCCCAGTCCGAACCC
Organism: Acidobacteriaceae bacterium; assembly: GCA_035503835.1. Taxonomy (GTDB): domain Bacteria; phylum Acidobacteriota; class Terriglobia; order Terriglobales; family Acidobacteriaceae; genus Palsa-343. The sequence continues at coordinate 70,867 of DATJSY010000048.1, read as the reverse complement.
CAGATCACCTTGATCACATTCCAGCCCGCGCCGCGGAAGACGGCTTCCAGCTCGTCGATGATGCGGCCGTTGCCGCGCACCGGACCGTCGAGGCGCTGCAGGTTGCAGTTGACGACGAAGATGAGGTTGTCGAGTTTCTCGCGGCGGGCGATGGAGAGCGCGCCGAGGGTGTCAACCTCGTCGGTTTCGCCGTCGCCGACGAAGGCCCAGATCTTGCGCGGCGTGGTCTCGATGAGCCCGCGATGCTCCAGATAGCGCATGAAGCGCGCCTGGTAGACGGCGTTCAGCGGACCAATGCCCATGGAGACGGTGGGAAAACGCCAGAAATCGGGCATGAGCCAGGGATGAGGATAGGACGACAGGCCGGGCGTGTCGCGCAGCTCATGACGGAAGTTGAGCACGCGCTGCTGGTCGAGGCGGCCGAGCAGAAACGCGCGCGAATAGATGCCGGGGCTGGCGTGACCCTGGAAGTAGATGAAGTCGCCGGGCTGATCGCCATAGCTGGCGTGGAAGAAGTGGTTGAACCCGACTTCGAGCAGCGTGGCCAGCGAGGAATAGGTGGCGATGTGGCCGCCGATACCGTGATCCTTTTTGTTCTGGCCGTGGACCATGGCGAGCGCGTTCCAGCGGATGAGGCTCTCGATGCGGCGCTCGAGCGCGCGGTCGCCGGGGTAGGGGACTTCCTCATGCTTCGGGATCGTGTTCACGTAGGGGGTAATCAGCTCGCTGGGCTGCGAGATGCCGGCTTCGCGGGCGCGCTGCTTGAGCGCGGTGAGAAGCTCGGCACCCTGTTCGGGACCCTCTGCAACCACCACGTCATCAAAAGCCTCGATCCATTCGCGAAGTTCCTGGGAAAAATCGGTCTGGGCGGGAACGCTTGCTTTCGTTGTCATAGAACCTCAGTGAAAACTTTTTCGTCGCGGGCGGAAGATGCGGGTTCGGCTGCCGCGAGAATCTCGCGGCGCCAATCCTGCGCCGGCAATCCGCGCGCCTGCAGCCAGTGCTCCAGGTGGTCGACGGAATCCTCTGCCTGTCCGCCGGAGGCCGGCCATGGAGTGCAGAGGATCCGCGTTGGACCCGATCCTTCGCGGGCGCGCACGATCGACTCATGGGCGACGCGGTAAAGCGCGACAACATCCTGGGCGTCGACGGGGATCGAGGTGAGGACGTTTGAGTGCGGGGCGGAGTGGCTGCGGCTGCGAGGCCTGGAGCTTTTCGGGGCGGCGGGCGCGTCCTCCACGAAGAGGATGGGCAGCCTGGCCGCGCTGGCAAGCGCATGCGCTTCGTGCAGAAAATCCGCGCCGGCCGAGAAGATGGCGGTCACGCGCGCGTTCTTCCTGAGTCGGTCCGCAGTGGCGCGGGCGATGGCGGCGATGACTCGCTCGGCGAAGGGCGCTGCGGTCTCGGCGAGGTGAATGCCTCCAGGGATGGGCTGGTCGGTCACCAGCGCGTCGCCGGCGCGCAAATCGGAGCTGACGGCAGCAAGAGCCGCTTCGCGGCCAGCGAGGCCCTGTCCGTGGCCGTTGGCGCGCCGCACTTCAAGGCGCAGGCGGAGGGTCAGCTCGTAAAGCTGGCGGAACTTCGCGTCGCTGATGAGGGAGTGGCCGTGTTTGCCGTTTGCCGCGGCAGACGGGACCCTGCTGCTCGCCTGAATGGCCATGCTTTCGTGTGATGTTCCTCGCGGGGATGCGGATGCGGCCCTCGCTGCACCGGCACGCTGTCAGTGGAGCCGCGCGTGTCTTGCGCCGTTCCAGCTCTTTCAAAATTGTAGCGCAGCATGAGGTGGCCACGCCCGGTCGTGGAGGACGAGTGTGTGTGGTGCGCGGGGGCCGGTCTGCGGAGAAGGGCGAAGGGACCGGCTGAGATTTCAACAATTGTGTGCATAACCCGGTGGATTACTCAGGCTCGGTCGGCTCCGGCGCAGGATTGATGCGCGGTTCAGCGTTCTGCACTCGGAGCGATGCAAGTTGCCGAGCTGGACAGCGGGGGCGGATTCAGGTTGAGTAGTCCGCGTTGATGCGCACGTACTCCGCGGTGAGGTCGCTGGTCCAGAAGCGGCAGCGTCCGCTGCCGGAGCCGACGCGCATGCGGATCGAGTATTCGCGCTGCCTGAGATATTCGTGGGCGGCGCGGACGTCGAAATTCGGCGCGCGTCCGCCGTCGAAACAGATGGGCAGGTCGCCGAACCAGATGGCGATGCTCGCGGGATCGATGGCCGCGCCGGAGTACCCGGCGGCCGCCATGAGGCGTCCCCAGTTGGGATCGCAACCGGCCCATGCGGTCTTGACCAGTGGCGAATGGGCGACGGCCTTCGCGACTTTCAGCGCATCGGCATCGCTGGCCGCGCCCTCAATCTGCAGCTCGACGATATGCGTGACGCCTTCGCCGTCCGCCACAATCTGCTTCGCGAGCGAAGTGCAGACGCCGCTGAGCGCCGCGGCAAAGGCAGGGTCCGACGCCGGCACTTTCAGGTCCGAGGCGCCGGAAGCCAGCAGCAGCACGGTGTCGTTGGTCGAGGTGTCGCCGTCGATGGAGATGCGATTGAAGGACTCCTCAACCGCGTTGCGCAGGAAGGCATCCAGATCGCGAGGCTCGATGGCGGCATCGGTGAAGAGATAGACGAGCATGGTGGCATGGGGCACGAGCTGAGGATGGATCATGCCCGCGCCTTTGCAGACGCCGGCGAGGTGCACCGGCTTACCACTCACGTTGACGGTGGCGTGCGCGACTTTGGGGCGGGTGTCGGTGGTGAGGATGGCGCGCGCGAAGGATTCCGCGTCCGGCGAAAGCGACCTCCGGGCTTCCGGGAGTGCGGCCACGAGCTTTTCGGCGGGGAGCGGGACACCAATGATGCCGGTTGAGGAAGGGAAGACTTCGTGGCCGGGGCAGCCGAAGGTGTCCGCGGCGGCGCGGCAGACCTGCTCGCACGCAGACAGACCTGCTTCGCCGGTGGCGCAGTTGGCGTTACCGGCATTGACGGCGACTACGCGGACACGGCCGCCGCTTCGCACAAGATGCCGGCGCCCCACAGTAATGGGAGCGGCCTGCACCTGATTGGCGGTGAACATGGCTGCCGCGCTGGCGCCCCGATCGGCTACCGCGACGGCAAAATCCGGTTTGCCGCTGGGCTTAATGCCGGCCTTCACCGCCGCGAAGCGAAATCCGCGCGGGAGGGCTTCGTCGGGGATCAGAGGTTCGTCGGTCATGAGATTCCTGAATGTGGGGTCTCTGCATTATCCCAAAATCATTTCTCAGGGGCTAAAGCCCCCGTCAGTTTGCGCGCGTTTCGGCACCCATTCGACTCAGCGCCTGCGCCGCTTCGTTCAGGGCAGGCTCTGAAGTCGTGCCCTGATGCAAGGCGTGGTTTGCGCGGGGACGGGGCCCAGCGCCGCCGGATCCGCCCGAGGCAGGCAGATCCGGGGCACCCGCGTGGGTTTCACTCCCGGGCTCTCCATCAGGTTCGCGGTCTGACATAATTTCCTGGTGATCGAACCCGACTTCCTCCTGATGCGTAATGTGAGCGTGGCGCGGGGCGACAACATTGTCCTGCGCGAAATCTCGCTGCGCATCGCCACCGGCGAGCACGCTGCGATTCTCGGGCCCAACGGCTGCGGCAAATCCACGCTGATCAGGACGATCACGTGCCAGTGTTATCCGATCGTGACCCCGCAGACCGAAGTGCTGCTGCTGGGGCGGAAACGCTGGGATGTCTCGCAGCTTCGCTCCCGCCTGGGGGTCGTCTCCGCGGAGCTGCCGGGCGAACGGACGCCGGTTACCTCGGGGGTGGATGCAGTGATTGCGGGATTTTTCTCCGCGTCCACGCTGTGGCCGAATCTGCATGTCACGCCGGAGATGCGCGTCCGCGCGCAGGAGGCGTTGCACCTGATGATGGCCGAGCATCTCGCGGGCAAGCTGGTGGGAGAAATGTCGGCGGGCGAACAGCGGCGCATCATGATCGCCCGGGCGCTGGTGCACCAGCCGGAGATGCTGCTGCTCGATGAGCCGTCGAATGCGCTGGATCTGGCGGCGCAGCGGGAACTGCGCGAGGCGCTGCGACGGGTGGCGCGGCAGGGAGTGGGCATCGTGATGGTCACGCACCACCTGGCAGACATTATTCCGGAGATCGATCGCGTGATCCTGATGCGCGAGGGGCGCATCTTTGCCGACGGGCCTAAGCGCGAGCTGATCACGGCGGAGACGCTGCGCGCTCTGTTCGGCGTGGAGGTTTCGCTGGTGGAGCACGAGGGGGCGTGGCATTCGTGGTAAGGCTTGCGCCGCCGCCGCCGCCGGCGTTAACGTAAAAGCACACGGGAAAGGAGGATGATCCAGCCAATGAAAAGTTCTGACGGTAGTCGCTGCACGACCCCACGTGAGGTGACTGAGGCTTAGAGGCTCTTCGCAGCCCATAAGTCCTGGCGACCAACCGATTCGCCGAGGCCCCGCGAAGGCGCCTCAGGTCAAACTCAGCAGATCACCGGTGATGAAGGCCCGCATGCCGAAACAGGCTGCGGGTCTTTCACGTTCGGGGCGAAAAGGCAGATATTTGATGTGACCATGGTAAAATGACCATGGTCATGGACTGTTGGCGATGAAAACGGTTCCCGCAGGCAAATTCAAGGCGCAATGCCTTGCTCTGATCGATGACGTTTACGATCACGGAGGCGAAGTGCTGATCACGAAAAGGGGCCAGGTGAAGGCAAAGCTGGTGCCGGTTGAAAAGAAGGAGCGCGAGAGCATCTTTGGCTTCATGAAGGGGAGAGCGAAGATTGTGGGGAACATCCTCGAGCCCGTCATGACCGACGAAGATGTCACGCGCTGGCAACGTGAGTGGGACGAACTGAACCGATGATCCTGCTCGACACGCACGCTGCGATTTGGCTGGCTGTTGAACCGCAGCGGTTGTCGAAGCCCGCTCGGGCCGCGATTGAGGAAAACGCGCCGGCCGGACTGGCCATCAGCGGGCAGTCGCTTTATGAGATCGCGTGGCTGATGGCCCGCCGACGAATCGCTCTCCGGGAGCCGCCGGAGACGTTCCTCGGAGGTCTCGCGAGCCGGTTCCAGGTTTGTCCTCTCACAGCGGCGGTGGCCATTGCTGCCGCACGGCTGCCCGGCGAGTTTCCCTCCGATCCGTTCGACCGGATCATCGCCGCAACGGCCATCGTCGCAGGCGTCCCTTTGATTACGGCGGATCGCCGCATTCGTCGTTCTCGCGCCGTGCGCACTCTTTGGTGATCTCGCCCCTGCCCGTGGGCGGACTTACAATGTCCCCATGGAACCCCTCGTTATTGCAGGAAAAGCCTTTCAGTCGCGGCTGATCGTCGGCACGGGCAAGTACAAGGATGGGCCGGAGACGCAGGCAGCCATCGAAGCGTCGGGCGCGGAGATGGTGACGGTGGCGGTGCGGCGCGTGAACCTCGATCGCTCGCGCGAGTCGCTGCTGGACTTCATCGATCCGCGGCGGTATTTTCTGCTGCCCAACACCGCCGGCTGCTATACGGCGGACGAGGCGGTGCGGGCGGCGCGGCTGGGGCGGGAAGTCGGGATCTCCGACTGGGTGAAGGTGGAGGTGATCGGCGATCAGGCAACGCTGTACCCCGACGTGCAGGCCACGCTGGAAGCGACGCGCACGCTGGTGCGGGAAGGGTTCACGGTTCTGCCGTACACGTCCGACGACGTGGTTTTCGCGCAGCGGCTGGTCGATGCGGGGGCTGCGGCGGTGATGCCGCTGGCTGCGCCGATCGGCAGCGGGCTGGGCATTCAGAATCGCGCCACGCTGCAGATTCTGCGCGAGAAGATTACCGAGGTTCCGCTGATCGTTGATGCCGGGGTGGGCACGGCCTCGGACGCATCGCTGGCCATGGAGATGGGCGCGGACGGCGTGCTGATGAACACGGCCATAGCGGCGGCGGCCAATCCGATCCTGATGGCGGAGGCGATGCAGCATGCAGTGCTGGCCGGGCGCCAGGCGTATGTGGCGGGACGGATGTCGCGCAGGCTGTACGCCACGGCGAGTTCGCCGCTGGAAGGGGTATCGCGGTAATGGGAACTGATCCGTGAGGAGTCAGTGATCCGCATCTTTGCTGATCGTTCGCCGCCGAAGTGCGGTAAACTGCGGATGAAATCCCCCGCGTTCGGCTCTCCTGCGCTGAGGTCTCTTACATGCGTGTTTGCGGTATCGACTGCGGGACCGAAACCACCGGCTACGGCATTGTCGAGTGGGACGATCGCAGCCGCGATCCTCGCCTGGTTTCCATGGGTTTTGGCGGGATCTGCCCTCCGAAAAAGGTGCCTTTGCCGCAGCGTCTGGCCTTTGTTCACGGCGAACTGACCGTGCTGCTGGCAAGTTTCCAGCCGGATATCGTCTCGGTTGAGGAAGTCTTCTATTCCGTCAACGCGAAGTCCGCGCTCAAGCTGGGTCATGTGCGCGGCGTGGTGCTGCTGGCCGCGGCGGCCGCCGGAATCCCCGTTGCCGAGTATGCGCCGCTGACAATCAAGGCCACGGTGACCGGCTACGGTTTGGCAGCCAAGCAGCAGGTGCAGTTCATGGTGGCGCGTCTGCTGGCGCTGCCTGAGGCGCCGAAGCCCGCCGACGCCGCCGATGCCCTGGCCATCGCCATTTGCCACATCCATCACGCCCAGACGCTCTCGCTGCAGGAGGCTCAGGCCGTCTAGCCATGCGCATCCGACCAATTCCTACGCTCCTGGCCGTCGCGCTGGCCGCATGTACTCTGACCGCGGCGCAGTCGCGTGAGACTGCAAAGGCTCCGGCACAGCTTTCCGCCGTTGCGCCGGATTCGGCGCGCATCGTTTATACCTTCGATCAACCGGAACTCCAGCCGCCGCAGTACACGATCACGATCGACGCGAACGGGATGGGACATTTCGTCTCCAAGGCCGGAACTCCGCCTCCCGATGACACCGACGATGTGTATCCGGCGCCGATGGACCGGGAAATTCGACTCGATCCGGCGCTGATGGGCGATCTGTTCGACTACGCACGGGCGCACAGGTACTTCAATGAGAATTGCAACCGCCGCGGAAAGCTGGCCTTTACAGGCAACAAAACGATCTCCTACGTGGGGCCCGAGGGCCGTGGCTCCTGCGCGTTTGTCTGGGCCGCCGATCCCGCGCTGCAGCAGTTGTCCGATCGGCTGAACGCGGTGGCCTTTACGCTGGAAATCGGCCGGCGCCTGGACGTGGAGATGCACCATTACCCGCTCGGACTGGACGCGGAGCTTGAGTCCCTGCAGAACGCGCTGGAAAACCAGCAGGCTTATGATCTGCCGAATATCGCGCCTGAGCTCCAGTACATCGCCAGCGATCAGGATGTGATGAATCGGGTGCGGAGGCGTGCGCTGGCGCTGCTGAGCCGCTGCGAAAACCCGCAGCGGAGCAACTGAAGGCAGAGGACCCGCAGTTGCGGGCGGCCGTCTCCGCATCCTCGCAACCGGTTCACGGCAAAGGATTTTTAACGCCTAAACCCGCCAAAAGCTATGATCGGTTAACCGCTTTTTAATGGCCCCGCAACATTTGCTCTCTACGATCTCGGATGACGGCAATCGCTCGAAATCACGCGCGACCTTCCGGTGGGACACAGGGCAGGTCGTTTGCTTTGGCGATGGTCGCGCGGGTCCATTGCTAGCCAAGGAGGGCGGAGCATGAAGGTTTTGGGTGCGAAAAACAGGAAAGCGGCAGGTCGCAGGAGTGACATCAGCCTGCGCGAAAACAGCAGGAGTGGTTTCAGAGGCTGGTTGCCTGGGGCAGGGCTGGTGCTGGCGCTGATCTGCACGGTGGGCGCGTATGGCCAGACCACCATCACGGGAGCGGGCAGCACCTGGGTGTACCCGCTGGTCGCCAAATGGTCGGCCGCGTATCAGGCGAAGACGGGCATTCAGGTCAACTATCAGTCGATCGGATCGGGGGGCGGAATCGCGCAGATCAAAGCCGGAACGGTGGCGTTCGGCGCCAGCGACATGCCGCTCACCCCGGACGCTCTCAGCGCCGCGGGGCTGATTCAGTTTCCGACGGCTGTGGCCGGCGAGGATCTGGTGTACAACATTCCCGGAATCGGAGCGGAAAAGCTGGTTCTGAGCGGACCGGTGGTTGCCGATATCTATCTCGGAAACATTAAAAAGTGGAACGACCCGGCCATCGCCAGGCTGAACCCGGGTCTGAATCTGCCCGACATGTATATCACCGTGGTCCACCGCTCGGACGGCTCCGGGACGACGTTCACGTTCTGCGATTATCTCTCGAAGGTCAGCCCGGAATGGAAGGAAAAAGTAGGCGAGAATACCTCGGTTGCCTGGCCGACCGGGGTTGGCGGAAAAGGGAATGAGGGAGTGGCTTCGTATGTGGAGCGCATCCGCGGCTCGATCGGCTACGTCGAATACGCCTACATCCTCGAGAATCATCTGGCCGATGCCCGTATGATTAACCGCGACGGCAGGATCGTCGCACCCAGCCTGACGGGCTTCCAGGACGCATCGGCGCACGTGGACTGGACCAGGGCACAGGACTTCTATGTGATCCTCCCTTATCAGCCCGGCCCCGATACCTGGCCGATTGCCGGGTGCACGTGGCAGATCCTGCGGAAGAATGCTCCCAGGGCGTCGAACCAGGCCGTCATGAAGTTCTTCGACTGGGGCTTTGAGCACGGGCAGCAGATGGCCACGTCGATTGCATTCGGCCCCCTGCCGCCGAGTACAGTCAATGCGATCAAGGCCTACTGGAAGAGCGAACTTGGCTACGGCATGTAAGCGCCCGGCCAGCACAACGAACTTTCGGGATAAGGTACCCCTATGAACGATTCGGATGCTGTGGCACAGGCCGGCTTTCGGCCTGTGTCCGCAGAGCCGAAGGCACCGGGCAGGTCATGGCGTCTGTCGGGTGACTTTCTGTTTCACAAGGCGGCGGTGTTTGCGGCGTTCCTGGCCGCGGCGGCGCTCTTTGCCACTGTGATCGCGATCACCATCGACAGCTTGATGTCGATCCATACCTTTGGCATCTGGGGATTCCTGAAATCGAGCCAGTGGAATCCGGTAACCCAGACTTTCGGGGCGTTCCCCTTCATCGTGGGGACGCTGGTCAGCTCGGCCATCGCCCTGGTTCTTGCCGTTCCGGTCAGCTTTGGGGTCGCGGTGTTCATCGCCGAGATTGCGCCCTCCTGGATCAAGAAGCCGATCGCTGGAGCGATCGAGCTGCTGGCGGGCATTCCCAGCATTGTTTACGGCATGTGGGGTCTGCTGGTCTTCGCGCCGGTGTTTGCCAACATGGAGCCGTGGATCAGCAACACATTTGGAGAGATCCCGGGGATTGGGGTGCTGTTTCAGGGCCCGCCGATGGGCATTGGCATGCTGACCGCCGGTATTATCCTGGCGGTCATGATTCTGCCTTACATATCGTCGATTATGCGCGATGTCTTCCTGATCGTGCCGTCGTCGCTGCGCGAATCGGCGTACGCGATGGGCTGCACGACCTGGGAAGTGGCCTGGCACATCACCTTGCCCTACACGCGCTCAGCGGTGATCGGCGGTATTTTTCTGGGCCTGGGGCGCGCACTGGGCGAAACGATGGCGGTGACCTTCGTGATCGGCAACAGCAATATGATTTCATCGAGCTTACTGATGCCCGGCGCGACGATCCCTTCGGTGCTCGCCAATGAATTCACGGAAGCAACCACCAAACTCTATGTGTCGTCGTTGATTTACCTGGGCCTGGTCCTGATCGCGATCACGCTGGTGGTGCGGTTTCTGGCCGTGTTGCTGATACGGCGCCTTGGCCGCGGGGAAGGAGCGTCCACGTGACCGGCGTAGTGCTAAGGCGTCGCATCATCGACGTGACGAGCAAGATCCTGATGGGCCTGGCGACGCTGGTCGGGGTATTTTTTCTCTTATGGATCCTCTGGACGACGCTGAGGTTCGGGGTTGCCGGCCTGCACTGGGATCTGTTTACGAAGGACACGCCGCCGCCTGGCACCAACGGATTCGGCCTGCGCAACGCCTTTGTCGGAAGCCTGATCCTGATGGGGCTGTCCCTGGCGATGGGAGTGCCGGTTGGACTGATGGCGGGCACGTGGCTGGCGGAATATGGCTTTAACAGCCGGATCGCGAACGTCGTCCGTTTCATCAACGACATCATGCTGAGCGCGCCGTCGATTGAGATCGGCTTGTTCGCCTACGCAATCATGGTCGCGCCGATGGGGCATTTTTCGGCGTTGTCGGGCAGTCTGGCCCTGGCGGTGCTGATGGTGCCCATCATTGTGCGCACGACGGACGAAATGCTGAGCCTGGTGAGCGGCGATATGCGCGAAGCTGCGATCGCGCTGGGAGCGCCGAAATCAGTGGTGATTACGCGGGTGACGTGGGTTGCGGCGCGCGCAGGCATCCTCACGGGGGTCCTGATCGGCCTGGCTCGCATTTCCGGCGAAACAGCCCCGCTGCTGTTTACCTGCCTGAACAACCAGTACTTTTCGACCGACGTGATGCGTCCCATGGCCAACATTCCGTATGTGATTTTCCAGTTTGCCCTGAGCCCCTATACGAACTGGCAGCAGATGGCCTGGGCGGCGGCTTTCCTCACGGTTGTGTTTGTGCTGGTGCTGAGCGTGCTGGCGCGCTTTTTTCTCGGAAGGGTGCAGGTGCAGAAATGATTCCCGATCCATCAGAAGGATTCTCCATGCCGAATGTCCCCATTCCCGTCAAACCGACTGCCGGCATCCATACGGCTGCCGGCGCGCGCAGTGGCGTGGCGGCTCGACAGCCTGTAAAAGTCGCCGCGCGAAACCTGAATTTTTACTATGGCAAGTTTCACGCTATCAAGGACATTAACGTGGAAATCCGGCAAAATTCGGTCACGGCGTTTATCGGGCCGTCGGGTTGCGGCAAGTCAACCCTTTTGCGGATCTTCAACCGCATTTACGATCTTTATCCGGGACAGCGTGCCGAGGGCGAGGTGATCCTGGACGGCGAGGACATTCTCACTCCGAAGAAATTCCCTCAGCTGCGGGCCAAGGTCGGCATGGTCTTCCAGAAACCGACGCCCTTCTCGATGTCGATCTACGAGAATATCGCGTTTGGGATTCGGCTGTATAAGAGACCTCCGCGCTCGGAAATGGATCATCGCGTGGAGCATGCTTTGAGCAGAGCCGGCTTGTGGGATGAAGTGAAGGATAAGCTGAACCAGTCGGCGCTGCGGCTTTCCGGGGGTCAGCAGCAGCGGTTGTGCATCGCGCGGGCTCTGGCGATCGATCCCGAAGTATTGCTGCTGGACGAGCCGTGTTCGGCCCTGGATCCGGTGTCCACCGCAAAAATCGAGGAGCTGATGTTCCAGACGAAAGAGAAGTGCACGCTGGTGGTGGTGACGCACAATATGCAGCAGGCAGCGCGCGCGAGCGACTACACCGCGTTCATGCTGAGCGGACAGCTGATCGAATTTAATGAGACATCCACCATCTTCACGAGGCCCTCCGATACGCGCACGGAAGATTACATCACCGGCAGGTTCGGATGAACCGATGATGAGCGCAGGGCGGGAGGCAGGAATGCGTCACTTCGACGAACAGCTTGAAACACTTCGAAACAAGCTGCTGGAAATGAGCAGGCTGGTGCAGTCGGCGATCCGGGAGAGCGTGCACGCTCTCGAGGCGGGCGACGAGTCAGAGGTGCAATCCGTTTACAAACGAGAGAGCGACATCAATCGGCTGGAACTGGAGATTGACGAGATCGCGACGAATATCCTGGCGCTGGACCAGCCCGTAGCCAACGACCTGCGGTTTGTGACCGCCGCGGGCAAGATTAACAACGATCTGGAGAGAATCGGAGACCTGGCCATGAACATCGCGGAGCGCTCCGAGTCGCTGATCCGGCATCCGCACACGGCGGTTCGCACGGATATCCCGAAGTTAGCCGAGCTGGCGGAGTCGATGGTCGGGCAGGCCCTGGAAGCTTTTGTCCGGCGGGATGCCGGCGCCGCGCGGACGGTGCTGGTGTCCGACGACGCCGTCGATGCGCTGCGGGACGCGATTTTCAATCACCTCATCCGCCAGATGAAAAAGAGCTCGGAGTCGGTGCAGGCCTGCGTCGATCTGATGTTTGCTGCTCGCAATCTGGAGCGAATTGCCGATCACGCCACGAATATCGCAGAGTCGGTGGTGTTTATGGTCGAAGGGGTGGACGTGCGCCACCATGGCCTCAGGGGCAGGGAAGAATTGCCGGCAGGCTCGTAAGGAGCCGCGGTGCGGTCGATCAGCGATGCGGCTTTCCGCCTCCGCCGGGGGCCGCGGCTCGCGGCGCACCGCCGGAAGGACGAGGCGCTTCGCCGGAGCGGGACGCCGGGGCCGGACGGGGCGGATGGTAGCCGGGGACTGTCGCCCCTCGATTGCCCGGCACGCCAAACGCTGGTACGTGCACGCTGGGCATGCCTCCGCTCTGTACGCCTGCGGGGGCGAGCTCAGGATGTTCGCGCACCAGCGCGGCGGTGAAGGTTTCGCCGAGCGGACCACGCTGGAGCGGGTGAACGCCGGTTTCTAGCGGAGCGATCATCGTGCCGCTGAAATCCAGCGGGCGCGGCTGCACTCGCCTGGCGCGGTCATACTGGAACGGAGCCGCGTACTGTGCGCCGCGATGAACCGCGATCAGGCGCGGCCGTGGCAGGCCGGGGCCGGGCTTCCGCGGACGCATGGGAGGCCTGTAAGCGGGCGGATGGCTCCCCACTGTGGGATACGGCATCCAGCCGCCGCCGTACAGTCCCCAGCCGCAGTTGCCGGGTGCCCAGATCCAGCCCCAGGCGTTCATGTAATCCCAGGCGCCGCAGTGATAGGGCCACCAGCCCCAGGGATAAGCAGAGATCCAGGTATAGCCAAAGGCGGGGTAGTAACCCCAGTAGCCGTCGCCAAAGGGATCCCAGTCCGCGCCGACGCCGTTCGGCGACCAGACTTCGCCATAGCCTGGGACGTTGTACCAACTGCCGTAGTAGTCGAGATCGTTCCAGGAGGCGTCGTCGGGATTGGTGGTGGAAGCGCGGGCGGTCGTTTCGCTGGATTCCATGTCGGCCAGCGCCTGATCGCGATCGGAATTCCACTGGTCCCAGGAATTGGCGGTGATGCTGTCCGCGACGGTGAACTCGCCAGCCTCATCCGGATCGGTCTGGAAGGTTTGGTCCGGGTGTACGTCGACGGAGACGCCCTCGCCATCGCCGACATGGACTTCACCCTGCATCACGGCCAGCTCGCTGGGGTCGCTGTCCAGATCGACGCGAAAAATGGCGCCCCCCTCTGGCGCAGCGGTTTCCTGATCCAGGCCGACGGCGAACTGGCCGTCGCGTCCGTTCAGCTCGTAGTAGCTGAGGCCGGTGAGCGCATCGATGCGGGTGATGGTATTGCCGAGAGCATCGCGGCGAAGCTGGGTGAGGCGGAAGGAGCTGTTGGGAGCCAGACGGGCGACGCTGCCATCCTCGAATTCGATTTCCAGGCGGCCATCTTCACCGGTGACGAAGCGCATGCCTTCGACGGCGGGCATATTGGGCTCGGCCTGGCTGAAGGCGATCTGACCGTTCTGCCACACCTGCACCTGGCCGGCGACATCGGTGACGCGCACCGCGCGGACGTCGTTCTCTGCCGGGGCGGGATTCTGGCCGGGGGCGGCGGTGGTGGCATCGGCCGGAGGCGGCGGGGGCAGGGTGTTCTGTGCCAGGGCAGCGGCTTCGAGCACCAGGACGAACAGGGCCACCAGCAGCACGATGCGGCGCAGCAGATGGTGGGAGTGCGGATGCCAGGGAAGAAGACGGTACAGAATGCGGTGCTCCATGAGGACACCTCCAGACCACACTCCTTTGTATAAACGCGCGAGGATGGGCGGAAGTTTCGATTTCATTGTCGCACAGGGAGTACGAGGGGTGGAGTACCGGGCCTGAAGGCCCCGAAATTGACGTCCGGCCGGCGCTTTCACGGCTGCCCCGCGGAGCGGGACAGCTTCGCTATTGGAACAGGCTCAGGGGGATGGCGCTGGCCATGGCGGCGTAACCGGCATCGCCGGGGTGGAGGTGGTCGCCGCTGTCGTAAGCGGGCAGGTACGTGAGGGGCGCATCCGGATTGCGCGTGGCCTTGTCGAAGTCGATGACGCCGTCGAAAACGCCGCTGGTGCGGATCCAGGAATTGACGGTTTCGCGAAGCTGCTCGCCTCGCTCGGTGTAGTAGACGGCGCCTCTGAAGGGGGTGAGGGTGGCACCAAAGACCCTGATGCCGTGCTCGTGGGCGCGGGCGACGAGCTGGCTGAGGCCCTGCTCCAGAGCCTGCGCGGTGAGGTTGTAATCCGGCCGATTGGGGTCATGCAGAGTGCCGATGTCGTTAATGCTTTCGAGAACGATGACGTACTCGACGCCGGCCTGAGAGAGGACATCGCGGTCGAATCGGGCCAGCGCATTGGGGCCGACGCAGTAGATGAGGACGCAGTTGCCGCCAATGCCTTCATTCAGGACAGAGAGATCGGCGGTAGCGGGATTGTCGTGGAGGCGAATGGCGAGATCGTCGGGCCAGCGATGATTGGAGTTCTCGGTGACCCAGGCGCCGTCGGTGATGGAGTCGCCGAAAGCGACGACGGCAGCGGCATGCGGCGCAACAGGCTCGACGTCCACGCCGCTGAGGAAATACCAGGAGGCGATTTTCATGGGGGCGTCGAGGCGCGGGGCGTCGACATGATTGCCGGTTTCGATGAAGTTGTCCTGCTGGGCGCTGCCGTGGAAGGAGATGTTGCTGATTTGCTGGAGCGGAAGATAAAGGCTGATGGCCAGATTGGCGAAGGCGGGAGTGGGAAGGTCGACGGGGTCGCTGAGGGCGATCGCCCCGGGCGGGATGACGATGGAGGGCTGGCCGCCGAAGCTGAGAGTGTGCAAAGAGGCTGGATCGATCGCGGTTTCCGCGGAGTTTTCGCCGGGTTCCGGCCCGGTGGGATCGCCGGTGCTGACGGCAATGGTGGCTGCGTCGATGCGCAGAGGCTCCGTGCCGAACTCATTGGTGAAGCGGACGCGGAGGGCCTTGCCGGCCAGCGAGGTGTGGACGATCTCGCGCAGCGTGGAGTCAACCAGGGTGGGGGTGGTGTGCCAGGGATCGCCGTCGTAGGGCGCGGCGGCCCATGCGCCGACCCACGGTGCGGGCGCGGCGGAAGTTTGGGCGGGCGCGGCGGCGTGGGCGGGAATGGGGATGAGAGCAGCGGCGAGTGCGGCGAGCGCGAGGCGAAGCTTCAGAGACATGGGAAAAGAACCCTCCTGCTGGAACAGCGGTTCGTGGGAAGGTCCATGATAACGGCAGGGTACAGAACGCGGGGCGCAGGGATTCCCACGTCTGCCAATTTCGGGCAGAGCCGTTCCGCCTCGCCTCAGACCCGGTTGTGGGGCAGCCGAGTTCCCACCCTGTCGCCCGTTCGACTCGGTCGCTTTCGCGACCTTCGCTCCGGGCAGGCTTCGCGGCGACAAGGGTGGAGGCACCCGAGTTCCCGGATTACTTCTTCGCCTGGGCGAAGCGCTTGTTTACCTCCTCCCAGTTGACGGTGTTCCACCAGGCGGCAAGGTATTCGGGACGCCGGTTTTGGTACTTGAGGTAGTAGGCGTGCTCCCAGACGTCGTTGCCGAGGATGGGGAAATGGCCCTGCATGAGCGGGCTGTCCTGGTTGGCGGTGGTGATGACCTTGAGCTTGCCGTCCCAGATAAGCCAGCCCCAGCCGGAGCCGAACTGTTTGGCCGCAGCATCGTTGAACTGCTTTTTGAGGTCCTCGAAGGACCCGAAGTCTTTTCTGATCTGGTCGGCGATGGCGCCAGTGGGCTCGCCGCCGCCATGGGGCTTCATGATGACCCAGAACATGCTGTGATTGACGTGGCCGCCGCCATTATTGCGGACGGTGGTGCGAACGTCTTCGGGGACGGTGTTGATATTGCGAAGCAGGTCCTCGGCGGAGTGTTTGCCGAGCTCGGGATGCTTCTCGATGGCTCCGTTGAGATTGTTGACGTAGGCCTGGTGGTGCTTGTCGTGGTGGAGATGCATAGTCTGCTCGTCGATGTGGGGCTCGAGCGCCTTGTAATCATAGGGAAGAGCTGGAACTTCGTGTGCCAAAGCAATCCTCCTTGCAGGGTGATGTTGATGATGATTTGTCCGGAAGGGTCGCGCGGGCAGGGTGCGGAGAAGCCCGCGACTGGTGCGCCCTACGATTTTACTGGATGCGTGAGGGAGGATGCAGGGTGCAGGGGCTGCGGGCAGCGTCCTGATTCTGCGTTGATCGGTTTGCAACCTTCGATTGCCCAAATCAAAACGACAGCGCCTGGAATTCCGGCGAACCCTTGGCGAGACCCTGAGGAGAGCCTTTAGGAGCGCATCAGATGTTGAGTCTCAGGAGTCTTGCATTCATCCTGGCGTCAGCGATACGGCGCGCGCGCACTCTGTCCTGCGCTGCTCTCCATCGCTTTCCCGACAGAATTAACGGAAGGAAAAGAAGGAAAGTGGCCACAAATAACCCAATGAAAATCGCTGCAACCGCTCCCACGTGCAATCTCCAGCGCACAGTTTACATCTTCTTACATCTTCCTGGCTCGGACCGGACATCCCGGCGCTGTCCAGCCAGAAAAACAATCAACGCAGATTCAGGAAACTGCCGGGCTGCGTGTCCCGCCGAAACAGATCGGATATCGTGCCACGACAGGAATCCTGCGGAGCGGATGTGCAGCACCCGGAGAGCGGGCGGGATGCGGATAAGGGGCGCTGGCATTTACATTAAAGACGCGGGCTCCCGTCCCATTCTGTGCATCCCGCGGTTCGGTGGCGGCGTCTGTGGCAGTGAGGAAAGGTTGCGCTCATGGATGCGCCGGACTGCGGGCTTTGGCCTGAGAAGCGTCGGCCCGGCGGCGGCGTCCTTTGCTGAACGATCAAATCCCATGATGGACTTGCCGGATTGCCTGACCTGGAAGACGAGAATCGATCTGGATTGACGCCCCCCCGAATCAGCCGCCGGGACCTGTTGAAGCGAGCGGGAGCGGCGAGCGCGCTGGTGCTGGGGCCCTCGCTGCTGGCGCAAAACCAGCGGCAGGCGCCGAAGGTAAAACCCGGCCAGCAGCCGAAGCCGGAGTCGCTGGCAGCCAGGCAGTATCAGCACCCGCCGGGGCAGTTCATCAACCGGCCGCTGGTGCAGGTAACCAAAGAGGGCGAGGCGCTGCTGGATGACATGGAAGGGCGCATCTCGGATTTCTTCTACAACGAGGCGAGCCCGCGGACGGGGATGGTGCGGGATCGGGCGCCGGTGGCGGGACTGTCGCTCAGCCGCGTCTCCAGCATTGCCGCGACGGGTTTTGGGCTGACGGCGCTGTGCATCGCGGACAAGCGGAATTATCTGACGCGTTACGAGTGCGAGCAGCGGGTGGAAAAGACCCTGGCCTTTCTGCTGGAGGATTGCCCGCACGAGCACGGATTCCTGTATCACTTTATCGACATCGAAAGCGGCCAGCGGATGTTCGGGTGCGAGCTGTCATCGATCGATACCTCCTGGCTGCTGTGCGGCATCCTCACCTGCCGGCAGTATTTTGCGGGGAACCAGCGCATCGAGGCACTGGCCACGACGTTCTACCGGCGCGTCGACTGGGAGTGGATGATGAACGGCGGGACGACGCTCTCCATGGGGTGGCTGCCGGATCAGGGATTTCTGGACCACCGCTGGGACATCTACTCGGAGCTGCTGGGGATGTACCTGCTGGCAATCGGTTCACCCACGCATCCGATTCCGCCGGAGACGTGGAATGCACTGCAGCGGCCCGTGATCCAGTTCGGCGGAATTCATTACATCAGCGGTGTGGCGCCGATATTCATTCACCAGTACGCGCAGGCATGGTGCGATTTTCGGAATATCGCGGACCTGCACGCGAACTACTTCACCAATTCCATTGCGGCGACGCGGGCGCACCAGTTGTGGTGCCTGACCATGGGAAGGAAATTTCCCTGGTGGGACCAGAATCTGTGGGGCCTGTCGGCTTCGGACTCGCGCGAGGGCTACCGCGTGTGGGGAGGGCCGCCGACGATGGGTGATCCCGACGGGACGCTGGTGCCGTGCGCGGCCGGTGGATCGATGGTGTTCCTGCCTGCGGAGTGCTCGCACGTGCTCGAGAGCATGCGAGCGGAGTTCAAAGACAAGGTGTATACGAAGTACGGATTCGTGGATGCTTTCCAGCCGCACGCCAAATGGTTCGGGCCGGACGTGCTGGGGATCGATCAGGGCATCATGATGCTGATGGCGGAAAACCAGCGTACGGGGTTCGTGTGGGAACAGTTCATGAAGAATCCGGAAATCGGGCACGCGATGGGGCTGGTGGAGTTCCATCCGGATCCGGACGCGAACGACCAGGTGATGTGAGGGCTGGGGTTATGGGTCGGGGGTCAGACAGCGCGCCGCCGGGGTTCTGCGCTCCCGTCCTGACAGCGATCCATTCATCGAATTCTGATAAAAAGGACTCCGCACCGCATTCGCCGGAATCTATGAGTGCGGGTGCATTTTCCCTCCATGCAAACGTTGAAGAAAGGGTGGCTTCATGGCGGATTCCGCGCCGCGGTATCGATGGATTGACGGTCAGGGCGAGGCGTTTGGGGCGCCCGGGCTGGAGCCGCGCTGGACCTCCAGCGCCAAGGACACGGTGAGCACGGCATATGCGGCGTCCAGCAAGGTGTGGTTCACCGTTTCGCACGGCATTCTGAACGAGATCTACTGCCCCACCATCGACCGGCCGCAGATTCGCGACATGCAGTTTCTGATCACCGATGGAGAGACATTCTTCCATGAGGAGCGCCGCGACCTGATCCACGAATTCGATTACATTGACTCCGGCGCACAGGCGGTGATCGTGCGCAATCGCGATCCGGAGGGACGGTATGCGATTGTGCGGGAGATGATTGCCGACCCGCACTACCCGATTGTGCTGGTGAAGGTGCGCGCAGAGGGTAAGGAAGATTTTGTCGCGCGGCTGAAGCTGTATGCGCTGCTGGCGCCGCATCTGGAGGGCGGCGGGATGGGGAATTCCGCGCGGGTGGCCGATGTGGCGGGCAAGCGGGTGGTGATTGCGTACAAGGACATCATGTCGCTGGCCCTGGCAGCGGATTGCGGGTTCAGCCGGGCCAGCTGCGGGTTTGTAGGCGCGAGCGACGGCTGGCAGGATCTGAAAGACAACCTCCGGATGGACTGGGAGTTCGGATCAGCGCAGAACGGCAACATTGCCATCATGGGCGAGATTCCGGCGGAACACACGCGGGAATTCACGCTGGGGATCGGCTTTGGTGAAGGGCATCATGCGGCGCTGGCGTCGACGATGGGCGCGCTGGCGGTGCCGTTCGAGCAGCATCTGGAGCGATTTGTGGAGCAGTGGCATCGTGTCACCATCCCGCGGCACCTGGGAAAGTGCGCGGGCGATGGCGGGCGGCTGCTGCGCATCAGCCACAACGTGGTGCTGGCCCACGAGGACAAAACGTTTGCGGGGGCGTTCATCGCGTCGGCGTCGATTCCGTGGGGCTACGCGATGGGCGACGACGACCTGGGCGGCTACCACCTGGTGTGGACGCGGGACATGGTGCAGACGGCGACGGCGCTGATGGCCTGTGGTCACCTGGAGACTGCGCTGCGGGCGCTTGTTTATCTGGCGTGCACGCAGAAGCCGGACGGAGGGTTCTCGCAGAATTTTTGGGTGAACGGCGAGCCGTACTGGACGGGGATTCAGCTGGACGAAGTAGCCTTCCCGATCATGCTGGCATGGCGGTTGTGGAAGCTGGACGCGCTCAGGAATTTCGACGTGGTACCGTTCGTCGAACGGGCCGCCGGCTTTCTGGTGCGGTATGCGCCGGTGACGCAGCAGGAACGATGGGAGGAGACGGCGGGATATTCACCATCGACCCTGGCGGCGGTAATCGCCGGATTGATTTGCGCGGCGGACATTGCGCGGGCGCACGAATCGCCGGAGCTGGCGGATTTTCTGGAGCAGCATGCGGACTGGATCGAGGGCCATCTCGAAGACTGGACGGTGACAAACAACGGAGTGCTGCTGCCGGAGGTGAAGCGCTACTACATGCGGATTCGGCCGCCGGAGTGCGGCGATCCGTACGCTCACGAGGAATGCGGCAAGGAGATGGTGCACATCAACAACATTCCGGCGGGTGAGCCGTCGGAATTCGAGGCGCGGGAGATTGTGGATGCGGGATTTCTGGAGCTGGTGCGCTACGGCGTGCGGGCGGCGGACGATCCGCTGATCGCGGATTCGCTGAAGGTGGTGGACGCAACGCTGAAAGTGGACACGCCGCAGGGGCCGTGCTGGCGTCGCTACAACCACGATGGGTATGGGCAGTGCAGCGACGGAGGGCCGTTTCTGGGCAGCGGCCAGGGACGCGCCTGGCCGCTGCTGACGGGCGAGCGCGCGCATTACGAGCTGGCGGCGGGGCGCGACGTGCGCGCGCTGATCGCCACGGTGGAGAAATTTGCCTCCAGCGGCGGGATGCTGCCGGAGCAGGTGTGGGACGAGCTGGATACGAATGGGCTGGTGCTGGGAGGGCCGGCCGGATCGGCGATGCCGCTGGTGTGGGCGCACTCGGAATATCTGAAGCTGCTGCGCTCGGCGGCCGATGGCAAGGTGTTCGATCGCATTCCGATCGTCGAGGAGCGGTACGCGCGAAAGAACCATCCGCCAGGCCGCATTGAGGTGTTCAAGGTGCTGCGGCGGCAGATTCGCAGCCTGCCGGCGGGGAAGATGCTGCGGATTACGTCGGCGGCGCGGTTTAGGGTGCGATGGACGGCCGATGGATGGGCGACGCAGCAGGACCTGGAGAGCACGCAACTGGGCTATGCGGGGTCGTATGCCGACCTGCCGACGGTGAAGGGCCAGACCGGATCGCTGATCTTTACTCTGTACTGGCCGGATGAAGACCGATGGGAAGAGAAGAACTTCGAGGTGGAGCTGGAGGCGTAACTTCGACGCCGAACAGCGGTTTGCGTCATCTGATCAGCTGGAGAGACAATCGAATTTGCGCGTCCGACCATCCTGAAACGACCCACGTTCCGGCGGAAGAGGAGACCAAAGTCTTTATGAACGAAGTGGATCAGTTGTCGATTAACGCCCTGCGATTCCTGGCCGTGGATGCGGTACAGAAGGCAAACAGCGGGCATCCGGGAGCGCCGCTGGGCTGCGCACCCATGGCGTACCTCCTCTTTCACAGGTATATGCGGCACAATCCGAAGCATTCGAAGTGGACGAATCGCGACCGGTTTGTGCTGTCGAACGGCCACGCGTCGGCGATGTTGTACAGCGTACTGCATTTGACGGGCTACAACGTCTCGATCGGGGACCTCGAGCAGTTCCGGCAGTGGGGATCGAACACGCCGGGGCATCCGGAGTACGGCGACACGGACGGTGTGGAGGTTACAACCGGTCCGCTGGGGCAGGGTTTCGCGATGGCCGTGGGGCTCGCCATGGCGGAGAAGCATCTGGCGGCGGTCTACAACCGGCCGGGCTTCGACGTTGTGGATCACACGACCTACATGATGTGCGGCGACGGCGACCTGATGGAGGGGGTTTCGCACGAGGCCGCATCCCTGGCGGGCACGCTGGGCCTGGGCAGGTTGATCTGCCTGTACGACGACAACCTGATTTCCCTCGATGGTCCGACGGAGCTTTCGTTTACCGAGGACCGGCTGAAGCGGTTTGAGGCGTACCACTGGCATGTGCAGATCGTCGAGGACGGGAACGATCTTGAAGGTATCGCGAAGGCCATGGATGCTGCGCGCGCCGTGAAGGACAAGCCATCGTTCATCGCGGTGCGGACGGTGATCGGGTACGGCAGCCCGAAGGCGGGCACCAGCAAGGCGCACGGCGAGGCGCTGGGCGAAGAAGCCGTGAAGGAGACGAAGCGGAACCTGGGCTGGCCGGACGACAGGACATTCTGGGTTCCGGACGAGGCGGCAAAGAACTGGCTGCAGGCCGTGGACAGGGGTGCGAAGGAAGAATCCGACTGGAATGCGCTGTTCGCGAAATACAGGCAGGCCTTTCCGGAGCTGGCGGCGGAGTACATGCGGGTGCAGGAGGGCCGCCTGAAGGATGGATGGTCGCAGAGCCTGCCGCAGTTCCCGGCGGACGGCAAGCCGGTAGCGACGCGCACGGCCGGCAACACCGTGATGAACGCGATTGTGAAGCAGGTGCCGGAGCTGCTGGGCGGCGCGGCGGACCTGTCAACGTCGACGAAGACGGTGATCAGGGACAGCGGGAATTTTCACCTCGACCCGGCGGGGGACAACGTCTACTTCGGCGTGCGCGAGTTCGGCATGTGCGCGATGGTGAACGGCATGGCCGCTCACGGCGGAGTGATTCCGTACGGGTCGACGTTCTTCGTGTTCAGCGATTACGCGAAGCCGGCGCTTCGCATGGCGGCGATCATGAACGTGCGCTCGATCTTTGTGTTCACGCACGACTCGATCGGGCTGGGCGAGGATGGGCCGACGCACCAGCCGGTGGAGCAACTGACGATGCTGCGCGCGGTTCCGCGGCTGACGGATTTCCGGCCGGCGGATGCGAATGAGACTTCGGCGGCGTGGGGACTGGCCCTGGAGCGCAGGGGGCCATCGTTTATGGCGCTCTCGCGGCAGGATCTGCCGCTTCTGGATCCGGTGAAGCAGAAGGTGTTCGAAGGGGTGCGGCGGGGCGCTTACGTTGTGGAGCGCGGGGGCGATGCGCCGGACGTGCTGCTGATCGGCACCGGAGCGGAGCTGTGGCCGGCGATTCGCGCGGCCGAGCAACTGAAGAAGGACGGGATCGCGGCGCGCGTGGTGTCGATGCCGAGCACGAAGATTTTCGACGAGCAGCCGGAGAGCTACAGGGCGGAGATCCTGCCTGACGGCGTGCCGAAGCTGGCCGTGGAAGCGGGCGCAACGCTGGGATGGTGGAAATATGTGGGCCGCGACGGCGACGTGGTCGGGCTGGATCGCTTTGGCGCGTCGGCTCCAGGCGCGACGGTGCTGGAGAAGCTGGGCTTCGGCGCGGACAATGTGGCAGCCAGGGCAAAGGCGCTGGTGGAACGGTCTCGGGCAGAGCAGAAGCGCGAGCCGGCGATGGCAGGTAAATAGCAGGCAGCGGCCGGCCGTCAGCCGTCAGGGATCAGGGTTGAGGGCAGATTTCGCACGCAGGGGTTTCGATGAGACTGGCGATTGGAGCAGATCACGCCGGATACGCGCTGAAGGAAGAAGTGCGCGGGTATCTGGAGAAGCTGGGACAGGAGGTCGTCGACCTGGGCGCGTTTAACGCCGAGCCGTCGGATTACCCGGACTTTGCGGAGGCGGTGGGGCGCGCGCTGCAGGCCGGGCGCGCCGAGCGCGGAATCCTGATCTGCGGCAGCGGCGTCGGCGTATGCGTGGCTGCGAACAAGATGCCCGGCATTCGGGCGTGCATGTGCCACGACCACTATTCCGCACACCAGGGCGTGGAACACGACAACATGAACGTGCTGGTGCTGGGCGCGCGCATCATCGGCTCGGAAATGGCTTTCGACCTGGTCGGTGCGTTTCTCGAGGCGAAGTTCCAGTCGCAGGTGGAGCGATACGTACGGCGGCTGAACAAGGTGCTGGCTATCGAAGCCCGTAACATGCCCGAAACGGCAAAATCGTAGGATCGCGGCGAGATTCGCGATTTCCTCTTCACCGGGCCCCGGCTTTTCTCATCGACAGCTGTTTTCAGGAGATGCCATGAGCGGCATCAGCACCATTCTGTGGGACGTGGGTGGAGTGCTGCTCACCAATGCCTGGGATCGCCAGCAACGCGACGCGGTGGTGCCTCGTTTCGGGCTGGATGCGGCGGTTTTCGAGCATCGGCACGCCGAAGTGGCTGAGGTGTGGGAGAAGGACGAAATCACCGTCGACGAGTATCTGCTGCACACGGTCTTCTTCGAGCCACGGAATTTTACGCGCGCCGATTTTCTGGCGGCGATGCGCGCGGAATCCGGCGTTCTTGCGGACAGCGCGCTGGGAATCCTTCGCGGCCTTGCGGCATCGGATAGGTATGCGCTGGCAGCGGTGAACAATGAGTCGCGAGCGATGAACGAATACCGGCTCGCGCAGTTTGGGCTGCTGGAGCAGTTCAGCGCCTTTTTCAGCTCGTGTTATGTGGGCCGGCGCAAGCCGGACCCGAAGATTTATCGGCTGGCGCTCGATGTGCTGCAGAGCGATGCGGACGAGACGGTTTTTATCGATGATCGCGCCGAGAACGCAGCGGCCGCGGCTTCGCTGGGCATCCGGGCGATTCAGTATCAGGGCTCGGCGAAACTGACCGCGAGGCTGGCGGAGATGGGCGTTTCCGGGACTCGTTAATGTTGGCATTCATTCCCCAGGAGGAATTTGCGACTTATGGAGCTGGGCATTGTTGGGCTGGGCAGGATGGGCGGTAACATGGCGGAGCGCCTGCGTCGTGGCGGGCACAGGGTGGTTGGGTTCGATTTCAGCGCGGAAGCGGTGCAGCGGCTGACGGAGTCGGGGTCGGTGGGCGCACACAGCCTGGAGGAACTGGCAGGCGGGCTCTCCGCACCGCGCGCCATCTGGCTGATGGTGCCCGCGGGCCAGCCGGTGGACGATACAATTGCGAAGCTGGAGCCGCTGCTCGCGAAGGGCGACACGATCATCGACGGCGGCAACTCCCATTATCAGGACAGCCAGCGGCGGCATCGCCAGCTGAAGGCCGGGGGGCTGAATTTTGTCGACGTGGGAACGTCGGGCGGTGTGTGGGGGCTGAAGGAGGGATACAGCATGATGGTCGGCGGCGATGCGGAGCCGGTGGAGCGGCTGTATCCGATCCTTGAGACGCTGGCGCCGGGCAAAGACAAAGGCTGGGGACACGTGGGACCGGCAGGTGCGGGCCACTTTGTGAAGATGGTGCACAACGGCATCGAGTACGGCATGATGCAGGCCTATGCCGAGGGCTTCGCGATCATGGAGCGCAAGGAGGAGATGGATCTGGATCTGGCGCAGGTCGCGGAGGTGTGGCGCTACGGCAGCGTGGTGCGGTCGTGGCTGCTGGATCTGACGGCTGCGGCACTCGGGAAGGATCCGCAGCTGGAAGGGCTGGAGCCTTACGTCGAGGATTCCGGCGAGGGCCGCTGGACGGTGTTCGAGGCGATCAGTCTGAATGTCTCCGCGCCGGTGATTACCGAGTCGCTGCTGAGGCGGATTCGCAGCCGCGAAGAGAATAACTTTACCGACCGTATGATTGCGATCCTGCGCAGCCAGTTTGGCGGACATGCGGTGAAGGCGGAGAAGGAAGAGGCAGCGTGAAACAGCTGAGAAGCGGCCAGCGAGGAACCGATCAGCTGAAAAGCGGGCAGCCAGGGGGCATGTGAGCTTGGGAGCCAGCCAGCTGAAACAGGTGGAGGAAGAGATGGCAACAACAGAAGTAAGGATTTTGCCGGAGGACGTGAAGCAGGCGGCGTCGCTGGCTGAAGAACGCATTCCGGAGCCGGGTGTGGTGGTGATCTTCGGCGCGTCCGGCGACCTGACCAGGCGCAAACTGCTGCCCGCGCTCTTTCATCTGGAGCAGGCCGGGCTGCTGCCGCCACAGTTCCGCATTGTGGGTGTCGCGCGGCGCGATCTGGGCAGGACCTTCGCCGAGGACATGCGGCAGGGCATCCTGGAGTTCGGCGGCGTGAAGGACGGCGAGGAGAAGCTGGACGAGTTCGTTGGCAAAATCGGTTATTACGCGATGAATTTCGACGGGGACAACGGCTATGCGGGGCTGAGGAAGCTGCTGGAGCAGTACGACCGTGATTCCGGAACGCGCGGCAACCGGCTGTTCTATCTGGCGACGGCGCCGGAGTATTTCGCGGACATTGTGCATCGCCTGGGCGCGCATGGAATGGCGAAGCCGGAAGTGGGACATGTGCGGGTCATCATCGAAAAGCCGTTCGGGCACGATCTGGAGAGCGCACGCGAGCTGAACGACGACGTGAATACGGTCTTCAGCGAGAGCCAGATTTTCCGCATCGATCATTATCTGGGCAAGGAAACCGTGCAGAACGTGCTGGTATTCCGCTTTGCCAACGGGATTTTCGAGCCGATCTGGAACCGCAACTTCATCGAACATGTGCAGATCACGGCGGCGGAAAGCATCGGCATCGAGGGGCGCGGGCCGTTCTACGAGAAGGCCGGCGCGCTGCGCGACGTGGTGCAGAACCACATGATGGAACTGCTGTCGTTCATCGCGATGGAGCCGCCGGCAAGCTTTGCGGCGGAGGCGGTGCGGCGGGAAAAGTTCAAGGTGTGGAGCTCGATCAAGCCGCTGAGCATCTTCGACTGCGTGCGCGGCCAGTACGGACCGGGGATCGTGAACGGACAAAAGGTGAAGGGCTACCGCGAAGAGGAGCGCGTGGATCCGCAGTCGCAGACGGAAACCTACGCGGCGCTGCGCCTGGAGATCGAAAACTGGCGCTGGGCAGGGGTGCCCTTTTATCTGCGCGCGGGCAAGCGGCTGGCGAGCCGCGTGACGGAAATCACGATTCAATTTAAGCAACCGCCGATGTTACTTTTTGAAGGGCACACGCATGGCGGATGCGCGGAGATTCAGCCGAACCTGCTGACCATGCGGATTCAGCCTGACGAGGGCATTTCGCTGCGTTTTGGCGCGAAGGTTCCCGGGCCGCAGATGGCGGTCTGTCCGGTGATTATGGATTTTGGATACGCGCAGGCCTTCGGCGCGTCCTCGGCAAATGGGTACGAGCGGCTGCTGCTGGATGCGATGCTGGGCGACGCGACGCTGTTCGCGCACCGCGATGGGGTGGAGACTACCTGGGCCCTGTTTACGCCGGTGATCGACGCGTGGGCGAAGAAATTTCCGCAGACGTTCCCAAATTATGCGGCGGGCAGCTCGGGGCCGGAGTGCGGCGACGAACTGATCGGGCGCGACGGCTATCGCTGGCACTCCGCAGCCCCGAAATCGTAAGGCACAGGCGAGGCGCGGGGGCGGGCGCGGTTCGGCCGCGTAGAATGCGGCCCCGGGCCGGAAATCGGCATTCACGGAACGACAGGAGCCGGATAAGGATCATGGCAAGAACGATTCGTGCCGAATATCAGGTCTTCGACGAGGAAGACGCACTGAACCGGGCCGCGGCGGAGCACCTGGTCCAGGGCATTCAGGCGGCTGTGGCCGCGCGTGGCGTGGCGCGCATTGCGCTCTCCGGTGGAAACAGCCCGAAGCCGGTGTTTGCGCTGCTGGCCAGTCCCGACGCGCCGTATCGCAAAGCTGTTCCGTGGGACCGGCTGTGGGTTTTCTGGGTGGATGAGCGCTGCGTTCCGCCCGGCCATCCTGAGAGCAATTACGGCGCGGCGCGCGAGCTGCTGCTGGAAAAGGTGCCGTTGCCGCCCGAGCACGTGATCCGGATCGAAGGCGAGCTGCCTCCGGCGGAGGCTGCGGCCCGCTATGAATCCGCCATTCGCGGGCACTTCCGGCTGGAAGGTGCAGAGGTTCCCATTTTCGATGTTGTGCATCTGGGCATGGGACCCGACGGGCACACGGCTTCGCTGTTTCCGCACACCGAGGCGCTGCAGGAGATGGGGCGCATCGTGGTCGCAAATGTGGCGCCGCAGCAGAAGCAGAGCCAGCGCGTGACGCTGACGTGGCCGGTCATCAACGCGGGGCGCGACGTCTTTTTTCTGATCGATGGCGCGGACAAAGCCGATCCGCTGGGACGGATTCTGCGCGGGCCGTATGAGCCGGAGACGCTGCCTTCGCAGCTGATCCAGCCACGCAGCGGGCGCCTGCTATTCTTGCTGGACAGGGCCGCGGCGGCGGACTTGCCCGCCAGGGACGCGCAGGGCAGGGGATTACTGGAGATCGAACGATGATTCTGGCCGGGGACGTGGGCGGCACCAAGGTTGAGCTGGCGTTGTACGGCTTTGAGCACGGCCAGTTGGTACACGTTCGCGACACGCGCTTCCCGGCGCAGGAGTTTCATGGGCTCGAGGAGATCGTTCGCAGCTTTCTGTCGGAGAGGGAAGCGCCGGAGATCACGGCCGCGTGTTTCGGCGTGCCGGGGCCGGTGCGCGGCGGGCGCCTGCGCCTGACGAACCTTCCCTGGGTGCTCGACAGTCGTGAGCTTTCCACCGATCTCGGCATTCAGCACCTGTTCCTCATCAACGATCTCGAGGCGAACGGTTACGGCATTCCGGAGCTGAAGCCGGAGCAGATCCTGACGCTGAACGAGGGGGATCCCGCCGCGGTCGGCAATCGGGCTCTGGTTTCCGCCGGAACGGGGCTGGGCGAAGGCGTGCTGGTGTGGAATGGCAAGACGCATGTACCGATGGCTTCAGAGGGCGGCCACTGCGACTTCGCCGCGCGCAATGGTGAGGAAGTGGAGCTGCTCGCGTATCTGAGGAAGAAGCTCGAAGGACGCGTGAGCTGGGAACGGGTGGTCTCCGGGCAGGGTGTCACGAACATCTACACGTTCCTGCGCGATGTCAGGGGAATGGAAGAGCCGGCCTGGCTGAAGGAACGCATGGCGGTCGAGGATCCGAACGCGGTGATCGGCGAAGTGGGCGAGCTGTGCACCAGCGAGCTGTGCGCGAAAACCCTTGAGATGTTTGTCTCCGCGTATGGAGCCGAAGCGGGCAACATGGTGCTGAAGGTGCTGGCCACAGGAGGCATGTACCTGGGCGGCGGCATCGCTCCTAAGATCGTGAAGACCATGCGGGGCGGGGCGTTCATGCGGGCGTTTACCGACAAGGGGCGCATGACGGAGTTGCTGGTGCAGGCGCCGGTGCACATCATTCTGGAGAGCCGCTGCGCGCTGATGGGCGCGGCCGCCTTTGCCGAGGCGCGGGCAGCGGAGATCAGCGGAAAGTCAGTGCGGGCGGCGTCGCGGTAGGCGGACTTGCAGGGCCTGCGGAAAACTCCATACAGTCAGCGCCGACGAAACAGAAACATTCCTCAGCGGCTTCTGAAGCCGGGCTGATTTTGCGCCGGTTTCGGCACCCATTCGACTCACTGTGCTCAGGGCAGGCCGGGAAGCCATTGCGGCGATTCACGGCGTATTTCGACCGGCTGCAGCAGGTGTACGAGACGGCGAACAACCCGCAGATCAGGGAACTCGCTTTGGGGCTGCTGTCAGAATTCCGCGATCCGACGCCGGAACGGCGGGCGCTGGCATATGCCGTCTCCGGCGAGGTGCGCAATCAGGATGCGATCACCCAGTTCAGGACTCCGCTCGGGCAGCGGCAGACGCGCAACCTGGCGTGGGACTTTATCCGGCAGAACTGGAGCCAGGTGCAGGGACAGTTCACCAGCTGGACGGGCGCGTCCCTGGTGGGTGCGACGAGCGACTTCTGCAGCGAGCAGAAGAACCAGGAAGTGGTCGGCTTCCTCACCGCGCATCCGGCGCCGGCGTCGACCAACTCGCTCGAACGGGCGGAGGACCTGATCAACGACTGCGCGCAGCGCAGGGGCCGAATCTGGCGCAGTGGGCGGCGGGCCGGCAGAGGCCGGGCGAACCTGGTTCGATACTGAGCGCGGGGCGCGGCTTCTTCGATAATCGAAGGGTGGCGGGCCAGCGTCCATCCGCAGTCGGTAATTCCGAACTCCTTCGCGAGTACCTGGCGTATCTGCGCGTCGAAAAGGGCCTGCGCCCACTTTCCTGCGAGGCGTACGAGCGCGATCTGCTGCAGTTTGCGGAGTTGCTGGAAGAGCAGCCGGCGACGCTGCTGGACGCGACACAGGCGCAGGTGGCGGCATTCCTGGAACACCTGAAGAAGCATGGAGTGGAGTCGCGGTCGGCGGCGCGGAAACTGTCGTGCCTGCGCGGCTTCTACAAATGGCTGCTGCTGGACAAGCGCATCCGGCGCGATCCGACGCTGAACCTGGAGTCGCCGGCGACATGGAAGGTGCTGCCGAAATCGCTGGCGGTGAGCGAAGTCAGCGAGATGCTGGAGCGAGCGGCGATGGCGGCGGAGCATCCGCGGGCCGATGCCGTGGCGCTGCGCGACCGGGCGATTCTGGAACTGCTGTATGCGGCGGGGCTGCGGGTGTCGGAGCTGACGGGGCTGAATGTGTCCGATCTTTCGCTGGAGGCGGGGCGCGCGCTGGTACGCGGCAAGGGGGACAAGGAGCGAATTGTGCCGGTGGGGCAGCCGGCGGTGGCGGCGCTCGAGCAGTATTTGCATCATGGGCGTCCGGCGCTGGCGCGGCGGCCGTCGAGCCGGCTGTTTTTGTCGGTGCGCGGGCAGGCGCTCAGCCGGGGATGGGTATGGCACCTGGTGAAGCAGAGCGATGGGCAGGCCAGCCCGCACAGATTACGGCATAGCTGCGCCACGCACATGGTGGAGCGGGGCGCGGATCTGCGGACGGTGCAGACGCTGCTGGGACACGCGGACATCGCGACGACGCAGGTGTATACGCATCTGGCGCTGGGGCGGCTGAAGGCGGTGCATCGAGAGCATCATCCCCGCGCAAAACAGCTACGAGGCAGTCAGCTGAAAGGCGGCTAGCCGAAAAGCGGCCGGCTGAGAAACGGTCAGCGAAGAGGCGGTCAGCAGGGCAGAGATGCGGGAGAAGCACAAATCCGAAGCGGCGCGGAGGGTGGAGGAGTTCCTGACCATGCTGGCGGCGGAGCGGAACGCCAGTCCGCATACGGTGCGGGCGTACGCTCGGGAGCTGCACGGGTTTGCCGAGTTTCTCTGCAGGCAGTATGGGGCCCGGCTGGCAGTCGCGAAGATCGAGCACCCGCAGATTCGGGCCTATCTGGGCGAGCTGTACGCGCGTGGACTGGGTAAGGCCTCGGTGGCGCGGGCGCTGGCAGCGATCCGGTCGTGGTTTAAGTGGCTGGCGCGGCAGGGACTGGTGGCGCAGAGCCCGGCGGCGCTGGTGAGCACGCCGAAACTGCCGAAGCATCTGCCGCGCGTGCCGACGATTGAAGAGATGAACCGGGTGGTGGAGAGCGCCGACGATCAGACGGCGGCGTGGCCGGAGCGGGATCGCGCGATGTTCGAGCTGCTGTACGGATGCGGGATCCGCAATGCGGAGCTGGTGGGGATCGACCTCGGAGACATTCAGTGGGCCAACGAGGCGATTCTGGTGCGCGGCAAGGGGCGGAAGCAGCGTCTGGTGCCGCTGGGGGACGCGGCGGCGCAGGCCATACGGGCGTATCTGCCGGTTCGCGGGGCGAAACTGGCGGCGGCACAGAAATCGTCACCGGCGCTGTTACTGAATATGCGGCTGCGTGGGAACACCCGGCTGACGACGCGCAGCGTGGGACGGATCGTGAAGCGGATCGCGCTGGCGCATGGACTGTCGGCGGATGTGCATCCGCACACGCTGCGGCACGCCTTCGGCACGCACATGCTGGAGGAAGGCGCGGACCTGCGGGCCATCCAGGAGCTGCTGGGTCACGCGCGACTCTCGACGACGCAGCGATACACACAGCTGACGGTGGGGCAGGTCGCGACGGTGTACGACAGGACGCATCCACGAGCGAAGCAGCGGTTACGGGACACGGTACAGGCGAAGTCAGGGCGAAACGGATAAGGTCAGAATAACCGGCACCGCAAACAGCCGCATCCCACAGCCGTTATGGCTTCCACGGTCTGGAAGGGCTACATCTCGTTCGGGTTGATCTCGGTGCCGATCCGGCTGTACGTCGCGGGGCGCGGGCATCACGTCAGCTTCAATCAGGTTCATGCGGTGTGCGGAACGCGGATCCGGCAGCAACTGTACTGTCCGCACTGCCAGCGGGTGGTGGGGCGCAGCGAACTGGTGAAAGGCTATCCGGTGAGCGGGGACGAATTCGTCCAGGTGACGAACGAGGAGCTGCGGGCGCTGGAGGCGCAGTCGTCGGAGACGATGGAGATCCTGCAGTTTGTGAAGCTGGCGGAGGTGGATCCGCTGTACTTTCAGACCTCGTACTTCAGCGTGGCGGAAGAGCCGGGACGGCGCGGGTATGCGCTGATCCGGCAGGGGATGGAGCACCTGGATGCGGGGGCGATCGCAAAGATCACGCTGCACCTGAGGGGGCAGATCGTGATGATCCGGCCGTACAGGCAGGGGCTGGTGCTGCACACGCTCTACTATCCGGAGGAAATTCGCGCGGTCGCGGAGTTCGAGAACCAGCCGGAAGTGGAGACCAGGACGGCGGAACCGGAGCTGGCCGAGCAGTTCATGAAGCAGCTCATGGCCGATTTCGATCCGGAGCAGTACAGGGACGAGTACGAGGCGCGGGTGGATCGGTTGATCGAAAGCAGGCAGGGCGAGGCGCCGGTTCCGGCCAAACGGCCGAAGAAGAAGCTGGCGCCGGTGATTGATCTGATGAAGGCGCTGAAGAAGAGCCTGGCGCAGCAGGAAAAGGCTCCGCCGAAAAAGCCGCCGCAGCGGGCAGCGGCAGCAGCGGCACATCGCAGCAAGCAGGCGAGCTGAGGACTGGCTGTCCGGGCGGATGCGCTTCGCGCCTGTTCTTCAGCCTTCGTCCTCTTGGGTCGCTGTGACAGATTTTCGGATCTCCGCCGCGCTGCGGCCGCGGACGAGGAGGGTCCTGGTGCGGCTGTGTTCGCCGCCGGCGATGGCGACGTCGGCGCGGCGCACGGAGAGCAGATCGGCGAGAAATTCGATGAGCGCGGCATGGGCGCGGCCTTCAACGGGCGGCGCGTGGAGGGCGATTTTGAGCGCGGCGTGATCGCCCTCACCCACCATGCCGGCGACGGCCGTGCGGCTGGCGCGGGGCACGACTCGGACGGGAAAACGCGCACCATCGCGGGAATCGGTGACGGGGAGGGGCATGATCACCCCCGGAGTGGGCGCTTGCCGAAGAGCGCGGTGCCGATGCGGACGAGCGTGGAGCCCTCCCCGATGGCGAGCTCGAAGTCTCCGGACATGCCCATGGAGAGAGTGCTGAAGTCGAGGCGCGCGTGCCGGCGGGAGAGCGTGTCGCGGAGGCCACGCAGGCGGCGGAAGCAGAGGCGGGCGGTCTCAGGATGGTCGTCGAAGGGCGCGATGGTCATCAGACCACGGAGGGGCAGGGCCGGCAGATCAGGCAAACGCTCGAGCAGCGCGACCAGTTCCGGGTCTGCCGGATCGAGGCCGGCCCTGGTGGGTTCGGAGCTGAGCCTGATTTCGATCAGGATGGGGAGGGCTTTTCCCAGGCGGCTGGCTGCATCGCTGAGGCGGTCGGCCAGGCGCAGGGAGTCGACTGTATCGACGGCATCGAAAAGCTCGGCGGCCTTCGCCGATTTGTTCGACTGCAGGTGCCCGATGAGGTGAACCTCCGCAGCGACGCCCAATTCGCGCAGGCGGAGGCGTTTTGTCCCGAATTCCTGAACGCGATTCTCGCCAAACAACGAAATTCCGGCCCGCGTGGCCTCGGCGATCGATTCGGCGGCGTGAGTCTTGGAAACGGCCATCAGGCGGACGTCGCTGCGCGAGCGACCGGCGCGGCGGCAGGCAGCGGCGATGCGCTCTTCGACGCGAGCCAGATTTTCGGCGAAGGAAGTCACTCCTTCCATGCTATCCATCCCCGGCGCATCGTTGTTGACTGGTACGGTTCCTCGTTCAATCCGCCGCAACCTGGCCGCCGCATACTGAGGGATGGGCGCTCGAAGTCCGGAGCACAGGTTGGTAGGCTAAGAACAGGGAACAACGATGACATTGATACAGGCCATTCCGATGCTGCGCATCTCGCACGAGGAGTTTCGGCGCGCGGTTCTTCATCCCGCGCCGCGCGTGGCGATTTTCGATTGTGACGGGACTCTGTGGAACGGGGACGCGGGGCTCGGGTTCATGACGTGGTCCATTGAGGCGGGGCTGCTGTCGCGCAACGCCAGCGACTGGATCGACGCACGGCACAGGCTATACCTGCAGGGCCAGGTCTCCGAAGAGACGATCTGCGGGGAGATGGTGCAGGTGTATGCGGGCCTGCGCGAAGACGAGCTGCGGCGTGCCGCGACCCGATACTTCGCGGCGCACGTGGAAGCGCAGATTTTCCCGGAGATGCAGGCTCTGCTGGAGGAGCTGCGAGCCGCCGGCACGGAGATCTGGGCTGTCAGCTCCACGAACAACTGGGTGATTGAGGAAGGCGTGCGGCGGTTCGGACTCGGGGCGGAGCGGGTGCTGGCGGCGCAGGTGCGGGTGCAGGATGGACTGATCGCGAGCGATCTGATCGATGTACCGACCGGCGAGGGGAAGGCCGAGGCTCTGCGGCGTTCGGGCGTTACCGCGCCGGACGCGGTGTTCGGCAATTCCATCCACGACGCGGCGATGCTGGAGATGGCCGTTCGGCCGTTTCCGGTGAACCCGTCGCCGGCGTTGCTGGAGATCGCGGCGCAACGGAGCTGGCCGGTCTTCTATCCGGCGGCCGTGCTGGCCGACCACACCAAATGAGAATCGCGTCGCTGCAGCCGAGCGTGAGCATCATTCTCGATTGCCTCGGCTGCGCGGATGCGCTGGTGGCGTCGACGCGCTGGTGTGTGGCTTCCGTGCCGGCGCTGCGCGAACGCGGCATCGCGGTGGTGCGCGATTCGTGGTCGACGAGCGCGGACGAGCTGCTGGCGGTTCGTCCGGACCTGGTGATTGCGTCGGTTCCGTACCGGAACGAATCGCTGGCGGCGATTCTGAAGGCCGGCTGTCCGGTGCTGGCGCTGGCTCCGCACACGCTGGCGGATATCGAACAGGATATTCGCCTGATTGCGGCGCTGGTCGGCGCCGCGGGCCGCGGCGAGGAGATCATTGCCGAGATGCGTGCCGGAATCGACGAGGTAAGGGCGCGCACGGCTGGCATCTCACACCGGCCGCTGGTGTATTGCGAGGAGTGGGGCAAGCCGCTGATCCACTCGCAGCATTGGGTGAAGGAGCTGGTGGAAGCCGCAGGCGGGGTATTTCTGGGCAGGCCGGGAGCGGTCACGACGGCGGAGGCGGTGGCGGCTGCTGATCCCGAGATGGTGGTTGCCGCCTGGTGCGGGGCGGGCGACCGGGTACCGCTCAGGAAGCTGGCGGCGCGGCCAGGCTGGACGCAGACGCGGGCGGTGCGGTCAGGGCGGGTGTTCTGCATCGCGGACGAGCTGCTGAACACGCCAGCTCCGACGCTGCTCGGCGGCCTGGCGGCGCTGGCCTGGGCGCTCCATCCTGACGTTTTTGGTGCGGCGAACGGAATTCGAAGCTTCGCCATGAGTCCCATGGCGTCGGGGGGCGTCTAAACCAGCAGGAAATATGGGGGATACGGGCCAAAACGGAGCAATGAAACCCGTCCGTTACGTGGCGGCGGGGCTGATCCTGCGCGGATCCGAGGTGCTGATTTGCCAGCGGCGGGCGGGGTCGGCGCTGGCGCTGAAGTGGGAATTCCCCGGGGGCAAAATTGAGCCAGGCGAGTCGGCGGAACAGGCGCTGCGGCGCGAACTGGACGAGGAGCTGGGCATCGCGGCGGAAGTGGGCGCGCGCATCGCGCATGTGCGGCACAACTACCGCAACGGCGGCGCCGTCGACCTGGAATTTTTCGCCGTGCATCGGTTTGAGGGCGAGCTGGTCAACCGCGTCTTCGAAGACATGCGTTGGTCGGCGCTGAAGGATCTGCCTGGGTATGATTTTCTGCCGGCGGACCGGGATCTGGTGCGGGATCTGGCGGCGGGCAAGCTGCTGTGAGGCAGCCAACGGCTGATTCTCAGCTCCTGTGCGGCCAGAACTGCTGAACCATGAGTATGACGGAGAGGACGCTGACGACGACCGTCGTCGCCCAGGCGACGGCGTTGAACCAGTGCGAGTTGACGAAATCGCCCATCAGGTCTTTGCGGTTGATGAGCAACAGCATGAGGACAATCACCAGCGGCAGCAGGATGCCGTTCAGCGCCTGCGACTCAATGGACCACTGGATGAGCGGGAAGTTGGGGATCAGCACGACGGCTGCGCCGCCGACGATCAGCAGCGTGTAGAGCCAGTAGAAAAAGGGCGCTTCGCGAAAGCGCTTATCCACGCCCGACTCGACCCCAAGGCCTTCGCATACCACGTAGGCCGTGGAAATGGGAAGGACCGAGGCGGCGAAGAAGCCGGCGTTGAACAGGCCGAAAGAAAACAGGATGAACGCATACTTGCCGGCCAGCGGCTTCATGGCTTCCGCGGCGTCGGCGGGGTCGTGAATGGCGCCCATACCGTGCACATACAGAGTGGCGGCGCAGACGACGATAATGAACCAGGCGACCACGTCGGTGAAGATGGAGCCGACGATCACATCAAGGCGCGAAGCGGCATATTCGCGCGCCGTCACGCCCTTCTCGACAATGGAGGATTGCAGGTAAAACTGCATCCACGGCGCGATGGTGGTGCCGATGACGGTGATCACCATGAAGACATAGGCGTGATCGCGCAGAACGGACATGGCCGGCAGGTGGATGGTGGCTTCTGCGGCGACGCGCCAGCCGGGATGTGCCAGAACGCCGGCGATGATGTAGGAGAAATAGAACATCGAGGCGACGAGGAAGATCTTTTCCACGCGCTTGTAATCGCCGCGGACAGCCAGGAGCCACACCAGCAAGCTGCAGATGGGAACGGAGATGTATTTGGAGACGTGGAACAGCTCGAGGCTGCCGGCGATGCCCGCGAATTCTCCGATAATGTTGCCGTAGTTCACCAGCACCAGCAGGAACATGACGATGATGGTGAGCCGCAGGCCGAATTCCTCGCGGATCAGGTCACTGAGCCCCTTGCCGGTCACGGCGCCCATGCGCGAGCACATCTCCTGCACCACGATCAGCGCCAGGGTGACGGGAATCATGGTCCAGAGCAGGGTGTAGCCGAACTGCGCGCCCGCCTGGGAGTAGGCGAAGATGCCATTGGGGTCGTTATCGACGTTGGCGGTGATGAACCCCGGGCCGAGAACGGCGAGGAAGAGCAGAATCCGGGTTCTCCAGCGCTTCAGCATAAGGGCACAGGCTCGGTTCGCGGGCTCCGAGCCTGCTGGCCCGGCTGCGGCATCCTGAGGGAGCGAAACCTCAGTGTAGGCGAGGACGTGGGATTTGTCCCGACACGTATTCGGGTTCGTGACAGGGTTCCTGAAAGCAGGGGACTGCGACCAGACTGTAGACTGAAATTCAGCATGACGACCAGCTGGTTCCGCCGCATCCGACATTTTGCGCGTCCCACCGCGCTTGCCCTTTTTGCCTGCATGCTGGTTCTTCCGCTGGCCGTTGTGCACGCCCAGGGAACGAAATTGTGGAACGAGTCAACGTTCGACGATTTCGAGCGCGGCACGCCGAACGGCATCGCGATTACCAGCGATGGACATCTGGTACCCGGGCCGGAAAGCACGGCGATCCTGACCACCCCCTCCACCTACGTCTGGTCGGTTGCCGCCGATCGCGAGGGGAATGCATATCTGGGAACCGGGACGCCCGCGACGGTCCTGAAGGTGACGCCTGACGGGAAATCGACCAGGCTGTTCACGAGCCACGATCTGAGCGTGCAGGTGGTGCGCGTGGGTCCGGATGGGTCGGTGTACGCGGCGACGCTGCCTTCGGGCAGGGTGTACAGGCTGAGTCCGGCAGAGAGCGGCGAGACGGATGCGACCGCCAAGGTGGTCTTCGATCCGGCCGACACGAAGGAAAGGCCGAAATACGTGTGGGATCTGGCCTTCGACACGCGGGGAAGGCTGTACGTGGCCACCGGAGGGCCGGCGGCGATCTACCGCGTCTCCAATGGGGCAAAGCCTGAACTGTTCTTCAGCAGCGATGAGG
Source organism: Acidobacteriaceae bacterium (assembly GCA_035503835.1). Classification (GTDB taxonomy): domain Bacteria; phylum Acidobacteriota; class Terriglobia; order Terriglobales; family Acidobacteriaceae; genus Palsa-343. Next base: position 33,143 of record DATJSY010000048.1, on the reverse strand, counting down.
ATCACATTCGCTGTCTGGCCTTCGATCAGGCGGGGAACCTGATTGCGGGTTCCGACGGCACAGGGTTGGTTTACCGGATCAGCCCGGCGGGGAAGGGCTTTGTGCTTTACGACTCGCCGAAGAAGGAGATCACCGCGGTGACGGTGGCGCCGGACGGGACGATTTATGCCGCCGGGGTGGGCGACAAGGGCAGGAACAGCCTGCCGCCGCTGCCGGTCACCGGACAGGCGACAGTCACTGCCACCATCACGATCGTGCAGCCGGGTTCGGTGGAAGCCTTCAATGGAAACACGCTGATCCCCAACGGCTCACAGGTTTATGAAATTCCGCAGGGCGACGGGCCGCCGCGGCAGATCTGGGAAGACCGCGACGACATTGTGTATGCGCTTCGGTGGACGCCACAGGGCGTGCTGGCAGCGACGGGAAATCGCGGGCGCATCTATCGCATTCATGACGACGGAACGTTTGCGGACATAGCGCATCTGGAGGCTTCGCAGGCGACGGGCTTTGCCGATACGGCGAAGGGCTGGTACGTGGGGACGGCGAACGCCGGAAAGCTGTACCTGCTGAGCCACGATGAAGCGCCGCAGGGGACCTATCTGAGCGAGGTCTTCGACGCGGGCAGCTTTGCGCAGTGGGGGCGCGCGCAGGTGGAAACCGGGTCGGCGCAAACCATCCGGATGTACGCGCGGGCGGGGAACATCGAGAATCCGGAGCGCGCGTGGAGCGACTGGAACGAGTTCACGCCGAACCTGGGGCGGGTGGGGATTGCCTCGTCGCGGTTCATGCAGTGGAAGCTGGTGGAGCGCCCGGGGAGCCAGGTCAGCGGGGTGGGGGTCAACTACCTGCCGGCGAACGTGCCGCCGGTGGTGGACGAGGTGATGGTGGCGACGGGCGTGCGCGCGGCGGCCGCACAGGCGCAGCCGGGACAGCCGGAGCAGGTGACGATCAGTTTCCCCGCGCCGAACGCGGTGAATTACGTGCAGGATCCCAGTCGGGACCCGCTGCCGGGAGTGAAGGAGCATAACGCGGTGACGGTCCGCTGGGCGGCGCACGATGACAATGGCGACCGGCTGATCTACTCGCTGTTCTACCGAGGTGAGGGCGAGAGTAACTGGCAATTGCTGAAGGATCACATCCGCGATACGTTCTATTCGTTCAACGGGGCGCTGCTGCCGGATGGACATTACCGCGTGAAAGTGGTGGCCAGCAACGCGCCCTCGAACAATCCCGGTCAGGCGCTGACAGGCAGCCAGGTCAGCGACGACTTCGTGATTGACACGACGCCGCCCGCCGTCAGCGGCGTGCAGGCGCAGATGGCGAATGGCAAGGTCCACGTGGCGCTGACCGCAACGGATGCGACTTCGGTGGTGACGCATGCCGAGTATTCGATCGACGCGGGGCGCTGGCAGTACATCGCTCCGGTCGGGGATATTGCGGACTCGCTGACGGAGCGCTTCGACTTCGATGCGCCGCTTCCGCCGCCTCAGCCGGGCTCGGAGACGCCGGCGAACCCGTCGGAACACGTCGTGGCCATTCGCGTTTTCGATCGTTACGGGAACGCGGTCACCATCAAGGCGGTGGTGCGGTGAAGCAGCTCAGGGCGGCAAGCCGGAACCGGCCGATGAGAAGCGGCCAGCGATAAGGCGGCCGGCCAGGAGCCGGTCAGCAAAGCAGCGGTTCGCTCAGGGCGAGGAAGCAAAGAACAAAGTGAAGGCATGAAATTTGAGCTATTTGTTGCGGCGCGGTATCTGCGGGCCAAGCGCCGGCAGGCGGTCATCGGGATCATCACGTGGATTTCGGTGACCGGCGTGGCCGTGGGTGTTGCGGCGCTGATCATTGCTCTGGCGATTACCAACGGCATGCGAAAGGATTTTCAGTCGCAACTGCTGAGCTCCACGTCGGACGTGGACCTGATGCGGACCATGAACGACGGCATCCACAACTGGAGGGCGCTGACGGAGCGGCTGCGCCATCTGCCGCACGTGACGGCCGACGCGCCCGGCATTTACGAGCCGGTGCTGATCTCGCGCGGCGCGCTTTCCGGCGAAGCGATGCTCGAAGGCATCATCCCGCGCGAGGAACTGACGGTATCGGACATGCTGGCGCATCTGGAGTCCGGCAGTCTGGCGCCGCTGAGAAAGCCGACGAATCCGCAGGATGTGTCCGGCGAGGCTACGCCGCCGCTGATCATCGGCGAGGACCTGGCGAATTCGATTGGGGCGCAGGTGGGGGACACGGTGCTGGTAACCAGTCCTCAGGGCGCGCTGACGCCGTGGGGCCTGACGCCGAAGTACCAGCGCTTTCAGGTGGTGGGGATCTTTCACTCCGGCTTTTACCAGTACGATTCGAGCTTCGGCTACGTGAGGCTGGGAGATGCTCAGGCACTCTTCGGCGAGCCCGACCTGATTTCCGAGATCGCTTTCAAGGTCGACGATCTGTACCACGCGGACGCCATCGCCAATGACATTGAAAAGGCCGCCGGGCCTGGCTTTACCACCACAGACTGGATGGAGCAAAACCGCGAGCTGTTTCGGGCGCTGAATCTGGAGCAGGTGGTGACCTTCATCGTCATCGGGCTGATCGTGTGCGTGGCGGCGCTGAACATCCTGATTGCACTCACCATGATGGTGATGGAGAAGACGAAGGACATTGCTGTGCTGATGTCGATGGGCGTGCAGCCGGGGCAGGTTCGCATGATTTTCCTGCTGCAGGGAATGCTGATCGGGGTCATCGGGACTGCGATCGGGCTGGTGCTGGGCTATACCATCGCCTTGCTGGGCCAGCACTACCATTTCATTCATCTTTCGGCAGATGTTTATTCCCTGGACTATCTGCCGTTCGCGCCGCGCATCCTACACGGGGTGATCGTAACGGCCGTGTCTCTGGGGGTTTCGCTGCTGGCGACGCTGTATCCGTCGAGCTCGGCGGCCAGGGTGCTGCCCGCCGAAGCCCTGCGGTACGAATAGGCGACCAGACAACGCAGCGGTTCGGATTCACGGAGCGGAGTCCGGGGAAAGCATGAAAGGGAAAGCCGCCGTTGCCGCCCTGGCGCTGTTGCTGGCTGCGCCGGCGGGGTATGCGTACTCGTTCCTGACGCATGAAACGCTGATCGACATTGCGTGGAAGAGTTCCATCGAACCGGTGTTGCTGCGCGAGTATCCGCAGGCGACGCCGGCTGAGCTCAGGGAAGCGCGCGCGTACGCGTACGCCGGGTCGACCATTCAGGATGCAGGCTACTATCCGTTCGGGCATGAGCTTTTCAGCAATCTGACGCATTACGTGCGCACCGGCGATTTCGTCACGAACCTGATTCGCGACTCACGCAACCTGAGCGAGCTGGCCTTTGCTCTGGGGGCCATGTCCCACTACGTGGGGGACTCGGACGGACATCGCTACGCGGTCAACGTGTCCGTGCCCCGGGAATTTCCGTCGCTGGAGGCGCAGTACGGGCCGGTAGTCACGTACGAAGAGGATCCGCACGCGCATGTGCGGACGGAGTTTGCGTTCGACGTGGATCAGCTCAGTCACGGACGCTTTGCGCCGTCGGGATATCTGCGCAGCGTGGGCTTCAGGGTTCCGTTGCGGCTGCTGAATCAGGCGTTCTGCGACACGTACGGGATTCGTCTGCGGAGCGTGCTGGGGGGTGAATTTGCGTCGATCCGGAGCTACCGGTGGTCGGTGCGGCAACTATTGCCGCGTGTGGGGTATGCCGAGGTCCTGCTGCATCGGCGGAGCTTTCCGCCGGATCCGGATACGGCGCAATTCCGCGCGTTCGCCCAGCGACTGCAGAGGGCGGACAAGGAGAATCACTGGGAGGCGTACCGGAAGCACAACCCGAGCTTTCTGACGCGACTGCTGGCCCTGGTGATTTTCGTGACTCCCGGGGTCGGCGCACTCTCCGACCTCGCGATTCGCGGCCCAAAGGCGGATACCGAGGCCGATTACGTGGCGAGCGTGAACCGCGCAACCGCGGACTATGCGCGGCTGCTGGAGGAAGTGAAGGTCCAGGGAGCGAAGAAATTCGATCTGCCAGACGTGGATCTGGACACGGGGTATCCCACGCGGCCCGGGAGTTACAAACTGACAGATGAGACCTATGCGAGGCTGCTGCGCCGCGTGACTCAGAACAATGCACGGCCGCCACTGGGGCTGCGGGAGAATATCCTCGCGTTTTATGCCGTCCCCGATGCGCATATCGTGACCCGCCGGCATCCGCGGCAGTGGAAGAAGGTGCAGAAAGAGCTGATTGCCCTGCGCCGGATGCCGGCGGCGTGGATTCCGGATGCGAAGTGAGCGGCACACAGGTCCGTTGCGAGCGCCCAAAACCCCCAGGAAATCCGAAGAACCCTCGCGCCGAGGGCCATCCGGCCGGCAGCAGCGTGTATTCTGCCTTTACACATGCAGCGCCTGATAACCGCGGTTGTTCTGATCCCCGTTGTCCTGGTGGTGATTTTTCTGTCGCCGAAACTGCCCCTGTTGCTGATGGGGGTGATATTTGCAGTTTCGGCTCTGGCCTTGTGGGAGTTTTTGGGATTGGCCGATGCGATGGGCGCCAAAACGCCGCGTATGGCGGTGACGATCTGCCTGGCGGTGCTGCTGCTGGCCATTTTCCGGCGCCCGGACCTGATGGCGCCGTTTACGGGAGCACTGGCCCTGGCGCTGTTCATCTATTGCGCCTTTCGTTCGCCGGCGAACCGCGTGCTGGCGGATGCGGCCTCCTCGGTCTTCGGCCTGATCTACATTGGGCTGTCCATGTCGTCGCTCTATCTGCTCTCCACCCAGGGTAATGGGCCGTCACTGCTGCTCTTTCTGTTCCTTGTAGTCTGGTCGGGGGACATCGCCGCGCTCTACATCGGGCGCGCATTCGGCAAGCGGCGGCTGGCGCCCGCGCTGAGCCCGAACAAGACCTGGGAGGGAAGCCTCGCTTCTGTTGCCGGCAGCGTGGCGATCACGGCGCTGCTGGTGTGGGTGGAGCAGGCGCTGAGCGCGCACAACGTGGACACGCTGTCTTACTCCGGAACCCTGATTCACTGGCTCAGCCTGGCGGTTCTGGTGAATATCGGCGCGCAGGCAGGGGATCTGGTGGAGTCGGCGATCAAGCGGGGCGCCGGCGTCAAGGATTCGGGTCATCTGCTGCCCGGCCACGGCGGCATGCTGGACCGCATCGACGCCCTGCTGCTGGCTGCTCCGCTGCTGTGGTACGCTCAGTTAGCCCAGCAGTCGTTCTACATCAGCTGAGAGGCGGCTGGCTAACAGGCGGGCAGCTGAGAGGCGGCCAGCCGGGAACGGGTCAGCGCAGAAGCGGCTGGCGGTCATTGCACAGAAATCGCACGACATTGAAACGCATTGCCATCCTGGGATCGACCGGCTCCATCGGTCAGAGCACGCTGAGCATCGTCGAAAGCTATCCTGAGCGCTTCGCAATTGCTTCGCTCGCGGCGGGCCGCAACCTGGATGTGGCCTATCGGCAATGCCTTCGCTGGCGACCCAGGGTGGTTTCGCTGGCGACCGAAGAGCTCGCTGCGGAGATCGAGCGGCGCCTGCGCCACGACGGCGTTTCCGGGACAGAAGCGGTTTGGGGCACGGAGGGAACGGTTCGCGCCGCGACCTTGCCGGAAGCGGACTTCGTCGTCTCCGCTATCGTGGGCGTAGCCGGGCTGCAGGCAACCTACGAGGCTGTCCAGGCGGGCAAAACGGTCGGCCTGGCGAACAAGGAAGCGATGGTGGCGGCGGGCGAGATTCTGACGGCGGCCGCGCGCGAGAAGAACGTGGCCCTGCTGCCCATCGACTCCGAGCACAATGCGGTCCACCAGTGCATGAGGGCCGGGCGACGCGCGGAAGTGCGGCAAATCTGGCTCACCGCGTCGGGAGGGCCATTCCGTACCCTGCCGCTTGCGGATTTCGACAAAATCACAGTCGAACAGGCACTGCGCCACCCCACCTGGGTGATGGGCCGGCGGATCACCATCGATTCCGCCACCATGCTCAACAAAGGACTGGAGATCATCGAGGCGTGCCGGCTGTTCGACCTGCCGCCGTCCGCGGTGAAGGTGAAGGTGCACCCGCAGTCCACAGTGCATTCGCTGGTGGAATACATCGACGGCAGCCTGCTGGCGCAGATTTCGCTGACGGACATGCGGCTGCCGATCCTCTACGCGCTGAGCTATCCGGAGCGGGTGGAGTCCGATCTGCGGTTCGATATGGCGGAGCTGGCCGAGCTGCACTTCGAAACTCCGGATTTTCAGCGGTTTCCCTGCCTTCGCCTGGCGTACCAGGCCGCGGAGAAGGGCGGCGCGCACGCCATCGCGCTGAATGCGGCCGACGAGGTCGCGGTGGCCGCGTTCCTCGAACGAGCCATCCCCTTTCTGGGCATTCCAGCTACAATAGAAGAGGTACTCGAGACAACCTCGGAGACACATCCGGCGACCATACAGGAAGTGCTGGCGCTGGACTGTGAGGCTCGCGAAGGGGCGCGCGAGGTACTGTCGCGGAAGTTTGCCGCGCGGCGCGCCTGATTGCGGGTTGTCGGGCGCCACACCGGCAGATCCAGAGGTTTTCCGTTTACCCTATGCCATCCGCTCTCGTCTCCATCATCTCGTTTCTCATTGTCCTCAGCATCCTGGTGGTAGTGCATGAGCTGGGCCACTATATCGTCGCCAAGCTGTGCGGCGTGCGCGTGGAGACTTTTTCGCTGGGCCTGCCGCCGCGGCTGTTCGGATTCAAATATGGCGACACCGACTACTGCGTAAGCGCGCTGCCGTTCGGTGGCTATGTGAAGATGGCGGGCGAACTGCCCGGCTCGGAGACCACCGGCGACCCGCACGAGGTCAGCTCGCGCCCGCGCTGGCAACGCATCCTGATTGCCGTGGCCGGCCCGGTGGCCAACTTCATCCTGGCTTTCGCGCTGATGGCCGGTTTCTACATGATGCATAACGAGGTCCTGCTCTATATGGACCAGCCGGCGGTGCTGGACGTGGTTCCCCAGAATTCGGCGGCTGCGCGCGCGGGGCTGCGCAGTGGTGACCGCATCGTGCGCTTTGACGGGGATCGGAATCCCACCTGGGATCAGCTGGGAAGCCGGGCGGCACTGGATGTGAATTCCACTGTGCCCATCACGGTGGAGCGGACCGTGGATGGCCAGACCAGGGAATTCAGCACCGAGCTGTATCTTGCGAATCCGGACAGGAGCGACGACTTCGATGTGTCGACGCTGGGCTTGCTGCCGCGCGAGCAGCCCGGCCCGATCATGATCGAGGATGTGATGCCTGGGGACCCGGCAGCGAAGGCAGGCCTGAAGGGAGGTGACGGTATCGTGGCCATCAATGGCCAGACGGTGCACAGCGTGGCTGCAATCATTGCGCTGCTGAACCAGAACGCCAGTAAACCGGCCAATTTGCTGGCCGAGCGCGATGGGCACGATTTTGCCGTCTCGGTTCAGCCGATTTGGGCAGACTTTGCTTCGGAAGAGCCAGGCTATCGGCTGGGTTTCACCGCGAAGCTGCCGCCGTATCGCGTCGAGCAACTGCCGTTGCCGGCGGCCGTGAAGCAGTCCGTCGGCTACAACGTCCGGAATTCCGGGTACGTCCTCGACGTGCTGTACCGGCTGTTTACCCACCGTGCTGGCGTCCTGCAGCAGCTCAGCGGGCCAGTGGGCATCGCGCGCATGACCGGCGAAGCCGCCGAAATGCATGGCTGGGAGCCCCTGGTTGGGTTGACGGCGCTGATCAGCCTGCAACTCGGCATCATGAATCTGCTCCCGATTCCGATTCTCGATGGCGGCATGATTCTGCTGCTGGTCATCGAGAGCATCCTGCGGCATGACATCCGGCAGGAAGTGAAAGAGCGCGTGATCCAGGTGGCCTTCGTCATGATCATCCTGATCTTCGCGATCATCACAGTGAACGACGTGTCGAAGCTGGGCTTCTTCTCGCGGATGAAGCCGTAGGCGCTCAGCGGGCCAGCGGAGGCGGCTTGTACCCAAACTCGCTCTCGACCGCCGCGGCGACCGCCAGCACCAGCTCATCCTGAAATGGGCGCGCGGCGATCTGGACGCCGATCGGCAGGCCCTCCGCGGATCGAGCCACAGGGACGACCGCTGCCGGCCCCCCCAGCAAATTGAACCACTGCGTGCAGCGCATGGCGTCGAGATACGAAACGCTTTGGCTTTCCACGGTCCAGGAGCGCTCGCCGGGGCGGAACGCGGGGATGGAACAGACCGGGCACAGCAGCACGGGAAACTCGCGCATTTCCTGGAGCAGCCTGGACCGCACCCAGTCCGACTCGACCCATGCATCGAGCAGTGAGCCGGCAGTGAGCGGCGCTTCCGCCTGAGCGATGGCCAGAAAATCGCGGAAGGTGGGGCTGAGTTCCTCCTCGCGGTTGCGGATAGTCGGCTCACAGAGCATTGCGCCGCAGCGAACGAAAAAGGTCCACCACAGGCGACGCGCTGCTTCGAGCGCCTGCGGACGATAACGCTTCACGGTGAAGCCGCGCCGCTCCAGCGCCTGCGCGGCCGCCTGCACAGCGGCTCGCGTTTCCGCGGTGACGGGCACAAGGCCGTCGTCCTCGAACCAGCCAATGGGGAACTGCCGCGCCTCTTCCGGCGTGACCCTGCGATGCGCGACAGGAGCGCTGCCGGGATCTGTGGGATCCTGGCCCGAAAGCGTGGCGAACAAAAGCTCCAGATCGCCAACAGTGCGAGCCATGGGGCCGATGGCGCCCAGAAAGGCGAAGGGACCCTGGCAGGGGGGGAGGTGTCCGGCAGCTGGAACGCGGCCGGCTGTCGGCTTGAGCGCGCAGATGCCGGTGAAGTGCGCCGGCTCTCGGACTGATCCTCCGCTGTCGCTGCCGATGCCGGCGGCGGACAGGCCAGCCGCAATGGCAGCGGCTTCGCCTCCGCTGGAGCCGCCGGCGGAGTACGCGGTGTTCCATGGATTCCGCGTGCTGCCGTAGAGCAGGTTCTCCGTTTCGTAGGCCATCAGGAACTCGGGGCAGTTGGTGGTGCCCAGCAGGACCGCGCCGGCCGCCAGCAGCCGCTCAACGGCGGCCGCGTTTTCCGCCGGGATTTGGCCGCGATTGAGCGTGCTGCCGATTTCGCAGCGACAGCCCGCCACGGATATTGACGATTTGACCGTGACCGGAAGGCCGGAGAGCGCGCCCGGCCGCGGATGGCGCGCCTGAGCGCGAATGCGGTCGGGATCAAAATCGACCAGGGCGTTGAGCTGCGGGTTCAGGCGCTCGATCTGCGCGATGTGCTCTTCGGCCAGCTCCGGCGGCGTGAGGGCGCGGCGGCGCAGCAGCGCAAGTTGTTCCGCAGCGGAAAGCAAAGTGACCGACATAGGCGCGAAGGGCGATTATAGAGCGCAAACCACGCCGTATAATCGGGCGCAGGTGCAAACTGAATCCTCTTGTTCTTCCCCCTGGGCGGAGATTCTGGGGCGCGCCGCGTCTCCGGGTGGTGTGGCTCGCCCAGGCCATGCCGCGGGCCGCCGTGTGCTGGTCACCGGCGCCGGCGGATTTATCGGCGCGGAGATGGTGCGCCTGCTGGCTGCCGGCGGCGCGGGGCAGATCGTTTTGCTGGATACCGCCGAGCAGCCGCTCTTCCGAATCCATGCGGAAATGACGGCGGAGGGACACGGCGATCGCTGCGTGCCGGTGCTGGGCAGCGTTTGCAACCGTAGTTTGCTGCAAGCGGTGTTTGCGGAGTATGGGCCGAAGCTGGTGCTGCACGCCGCCGCCCTGAAGCACGTGCCGCTGATGGAGCGAAATCCGCTGGCGGCGATGGAGACCAACGCTCTGGGCACCTGGCGCCTGGCGCAGGCGGCTCAGGCGCACGGGGCGTGCGCGCTGATCCTGGTTTCGACGGACAAGGCCGTGGCGCCGCACAGCATTATGGGCGCGGCCAAGCGGATCGCGGAGCTGGCGATGCTGGCTGAGGCCGGTCGAGGCGCCATGCGCTGCGCCGCCGTGCGCCTGGCCAACGTGATCGGCTCGCCCGGCAGCGTGGGGCCGCTGTTTCAGGAGCAGATCGCGCGCGGCGGTCCGGTCACGGTCACGCATCCCGGGGCGAAGCGCTACTTTCTGACGCTGGCGGAAGTGGGCGCGCTGCTGGCGCAGGCGCTGAACAGCGTTACGGCAGAGGGCGTTGTGATTCCCGATCCGGGCGCGGCGGTGCGCATCACGGACCTGGCCAGGCGGATGATGGAAGCGGCCGGGCGCGAAGTGCCGATTGTGTTTGTTGGGCTGCGACCGGGTGACAAACTGGATGAGTCCCTGGCGGGGCCCGACGAGCGCGACGTCGGCCCGGCGACACCGGGTTTGCGCCGCGTCCGGAGCCCCGGGGCTCCGGACCTGGCGGTCCGGCTTGGCGAGCTGGAAGCGGCGATTCCTGCGCGCGATCTGCCTGCTTTGCTGCGCGTGACCCAGGAGCTGGTGCCCGGTTATGAGCCGAGCGCGCTGCTGCGCGAATCGATCGCCGAGTTGGCCCGGCCGTGACGCAGCGCCGCATTGCTGTCGTCACCACCTCGCGCGCCGACTACAGCCATCTCTACTGGCCGCTGCGGCTGCTTTCGGAGCATCCTGGCGTCGATTTGCGTGTGATCGCAATGGCTTCCCACCTGTCGCCGGAATTTGGGATGACTGTCCGCGAAATCGAAAAGGATGGATTCGCTCTGGCCGCGCGTATCGAGTCGCTGCTCAGTTCCGACAGCGATGTGGGCATGGCGAAGAGCATCGGGACGGCCGTGCTCTCGCTGGCCGATGCGCTGGGTGCGATGCGCCCCGATCTGCTGCTGCTGATCGCGGACCGTTACGAGATGCTGGCGCCTGCGGCGGTCGCGCTGTCGCTGCGCATTCCCATCGCGCACATCGAAGGCGGCGAAATCAGCGAGGGTGCGATCGACGACGCGGTGCGAAACGCGCTGACGAAGATGAGCCACGTCCATTTCACGTCGACGGAAACCGCCAGAGCTCGCGTGATCGCGATGGGAGAAGAACCGTGGCGGGTGCATCGCGCCGGAGCGCCTTCGCTCGATCACCTGCGCCGCAGCCGCCTGCTCGATCGCCGCGAGGTGGAGGCACTTTGCGGGCTCGATCTGAGCACGCCGCCGCTGCTGGTCGCCTGCCATCCTGTCACACTGGAGCCGGACACGCTCGCGGAGCCCGCTGCTCTGTTCGAGGCACTGGAGCAGCCAGCGGCAGGCACGCCGGTGGTGTTCTGCTTTCCCAATGCCGATGCGGGCAGCCGGGCGCTCATCGAGCGGACCCGGGATTTTCTGGCGCGGCATCCCGAGGGCCGCCTGTTTGTCAATCTGGATGCTGTGACGTACTGGAGTCTGCTGCGCTGCGTGGATGTGATGATCGGGAACTCGTCCAGTGGGATCATGGAGACGGCGTCCTTCGCGCTGCCCACGGTCAATATCGGGACGCGGCAGCGAGGGCGCGAGCGCGCCCGCAACGTGCTCGATGCCGAGGCGAACCCGGCGTGCATTTTGGCGCGTGTGGCGAAAGCCCGCAGCCCCGATTTTCGCGCGTCACTTGCCGGCATGAGCAATCCTTACGGCGACGGCCACGCGGCGGAACGGATCGCGGAGGTTCTGACCTCGGTTCCGCTCGGACCGGCTTTGCTGATCAAACGCGCGGGGCCCATTTCCCCGGAGAATCCCTCATGATCGAAATCCCCCTCTCCGCACCCGATATCACCGAAGACGACCTTGCCGCGGTTACCGCCGTCCTGCGCACGCCGCAGTTGAGCCGAGGGCCGCAGGTCGAGCAGTTTGAGAGCGCGATGGCTTCGTACATCGGGGTGCCCCATGCCATCGCGGTCAGTTCCGGAACCGCCGCGCTGCATCTGGCGCTGCTGGCGCTGGGGATCGGGCTGGGCGACGAGGTCATCGTGCCGTCGTTCGCCTTCGTCGCCGTGGCCAGCGCCGTGCTCTATGTTGGCGCGCGTCCGGTGTTTGCGGACGTTGGGGCTGAGTCGCTGAATCTTTCGCCGGACGCAGTGGAAGCGGCCATCACGCTGCGCACCCGCGCGATCATTGCCGTGCACACGTTCGGCCGTCCGGCCGATCTGCCGGCGCTGCTGGACATCGCGCAGAGGCACAGCCTGATGCTGATTGAGGATGCCTGCGAGGCGATCGGCGCGGAGATCGGCGGACGGCGTGTGGGCAGCTTCGGGGATGCCGCCGTGTTCGGCTTCTATCCGAACAAACAGATCACGACCGGCGAAGGCGGCATGGTGGTTACGCTGCACGGGGAGGCCGCGAACCGGATGCGGGCGTTGCGGAACCACGGCCGTTATGAAGCCCATGCTTCGGGGGCGGATGCGGGCAGCGCGTGGCCGGATCACGTGGAACTGGGGTATAACTACCGGCTGACGGAAATGCAGGCTGCTCTGGGGCTGGCGCAGCTTGGCCGCATCGACTCGATTCTCGCTGGTCGCGAGGCCATTGCCCGGCGATACGCAGAGCTGCTGGGCGGCGATGAGAACCTGCAGCTGCCCGCGGTCGATATTCCCGGCCAGCGCATGAGCTGGTTCGTGTTTGTGGTGCGGCTGATTCAGACGGGGCGCGATGGCGTAATGCGCGCTCTGGCCGATGCGGGCATCGCCACGGGCCGCTACTTCGCGCCCATCCATTTACAGCCTGCTTATTCCGCGTGGCGCGATCCCAAGCCCCTGGCCAACGCGGAGTTCGCCGCCACGCGTACCCTGGCTTTGCCGTTCTTCAGCCGCATCACCGACGATCAGATCTGCCGGGTTTGCGCTGCTTTGCGGGAGTCGCTGCGCGCGGCCGCGTAGCCAGGGTGCCCGGAAGGGGTGATTCGCTGCCGCGAGGCCGGATGCTACGATGGGCCATGCCCGCGAGCCGCAAGCGCGCCACGCCACGATCCCGCGAGCCCGCTGTTCCGGCCGCGCCCGCGGTGGAGCGTGAGCTGGTGATTCTGACCGGGCTGTCCGGCTCCGGCAAGGCTTCAGCCCTGAAGGCCTTTGAAGATCTGGGATATTACGCGGTCGACAACATGCCGGTCGCGCTCATCCCGCACTTTGCGGAGCTGGTGGAGCATTCGCGGGACATCCGGCGCGCCGCGCTGGTGGTGGACGTGCGGGAAGGGCAGAGTCTGGAGCAGTTCCCGGCCATCCTCGAGGATATCCACCGCACACTGCCGACCACAGTGGTGTTTCTTGAGGCTTCGAAGGCGGCGCTGCTGGCGCGCTATTCCGAGACGCGGCGACCGCATCCGCTGGGGCGAGAAGAGCGGGTGACCCGCGCGCTCGGAGAGGAGCGACGCCTGCTCGAACCGATCCGCAAGGTCGCGGATATCGTCATCGACACGACGAAGTTCAATGTGCACGAACTGCGCGCCTACATCCAGAGCAAGTTCGTGCGGGAGAGCGACGGGAAAAGCCTGCTCATCTCCTCGGTGAGCTTTGGCTACAAGAAAGGCGTCCCGCTGGATGCCGACCTGGTCTTTGACGTGCGCTTTCTGCCCAATCCGCATTTCGTGCCGGAGTTCCGCAACCTGACGGGGCGCGATCCGAAGGTGGAGAGCTACATTCTGAGTTTCCCGCAGAGCCGGGAATTTCTGGACCGCGTGACGGAGCTGCTGCTCTTCCTGCTGCCGCACTACATTCGCGAGGGGAAAAGCTACCTGACGCTGGCCTTCGGCTGCACGGGCGGGCAGCATCGGTCGGTGATGATCGCCGAGGAGATCGCGCGGCGGCTGGCGCGGCACGGGTATCGCGCCAAGACGGCGCACCGGGATATGCCCCGGTAAAGCAGAGATCAGATCTCAGAGCACAGAGCTCAGGAAATGAGGCGGCGAGACATCAGTGGATGGGCTGACAGAATGAAATGAAGAGCGCATACGCAGCAGTGTTCCTGGTCTTTGTCTCGGCCTTCGCACAGCGGCCTGCGGCCTCGAATCTGCCCGATGCCGCCCGGGGCTGGATCGGGGTGTGAAGGCTGGACGCGAACAGGAGTTCGCGTTCCGGAACTGAGCATGCGCTGATCGCGGTCGAGGCCGACGGGAACGCGTTGAAGTTCACTTATGACTGGAAATGGGAGAACGGCGAAGAACTGAAGTGGTGGCTCGTGACTGATCTCGATGGCGAGTGCGTGCGGGACACTCAGGTTAACGGGGAACCGATGACCAGCGAGTCCTGTCTGAAGCTGCTGCCCTCCGGCCAGCTCGTGGACGACAACAGAATCGTGCTCGACAGGTACAGTCTGAACCGGGAAGGCGCCCGGTTACGGATTCACAGGGTCAACAGGATCAGTCCCGCAGGAAGGAAGCTGCCGGATGTCGATCTGATCCTTAACCGGATGAGTCAGTAATCGCGCCAATCACGCACGGCATGAGTTTTGTACCCCCTTTTCCTCACCGCCGCGCATTCGCGGCGCTGTATCCGCCCTTCGCGCACGACCTAAAATAGAGCCAGACCCATGGCCGAATTTACCCACCTGCATCTGCACACGGATTACTCCCTGCTGGATGGCGCCTGCGACGTAGAGAAGCTCGTCCAGCGGGTCGCCGGGATCGGGCAGAAAGCTGTGGCCATTACCGACCACGGCAACATCTACGGCGCGGTGCATTTTTTCGACGCGGCGAAGCAACACGGCGTGCAGCCCATCCTGGGCTGCGAGCTGTACATCTGCAGGAAGGAAGATCATCGCGAAGACCCGCAGGGCGACGACTACAACCACCTGCTGGTGCTGGCCGAGAACGAAGAAGGCTACCGCAACCTGGTCCGGATCACGTCGGAGGCTTCGCTGTACGGCTTCTACAGGAAGCCGCGGGTGAGCAAGAAGTATCTGGCCGAGCACGCGCAGGGGCTGATTGGCTTCTCCGGCTGCCTGGCGGGCGAACTCTGCGAAAACCTGATGGCCGGCAAATACGAGGCCGCGAAAGCCACGGCGGGGCAGTATCAGGACATCTTCGGGCGCGGGAATTTCTTTCTGGAGATTCAGGATCAGGGCCTCGAGCTGGAAAAGAAGATCCGTGCGGATTTATTCCGTGTGGAAAAAGAGCTGGGCATCCCGCTGGTGGCGACCAACGACAGCCACTATCTTTGCGAGGACGACGCCCACGCGCATGAGGTGCTGCTGTGCGTGCAGACGGCCGGTTCCATCAACGACCCGAAGCGGTTTAAGTTCGACTCCGACCAGTTTTACGTGAAAACAGCGAGTGAAATGGAGAAGCTCTTCTCGCACGCGCCGGAAGTGGTGAGCCGTACGATGCAGTTCGCCGAGCGCTGCCACTTTAAGCTGAGCAAGGTCGACAATCCGTTTCCGGAGTTTGCCGTGCCGCCGGGGCACACGATCGACAGCTACTTCGAGGAGGTTTGCCGGCAGGGGCTGAAGAAGCGTCTTGAGACGGCGGTGCGGAACCTGGAAATGCGGGGCGTGCTGCGCACTCCCATCCATGACTATGAAACCCGGCTGAACTTCGAAATCGGCATCATCAAGCAGATGAAGTACTCGGGGTACTTCCTGATCGTATGGGATTTCATCAAGTACGCGCGGGACCACGGGATTCCGGTGGGGCCAGGGCGCGGTTCGGCAACCGGCTCGCTGGTCGCGTACGCGATGGAGATCACCAACATCGATCCGCTGCAGAATGTCCTGCTGTTTGAGCGGTTCCTGAATCCCGAGCGGGTGACCATGCCGGATATCGACGTGGATTTCTGCCAGAACCGGCGTGGTGAAGTGATCGAGTATGTAACCCGGAAATACGGACGCGAGCAGGTGGCGCAGATCATCACATTTAACACGATGGCAGCGAAGGCGGCCATCAAGGACGTGGGACGCGCGCTGGATATGCCCTACGGGGATGTGGACCGGATCGCCAAGCTGGTGCCGGCGACCATCGGAATCACCATCGATCGGGCGCTGCAGGATTCACCTCCGCTGCAGGAGGCCTATGAGGGCACGCCGCAGGTCCGAGAGCTGATCGACACGGCGAAGAAGCTGGAGGGGCTGGTGCGCGGCGCGGGCGTCCATGCCTCGGCAGTGGTGATCGCGCCGCGGCCGCTGACGGAACTGGTTCCCCTGAACCGGACCAAGAATGAGGAAATTGTGACCGCCTATGACATGAAGGCGGTCGAAAAAATGGGCCTGCTGAAGATGGACTTCCTGGGCCTGGCCACGCTGACGGTGATTACCGACTGCGTGAAACTGATTGAGCAGACCCGCGGAGAGAAGCTGGACATTGAAACGGTCCCGCTGGATGACCCGGAGACCTTTCGGCGTGTCTTCCACACGGCGCTCACCTCGGGGATTTTCCAGTTCGAATCGCCGGGAATGCGGGACATTCTCCGCCGGTACAAACCGGACACGGTGGAGGATCTGACTGCGCTGAATGCGCTCTACCGTCCCGGGCCGATGGACATGATCGACGATTTCATCGAGCGCAAGTGGGGGCGGCGCAAGGTGGAGTTTCTGCTGCCGGAGCTGGAGGGAATCCTGAAGGATTCCCTCGGAGTGATCGTCTACCAGGAACAGGTGATGCGGATCGCCAATGTGCTGGCCAGCTATTCGCTGGGCGAAGCGGATCTGCTGCGGCGGGCGATGGGCAAGAAAAATGCCGAAGCCATGGCGGAACAGCGGGACCGCTTCATGAGCGGCGCGGCGGCACTGGGACACCCCAAAGCCGCAGTGGGCGAAATCTTCGATCAGATGGAGAAGTTCTCCGGCTACGGCTTCAACAAGTCGCACTCGGCAGCCTATGCGCTGGTGGCGTACCAGACGGCGTATCTGAAGACCCATTATCCGGTGGAGTTCATGTCGGCGCTGCTGACGTCGGAAATCTCCAAGCCGGAAAACGTGGTGAAGTACATCAAGGAATGCCGTGAAATGGGGATTCCCGTGGAGCCACCGGACGTGCGCTGCTCGGGCGCCGACTTCACGCCCAACGGCGACAGGATTCGCTTCGGGCTGACGGCCATCAAGAACGTGGGGCGCAACGCGATCGACTCGATTCTGACCGCGCGCGAGGAGCTGGCGAAGGAGGGAAGGAGCTTCAGCGGGTTCCAGGAATTCTCGGAGAAGATCGACCTGCGCCTGCTGAACAAGCGCGTGATCGAGTCGCTGATCAAAGCCGGCGCGCTCGATTCCTTCGGACGGCGCGCGCAACTGCTCGCCGCAGTCGACAAGACCATGGAGCGCGCTCAGAAGGCACAGCGCGATCACGAGGCTGGGCAGGCAGGCTTATTCGGGATCTTCAACGCTCCCGCCGAGGGCGCGAAGCACGATGACCTGCCCAGCGTGGCCGAGCTCGACGAGAGCCAGCGCCTGCAGATGGAGAAGGAGGTCCTGGGATTTTTTGTCTCCGGACATCCGCTCGACAAGTACGCGGAGAAGCTGCGCAATTTGCCCGGCGTGGTGGACGTGGCGACGGCGCTGGAGATGAAGCCCGCTCCCTCGAACGGCCGCCGCGGCCCGGTGCCGGAGAACGAAATCTCCGTGGCGGGGGTCATCGTCGGGCTGAAAGTGGCCAAATCGAGGCGTTCCGGCGAGCTGTACGCTCAGGCGGCGCTGGAAGATGCGACGGGCAAGATCGACCTGATTTGTTTTCCCAGAGATTACGAACGGCTGGCACAGTCGCTGCGGATTGAAGTGCCGGTGCTGGTGCGTGGGCAGCTCCGTGCCGAGGAGGAAGCCGCACCCAAGCTCTGCGTCTCCGGCGTTCAGGCGCTGGAAGACGTCAGGGTGCGCCTGCCCGGCAACGTCCGCATTCGCATCCCGCTCGACCACGTGAGCGAAACCACGCTGACGGAGCTGCGCGATCTGGTCGTGTCCGCGCCCGGCCCAGCGCGGCTGATGCTCAATGTGGAGCAGAGCGGTCAATACTGCGTGGTGATGGAGCCGGGGGGCATGACCGTCGCGGCGGATCGCGCGTTCATGGAAAAGGCCGAGCTGCTGCTGGGCCGCGGCATGGTGCAGGCGGTGGAGTAAATGCGGGGCAGGCCGGAATCCCCGCCGCGCCCGCCTGCAATACCAGAAGCCATGCGCGAAACCCACGCCCCGGATACTCCGGCGCACGCTCCGCATCGCCGCTGGCGCATCGCCGTGCTGCTGGGCATCGGCGTGCTCATCAACTTCTTCGACCGCGTGAATGTCTCAGTGGCGTTCAACGCCCTCCACGTCCAGTGGGGCATCACCGCCGTCGCTTTTGGGTATCTGTCGTCGGCGTACAACTGGACCTACGCCGTGCTGCAGATTCCGGTCGGCGTGATGCTCGATCGATGGGGCGTGCGCCGCGTAGGCCGCGTGGCCACACTCATCTGGAGCATCGCTTCGTTCGCTTCGGGGCTGGCCACGGGAGTGTGGAGCTTCTTCGCCGCGCGGCTGCTGCTGGGCGTGGGCGAGGCGCCGACCTTTCCGGCCAACTCCAAGGCTGTTGGCTACTGGTTTCCCGAGAATGAGCGCAGCTTCTCCACCTCGCTGAACGATGCAGCGGCCAAGTTCGCGTCGGCCATCGGCATCCCCATCCTGGGCGTGCTGGTTCTCTGGCTGGGATGGCGCTGGAGCTTCCTGTTCACCGGATTTGCCAGCTTCCTGTATTTCCTGCTCTTCTGGCGCATCTACCGCAATCCCAGCGAGGACCGGCGGCTCAGTCCGGCCGAGCGGCAGTGGATGCAGGAGGGCCACGCGCAGCCGGAGTCCGCGCCCGCACATCATGCTCACGGCGCGCCGCTCCGTTACCTGCTGCGCCAGCCGCAGGTGCTTGGCGCGACGATCGGATTCGCCGCGTACAACTACGTTTTCTATCTGGTGCTCACCTGGTTGCCGACCTATCTCACCATGACGATGCACATTCGCCTGCTGGATTCCGCGCTGTACACGGCGGTCCCCTGGCTGGTGGCCACGTTCACCGATCTTTTCGTCGGCGGCTGGCTGGTGGACGCGCTGGTACGCCGTGTCCGGAGGCCGTGGCTGGTGCGCCAGGCCGTGCTGTTGGGCGGGCTGGGCTTCGGCATGGGCATTTACGGAGCGAAGTTTGCCCACACGCCCTGGGGGGCGGTGGCCTGGATCAGCCTGTGCCTGGCGGGTTTGGGCGCGATGGCGCCGGTGGGGTGGTCGGTGCCGTCACTGATCGCCTGTCGGGAGAGTGTCGGACGCATCGGCGGCATCATGAACTTTGCCACGCAACTGGCGGCCATCTCGGCGCCCATCGTCATGGGATACTTTGCCCGCGCGCATAACTTTGGGGCTGGCTTCGCCGTGGCTGCCGTGGTGCTGGCCGCTGGCATCGCCGGTTATGCGCTGCTGCTGGGAAAGCTGCGCGTGATTCCGGAACCGGCGTAGACCGTCGCAACGCCGGGAACGCAAAGGCCTCGCCGGAGCGAGACCTTTCCTGTTTTGCAGGAACCGGTCGGCTGCGCTACTGGTTTTGCGATCCTCCGGACACTTCGACGGTCTGCGTGCCGGTGATCACGGGGCCGTTGGGGGTGGTCATGCGTGCGGTAATGACCGCTTTACCCGGGCCAACGCTCGTGATGATACCGTGAGCGTTCACCGTGGCGACGCTGGTGTCACTCGACTCCCAGGTCACCTCGCGGCTCAGGTCTGCCGATCCCCGCCCCCCAGGGTAGATTCCGATGGCGAGTGGCTGCTCAGTGTCGCCGGGGCTGGTCAGGGTTGCGCTTCCGGGAACGATGCTCAGCGAGGAGGGTAATCGCGGAGAGAAGGATGACGAACTGGAACCGCAGGGATTCGCGACCTGAATGTTGGAAGTAGCCACCAATACGCCGAACTCGCCCTGCGTGGTCGCCTCGAGGTTGCTGGTCCCAATTGCGACTGTCCCCGCGGTCAGCAGTCCGGAGGAATTGATGGATGCCAGTTCCGGAAAAGTGACGCTCCACTGAACCTGGTCGGTCAGGACCTCTGTTTCCGCTGCGTGACCGCCTTCGGTGTATGTACCGTAGGCCTCATATTGTGCCGTGGAGCCAGGATAGATGCAGGTGTCACCGGCTGCCGGCTCAATGGTGAGTCCAGTCAGTGAGTACGTGTGCCCGAACGCCCCACAGCCCGTCGCGAGGGACAGCGACGAAAGGAGGAACAGCCCCAGCACTGTGGACATAGTGCGCGCAGCGCAGGAGAAGGAAGAGAACTTTCTGGAAAACCCGTGCATGTCAATCACCGCCCTCAGCAAGACAGAGAAAGCGGCAGCCTGGACAACAGGCGTAACGGAAAATACGCCCATTGCAAACTCCGAAGCGTCATGGGGCCCGCGGGGGCAGGGAAATGCAAGGGCGAGGACACCCTGGGACGGAGCTTTCCTGGTTCTACCGCAATCTATTCGGGACTATAGCAGGCGAAGCCCTTTGCAACATTCCACTTTCGGGGGAGGAATCGCCCCGGTCAACGGTTAACCGTTGCGGCTCCCCCCTGGCTCCTGCAAACAGGGAAGACTGATCGGCGACGCGGCAGCTGGAAGGGGCCGGACCACGATGAACGAGGTCCGGCGGAAGACCGTTCGGGGTTATCTCTTCGGACTCGAACCCGGGCACAGAGTACCGGGTAAGGCTGCGCCGTGAGCGCGGAACATCTCGAGCGGAACAAGCCGCCGCCCCGGACCGGAAAGCGCCCTTTTCAGAACTGATAGGTGACGGTGCCGAAGACCGCGCGCGGCGCCCCGGGATACGCGTTGATGTATCCGGAGGGGTAATTCGACGTTGGGAAGAGCGACGCAAAATAGCCGCCGCTGGAGACGTATTCGAATTCGTTGTACTGCGAGTTAGCCAGGTTCATGACGTCGAGTTGCAGATGGAGCGCCTGCTTCTCGAAGCGGAAGGGAGCGAGGAACGACAGGTTCGATGTGGTATAAGCGGGCATTGTCCGGGTAACAGGCGCGCCGGTATTGTTCGACCAGAGGTGCTGGGAGCTGACGGTCTGCAGGAAGAAGCGCGGCTCAAGAATCTCGCGGCCATGGTGCTGGATGCCGTAGTAGACGCCAGCATTCAGCGTTTCGTCAGGCGTATAGGACACGGGAAGGTTGTTGTAATACGCGCACCCGTTAGCAGCGCCAGCAGCATTGTAGGAGCTGCCGCACGATGCGATGGTGCCTCCAGTGACATATGTGTTGTAATTGGAGGCTTCACCCGCGAGATTCACGAAAAAGGTCACGTTGTTGCGGGGGTTCGAGTTGAAGAAGGCATCCACGCCGTGATAGGTGGTGTTACCGCCGCTCGTTAATTCGACGCCGGTGGCCGTTTCCACGTCGATTTCCTGGTTGTCGTAGTTCAGATGATAGTAATCGACGCCGGCGATGAAGTTGCCAAACCCCGGAGCATGCGTGAAGTGCACCTTGCCGCCGAACTGGCCGTAGGAGCCCTTCGACATGATGTAATACGCAGGGTTGACCTTCTGGAAGAGGCCGCCGCCACCACCGAACTCGGGCGAGCGATTGGTGATGTCATAATCGCCATAAATCGTGAGCCACTGCATCGGGGTCACAGAGGCGTCGATCGAGGGAGACAATGCCGAGCGGCTCTCGTGCGCGCCGCACAGCGAGCCCTGGTCCTGGGTCGAGCTGCCGTCCGAGGTCTGGACGGGCTCTCCCCAAAGGTCGTAATAGGGATCGATAGCCTGGTCCTGTGCCAGAGTCAAGCCGGGCGGAGGCGTCGGGTTCAGCGCGCAGTGGGTTTCATAGACAGCAGCGGAAGTCGCGACGACCGGCCCAGTCGACGAGTTCTGGTAGAAGTGAGTGCCGGGCGCGAAGCTAAAGTCGCGCGCCGCCTGATCGCTGTAGCTGGTGCTGAAGCCATTGACGGCGAGGCCGGGAATAATGTGAATCTGCGGAATGGGATGGATGTCGTCCTGAGCGTAGAAGGTGACATCGTCCTGCTGGAAGTAGCCGGAGCGGAACTTCGATCCCTGACCGACGATCTGCAGGGCGCCGCTGCCCCCGTCGGCCGGGTTGTAGAAGAGGTTGTGCGGGTTATAGACCTCGTGCAGCAGATAGCCGCCGATATCGACGGTATTCCAGGGAAAGACCTGCGTGAACCCGACTTCGTCGCCAAAGATGTTGCTGTGCGGGTTGTTCCACTCGTCGACCTGAGCTCCCTGGCTGAGAGCATCGTCGTTGCGGCGGTGGAAGCGGCGGATGTGCGTATACCAGGTGGTGTTACGCAGCGTGGCCTTCGGACCCAGGAACAGGTGCTCGCGCCCGTAGGTCATGAACATTTCGTTGGTGTCGTACTTGTTGTAGGCGGCGTATGGCAGCGAGCTGTAGAAGCCGCTGGTCGCCTGGCTGAAGTGCTGGCCATTCATCGGATCGATGAGGCCGATATCGGTGGTGGGAATGACGGTGGGGCGATAGCCGCCGCCCTTGGCGTAGAGGACGCCCATGGCCACGCTGCCTGCCGAGAACGTCTTGAGCGACTTGCCGTAGACGGAGCCGCTCTGGGCGTGGTTGCCGAAGCCGTCGGGAGCGACGCGGAAGCTGTCACCGCGTCCGAGGCCGCCGCCGAGAACGGTCGACCACCCCCTGAACATGCCGGTGTTGCCGACGAGAGCGAAGTTCTGCGTGCCGTAAGGTCCCTGGGTGCCGGAAAGGGTGAAGTGGCGCTCCACGGTGGGCTGAATCGGCGTGAACTCGACGCGGCCGCCCACGTCGCTGTACCAGCGATTCATGGGCTCACCCGGCCCGTAGGTAACGGCGATGTCCTGGATGACGAGGCTCTGCGGCATGGTGGCCGACTGCCACAGGCCGGTTGCAGGATCGACGACAGGAATGCCGTCGTAGGTAATTCCGAGGGAGCCGGTGCCGGTGAAGCCGGTGGCCTCGCCGGCCCAGCCCTGCTGGAGACCGTTCAGGATAATGGAGTATTTGGTCGCCCCGGTCTCGCCATAGCCGAAGACATTGGCGCCCGGCGTAGCCTTCAGCATCTGCGCGCCGCCGGCTACCGGACCCGCGGCCTCGAGGATCTTCTGGTCGAGCACCACCAGCGTATTGGGCTTCATCATCACGTCGTCGCGACTGGGCACGGGGCTCGCCTCAGGGTTGACGGTGCCCTGCACCGTCACACTTTGGGACAACGCCGCCACCTTCATGGTGGCCACGATGCGGGCCGACTGCGCCGTCGGCTTCACCCGCTGCGTGAAGTTCTCAAATCCCGACTTCACGACCGAGAGGAACTGCGGATGGAGAGACACATCGTTGAAGACAAACTGCCCGTCCGCCCCGCTTGTTGTGCTTACCGAGGTGTTGGTTGTCAGGTCGGTCAGGGTAACGGCTGCGCCGGAAATCACAGCTCCCGTGCTGTCGACAACCCTTCCCTGAATCGCCGTTGTATTTTGGGCACGGCAAACGCTGCGGGCCATTGCCAGGCAGCCCACAATCAGAACACACGCCACAAGCACAAATCGCCTCATAAGCTCTCTCTCCATCAATGGGTTTCGAAGCACCGGGAAGCGCGCCGCGTACGCTCCGGAACGGACCCGCCGAGGGCTCAGCGATGACCCTGACCCCGGCTGCTGGGATATCCCGGGCGACAAATCGCCTTGTCCTTCAGGAAGGGACGGGAGCGATCATAGTCAGAAGCGCAATGGGAGCCGGCTGGTCAGCAGGCGGAAGCGGGAGGGGGACGAAACCAAAATTAACTGAGGCAGGGGATTGGACGGGCTGCAGAATGCGCTTGCAGCCGCAGAATCCAGACCTCGCGGGCGCTCCGCGAATCGGGAACCGCGGGCACCAGCACCAGCAGCATCATGGCCGCTGCGGAAGTCTGAACGGTCATGCAGACATCGACGCAGTGTCCCGCGGCGGGCCGCTCCTTTTCCGAGAGCAGCTTGGCGAATGGGACCGGATCCCGCGACTCGTGATGCCGGGTGGGATACAGGGAAATCTTGTATTCCGTGCCCCAGGCGAAGACCGAAGCGGCCAGCACGCCCACGACAATTACCAGCAGGACGAGCTTCCGCTTTCCTGTCTGTGCTCGCTTCATGAAACTCCCGGCAGGAATGACTGGGGCCGGAGCGGAAACTCGCAGCTTTGGGGGAATCAAATCCGATTATGTGGGCGGCAATGTTGCAGCCCGATCAATACAGGATTAACTGGATGAATCTCCGGTTAAAACGCCGGCCCTGAGCTGTGGGAATCCCCGCAGAGTCCTTCGGCGCTGTCACTTTTCTGAGGTTCCGGTCACGGGAATGCAGAAAGGCGGCGCGAAGCCGGCAGAAGCCGGCGAGGCTTGCGCCCGGGCCGGGCGCATGGAGGGGGCCGAGCGTTCGTGGTGGCGGCGGAAATCAGCCGGCTGCTGTCATCGCGCGACGCCGGCCGGCTCGCGGAGCCAGCCGTAGAGAGGGAACTGCTCGGCGAGTTCAAGGACCTGGCCGCGGATGCGGGCCAGCGCCGCGGAGTTGTTGCGGTTGTCGAGGCCAAACGCGATCCAGCCGCCGATCAACCGCATTTCCTTCTCCTTCATGCCGCGGGTGGTGAGCGCGGGCGTTCCGATGCGGATGCCGGAGGGCTTGAGGGGTGGATTGGTGTCGAAGGGGATGGCGTTTTTATTGACGGTGATGCCGGCTTCGTGAAGAGCGGATTCGGCTTCGCTGCCCAGCATTCCTTTGGCGAAGACGTCGACGAGCATCAGGTGGGTGTCAGTGCCGCCGGAGACGATGCGGTAGCCCGCGTTCGCAAGGGTCTCCGCCAAAACTCTGGCGTTGGCGATGATCTGCGCGGCGTAGTCGCGGAAGCCGGGCCGGAGGGCCTCGCCGAAGGCCACGGCCTTGGCGGCGACGATGTGCACCAGCGGTCCGCCCTGCTGGCCAGGAAAGACGGCCTTGTCGATGGCCGCAGCGTGCTCCTGGCGGGAGAGGATGAGACCGGCGCGGGGTCCGCGGAGGGTTTTGTGCGTGGTGGTGGTGACGATCTGGGCGTGCGGAATGGGCGAAGGATGGACGCCGCCGGCGACGAGACCGGCGAAGTGAGCCATGTCGACGATCAGGATGGCGCCGACTTTGTCGGCAATGTGGCGCATGCGCGGGAAATCGAAGTGGCGCGGGTAGGCGCTGCCGCCGCCAACGATGACTTTGGGCTTTTCGCGGAGGGCGATCTGCTCCAGCTCGTCGTAATCGACCGTCTCGGTGTCTTTGCGGACGCCGTAGGAGACCACGCGATAAAGCTTGCCGGAGAAGTTGAGCTTGTGACCATGGGTGAGATGGCCGCCCATGGCCAGATCGAGGCCGAGCATGGTGTCGCCGGGCTGGAGCACGGCCATGTAGGCCGCGGCATTGGCCTGCGAGCCGGAATGGGGCTGCACGTTGGCGTGCTCGGCGCCGAAGATCTGTCTGGCGCGGTCGCGGGCGAGATTCTCGACCACGTCAGCATATTCGCACCCGCCGTAATAGCGGCGTCCGGGATAGCCCTCGGCGTACTTGTTGGTGAAGACGGTCCCGGCGGCGTCGAGCACCGCACGGCTGACAAAGTTTTCCGACGCGATCATCTCCAGGCCCTCGTGCTGGCGGCGAACTTCGGCGTCGATGGCGGCGGCGACCTCGGGGTCGGCGAGAGGGAGTGGCTGGGAGATGGGATCGTACATAAAAACAGGGTACAGCGTACAGGGAGCAGGGTACAGGGAGCCGCGAGTCGAAGCCGGCGGAACTCAGTCGTGCGGCGGCGGGAGGGGCTCGGGCCATTGGACGACGCCGAGCTTTCCGTCGGGTGTGAGGGTGATCTCGGGGGCGTACAGGCCGACCAATTCGCGTCGCCACCAGTCGCCGGTGGCGCGCTTTTCCTGGAGGGTAGTGAACCAGTACTGCCACAGAACGGCGCGGATGTATTTCGGAGGCTGCTCGGGGAATGGATTGCCACAGAAGAGCGAAAGGACGGCGGGGTCGCCGAGGAGCAGCCGCTCCTCCGCGATGGGGACGATGGAACCCTGTTGGTCCTGCCAGCCGGCGAGCGAAGCGAACCAGAGGTTCCAGTCGAAGCGCGGCTGGTAGGGGGCGTATATGCCGGGCGCCTGATTCAGAGCCTGCGGTTTGAAGCAGAAGAGGTAAGGCTTCCAGATGGAGCCGTCGTTGGAGCCCTGGAACTCGATTTCGTAGCGGCCGCGGGTCATGACGGCGAAGAGGCCATACTGGTTGGCGATGCGGAAGGGCTCCAGCGCGGCGATCGGCTCGGTGAAGAGTGGAGAGTCGCGCCACGGGATCATCAGCAACTCGGCTGTGGTGTCGTAGGCGATCCAGATCAGCAGGACGGCCACCACGGCGAGACGCACAGCACGGAGATGACCGCGCCAGCCGCGGGCGTCGCGCGGAGAGGGCTCCGAAGGAGAAACGGTGTCGGTGCTCAGGATGGAGAGCACGGGTTCGGCGCGCGGTTTCGACTCGGCGGCGTCGGATACCACAGTCACTTCGAGCGAGCGGCGGAAACGGCGCGGGATGAGCCAGCGGACGCTGCGGTCGTCGAGGAGAAGGAAGCCGAGCACGAGGACCAGGTAGTTCAGGAAAGCGTAGTTGGCAGTGAGAATGACGCCGATTTCCCAGGGCGTGACGATGAAGAACAGGATCAGGCGGAGGGGCCGAGGCAGGAACAGCATCCAGACGACCCCCAGCTCCATGACGAGCGTGCCGGCGGCGGTGCCGATCTGGAACCAGTGCGGCAAATGCTGAACGTAATAGCCGACCCAGGTGGGCAGGGGGCCGTTCTGGTAGTAGTGATCCATCGCGGTCAGGTGGCGCCATTCGGGGTCGCCGGAGAGCAGCTTGACCAGGCCGGATTCGAAGTAGATGCGGAACCACTCCCACAGGAGCAGCAAGAGCGCGGCACGCGGGGGCGGGGAGTCTGTGCCCCAGCCGGGCCAGAAGCCGCGAGGCGCGAAGAAAAGAGCCAGAAAGCCCGCGGCCAGCAGCATGCCGTCGGACTGGTACTCGGAAAATGTCGTTGCCGTGGAGATCCAGGAGAGGAAGGAGACGAGGCAGACCAGGAAGCTGAAGCGCGGCCACAGGTTGAGGAAGGCGGCAACGGAGGCGGCGAGGCCGATCCAGACGATGGCCATCATCCAGGACGAGCTGGAGGAAATCCAGAACAGCGAGGGGGCATACCAGAAGCGCAGTGCGCCGGCGCCGGCCAGCGAGTCAAGATACTGGCCTGCGGGCAGAATGCCGTCCGGGCCGATGAGGCCGCGAGTCTGGAAAACCAGCGCGAGGAAGGCGGAGAAGTAGATGGCGGCCAGGGCGCGGAGGAAGAACCAGCGCGGCGCGAATCGACTGCGGGGACCGACTTCGGAAGCAAAAAGCCAACGAACGAGATTGCGCGGGGTGCGTTCCATGGCGGCCGTGGTTGGGTGGATCGACGATGCGACCTGGGCTCGTCAGGCGCGCTGCGGCCGGAAGAAGAGCCAGATGAGAGAGAGCAGGGTAGTCAGCGCGATCAGGCATTGCGAGATGACGCAGTACAGGCACCAGACCTCGAGCACATGCGCCTCGATGTTGCTGAGGTAGAGCGCCAGGCCGAGGCCGCCGAGCGCGAAGAGGACGAGCCACCAGCGGCGCCGGAAAAATGCAAGAAGGGCGATAGCGGCGTATCCGGCAATGCCGACGGCGGCGACGGGAAGGCCGGTACGGGGAGCGGGGCCGGTGAGACTGCCGGGATGGAGATTGTCGCGCACGTGCCACCAGAGACCGTCCACGGTGGAAAAGGAACTGTGGTTCACGATGCCGCAATCCCAGTGCGAATTGATGTCGCAGGGCTCTAGGGCGCTGGAGTAGTGGACCTGAAGAGCCAGAGAGGAAACGACGATTCCGGCGAAGGCCAGCAGAGCAATGACGTAACGCATGGTGATTGCGTTCAGTCTAACTCCGCCGGACGGATTCCGGCGTCAGAGCGGGCGCGGCGCTACTGATAGCAAACGAGCAGGACGAAGAGGAAGATCCAGAACAGGGTCATGGCGTGCCAGAACCACGCCGTGCAGTCGAGCGCGATCTGGCGCATCTCGACCTTTTTGAGGCGAAAGATGGCCACCAGCGCGAAGAGGAGCGCAAACAAGCCCAGGAACAGGTGGAAGGCGTGCGCGCCGGTGACGAGGTAGAAGAAGTGGCTGTTGGGATTGGTGGCAAAGAAGAGTCCCTGCGCGGCAAGCTGCTGCCAGGCGATCCACTGCCCGGTGAGGAACAGGCCGCCGAGCAGAATGGTGGCCGCCAGCCAGGGCGCGGCGCGCCTGACCGCGGGACGACCGAGGCCGAGCCATTCTTCCATGACGTCGATTTCGTGGAAGAGCTGGCGGCGGGCCACTTCGATGGTGAGGCTGGAGAGCAGCAGAATAGCGGTATTGATCCAGAGAATGGGCGGAATGGCGATCGGGTGCCAGTCGGAGACGAAGTTGGCGCCGGCGTCGATATGGCCGGCGGTGGGACGCACAAAGAAAGCGCTGACCAGCACTGCGAAGAAGACAAAGTCGCCCGCCAGGCCGGAAAGCACCGCCAGCCGATACCGGATCAGCAGCTCGCGGGGGCCCCCGTGGCGGGAAGAGTGGGAATCCCAGTTGTCGTCGCCTCCGCCTCCGCCCGTCGGACGCCGGTCGACCGGCGGTTTTCCGCCGTAGCCGGTATCCCTCTTTTCGATTTCGACCTGATGGCGGGTGAAGGTGGCTGGCATGACCCACTCCGGTGTTCAGTAGCTTACTCCGGTTTAAGCCCGGATGGATATTCCCGTGCGCCGAATTGCGACGGGGCAGGCGTGGCCGATTCCCACTGCGGGAGGAAATCTTTCTCCGGTCCGGATTCCGGACCGTAGGCATAGGGCTCGCCCCTGGTTATGGGATGCGCGTCGGGGCACCATTCGTGGGTCGTGGCGCGCCAGGGATTTCCACCGGCACGAACACCGTGTCGCGCGCTGTAAATAACATTGAAGAAAAAGATCAGCTGCGCCGTGGCCAGGGTCAGCGCTGCGAAGGTGATGCCGCGCTCCACCGGAATCAGGCTGGGGAAGGACTCAATCGGGCCAGCGAGTTGCGCATAATGGCGGGGCTCGCCAGCCAGTCCGGCAAAGTGCATGGGGAAAAAGGTGCCGTACGCGGCGATCAGGGAGATCCAGAAGTGCGCCTTGCCGAGGGTTTGGTTCATGAGCCGCTCCGTGAGCAGCGGGTACCAGTAGTAGATGCCGGCAAAGACGGAAAAGACGCCGGCCATGGCCATGACCAGATGAAAATGCGCGACCACGAAGAAGGTGTTGTGGAGGTAGGCGTCGAGGGCGGGCTGTGCGAGAATGGGCCCGGTAAGGCCGCCGGCGATGAAAAAGGAGATAAAGCCCAGAGTGAACAGCATGGGCGTGGTGAGCTGCATCCGGCCGCGGAAGAGCATGGCCAGCCAGGTAAGCACCTCGGCGGAGCTGGGCACGGCAATGGCGATGGTGGTGAGCCCGAAGGCAGTTCCGGCGTAGGGGTTCATGCCGGAGACGAACAGGTGATGGCCCCAGACGCCGAGCCCGAGGAAACCGATTAACAGCGTGGCGGCCACCATGAAGCGGTAGGCGGGCACGGGACGCCGGGTGAAGTTGGCGAGCAGCGCGGAGGCGAGACCCATGCCGGGCAGGATGGAGATGTAAACCTCAGGATGGCCGAAGAACCAGAAGAGATGCAGCCAGAGCATCGGCGATCCGCCGCCTCCCGCGCGCGGGATGCCGCTGATGACTTCGCCGGCGGGAATAAAGAAGCTGGTGCCGAAGTGGCGATCCGCGAAAAGCATGAGCGCCGCGGCGAAAAGCGTACTGAAGGCGATGACAGTGAGCGCCGAGCTGGCCAGCCACGACCAGACGGTGAGCGGGAGGCGGCCAAACGTCATGCCCTGGCCGCGGCGGGCGAGGATGGTGGCCAGAAAATTGGCCGAGGACGCGACTGCGGCGATGCAGAAGAGGCCGATGGCCGCCAGCCAGCAGTCCATCCCGGCGCCCTGGCCGGGACCGGTGGCGGGGATGGCGCTGAAGGGGGGATAGCTGGTCCAGCCGGAGATGGGTGCACCCCGGGGCACGAAAAACGCCGCCAGCAGGACGAAGAGCGAGGCCAGAGTCAGCCAGAAAGCTGCCGCGTTCAGGCGCGGGAAGGCCATACGGTCCGCGCCGATCTGGGCGGGAAGGACCAGATTGGGAAACGCGCTCTGTGGGACTACGGTGAGGACGAAGAAAACCATCAGCGTGCCGTGCATGGTCACGACCGCCAGATAGTCTTCCGGGCGAAGCATGCCATAGAACGGAAACGCCACCGCCGGCCAGACGCGATGAACGCGGATGACCAGCGAAAGCAGCGTGCCGATGGTGACGGCGGCCAGGCCGAGCAGCAAATACAGCACGGCCAGCGCGCGGTGATCCGAGGTGAAGATGCGTCGGCGCAGGAATCCACGGGGCGGGAGAGCCGGTGGAGCGCTGGCCTGGCCGGCCATCCGGGCGTTCATGGACGCGCCACCGCCGGCGACGAAGCGGGGATGTCCGGGATCGGCGTGGCCAGGGCGATGCGTTCGCGCGCGTCCAGCCAGCGACGGAACTCGGTCTCCGTGACCACTCGCAACCGCGTCTGCATACGCGCGTGGCCCAGACCGCAGACCTGCGTGCAGAGGACTGGATAAACGCCGGGAACTTCAGGCGTGAACTGGAGATGACCGATCATTCCGGGGATTGCATCCTGCTTGAGGCGCATGCCGGGGATGAAAAAGCCGTGGATCACGTCCAGCGAGCGCAGGCGCAGATCGACCGGCTGGCCGGCGGGCAGTACCAGGACCGGGGAAACAATGTCATCGCGGCTGTGGGGATCGTTCGGGTCGAGGCCCAGAGGATTCCCGGCGGGCGCGTTGACCAGGTCCGGAACGAGCCTGCCGTAGATGCCGTCGTCGCCGGGATAACGGAAGTACCACGCAAACTGGACGCCCGTGACTTCCACCCGCACAGCGTTGCGCGCGTTGGCCTGCTCGCGGCGCGCGGCCCAGAGATGATGGCTGGTGACGACCATTGCGATATAGAGCGCGGTGATGGCGAGCAGCGGCAGCAGCTCGGTGAACAGAAAAAAGCGGAAGGATCGTGGCTGCGCGGGACCGGTCGCCTGCGCGGAGCCGCGGCGCAGCACAGCCAGCAGCATGGCCAGCACGATGAGTACCTGGGCCGCGACAAAGAGCCAGAACATCGTGTCGAGGTTCCAGCGCAGCAGTTGGTCGAAACCAGTGCCGTGCAATGCGCCGTTGGGCGGGAGCCAGTTCATACGAGCGGTGAAGCGGTCAGCGATGAAACGGCCAGGGCTAAAACGGTCAGCACTGATTCGGACAGTGGAGGAGCAGCTGGCATTGAGACTCCCAGCTTAACGCGGGGAATGGGTCATGCGCGAACGGACCAGATCCACGAAGCGCTGGTGGACGCGGCGATCGGAAGACAGCTCCGGGTGGAAGGTGGCGGCCAGAATGTGCCCCTGCTCGACGAGCACGGGGAAACCATCGCGCGTGGCCAGTATACGCACGCCGTCGCCGGTTTTCACGATACGCGGGGCGCGAATGTACACCATCTCCAGCGGGGCGCCGGGAAGCTCGGTCGCCGCGGTGTGGATGGAGGAGTCGATTTGGCGGCCATAGGCGTTGCGCTCCACCGTCGCATGCAGCACGCCGAGGCTCTGCTGCGCGGGATGCGTCACTTCCGTGGCGAGGAGAATGCATCCGGCGCAGGTGCCGAAGGTGGGCCTGGTCCGGACAAACTCGCGCAACGAGCCGAGAAAGCCGCCCCGCTCCAGAAACTTCAGAAATGTCGTTGACTCGCCGCCGGGGAGGATGAGGCCATCGATTCCGGCCAGTTCTTCCGCTTTGCGAACCAGCACCGGCTCTGCTCCGGCCTCGCGCAGCGCCTGGGCGTGCGCATCGTAGTCGCCCTGGATGGCGAGGACGCCGATGCGGGGTGAACGGGTGCAGGACTTCTGCGCGTCCGGTGTCGATTTTTCAGGTAGATCAGAGGAGCTTGTCGAATTCATGGTCAAAAATGCACAGCCAGGACATCTCTGAGGGGTTAAAGCCCAAAGCTCTTTGCTGCGCGGATGACACGGCTGAAGTCGTGCCCTGACTCAAAACGCGGCGAAATCGCCCCCAGGACAGCCAGTCCCGGCCAGTTCACCAGCCGCGGGTCTGCAGCAACTGTGCTTCTTCGATAGCCGCCGCTGCCAGCCCCTTCATCGTGCCGGTCACCTGCTCAGACACTTCGGCCAGGATCTTCGGGTCGTTGTAATGCGTGGTCGCAATGACGATGGCTTTCGCGCGTGAGACGGCTTCTTCGCGCTCCTTCGGGTTCTTCTCGACATCAAGCGGCGTGGCGCGCTCCTTCATGAAGATTCCCGATCCCACGAAGATCGCCTCGGCGCCGAGCTGCATCATCAGCGCCGCGTCGGCGGGCGTGGCGATGCCGCCGGCTGAGAAGTTGGGCACCGGCAGTCTGCCCATTTGCGCGACCATGCGAATCAGTTCGTACGGCGCCTGATGCTCCTTCGCTGCGGCGTAAAGTTCCTGCTCGGAGAGCACGGTGAGCGCCTTCATCTCGCGGACGATCTGCCGCATGTGCTGCACGGCGTGGACCACGTCGCCGGTGCCGGCTTCGCCCTTGGTGCGGATCATGGCCGCGCCTTCGGCAATGCGCCGCAGCGCCTCGCCGAGATTGCGTGCGCCGCAGACGAACGGAGTCTTGAAAGCGTGCTTGTCGATGTGGTGTGCTTCGTCCGCCGGGGTCAGCACTTCGCTCTCGTCGATGAAGTCGACGCCCAGCTCCTGGAGGATCTGCGCCTCGGCGAAGTGGCCGATGCGCGCTTTAGCCATGACGGGGATGGAGACGGCGTCAATGATCCCGCGGATGAGCTTCGGGTTGGCCATGCGGGCCACGCCACCTTCGGCGCGAATCATCGCCGGGACGCGCTCGAGCGCCATCACGGAGACAGCGCCCGCCTCTTCGGCAATGCGCGCCTGCTCCACGTTCATCACGTCCATGATGACGCCGCCCTTCAGCATCTCGGCCAGCCCAACCTTGAGGCGCAGCGAAGTGCCGGAGCCAGGAGCGAAATTGCCGTTGCCGTTGTGTGTCTCTGCCATGCGAATCAGTTCGTACGGCGCCTGATGCTCCTTCGCTGCGGCGTAAAGTTCCTGCTCGGAGAGCACGGTGAGCGCCTTCATCTCGCGGACGAT
>DATJSY010000047.1:0-12189 GCA_035503835.1 Acidobacteriaceae bacterium | reverse complement strand
CGCTGTGCCGAAAAGTAGCCAAGTTCCGTCCTGAAATCTCCTTCTCGGGCCGTTTGGCGCGTGCCAGGTTTTGCCAGGTGGCCCCCCCGTCGCCCGGAAGACCACCGGCCCCACGATTCCGGGAACAACCCAGTGGGTCGTTCTTGGCAAGCAGACCCGGGTCAATTCTCGTGAGCGCCGAAGCAAAGGTAGTCCGATCGCCGCCGCTAATTTTTCTCTGCGGCGGAGAAATTGCTCGCCGCGCGGCAAGGCCTCTCTCTCTGCGGCAGGTTATTGATGAATATCTGCACAAGAACCTGCCATCTGTTTACAGGCGGGTGCTCTTGGCCGAGAAGGCGAGCGAATGGTACCAGTACGCCCGTGTTTATCCCAGCGCTAATCGAGCTTGAGGAGCATATTGCCGGGCTCTCCGCCCTCATTTTGATTTTCCTGAGAGTCGAAAACAAAGCAAATAAAGAAGCTACAGGCGAAGTTTATTGTTACGTCGCTCCCTGAACTTGCGGCGCGCCGCCTTCAGAACAGCCCGCTCTGCCGGCCCGGGAGCGGGATGCCGAAGTGCTCATAGGCCAGGCGCGTGGCGCAGCGGCCGCGGGGGGTGCGGTCGAGGAAGCCGATCTGGATGAGGAAGGGTTCGCAGACCTCTTCGAGGGCGTCCTCTTCTTCAGCCAGCGTGGCGGCGAGGGTGCCGAGGCCGACCGGGCCGCCCTGGTACTTCTCGATGATGGCGAGCAGCAGGCGGCGGTCCAGCTCGTCGAAGCCGTGAGCGTCGACCTCGAGCATCTGGAGGGCGTGGCAGGCGGTGTCGTGATCGATGCGGCCCGAGCCGCGGACCTGAGCGTAGTCGCGCACGCGACGGAGCAGGCGATTGGCGATGCGTGGGGTGCCGCGGGAGCGCATGGCGATCTCGGCCGCGCCGTACTGATCGATCTCGATGCCGAGCACTTCGGCGGAGCGGGTGACGATGAAGCGCAGCTCGTCGTCGGTGTAGAACTCGAGGCGGAGCAGGATGCCGAAGCGGGAGCGCAGCGGCGAGCTGAGCAGGCCGGGGCGCGTGGTGGCGGCGACAAAGGTGAAGGGCTTGAGCTCCATGACGTGGGTGCGCGCGGCGGGGCCCTGGCCGATAACGATGTCGAGCTTGTAGTCCTCGAGCGCGGTGTAGAGCTTTTCTTCGAGGACGGGCTGGAGGCGGTGGATCTCGTCGAGGAAGAGCACCTGGCGGTCGCGCAGGTTGGTGAGAATGGCGGTAAGGTCGCCCTGGATCTGGAGCGCGGGGCCGGAGGTCTGCTGGAAGGGGACTTCGAGCTCGTTGGCGATGATCGTGGCGAGGGTGGTTTTGCCGAGGCCGGGAGGGCCGAAGAAGAGGACGTGGTCGAGGGCTTCGCCGCGGGCTTTGGCGGCTTCGAGGGAGATGGCCAGCTGCTCTTTGGCTTTGGACTGGCCGATGAACTCGCTGAGGCGGCGGGGGCGGAGCTTGAGCTCGAAGGAATTTTCTTCTTCGGCGCGGGAGGCGCTGACAAGGCGCTCAGGGTCCTCACGGATGCTGCGGGTCATTTGATTCGGAGTTTACAGGAAGACAGCGGAGGAGCGGTCAGCAGAAAGGCGGTCAGGGGAAGAAGCGGCTGGCCAGGCACCCACGCACCCGCGTGTGCCTCTGCAGCGGGCGCTAGTGTCCGATGCCGATGTCGGGATGGGAGCGGCTGCCGGTGATGCGGACGGGGACCTCGGTGCCGGCGCCGTCCTTCGCGAAGAAAGGATTGACAGCCTTCAGGAGCACGGATTTCCAGCCGGTGACCATCTGAGAGACGTGGGCCTGGAGCATCGCCGCGCCGGTGAAGTCGAGGGCCTCAGACGGGAGAAGGTAGCGGCCGGTGAGTTTCACCTTCGCACCGGGAACGGTATAGTTGAGCGCGGGAAACCCGATTTGGCC
The DNA here is from genome assembly GCA_035503835.1 of Acidobacteriaceae bacterium. Lineage (GTDB taxonomy): Bacteria > Acidobacteriota > Terriglobia > Terriglobales > Acidobacteriaceae > Palsa-343. The sequence continues at coordinate 10,262 of DATJSY010000047.1, read as the reverse complement.
GCTGGAGAGGATGAAGTTGCCACTGATGGTTGAGGCGACATTCGCGGCGGTACCGGCCTTGAGGTTTCCGGATTTCATCGCGTCCACTTCCTGCTCGGCCTGTTGCGGGTGGCCCTGGCCGCGCAGGCTGAGCTCATCGACCTTATCCTGGACCTTCGGGTCGGTGAAATGGACGCCGTTGAGCGCGAAGGTCCCGTTGACTTCGAGCCGGTCGCCGATAGTGGTGTCGCCGGGCGGGATGCGAATTTGCGCCTGCACCTGCAATGGGCCGTTCATGATGGGCGGGCTTTTGGCGGTGAGCTGGAGAATGTCCTGGATGAGCCCTGGACCCACCGTGCAGCTGAGGGTGATGTCGCGGCCGTGTCCGCGGGGCGCGCGGGTGACGTCCCCGGAGGCGACGATGTGCGTCTGGGCGAGCCACGCGTCGACCGGCTCGAGATGGGTATTGCCGCTGGTCCCGTCGACGATGGCGTGGAAGGTGGCCTTCAGCGGCATGGGGTGGTTGGCCACGGCCAACTGAAAGTCAGGAGTGTCGGTGGTACCGTCCACCGTGATGTGATTGAGCTGGCCGGAGTATTTGCCCTCGGAAGAGAGGATGCCGCCGATGCCGCGAATGGTGCTGAGATCGGCGTGGGTGAAAGAATACCGGCCGTCGACGGGCGTGTCGCCGGGACTTTGCGCATCGAATGGACCGAAGTCGCCTGTGGTGGCGATGTTGCCGAGCGGCCTGGGATTGATGAGCGTGGCGTCGAACTTCATGGGCTGGCCGGCGGCCACCGAGCGCAGCGTGAGTTTGTGGATGACGAAGGTGAGCGGCGATATGCCGGGCTGGTCCTTCTCGAAGACCAGGGTTGCATTTTTGACAAGGATTTCACCCACGGTGAGCTGTGAGGCTTCGTCGTTCTGGCCGGCGCCGGACGAAGAGCTGGAAGACGAACCGGAGCTGAGGTGCGGGACGTTGGCGCGTTCGTTTTTGGGAGGGATATGGATTTCGAGGCCGTTGACGCTCACCTTATTGATGAAATTAGGGGTTTGGATGAGCTGCTGCCAGCCGAGCAGGTGGAACGAGAAGTGATCCACCTGAATGAGAGGCTCGGGCATGGAAAGATGGTTGGGATAGAGTTTGAGGCCGTCGCCGGAGATTTCGAATCCGCGGACCGCGGAGACATGGAAGGAGGCGAGCTCCACGCGGCTGTCGAAGCGGGCGCTCAGCGTTGCGATGACCCTGGCTCTCAGGAGGGGGCCGACGCGATGCAGGACGATGTTCCCGGCAATGATGGTGACGACGACGAGGACGGTGAGGACAATGCTGGTCCAGAGCAGGATGCGATGCAGCCGGGAGTGCGAGGTCCTGGTGCGTGCCGTCAAGCGTGTCACCTGATCTATTCTGCGCCCGGAAACGAGCGGAAAGTTCGGGCGGCCGCAGCGGAGTTCGCAGCGGCGGAGCCCAGGTTTATGATGCAACGGCAGAGCGGGAGGGCCATGACCAGAGGGATGGGACGAATCGGGCGGGTTGGCCGGGCGACAGGATTGATGATTGCTCTGGCCCTGGGAGCGAGCGGACAGGAGCCGCGCGAGCCTTTGCCGCTGCGGACGCCGGCAAGGGCCCCGATCGACACCTATATTCACCAGGCATGGCAGAGCCTGCGTCGCTCGATGAACGAGTGCGGTTCGTTGGTGGATCCCAAGGTGAAGACGCGGCCGGTGCTGTATCTGCCGGTGGATTTACCGGAGCCGGCGGACGTAGCTGCTTTACCGCACGCTTGCGACGTGCGTGTCGAGCGGCTGCCTGTAAAGATCGAGCGAATGGGTCAGAAGCTGCCGCCGCTCGAGCCGGGCCTGCTGTATCTGCCAAACACGTACATCGTGCCGGGCGGGCGCTTCAACGAGATGTACGGATGGGACAGCTACTTCATGATCCTGGGGCTGATCGAGGACGGACAGACGGAAATGGCGCAGGGGATAGTGGAGAATTTCTTCTTCGAGATCAAGCACTATGGCGGGGTTCTGAACGCGAACCGGACGTATTATCTGACGCGCTCGCAGCCGCCGTTCCTCTCGTCGATGATTCGCGCGGTTTGGAAGGCCGAGCTGAGGGCCGGGCATCGGCAGGAAGCCGATGCGTGGCTGGCAACGGCGTATGGATTCGCGCAGCGGGATCACGCGTTCTGGATGCGGCCAGAAATGCGAGCGGGGGACACGGGGCTGCAGCGGTACTGGGACTTCGGCAGCGGGCCAGTGCCGGAGATGGGCGACGATCCGACGTATTACCGGACAGTGATTCGCTGGCTGCTCGCGCATCCGGGCGTGCGGACGGATTATTTGGTGGACGGGCCGGCCGAGCCGATGCACGCGGATTGGCCGCGGATTATGGCGATCAGCTGCAATCCGGCGACGTCGCCTCTTTGCAGCCGGGAGCACGTGGGAACGCACTGGCTCACGCGGGATTTCTACAAGGGCGATCGGGCCATGCGCGAATCGGGCTTCGACACGACGTTCCGCTTCGGGCCGTTCGGCGGGTCGACACAGGATTATGCGCCAGTGGGGCTGAACGCGCTGCTCTACAAGTACGAAATGGACCTGGCGTGGATGGCGGAGGAGCTGGGCCGCGGGGCTGAGGCGCAGCAGTGGGACGCGGAAGCCGAGGCGCGGCGTGCGGCGATGGATCGCTACCTGTGGAATGCGCAGAAAGGGATGTATTTCGACTACGACTTTGCGACGGGAAAGCAGTCGAAGTACGACTACCTGACGACGTTCTACCCCCTGTGGGCAGGCGCAGCGAGCGCGGAGCAGGCGCGAAGGGTGGAGTCGAATCTGGAGCTGTTTGAACAGAAGGGCGGCCCGGCGATGAGCTCAACGGACAGTGGCGAGCAGTGGGACTTGCCCTACGGATGGGCTCCGACGACGTGGCTGGCGGCGGACGGAATGGCGCATGAAGGCGACAGGAACGACGCATTGCGAGTGGCGCGCGCCTTCACCACGACGGTGCGCGACAATTATCAGCGCAGAGGGACCGTCCGCGAGAAGTACAACGTCGTGACGGGGTCTTCGGAATTCCAGGTGCTGGCAGGATACCGGCAGAACGTGGTCGGGTTTGGCTGGACGAACGCGGTGTACGAGAGGCTGGAGGAAATGCTGCGCGGGACCGAACTGCCGAAGATGCCGCGGCCCAGGGGCAGACCGATTCCGGCATTTCCGAATCCGCGTCAATGAGAGAGTGACGGCATGAGCGAAGCGCTGCGTCGGACCGTTGTGCTCGCAGGCGGGCGAACAGTTGTCGGGCTGCGGGCGCGCGGTTGTGGAATTGTTGGCACGAAGCGCCGTGGTTGCGGCGCGCCGGCCAACTATACGATGCCTTTCTCGCTGGCTTCGAACAGCGGCCAGGCAGCGGTCCTGCCCGTGCCGGAAAGCGACTTCAGAGGAGGCTTCGCAGCGTGCGCTGAGCCACCGGAGCGGCGGCCGGCCACCCGTCGTTCCGCAGAGAATAAGGCTTGCTCTGCGACAGAAGCTCCGCGAAGGAAGGCGCTTCTTCCGCTGGTGTTTCGGGAGCCGCGACGACAGGAGAGCTGTCTGTCGCTTCTTCCTGCGGCAGCGGATCAGACGTCGCCTCCGAATGAGCGTCTGCGAACGAAACCGGCTCAGCCGCCGGTTGCTCGGGAGTCAGGGCAGCTTCGCTGGCTTTTTCAGCCGGAGCCGCATCGGAAATCATGGAGAGAACCGTGAACAACTGACGCCCAAGCGTCTCCAGGGTTTCTCTGTTTCCCAGCAACGAATCTTTTCTTGCCGCGAGCTGCTCAAGCTCGGTATCGATGTCTTTCAGCCCGTTGCTGGCCTCGACAGCAGCCTGTTCAATTACGTTGTAATTCATTTTCGCTCCACGGGGGAATTCGAGTTGGAATTTTGCACGAAGGCCGGCCAATCTTCCTTCCGTGGCGAGAAAGCCTTAGCCTCGGGCGCGTTGCTGGCGACGCCAGCCTTGTCGGCTGCGTCGGCCGGAGAACCCTGGTTGCTCATGGGCAGAACCACCCACAGCTGGTGCACCAGCGTCTCCAGTAACTCTCTCTTTGCTTCCAGAGATTGCTTTTTTGTATCCAGCTGCTCAATCTCCACGTCAATCTCTTTCAGTCCGGCGCTTGCCTCGATGGCAGCCTGTTCAAATACGCTGTATCTCATGTTTTCTCCCGTCGATTTGAGGAGTGTAGCACCAGATGCGGAACGCGGAGTTCCCCCGAATGGGTGAATGCTTCTGCAACGAGAAGGTCATGCCCCGAAAAGGGTGCATATAAACACCGTAAGCCTCTTTTCTAGAGCGGTTTGGATCGCGCGGGGAGGGCCGGTTCAGAAGCGCGAACTGTCGCTGCCACACTGGTATGGGGAGAAATGCCGGAGATGGCGAGTCCGCGCCAGGAATTTTGAAGCGGAGGAGAATGCAGAGGAGCCGGCCGGCTGAGGCCCGGTTGTAATCGCAAGCGGAACCATGTAGCGTCGCTTCTGAACAAAGATGCCGCACATTCCCACATCGCAGGAGCGGCGGGCGCTGGGGCAGGCGCGGCGCAAGCAGGTCCGCCGCCAGGATCACGCGCACTGGGACGCGAAGCTGCGCCAAAGAGATCCGCTGGAGCTGATTGACGAGTCGATGCGCGGGCGCGTGCCTTCGCTGATCCCGCTGAAGTACGAGCGGATGCTGGCTTCGCCGTTCGGATTCTTCCGCGGCGCGGTGCCGGCGATGGCCGCCGATCTGGCGCTGCTGCCGCACACCGGCATCGTGAATCAGATTTGCGGCGATGCGCATGTCCGCAACCTGGGCGCCTTTGCCGCGCCCGACGGGCGGCTGCTCTTTGACATCAACGACTTCGACGAGACCATCCGCGGGCCGTTCGAGTGGGACCTGAAGCGGCTGGCCACCAGCCTGGTGCTGGCCGCGCGCGAGACGAATCCGGGCAAAGGCGCGAAACATGCCGAGGACGCGGTGCTGCGCTTTGCGTCGAGCTATCGGAAGCTGGTGGAGACGCTGGCACGGATGCCGGTGATCGAGGTGGCGCGGTATCAGGTGCATCGGCTGCAACGAATTTCGCCGGTGTCGGACGCGCTGCTGAAGGCGGAGCGCGCCACGCCGCTGCACTCGCTGGAGACGCTGACGGAGGAGCGCAAGGGCGGGCGGGTTTTCCGCAGCGAGCCGCCGGTGCTGCGCCGGCTCGAGCCGCGCCAGTCGCGGCCGGTGCTGGCCTCGCTGAAGGCGTATCGCGAGAGCCTGCAGCCGGAGCGGCAGCATTTTCTGGCTCAGTACCGCGCGGTGGATGTGGGCTTCAAGGTGGTGGGGACGGGCAGCGTGGGGCTGCGGGATTTCGTGGTATATCTGGAGGGCAACGGCCCGCGGGATCCGCTGTTTTTGCAGGTGAAGGAGCAGCCGGGGTCGGCGTATGCGCCGTATCTGACGGCGACGACCGCAGCCGGACATCAGGGGCGGCGCGTGGCTGAGGGACAGCGGGCGATGCAGTTCGCGTCGGACCCGTTTTTGGGCTGGACGACGATCGCCAATCGCGAGTTTCTGGTGCGGCAGCTCAGCGACCACAAGGGGAACATCGAGATCGACGACCTGAAGGATCAGGGACTGAGCGATTACGCGGAGATGTGCGGCGAGCTGCTGGCGCGAGGGCATGCGCGGTCGGGCGACGCGTGCCAACTGGCGGGCTATCTGGGCAATGGCCCGAAGTTCGGCGAGGCGATCGCGAAGTTCGCCGAGGCTTACGCCGACCAGAACGAGGCCGATTGGAAGGCGCTGCGGAAGGCGCGCGGGGCCTCGGCGGCCGGCGGGACAGCCGGGAACAAGTAGCAAGCAGACGCGGGTTGAGCAGAATTCCGGGCCGAAGAGCCGGCGGTGGCCCGATTTTGCTATTCTGCGGGCGGGTGCGGCGTGTGGCCGGCCGGGTGGGCTGTGCCGGGCCTCTTCCGGGCGCGGAGGTGCGCGATGCGGATAGCGTTTCTCCCTGTGGTTATGGTGCTGGCCGGAGGTGTCGCCTGGGGCCAGACGGCGGCTGGCGCGGCGAGCGCTCCGATTCAGGCAACGACGCGGGCAGTAGCCCCGGCTGTCATCCTGCCAGCGCAGCAGTGTTCGGCGCAGGCGGTGCTGCTGAAAGCGCAGAACGCGCTGACGCTGGCGATTGCGCGGGCCGAGAGGCGGGCAGCATCCGCGCCGGAGCGGATTCCTACGCAGTGGCCGCATGCGAAGCTCGAACCGATTCCGACGCGGTGGAAGGCGAAGGCGATGCTGGTAGGTGGAGCGTCCGCGCGGCCAGCTGGAAAGCCGGCGGGGAAAGACTCCGGCACGGTGGTAATACCGAAGTAGTCCGAGTTGGCGTGCGAAAATTGGCGCATGAACGAACTGGCTCTTGCTCTGACAGGCGACAGCGCACACACGCCTCCGTCGCACATCGTCGAGAATTTGTCCGACGAGCTCGCGCACGCCCGAGTGGCGGGCGCGCCGCACACGATTTACGAAGAGCTGTGGCACGCGGCGTTTTGGCAGCAGCAAAGCCTCGACCGGATCAGCGGCGTGGAGACGTCCTTTCCTCAACATAACGCTCTGACTTTCCCGAGCAAACAGCAGGAAAGTGCGGAGACGTGGGCGTCATTGCGCGAGCGATTTCTTGCGGGCGCCGAGAAGGCGGCAGCTCTTGCGAACAGACCGCAGGCCGGGGAACCGGAGAGGATGGTGCGCTGTCTGTCGGCTCCCGGGCAGCCAACACGCCACATGACGGTGCGGGAACAACTGGAGAGCGTGGCTGCGCACAATGCGTATCACCTGGGGCGGGTGGTGCTGCTCCGCCAACTGCTGGGGAGCTGGCCGCCACCTTCAGGAGGATTAGCGTGGTGAGGGCGGGCGCGCTCAGGTCCAGTCCTCGTCCGGATCAGCGGCGGACCATTCGGTCTTTGGCGCCGGGCCGCGTGGACGGGGCGCTGGAACATTAACTTCGCCTCCGCCAGAATCCCGCGGTGGCTTCTGCTGCCAGGAAAGATATGCCAGCACGTACGGCTGCGGCTTGTAGCCGAGTATCTCTGCCAAAGGGATGATCGCCCATAGCCGGACCGAATCAGCCCCGTTTCGCTCCACCAGAGTGACCTGGCCTCGGCGCGACTGCAGATCAGCGATCATTTCCCGTCGAGCCATTCCTGGTACAACGAACTGGACGGACACGATGGGCTCGAGGACGACAGGATTGGCATGGCTCGCGGCTTCTTTGAGGGCGAGGGAACCCGCAATTTGAAAGGCAGCGGGATTGGAATCGGTCTTGTGACAGCTGCCGTCGAACAAGGTAGCGGCAAAATCCACCAATTCGCAGCCGGCCAGAATACCGGCCTGCGCGGCCTCGCGAACGCCCATCTCAACGGACGCGATGAATTCCCGCGGGATCCGGCCGTCGGTGATTTCGCTGATGAAATCGCAGCCGGCGCCTCGGGGGTTCGGCTGGAGGCGCAACTTTACATGGCCGTAGTTGCCCCTGCCGCTGGTCTGCTGAAAATGCCTGCCTTCGCCCGTTGCTGTCGCGCAGATGGTTTCGACAAAGCGCACGCGCGGCTCGCCGGAGACGCAGGGGATGCGATACTCGTCCGTGATCCTGCGAAAGGTGGCGACGAGGTGATCGGAGCTGATTCCGCTGATGAGTACTTCGCCGGAATTGGGATCGATACGGGTAAGCACGGTGGTGTCACAGCGGCCGATTTCCCGGAGCGCGTCCAGGAACCGGGTGCGGTCCTCCGCCGTCGCCGTGAAAACCGGCAGGAAGAGAATGGGCGGCGAGGAATCCATGGGGATAGTATGGCGCAACCAGGACGCCGGGGATTTTCGCTCGGCAGTGGCGTGCCGAGGCTAGCTGCCGAAGTGGCGGGCCAGACGCACCAGCAGCTCCGTCACGGGCGGATTGAGGAAGGTTAGCAGATTGATTGGGATGGGGGGAACTTCCAGCAACAGCAGAGCCGCGCAGAAGAGCGCAATATGGCGCTGGACAGCTCCGCGGAGGGCGTGTAGGCCGCGCTCCGCAAATGGCACGGTCGAGTCGATGAGGCGTCGCAGGCGAGGCGGAAGGCAGAGATAGCAGGCCGGCCGGACTTGCGCGCTTAGCATGACGGGCAGAGAGCACATAGTCGTAAGGGCGAGCCAGCGGCCCCAGTCCTCGCCGAGGACGTACAGCGGCAGCGAGATCAGGAAAGGCAGGATCAGCGCCGGAATGAGATGCTCCAGCCTGGCTGCAGGGATGAGAACGCGGACGGAAATGATGATGAGGCCACCGCCGAGCAGCAGGATGGCGGGGTAAATGGGGAATTCGGGCACGAACCGGAGAGGGAGAGCCACCGCGCGAGAAAGGCTCCAGCCCAGCGACATAATCTCGGGTGGAATGCCGGAGGGCTTCGTGCAGGGCAAAGGCACGGCGAAGCGCCAGCTCTCGCAGATGGACTGCGCCATCTGCGCGTTGCCGTGATGCGTGACAGCCGCCAGGGTAGCCGCACCCGCGGGAAGCAGGGCCACGACGAGCGACAGAGCCAGGATGCGGCGGCGGAGGCCAATCCGCGCAAGAGCAAAGGTGCAGACGGCGAGATTCATGGGAAGCCACACGAAGGGCAACAGCCCCTCATGCAGCAGAGCAAGAGTGGCGGCCGAGGCGGAAAAGACCGCCAGCACTAGCGCGGCAGGGGCGAAAACGGATTGGCGGGGCCTGGCGAGCAACCGGCTGCTGAGCGCAACGTTGAGCAGCGTGCCCCAGACGAAAAGGAGATCCTTGCGGGCAAAGGTGCCATAGTAGCAGGCGGTGATGAGCAGCAGGGGGTTGAGCAGCAGAGCCAGGCGCCAGAGGCGGGATCCGCCAAGGCGCGAGGTGACGCGCAGCAAAATCGCGCTGAGACCCAGGAAGCTGAGGCTGCCAGCCGCGATCCAGAAGGGAAAGAATCCGATTCCGGTGAGGCGGAGCAGTTCTTTGACGACGGTGCCGCCGAGGCCGCGGCGCACGAAGCCCGAGCTGTAATCGATCATCCACTCTGAAGCGCCCCAGCTCTTGGCCGGATCGGTGAAGAAGAGACGGTGGTCGTCCGCGATGCCCACCGCGAGGGCGGAAAGGACGAAGGCAGCGAAGACGCACTCGGGCAGATGGCTGCGCAGCCAGAGACCGAGGGGCGAACCGGAAGAACGACGTGAACCGGAAATCCCGGCCGGCGGAACCGTCTGGCCCACACGCATCCCCATGCCCCACCCCGCGGAAGGAACCAAGCCGCGCAAGCCTCCGCAGATTCCGATGACTGGCGGCCGGATCAGGGGAGACTGAGGATCATTCTAGCGAAGCCAGGGCCGCTGGCAGGAGAAGAAACCGGGGACAAGAGGCCCAGGGGTAGCGAGTCAGGCAGGGCGAAGGCCAGGTTGCGAAGTACCACCGCGATGGTGGCAAAGAGAAAAGCCACTCGCCAGGAGCGGGCTGATTCCGGATCGACTTCTGTATGCGCGGAATCGGCAACCGACCCTCCGAACTTGTCCCGCACGCGTTTGAAGCAGGTGCGGCACACCCGGATATACACTCACGATTCTCGCTCAGCGTACCAGGCGTGCCGGTAACACCCGCGCTTCGCAGGGGTTCGTTCGGGGAAAGCGATGGTTGCAGATGCACGCAAAGCAGAATTCGCAAAGATCGTGGGTCCAGTCCGGTCTGAACTGGTCCCATCGCTTCCGGACGAAATGGTATACCCTGCCATAAAACCGAGTTCCCCTTCCACGACTCGGGCAACTCCGCCAAATCTCTGATGTCGCGCGCCATTGGGTGGTCCGAACACAAGGATATGCCCCAACGCAAAAAGCCCGCTCCGAAGAGCGGGCTTTGCCCTGAGAATTATGCCGGCGATCACCTAATCTCCCACACACTTTCGCGTGCAGTACCATCGGCCCAACGAGGCTTAACTTCCGTGTTCGGGATGGGAACGGGTGGAACCCTCGCGGTATGGTCACCGGCAAAATCGAGCGACGCCTGGCGGGATGGTTTCCCCGCGGCCGCGTGCGTCCGGACAGTTTCTTCAGGGACGGGTAAGCGGTAAGCTGGCGTCACAACTTGGCGGCTCCGCGGGACGAAGCCCGCAGAGCCGGTGAACGAAATCGATGGGCATACAAGGCTCAATGTTGAATGCCCTGCTGCGCAGAGTTAATTCCATGATTAAGCCGAACGGGCGATTAGTACTGGTCAGCTGCACGCATTGCTGCGCTTTCACCTCCAGCCTATCAACCAGGT
>DATJSY010000046.1:0-83587 GCA_035503835.1 Acidobacteriaceae bacterium | reverse complement strand
TCCCAACCAAACCTGCACGACCAGCAGCGGCACCACCACGTGCACCAATGATTCGGCCGGCGCCTATAACAATACGGTCACCGCGGGTGGCATCGGCGGCGGCTTCCGCGTGCCCTTCGCCGGCAAGAAAATCAGCCTTGGTCTGAAGGGCCTCTACGGCGACGGTGTTGGCCGCTACGGCAGCTCGACGATCGCCGATATCACGTTCCGCAAGGACGGCACCATCTCGCCCCTGCACACCTGGTCGGCTCTCAGCACCATCGAGCTGTTCCCCACCAATCGCTGGTACATCTACCTGAACTACGGTGGCGACTACGTTGGCCGCGATCTGCAGGATGGCGGCACCGACGGCTACGGCCTCTACACCGCGAATATGTCCGGCTGCAATACCGAGCCGGTTCCCAGCACCAGCAGCACCGACTACAGCCCCAGCACCCCTGCGGGCTGCAGCGGCAACACCAAGGATGTCCAGGAGTTCACCGCCGGCTACTGGTACAACTTCTACAAGGGCCCCAAAGGCACGTTCCGCTATGGTGTCCAGTACAGCTGGTTCGACCGCAATCTCTGGTCCGGCGCCGGTGGCCCGCTCAATCCCGACGGCGGCGCCTCCGGTAAGGACAACGAAGTCCTCACCTCGATGCGTTATTACCTCCCGTGATCGGGTCTCTCCTGGACAATGAGGACCCGCCTCGGCGGGTCCTTTTTTCATGGCGAAACTTCCTGCCAGAGCAGCGCAGGCGGCGCGCCTCCTTCGCCTCCGCCCCAGGTCCAGTACATCCCCACATAGGCATAATTCTCCGTCTGTCCGGCGACGGAGTGGCCATAGGCAAAGAGGAACTGCTCATTGGGATTGTGCTTGAAGTGATAGACGCCGCCCAGGTCAATCAGTGTGGAGGCCTGCGTTTGCGGCGCTGCGAAGCCTTCCCTGCCATGGGCGAAAACTTCCCCACCGAATTCCATGCGGTCGCCCCACGTGTACTTCAGCAGGAATCCGCCGCAGGGAAAATCCCGATAACCGACCTGCGGCACCACCGTCTCGCCCGCTCCGCCGTCCAGCAGCCAGGGCCCGAAATTCTTTTGCAGCCACAGCGGCAGCCGGTACCAGAGTTTCCCCACTCCCAGCCCTTTGGCATAGCTGCCGGTGGGCATTTCGAACATGGTGAAGGTCCCGATCTGCGGGATGTGCTTACTCTCCTTGACATACGCGATCTTTGCCCCCAGCTCCATGTCGGTGAGTCCGAATGCTGTCCCGCCCACGCCACCGGGAAGATAGGCGGGATTATTTGACGGAGCAACTTCGCCCCACGGCAGAATGGCATGAAGCTGCACGCGCGGCACCGCGCCCCAGTTGAACTCGAATGCTGGCCCCTGAGAGTCCATCTCGGCGGGCGTGCCGTCGGCAGAACCGAAAATGTAGAACTCGTAATGATGCAGATCCACCGGCACAGGGTCGTCGGTCTGATACGGCGGTCCCTGCGCCCACACGCGCGGCGCGGTCACGATCAGAAGCAGGAAAAGCAGCAGGCTGCCGCGCTGAACGCCGCTGATTCTGAGACGGCAGGATGGAGAATCGTGCAGCACGCAGAAGAACTCCGCTGTGGCGATGATCGCTGTTTCGGTGTCCGATCATGGCATGGCGGTGCTTGCCGGTCAACCGCTGTCGAATTTCGATGTCGAAGGCAGAAAGATTCACTGGCGCGCAGCTCACCCCACGGGCTGCTCTTCGACCACAGGCCCGTGCGTCGCTGCGGCCGGCCGCGGCGTCGGTTCCGGAGCATCTCCGATCCGCTCCGCAAACTGGCACTCCACCGCATTTTGCGGCTCTTCGGCTTTCTGCCCCTTGCGCGGACGCCGCTTCGGCATCATCTCTTTGTTATTCGGGCACACCAGATACAGCCCGCCATCCACCACCCGCTCCACCACATACGGCGAGCCGCACCGCGGGCACTTCTGCGCCACGGGTTTCAGATTCGAGGTGAAGTCGCACTTCGGATACCGCGTGCATCCCCAGAACACGTTCCCGGTGCGCGCTTTCCGCTCAGCAATGTCACCCTCGCCGCACTTCGGGCACTTCAGCCCTTCGATCAGGTTCTGCTTAATGTACTTGCACTTCGGATATCCCGAGCACGAGACAAATTCGCCGTAGCTGCCCGTCCGCAGCACCAGTTGCTTGCCGCACCTGGGACACGTCTCGTCCAGCGGCACCGCCGGCTTCTGCTGCTGCTTCTGGCTCAGCCGCCGGATCGTCCTGCAGGGCGGATCGGCGTTGTAGTCCGGACACGCCATGTACGCTCCGAACGGACCGCGGCGCAGCACCATCACCTTGCCGCAGTTTTCGCAGTACTCTTCCGCCGGCCCGCTTTCTCCATCGGTTGCCTGCAGGTCCGGCTTCGACGAGTGATGCTCCTTCGTAAACCCGCAGCTCACCTGCTCCACCGTCACCTTGCGGCCGGCGCCCAGCGCCTTCTCGATGCCCGCCGTCAGCTCCGCCCTGTTCTTCGTTTCGGCTACAGGGGTCTGCTCGTCGCCTTCCGTCGTCTTCACCAGCATCGGATACTTCAGCTTGCCCTCGATCTTGGCGACAACCTTCTTCGGCTCCTTCTTCCAAGCCGTGGCCGAAACGGCGACCGGCTTCTCCTTCGCGTACGCGCTGCACGCGTAGAACGAGCCGAACTTCCCCCACTTCAGCACCAGCGGCGAGCCGCACAGATCGCACTTCTCATCCGTCGGCTTCTCCCACCGCTTCACATTCTCCATGTGTTTCTCGGCGTGCTTCAGCTCTTTCTCAAAGTGGCCATAGAAGCCCTTCAGCAGATCCGTCCACTTCTCCTTGCCTTCTTCGATCTCGTCCAGCTCTTCTTCCAGCCGCGCCGTGTATTTCGTATCGAAAATATAGGGGAAGTTCGCTACCAGCAGTTCCGTCACCACCGTCCCGATCTCCGTCGGATAGAACCGTCCGCCTTTGCCCGTCGGCGGCACCTTGGTCACGTACTCGCGGTCCTGGATCGTCGTGATGATCGACGCATAGGTCGACGGCCTGCCGATGCCCTGCTCTTCCAGCTCCTTCACCAGCGATGCTTCGTTGTAGCGCGGCGGCGGCTCCGTGAAGTGCCGCTCCGGAATTGTCCGCAGCAGCCGCAGCGCTTCGCCGTCGTTTACCGCCGGTAACGCGTTCTTCAGTTCCTCGTCGTCACCGTCGCGTCCGTCCGTCGCCTCGTGATACACGCGCAGGAAGCCGTCGAACTTCAGCACCGATCCGCTGGCGCGGAAATCGTACCGCCGGTCCGCCTTTGCCGCGATGTTGATCGTCATCTGGTCGTACACCGCCGGCACCATCTGCGACGCGACGAATCGCTGCCAGATCAGCTTGTACAGCCGGTATTGTTCGTCGCTCAGATACCGCTTGATCTCGTCCGGGTGCAGCTCCGGATTTGTCGGACGAATCGCCTCGTGCGCATCCTGCGCGTCGTTCTTCGAGCGATAAACATTCGCCTGCTCCGGCAGATACTGCAGGCCCAGCTTCTGCCCAATGTAACCGCGCACCGCCGCAATCGCATCCGGCGACACCCGCGTCGAATCGGTACGCATGTAGGTGATCAGGCCCACCGTGCCTTCCGATCCCAGATCCACGCCTTCGTACAACCGCTGCGCCACGCCCATGGTGCGCCGCACGCTGAATCCCAGTTGACGCGAAGCGTCCTGCTGCAGCTTGCTGGTCGTGAACGGAGGCGTCGCGCTCCGCCGCCGCTCCTTGCGCTCGACGTTGCGAACGTTCCAGTTCGCCTTCCCGAGCGCCGCTACAATCGCTTCGGCGGTTTTGCCGTCGGCCACGGAAGGCGCGCTCACCGTCGCCACTTCCGCCTTCGTCCCGTCGATCGCCACCAGCCGCGCCGTGAATTCCGGACCCTCCGGGACCGGCGTCAGCGCCGCGTCAATCGTCCAGTATTCGACGGCCCTGAACTGCTGAATCTCCTTTTCGCGCTCCACGATCAGCCGCACCGCAACCGTCTGCACACGCCCCGCGGAAAGTCCCCGCCGCACCTTATCCCAGAGCAGCGGCGAGATCTGATAGCCCACAATCCGGTCCAGCACCCGCCGCGTCTGCTGCGCGTCCACCAGATTCTCGTCCACGTCCCGCGCATGCTCGAAGGCCTGCACCACCGCCCTCTTCGTGATTTCGTTGAACGTCACGCGATGGATGAGGCCCTTGTCCTTCACCGCCGGCAGCAGCTGCATTGCCAGGTGCGCCGCAATCGCCTCGCCTTCGCGGTCCGGGTCGGGCGCCAGATACACCGCGCTCGCGTTTGCGGCCATCTTCCGCAGCTTTGCCACAACCTTTTCCTTATCGGGCGTCACAATCAGCGTGGGCTTGAACGTCCTGTGCTTCAGCTCCACGCCGATGTCCCGTTTCGGCAGGTCCATGATGTGGCCGAACGAGGCCTCAACCTGATATTCGGTGCCCAGATATTTGTTGATCGTCTTCGCCTTCGCGGGCGACTCGACGATAACCAGCGATTTGCTCATTTTGTCCCTTTAGTGCCTGCGCCGCGCTGCGTACATCTGTACGAGCCGGCCCTCCCGATCGTCCGCAACAGCCTTCCCGGCCGTTCTTTTTCCTGACCGTTCTTTCCGGAAGCTACCACGTCCTGCCGTCCGGAATCTACACGCCGTCTTTGCAGCCGCCTTCCCGCAGATTCCTTCTGCCCCCGGGGAACTCAGAAGCTTTTGACGTAGTTTTTGCCCGGAAGTTGTCGAATCCGGCCCGCAAGCTCCAGCTCGAACAGCGCCGCAAATACCTCGGAGGAGCTCATTTCCGGCTCCAGCTTTTCGAGGATTTCGTCCATCTGCGGCGCTTCGTCCCGCCGCAACACGCCCGGAATTCGGGCCTCTGCCGCCGAAATCGCGGGCGATTCCTCGAATAACGATGCCTCAGTGGTTCCCTGGGATGCAAATCCCTCGCCCTGTTCCAGCTTCGTCCGCACCTGCGTCAGCAATTCCTCCCATGCGTCCTCCCAGCACGAAACCAGCTTTGCTCCCTGTTTAATCAGCAGGTTAGTCGGGGCCCCGCGCATTCTCTTCGTTGTCACATTGCCCGGCACCGCGAACACTTCCCGGGGCCAGCGCCGGCTTCGCGGAACACCTCGCAGAATCTATGATTTTCCGCGATTCTTCCATTTCTGATTGTGGCTCGTAAATGTTATTTGAATCAGCAATTTGCGAGAAAGTTAATGACAGGCTCTAGACCCGGCAGGCGGGTGATGTCTGTATCGCCGGTGACAGGTCCGGAACGGAAATCTTCACGGTCGGTCTCAACCTCTCGAAGCAGGGGCGTAACGTATACGATTTTTATCGTTGACGTACGATTGTAATCGTAGTACGTTTCGATCATGGCTCCTCGCTCCATTCGGAAACGTTCGCTCCCCACGCCACTGCCCTCGGACGCCGAACTCGACATACTGGCGGCGCTTTGGCGTCTGGGGCCGAGCACTGTAAGGGACGTTCACGAAGCGCTCGGCAAGGACAGCGGTTACACAACGACGCTCAAACAGATGCAGCTGATGACCGAAAAAGGACTGCTGGTTCGCAGCGAGCGATTTCGCTCGCATGTCTATGAAGCGTGCATGGCCAAAGAGCAGACCCAGAAGCAAATTGCCGCGGATATGCTGAAGCGCGGGTTTGAGGGCTCGGCTAAGAACCTCGTGTTAGGGGCGCTGGCGGCTCAGCCTGCCTCGCGCCAGGACTTGGAAGAGATTCGACAAATCCTGGACGACCTCGACAGAAGAAAGGAATCGCGATGAACATCTCCCCGGGTTTCCTTGCTCAGCCGCTGATTGCGCACCTCGGATGGACGCTGCTGCATTTTCTGTGGCAGGGCACGCTCATTGCGGCTTTGTACGCAGCGGTTCGAGGCCTTGCGAGCCAGTGGATGAGCGCCCGTGCGCGCTACATTCTGGCCTGCCTGAGCCTCGCCAGCATGGCGTCAGCCCCGATCCTCACCTATGGCTTCCTCGCTTCCGACAGCTGGCGATGGTCCGTTCCAGCTGCTTCCATTCCCCAGTCGCAGGTTGCGTCGAGTGGAAACATTGTTTCCCTCGCGCCCTGGTATTCGCTCGGACTGGATAGCCTGCAGCGTGTCCTCCCGTGGCTCGTAATGGCGTGGTTCCTGGGCGTGGTGGTCCTGTTGATTCGCCTGGTGCGCGGCACTCTCTTCGCTGTTCACCTGCGCTCCAGGGGAACTCGCTCCGCGCCTTATTCCTGGCGGGTGGCAATCCAGCGCATCGCGGCGCAGCTCAGTGTAGCCCCCTCCGTCCGCCTGATGATTTCCTCGGTCGTGGACGTGCCGGTTGTCATCGGCTGGCTTCGGCCCCTTGTGCTTATGCCAGCTGCAGCAATGACCGGAACGGCGCCGGAGCACATTGAGGCGCTGCTGGCACACGAACTCGCCCATATCCGGCGACACGACTATCTGGTGAACGTGCTGCAGCGTGCCGTTGAGGCGGTATTGTTCTATCACCCTGCGGTGTGGTGGGTATCCGGTCAGATTCGCAAAGAGCGCGAGTTGTGTTGTGACGATTTGGCGGTGGCTGCCAGTGGCGACGCCCTGGCGTATGCGCATGCGCTCGCTGATCTGGAGCTTTCCCGTCCCGCCCATGCTCACATAGCGGTCGCCGCCAATGGCGGCTCGCTCTTAACCCGTATTCGCCGGCTGGTGGGTCAATCGCAGCCGGCTCCTCACACAGCCATTGGGCCCGTGGCAGCCCTGGCACTCACTTTCTTCGTGCTTTCCGTCGGCGGAGCGGCGTTCGTCAGGGCAGCTCAGACCTCCGCCGGGCCTGTCGGTGTGGTCGAGCGCAACAGCATTTGGGTGGACACGGTCAGGCGGGGCGACATGCTGTTAACCGTGCGCGGGCGTGGAGTGCTTGCCACAAACACCACCGCCGACCTGCGACTGCCGCTGTCGATGCTGAAAGAAGTGATACCGGGTCAGACTGTCTCCATCATGTTCACCAATCGCACTGAGATGGTTGCCGGTAAGGTGGCCGGGACCAGTCCTGGTGCAGCCGAAGGAACGGTCGCCGTGCAGATCACCAGTGCCCTTCCTCCTGACGTGCAGCAGGGCGTTGACCTGGTTGGAACCATCCAGGAGGGCGGCTTGAAAAACGTGCTCTGGGTGGGCCGCCCGTTCGCCTGTCAGCCCAGCAGCACAGGCTATTTATTCAAGCTGGAACAGAATGGCGAGCAAGCGGTACGAACTAAGGTTGAATTTGGCCGGGCGTCTGTCGCCACGGTCGAAATTCGAAGCGGACTGGCACCCGGCGACAAGGTGATCCTCAGCAACATGGCGCGGTTCCAGCGATACGACCGGATCATGCTGAAGTAACGTATAAGGAACGAACCCGAGTCCCCCTGCGTAAATTCACCTGATCCCAGCACGCCGCGGCTCTGAGGCTCGCCATGCTCTCCGCATTTCAAAATCAGCAGCCTCCCAAAGATAACCTCCGGTGAACTTCTCCATCCGCAAGATATTTCTTTGGCCGAAAAACCGGGGCCAAAAGCTCGGACGGCTGGTGACGCTGGGCGATCAGGCATCGGGATTCAACTGGGGCAAGCGCGATCCCGAGCGAGTCGCGCAGCGACGAGTCGAAGTGCCTGGCCTGAGCAAAATCGAAGGCACCTGCGGTTTCCCCGGAACACTCACTTCTCATCACTCGCAGCGCATCCCCCGGTCAAGCCAATCCGCGTCCCCGTACGTTACCGAAGCCAACCTCATTTACACTGTCCAGTGGCTCTGCCGCTCCGGATCTCCGCCATTCGCTTCCTCAATCCCGCGCCCCTCATGTGGAGCTTCGAACACGAGCCCTCCCGGTCCACGCATGCCGCCCGCTACACCATCCAGGAAGACACCCCCGCCGAGTGCGCAGCGCGCCTCGCAGCGGGCCAGGCCGACATCGGACTCATCCCCGTCGCCGCCCACACCTCCTCGCTGGCCGTCATCCCAGGCTGCGCCATCGCCTCTCGCGATCACGTCCGCTCGCTGATCCTGGTGGTCCTCCATCCCGACGGCATCCAGGGCGTGCGCCGCGTCGCCCTCGACACCGCCTCGCGCACCACCGCCGCCTACACGCGCATTCTCTTCTCTCGCTTCTGGCGGACCCAGCCTGAGTTTTTCCCACATCCGCCCGACCTCGACGCCATGCTCGCCCAGGCTGACGCGGCTCTCCTCATCGGCGACCCTGCGCTCCTCGCCCTCGAAGCCCGCGAAGCCCGCGAGCGCCGCACCGGCCAGCGCCTCCTCTATCTCGACCTCGCCCACGAGTGGCACGCCTTCACCGGAACCGTATGGGTCTCCGCCTTCTGGGCGGTACGCCCCGAGGCCATCGCCGTCTCCGGCCTCACTCCGGCGCAGGTCGTCGCAGACTTCCAGCGCTCTCGCGACGAGGGCCTGGCGCACCTCGACGCGCTTGCCGACGAGTGGGCCTCGCGCATCCCCCTCCCCCGTGCCACCATCCATAGCTATTTGTCCGAGAATATCTGGTACCGACTCGACGTCGCCTGCCTCGCCGGCCTCGAGCTCTTCTACCGTTATGGCGTGGAATGCGGCGCCCTGCCCGCTGCTCCCACTCTGCATTTTCTCTGATTCCTGACCCGTCGACCGCGACCTCTGCCTTCAGCGTCCAATCACCGTGCTCTTCGCGGCCCACGGATCCAAAAGTTCCGCCAGAATGATCCCCGCCCTGGTCCTCCATTTCGGAGCATTCGGGGTCTTCGGCATAGCCTTCTTTGACGCCTCGCCCGTCCCTCTGCCCATCCCCGGCAGCACCGACATTCTGGTTCTGCTGCTCGGCGCTCGCGGCCACGCCTGGCTGCTTGCCCTCTGCGCCGTCGTCGGCACCCTTCTCGGCGGATACCTCACCTGGGAACTCGGCAAGCGAGGCGGCGAAGCCCTCTTCCACCACTACATGAAGAAGCGCCATCGCTGGCGCGACCGCATCTCCCGCTGGGTGCGTGGACACGGCAACCGCACCGTGCTCATCGCCTGCCTGCTCCCGCCGCCCTTCCCGCTGCTTCCGTTTCTCCTCGCCGCCGGCGCCCTCGGCGTCACCCGCCGCCAGCTTCTGCTCGCCCTCACCTTCGGCCGTTCCATCCGCTACGGAACTGAAGCCACTCTTGCTGTCTTCTACGGTTCCTTTTTTCTCCACCTCTGGGACCACTACCTGGCCGGCTACGCTCAGCCCATTCTCTTTGGCTTCATCGCACTGTTCGTCGCCAGTGTCCTCTTCGGCATCTGGAAGTTCCGCCGCGACATGCGCCGTCACCTCGAACAATCGCAGAAAAGCAAGCCAGACTCCCGCGCCGCCTGAACGCGCGCGCGTGACTCCCCGTACCCCTTCCTCGTCCAACCTTCCGTGTATTCTGCGGCTGGAGGGCCGGCCATCCACAGCCATCTCCTTATCGCTCGCTGGCTTCTCCACCTCGGTGTCCTGGGGGTCTTCGTCACCGCCGGGTTCCCCGTACCCACGCCTCTTCCTGCCGCCGACATTCTCATCGTCCTGCTCGGCGTTCACGGCGAATGGCCTTGGCTGCTCGTACTCGCCGGAGTCTGCGGCTCTCTGCTCGGCGGTACTCTGCTCTGGGGCATCGGCCACAAAGGCGGCGAAGCCCTCCTCCATCGCTATGTCAAGGACCGCTCACGCCTCCACGGCCATGTCGCTGGCTGGATACACCGGCACGGCTTTACCAGCGTCCTCATTGGTACGCTGCTCCCGCCGCCCTTCCCCTTCCTGCCTCTTCTCGTAGCCGCGGGCGCGCTGGGCGTTACCCGCCGCCAGCTCCTGCCTGCCCTCGCCATCGGCCGCATCCTCCGCTATGGACTCGAAGCCGGCCTCGCCGCTGTCTACGGCGCTCGCATTCTCGCCCTCTGGAGCGCCTACCTCTCCGGATGGTCCAACCTCATCCTGTGGGTCTTCCTCGGCATGCTCGGGATCGGCATCCTCTACGGCATCTGGATCTTCCACCGCTTTCTCCGTCAGTCCAAAGAATCCGGCGGCAAAGCGGATTCCCACGCCGCCTGAGGAGCCCCGGCATGGGATAACACGCCGCGTCACCTTACCAGCGTCCGAGGCGTTTCGCTGATACCACAGAGAGTTAGCGAGGGCGATGGAGGAGTGGTGAATGGGGATGGGGGAAGAGCTAAATTCTGTAACCACTGGTGGTGAATCCGTCCCGAGGGATACAACAGTAATACTTATTCCTGCAACATGATCAAGATTTGAAAAACCCGCCTTCGACGCTCACTTCTCCCCGTTACCACTCTGCTTCTGGGTATGCGGACTGTCCATAGATCTTTTTAATCGATGAGGGACTTGTCGTGCGAAAATTTCTGCTGATCGCTGGTTTCGGCTCTGCAGACTTTCTGCAACACGTCATACGCGCAGAGCGAACGAACATTCACTTTGCCAAACTCGGTGCTTCTCTTTCAGGATGATGTGCCTGGGCTGCCCTATGTGGTATTACTCGTTGCCTCGAACACGGGCGTCATCGAAGTGTCGCCACCAGTGGGTTACCGGGTTACAGCCTACACTACGGTCTTCCCGGCCCTCTCCCCTCTTGCGTACCGAGTCGCCTGGGGCCTTTCGCAACATGATAAGTCTCACAAGGAGAGGATCAGATCCGTCCTTGGGGTTTTCTCGGTTACCGACAAAACCTGGAAGACATACGGCGATTTCTGTGGGGAGAGCATTGGGTCGGCGGTCTTCTCCCCGGATGGAACAAAGGTCGCGTTTGTGTCGCAACCTGCGTCCCCGACAGGGAACGGGTATTGCTTCGAAAATGCGAGAGTACTGCAGATTCTCAATCTCGCAACGGGGGGGATTAAGCCAATCCGATATTCCGGGCGAGTAGGTGCAAACGCGCGACTCACATGGTCACCCAATGGGAAATATTTGGCAGGACAATTCTGTTGTTCAGGACCGTCCGCCTATCAGATTGTTGTGATCGACATAGCGTCGGGCAGGGAGAGGGTCATTGCCCAGGGTACTAACCCTTCGTGGTCGCCCAACGGAGATTGGATCGCCTTTGAGGGCCAGCAGGGCAAGGATTGCATTCTGGTTCGTCCCGACGGAACGGGTTCCAGAGTTGTTCAGAAAGTGCAGGGCAATGCGGTGTCTCTAACAGGCGCATTATGGTCGCCAGACGCGAAGAAGCTGCTGTTCAACGAAGAGGCAATCGATTCCCGCGGGAACGTGTCCATACTTGATTTGGTCGACAGGAAGGTTGCAAGACTACCCAAACACACCGATTTCGTTCTTGGATGGGCCTCACAATCCCGGTAATGTCCGCCGCTGCAGAATTTGTTGCCGGCGCCGGCTGACCGTGAAACGAATGCTGGCCAGGGCATGCTGGCCAAGAAACCCCTTCGGCAGTTCCGCCGTGGAACCCGGATCGCCCGGAGCGCGCACAGCGGACAACGGCCGGGCGCCCCACAACCTCGCCTGAGCGACCCGCAGAGGAGCCGAACGCCTCTGCCTGACTCTAACAGATGCGGGAGGGCGCGGATGTCAAGCCCCTGCGCCTCTAACCGCTCCGCTCAGGGCTTGGCGGTTTTCGGTTGCACGATGATCGCCAGAGGGTCAGAGATCGTATACGGGGAACCGGGCGCCTGCGCGCAGCTCGTCGCGGTGACCGTGAAAACATACAGCTTGTTGTCTATCCCACGGCTGATGGCGTAGAGATGGTTGTCATTGTCCCAGTACATCTGGGTGATGGGGGTGGTGGTCAATAATCCGGTGTAATGGGTGAGGGGCGAGCCGCCGTTGAAGTGGAAGACCTGGAGACCGGAGGTGCCGCCGACAGCGAGCAACTTGCCGGAGGGGGACATTTGGGAGTAGTAAGGGCTGCCGAAAGAGCCTTTGGGCATGTTGTTCACGGTGCTGTTGGTGGACAGATGGCCGCTGCTGTTCACCGTGTAGGTGCCCAGCTGCGTTGCTCCTGAGCCGTTGGGCTGCAGCGTAACGGCGAGATGATTGGTGGGATTGGCCGCGACGTAGAGCGCGTTATAGGTCTCCCCGCTGGGCCCGGCAGGCAGGTAGGTGGTATCTGTAGCGTAAGCCAGCATACCGTTGCTTTCGCGCCGGAAGCCATAGATGTCGGTCCCGGAGGCCTCAAAGGCGTAGACATCGTCGCCGATGAAGCGGAGGGGGTAATACCACGACGTGGAGTGAGCCGTAGCGCCGAGGTAGGAGAGGCTGCCGTTGGTGTCATCGACTTTGAAGGACTGCCAGGTGCTGTCGGCAGCGCAGTCGATGCCGGAATAGGCGGCATAGGAATAGAGGGTGGCGCCGGTGTGATCGAGCACGAGATGCGTGACCTGGTCGCAGGTCCCGGAAAGGTACTTCTGATCATTGAGGGTGTCGATCTGTTTCAACGCGCCGGTGGAAGACATGAGAAACGTATCGATGCTGGAGCCGTCCGTGCTGCCGGCGAAGAGGTATTTGCCATTCACGGCCATGGGAATGACGTTGCCGGCAAAGGGGGAACCGGAGACGGGAGTGAGCTTGCCTTGCGCATTGGCGGACCAGGCAACGATGTTGTCAGGAGCGGTGCCGGAGTCCGCCGACGGGTGGGAGACGTAGACGAAGGCGACTGGCGAACTGCTGCCGGCGCTCGCATCAGCTTGCTGAGCTGCGGCGCCGGGCAGGGCGAAAAGAATCGAAACGCAGGCCAGGAGCCCCGTGCAGGCGATCCGTGAAAGCGATGTCATGGGGAGGGTCCTTGGGTTGGATTTCCGAGCTGCGGCGGGACCGCCGCAGTTGCTTGGATGGAGGGATCGGCGCGAGGCGATGTCTCGGAACCGGGCTGGCGCTGGGCAATTGCATGCGAGCAACGCAGCATTCGCTCGCCAGTAATTTGGGAGCGGCGCTGCCTCCCTCCGCGCCTGACTGCGGACTGCTGCTCGTCCCCCGAAAAACTGTCAAGCCGGCATCCGCGCAGTCTGCTCACGCCGATAAGGCGGCCGCGATGCTGGGTGCTGGACGGCGCAGAAATCGGGCGCCCTCGGACGCGGAGACGATCGCCGAAATCATGTCCGCGCTAGCGCAAGTTCGGGCCATGAGGAAGCAATCGACCATCCCTGCTTCGCACAGACCGGCAAGTCGGGCGTAGCTCCGTCGCGCTGTGAGTTGCATTTCCCCGTGTTGATAGAAAAAGTAGCCGTCGGCTCTATTTCAAAACCGGGAACGTATGACACGCTCAATGGTCCGAAGCCCTGCGGGAATTCGGCTGGCAAGAAAATTATGATGGCTGCGGGAATACGGGTTGCGAAAATCGGTGTAACGCTGCTTAGTCGAGAACCTTGTGGATTGACGTCGGACATCCAGAATGATGGTAACGCGGGCGCGTCAACTCCCGGGCTAGTGGGCAAGCCTGTAAACAACATTGATTTGAGTATGCACCTCCACCGGCTTGCCATTGAGGAGGTACGGTTTGTGGTGCCACGTCTTCACCGCATTGACAGATGACTCCTGGAGCATTGGCGGACCGCCGATCACTTCCAGGTTGTGAATCGCGCCGTCCTTCCCAATCACGGCCCACAGCGAAACCGTGCCTTGGAGGTACTGCTGTTTGGCAAGAAAAGGATACTCAGGGACTTCGCCCGAAACTCGGCTGCCCGCAATCACGCCGCTCGAAAGGCCTAACCAAGGCAGGACGAGCTTCGCCTGCGGCGGCGGCGCCAGTTGGCTCTCGGCTCCTGGAGAGAGCGACTCAATCTGGTCGATGTGGATGTCGATTGCGGGCATGCCGATGCGGTACACGTGCATCTCCTCCGCCACGTAGCGCGCCTGAAACTTCACAATGGAATTCAGGGTGATCTCCAGAACCCGCGTTATCTTTGTCCGCAGAGCCGCCGCTCCGGCGCTGAAGCATGATTCCTCAACCGAGCCGTCCGCTTTCTTGCCTGTGGCCGTCACGCAATCCAGCTCCACCGAGTGGTCCCTGACCCGCGATGTCTTGAGTTCCAGTTGGCCCAGATCCCTCTGGCTCGCTACAGGGTGGAGAATCATTTGCTCCACCAGATCCTCGATCCCGCCGCTGGAACCATGACCTTCGAGCGAGAATTCCCCTCGAGCCGAAGACCAGACCGTTTGCTGAAAATCCGGAGTGTCGTAGACGGTCTTCGACTCATGAGGGCCAGCCCACCATTCTTCCCACTTGCCCTGTTTTTCCGGCTTCCCTTTGCTATCGAGGATTTGCCAGCTCGCCCGCACATGCCAGGGCTGCAGATCGGAGCCATGCAGGCCGTTCTGCTGCCAGGCGAGGGTCATCAGCGCTATGGGATCTTTGGGCAGCGTCTGGGGGGAGTTTTGAGGCGTTGCCCGCGCAGAGATACAGAAAGCCCAGCAGCAAACGAACAGGGGAGGAGACAGCAGCCAACCAGCACGCTTCATCTCAAGACTTTCTCCGGAATTTCCATTTTGCCTTTCGACTGCGAAACAATATACCGCCTTCTCCTCCGCTCGCGGTCCTATTTTGCATTCATTCCAAGGCCAAAAATCCGGACGCGCCCGGCAGGACGTTTGCCAGAACCCAAAAGCCACGACCTGCCTGATTTCGATTCCATTTCTCGAACACCTCCTGCGGCAATTCCCCTCCGTCGTCCAGATTGGTTCTGCCTTGCTGCTGCGCCTACCCGGCCAGCAGCGGCAGACCCTCCATCCGCCGCGTGCTTCCAAACAGGCGCCGCGTGAGAGGGCTCTCTGCCAACAGCAGCCAATATTAGCGGGCATGTTTCACCAACCTCCGTTGCAAGCTGGTCAACGACCACGTTCCGGTTGCCTTCGGAAACGCGGCGCTCTGCTCCTGCTCTCCGTACACAGAAAACTCAGTCGAATCCATGTCCAGCGCCACCCGCTGTGGAGAGTCGATAGTTTCCGCCCGGGCAATCATCTCCCGGTGGATCGCGGCCAGCCCGGAGAGATTCTTTTCCTGCGTCAAGAGTTCAGTCTCGAATGACTGCACCCGGGAGGTCGGCGCCGCCCCACGCTCCCAGATCTTCTCCGAGCCGATCAAACGGAACCTGGGATCTTGCGACAGCCGCTCGGCATAGTTGACATCCTCATAGCCTGCCATTCGGGTGTAGATCGACTGGCGCAACAAGTCAGCCAACGGCAACTGGGTGTTCTTCGCCCGTGCATCGGTCAGATGCCGTGCGATGAGATCGCTGAATTCCAGGCGTTCGTCTAACACGCGCACCAGAACTAGACCACCCTCGGCGGTGACCCGCGATCCCTGGAAATCCACTCTGAACGAGGGGTTGAAGGAAAGCTGAAACGGCTGACTTTGTTTCTCACCCGCTGGGTGTGCACCTCCAAAGCGTCTCGCTCATGCTGAAACCCGCATAAATCAAGGCTTCCAGGGGCTTTATCAACCTAATTGTCAGGATTCAAATCGGAAATGTCGGTCAAGAGCCGCAGCCGAGAACCAAAGTACTCGCCGCACAGCAATTATTCGCACTAACTGGCAAAGAGAACTGGCGGGATAATTATTCCGGCTTGATATACTGAACTTAGAGTAGAAGAAGTTCAGCAGAAGAGAATGAGTCAGAGACAAAGCTCGCCGCGCTCGGGCTTTTCCTCTGGCGCCTTCAATGCCCGCCGCCTCCCAAAGACCGGGGCTTAGCCCCTGCGGGGGTCCTCGACCAGCGCATCAGCGATCGAGCATCCATCCAGAATCGATTCCGGCGTCGTGAGAAGCCCGGGGGAGCTGTCAGGGCGACGCTTCGGGGATCCGGAAGGGAGCGTTTCTGCCTCCGCGCCTCCGGCGCGCATCCCACGGGATCGCTCTCTGCTATTCTCTGGTCGTGACGTCATTTCTGCTGGAGCGCCGCGCTCGGGCCCTTGAGGTTTAACTTGCAGGGAGGATTCTCATGAAGAAAAATCTGCTTTTCGGCCTGGTGATTTCCGGCCTGCTCTGCTTACCCGCCTTCGCGGTTCTCAGGCCCGGCGATCGCGCGCCCAGGTTTTCCGCCCCCGCCTCACTGGCGGGCAGGGAATTCCACTTCTCGCTGCGGGCCGCGCTGAAAAAGGGTCCCGTGGTCGTCTATTTCTACCCATCTGCCTTTACCGGCGGCTGCGATCTCGAGGCCCACACGTTCGCCCAGGACAAGGACCAATTCACCGCTGCCGGCGCCAGCATCATTGGCGTCTCGGAAGACAGCATCGCGCGGCTCAATCAGTTCTCCGCAGATCCCAGCTACTGCGCGGGCCGCTTCCCCGTTGCTTCCGATCCCGGTGGCAAGGTGGCCGCTGCCTACGGCGTGAAGACCTTCCCCGAACAGCCCGGCGCGAAAGACAATCGCGGCGTCGCTATCGACCACGGCTTTATTGCGCGCACTACGTTCGTGATCGGCAAAGATGGCAAGATCGTGGCGGAGTTTTCTTCCTCGGCGGATCATTTATCGCCGCCGCAGCATGTGACAAAGGCGCTGGCCGTCGTGCAGCAGCTTGCTGGCAAGTGAGTAAAGGATTCGTCAACACCTCACCGTTCGATCGTGCAGGATCAGCCGCGTGCGCTCGATCGAATGAAAATCCCGTGCGAGCGGCGGGCTCGTTACGGAATGGCCGCCCGAGTTCAAATCTGTCAGCTCTGCTGAGGTTCGCGGAATCAACGCCACAAAGCTGTCCCCCGGTCAAAGGGGGGGCACCTCTCTGATGGCACTGGCGCTCCGATCAAGTACCGGATCGGTATCCACTCGCCCCGCCAGGGCGTTCGCGCCGGCTCTTCCCTGCAGGGCGCGGCGTGAACAGCCTCAGCGCCCGTTAATGGATCCGGGGAAAGGACGGCGGCAGGAAGAAGTAGAACGCGGTTACGTCAGGTCCGGCCGGAACAATATTCGAGTCATGCAGACCCACGACCGCATCCTGGCTGTTCTGCTGCGCTGTCGCGTCCAGGTCAACATGCGCCAGATACAGGCCCAGCGGATAGCTGGTCGAGTAACCCTCGAACTCCGAGTAGGCGCCTGACTGCGACTGGGTCGCGTACACACCGTCCACCACAATGTCCTGGTAATAGGGAACGCCGCTGAAACCGGAGCAACTGCCGTAATTGGTGTTGAACACGAGCAGATGCTTGATGCCGATCAGGCGCGTGTTGCGATACGTGACCTGCTTCACCTCGCCACCGCAGTCGTAATCGGATTTGATGTTGATGCCGTTGTTGTCGGTGGAAACGTTACCGAATTTGTCCGTGCCGTACATGGTGTTGTTTTCCCACAACACGTTGCTGACGCCGTACATCGTCTGGCTGCCGATCGACATGCCGTGGGTGCCGTAGAACATGTTGTCGCGAACCGTAATGCTGGACGCAGCCGCTGAATTCGTCTTGATCGCCACCCCGTCGTCGCCATCCTCGATGGAGGAATACGCAACCGTGGCGTTGGTCATGCTGTCGATGTCCACCCCGTCGGTGTTGGAGGTGGTCGCGGGCGTGGCCACCGTCAGCTTCCAGACAGTCAGGTTGTCACCGTCCTCTGCATAAAGGTGCTCCTTGCCAGGATGCTCGATGGTGACGTTGTAGACGGTGAAGTTGGTGGTGTCTTTGGCCTCGATGAGCCGCGGAGTTTCGGAGATCAGGTCGTCGCGCCCGTCAATCGTGCCCGGCCCCATGATGGCCGCGTGTTGCCCGTCACGTAGATGAATTGACTACTCCCGTAGTTATTGCCGAACAGGGTCACGCCTCCGGCCACAACCAGCGCCTCGCCGTTGACGGTCAGCGTTCCCGAGTAGAATGCGTTGGCTGCGGAAGAAGGCAGAAGGACCACGCTTCTTCCCGAGCCTGCGCAACGGGTCAGCCCATCCTGCAGCCGCGCACTGTCGTCGGTCGCGGGGGGACTGCTGCGCTGCGCGGTGCTGAATTGGGCGCGGAGGAAGATGCAGGGCTGTGCGTAGTGGGGTTCACGAACTTGGCGCTGATCCCCGGTAGCCAGCATCTGCGCAAACAGGGTGGACGACAAAAGGGCAGCGGCGGCCGCTGTCCCAGGGAGTTTCGGGAGCCGAAGCGATGGCATGGGGAGGTCCTCCTAAGGGTCAGGCCACATCGGACCGACGAACCTATATGGTCTGACCACTCCGGCTGAACAACCTAACTGGCCGGGTCAGCTGCTGTCAAGCCGACAAAGGCGCACGACAAAAGAGCGCACTGCGACTCCGGTTCTGAATGGGCAGGTCATCCTTCAGGCGGGATCATTCAGGCTCTTAACCTTGTAGCCTGTAGCCATGCCGAAGATTCACCATCTCGAATGTTCCCGCTGTCACCACCACGTCTCCGCTGAGACTCCCCAGACCGTTTGCCCTGCCTGCGCCGGATCGCTCTACGTCCGCTACAGCGCCGCCGACCTGCAGCGCGCAAAAAAGCCTGGCGCCGATGCGCCGTCCTCGCTTTGGCGCTACGCCGATGTGCTGCCCGCGGCCGATTCCGTCACGCTGGGAGAAGGGTGGACGCCGCTCGTGCCCAGCCGCCGGCACGCCGGCCTGCTGATCAAGGAGGAAGCCGACAACCCGACCGGCAGCTTCAAGGCGCGCGGCATGTCGCTGGCCGTGACCATGGCTCGCCATTACGGACTGAAGAAGCTCGCCGTGCCCTCGGCGGGCAACGCCGCCAGCGCGCTGGCCGCCTACGCCGCCGCTGCCGGGGTCGAAGCGCATCTCTTTATGCCGCGTGACGTGCCCATGGCCAACTACCTTGAAGGCGTCGCGTACGGCGCGCAGGTCACCCTGGTCGACGGACTCATCTCCGACTGCGGCCGCCTCGTCGCCGATGGCGCCAAACGCGAAGGATGGTTCGACGTCTCGACGCTCAGGGAGCCCTTTCGCGTCGAAGGCAAGAAGACCATGGGCTACGAGCTGGTGGAGCAGCTTCGCTGGACCTACCCTGATGCTGTTTTCTACCCCACCGGCGGCGGCGTCGGTCTGATCGGCATGTGGAAAGCCTTCGAGGAGATGGAGCAGATAGGCTGGGTGAGCGGCCGCCGTCCCAAAATGATCGCCGTCCAGGCCTCCGGCTGCGCGCCGGTCGCCCGCGCCTGGAAGGAAGGCGCGGCCGCGTCGAAAATGTTCGAGAACGCCGCCACTTTCGCCGCCGGCCTCCGCGTGCCGAAGCCCTACGGCGACTCAATGATCCTCGAAATCGTCCGCGAATCCGGCGGGACGGTCGTCGATCTTCCCGATGACCAGATCCTTGCCTCGCTGCTCGACTGGGCCCGCCACGAAGCCCTGCTGCTCTGCCCCGAAGGCGCGACGGCCACTGCGGCCTATGATCATCTGCTGACGACGGGATTCCTGAAGCCCACGGATCGCGTGGTCCTCTTCAACACCGGGTCAGGCCTGAAGTACATTGACGCCATCGCCGAAGCGATGCACGTCAGACGGCCTGGAACGAAGAAATACCCGAAGCGGGTGGCGGTGGGCGGCATTATTACGCCGCAGTGAAAAGTACTGTGATTAGTAGCCATTAGCAATTAGATATTCAAGTGTTGCTTCCAGTGTGGAAATCGGCTTCCGCTTCTGCTCCACGGCCAGCTTCATCATCACGTCGGCTTCCACATTCACGGGATCGCCCGGCTGGAGCACGCGCAGATTCGTCGCATTGCGGGTGTGCGGCAGAATCGCCACGTCGACGACTTCTCCGTCCCAGGCGGCAATCGTTAAGCTGATGCCTTCGACGGCAATCGAGCCTTTCTCCACCATGAAGGTCCGCGCATTCTCCGGAACCCGCACGCGCAGCCACCAGTCGGTCAGCGCCGGATCGGCGTTCGCGTTCACCGGCTCCAGCGAGATGAACTCGCCGCAGCCGTCCACATGCCCCTGGACGACATGGCCGCCCAGCGGAGCGCCTGCCGGCGTGGGGAGTTCCAGATTCACGACCGATCCGGGCCGCAGCCACCCCAGCGAAGTCCGCGCCAGCGTCTCCGCCGCCAGGTCGGCGAAGACCAGCGGCGGCGCCATCTCGAGCGCTGTCAGGCAGGTTCCGCTGACGGCAAAGCTGTCGCCCACGCGCAGCCGTTCCGCCAGCCCCGGCGCGGAGATCGCGATGCGGGTGGTCCCGGAGCGTGCTTCCACGCTGGAGACCGTGCCCGTCCTTTCGATAATGCCGGTGAACATGCCTAGCGCTGTTCCTCCGTCCACGGGTCGCGCAGGCAGGTCGACACGCGCACATCCGCCCCAAAGCATTGCACTTGTGGCCCCGTCGTCATCGGCGTCGTCGCGACGGCATTCTGGAGCAGCGGCACGCCGGACGAACCCAGAAACACCGGCGCGTAGAAGAGCGTCACCATGTCCACATGGCCGCCACCCAGAGCTGAACCGTTCAGCTGCGAGCCTGCTTCCATCATCAGGTTCAGCACGTTCAGTTCGCCCAGCTTCCGCAGCGTCTGCTGGAGCGAGACGCCGCTGCGCCTCCCCGGATCGCCCCAGGAACGTGCCGCCATATCCGGGGACGCTTCTTCCGCGTCCACGCGCTCCACGCGCACGCCCATGGCCTCGAGGCCGCGCTGGCGCTCCGCGGCAGCCACGGTGCAGAACACCAGCACATCGTCCTGGGCGGTCCGCACCAGCTTTGCATCCAGCGGCATGCGCAGCGCCGAATCCAGAACCACGCGCAACAGCGGCCGCCGCCGCTCCAGTCCGGAACGGTCCGTCAGCAGCGGATCGTCCTGCAGCACGGTGTTGATGCCGGTCAGCACGGCATCCACGCCATGGCGCATCCGATGGATCTCCGCCAGCGATTCCTTGCCGGTCAGATACACCGGAGAGCCGCGCGGAGCTGTGCCTGGGGCGGGCGCGATACGCCCGTCCAGAGACAACGCCACCTTGAGATTCACGAAGGGCAGTCCGGTGCGGATGTGGCGTGCAAACCCATCGTTGAGCCGCTGCGCTTCCTGCTGGAGCACCCCGGTTTCCACCTCAACGCCGGCCTTCCGCAGATCCTCAATGCCCTTGCCGTGCACCGCCGGATTCGGATCCTCGGTGGCCACGATGACCTTTGATACTTCGGCCTCGATGAGCGCCCGCGTGCAGGGCCCGGTGCGCCCGGCGTGGCAGCAAGGCTCGAGGGTGACATACGCGGTGGCCCCACGCGCTGCCCGGCCGGCTTCCTTCAACGCAGAAACCTCGGCGTGATCCAGCCAGTCGTAGGCGTGAGAGCCCTTCCCCACCATGGCGCCGTCTTTCACCAGTACGCAGCCGACCCGCGGGTTCGGGGTCGCAATCCCGACCGAGCTCTGGGCCAGAGCCAGAGCTTCGTGCATCCACTCTTCCTGCGAAAAGGCCGCCTTTGCTCGCTTGATCACCCTGTCCCCTTATCCCGCCATCATGCTTCCAGCAACGATCGTGCAAAGGCCTCGCTGTCGAACGCCAGCAGATCGTTCAGTCCCTCGCCGACCCCGGCGAAACGAACCGGAAGTTTCATCTCACGAGCAATAGCGACGGCAATCCCACCCTTCGCGGTTCCATCCAGCTTGGTCAGCACAATGCCGGTGACGCCGGCCGACTCGGTGAAGAGGCGAGCCTGCTGTAGTCCATTTTGCCCCGTGGTAGCATCCAGCACCAGCAGCACTTCATGCGGCGCTTCAGGAATGATTCTCTGCGCGGTGCGGCGCATCTTGTCCAGCTCGGCCATCAGCCCGGTTTTGGTGTGCAGGCGGCCGGCCGTATCCACGATGACCACATCCGTCTGGCGGGTTTTGGCGGCCTGCAGTGCGTCAAAGAGCACGGCCGAGGGATCGCCTCCGTGTTTGGTGCGGATTATCTCCACGCCGCTGCGCTGGCCCCAGATCTCCAGTTGCTCGATCGCCGCCGCGCGAAAGGTATCCGCGGCGCAGAGCAGCGCGGTTTTCCCGCGGGCACGGTACCACGCGGCCAGCTTCCCGCTGGTGGTGGTCTTGCCGGTCCCGTTCACCCCCACCATCATGATCACGACGGGAGGCGCGCTGACAACCGCGGGCTTACTCGCGTTCTGGTCCAGGATCACCCGGATCTGCCCCTTCAGCAATTCCTTCAGTTCTGCACCGTCCCGAATCTGCTGCTTTTTCGCGTGTTCCCGCAAATTTGCGGTAATCTCGGCCGCCGTGGTCACGCCCAGATCCGACGCGATGAGGCTCATTTCCAGCTCTTCCAGCGCTGACTCGTCAATGGTTCGCGACATGGCGAGCACATTATCCAGGCGCTCGCCCAGATTGTCGCGGGTCCGCGACACCGCCTTGCGCATCCGGTCCAGGATGCTCAGGCTTTCCGGATCCTCTTCGTTCAGGCTGCCGAATAAAGTCTGAATCATGAAAACTGCTTTCCCGCCCCTTCTCTTTTTTGCAGTGTATCGGATGAGGCTGCGGGTTCCCGTCCCCGGAATCAGGCGGTTTCGACCGCGGGCCGTCTCATGCGGAAGGAAACCGGAGCGCGCATCGGCTTTACCTCCACGGCGCCGCTCCGCACCAGGATGGTGAGGACATTGACCACAGCGGGATCGTAACGAGTGCCCGCCAGGCGCTTCATAATCTCCAGCACGTATTCCGAATTCATCGCAGCCTGATACGGCCGCGGCGTGGTCATCGCGTCAAAGGAATCGGCGACGGCGATAATTCTCGCCATCAGCGGGATATCGTCGCCCTTCAAACCGTAGGGGTAGCCCATCCCGTCCAGCGACTCGTGGTGAAGTTCCACCCCGGGAATGAGATCGTGCAGCATCTCGATCGGCCGCAGGATCGCGGCGCCCTTCACGGTGTGAGCTTTTACGATCTCGAATTCGTCGGGCGCCAGCGGCGCTTCCTTGGTGAGCAGGTAATCCTCAATGCCCAGTGTCCCGATATCGTGCAGCAGAGCGGCGAGACGGATCTGCTCCACGTGCTCCTGGTCCAGCCCGAGCTTTTCCGCAATGGCGGCAGCATACTGCGCTACACGCTCGGAATGTCCGCGCAGATAAGCCGCACGCTCGTCCACCGCTTTCGCCATCATGCGGATCAGTTCGGCCAGTGCCTGATAATTCCGGCGCGCTTCGTCCTGCTTTTCCACCCAGCCGATCTGCAGAGTCCGCACCGCGCCCTGCCAGGTCCGGATGACTTCGGAGAACAGTTTGTCGGAGGTTTCGCGCGCCAGTTCCTCGCCCAGTGTCGGAGAGCCAGCCTCGATCACCCTCACCAGCTTCTGCACCCGATGTTCGAACTGGCCGCTCCACCACAGCGCCAGCAGAATGCTGACGATCACGCCGGCGACAACGCCGACAGCAAGCACGGTGATGCGCGAACTGGTGGCCGCACCGGCGAACCAGATCGCCACCAGCGTGGCCGCCAGAATGACGAGGAAAACCGTCATCAACCGCGCGAAGACGCGGCGGCGAAAGCGCGGAACTCCGGCCGGGTCTCCGGATGGAGACGGACGAACTGCGCGCTGGGAATCCTCCATACTCGTTCGTTCTCCTGCTGCACGATAAACTTACGGATGCATCCAATTCCAGTGTACGAATTCTTCCGGCCGGGCGGCGTCACACAAATGTGTTACCGGTCCTTCCGATTGGGGGAAAATCGTTGGATGCGCGCGGGCACTCCAAAGAGCACACGTTTTCGGAATTTTCGTTTTGGGGCCCTCGACCTGTTGGCTGCGGTCGACTTGCGCCCGGCGCGCGCAACCAGCAGACCTTCACGCGCTACTCGTCCCGCCCGGGGCGCAGCATCAGCTCTTCAATCGCGCGCTCTGGAGCCTTGCCGTGCATCAGAATCGCTTCCATTTGCTCGGCGATCGGCATTTCCACATGATGCCTGCGCGCCAGCCCGAGCGCCGCCGACGTGGTGCGCACGCCCTCGGCCACGCGGCCTTCCAGCCCGGCCAGCACTTCGTTCAGTCCCAATCCGCGGCCCAGTCCCATGCCCACGGTGCGGTTACGCGACAGCGATCCCGTGCACGTGAGCACCAGATCGCCGACCCCGGACAGGCCTGCCAGCGTCTCCCGGCGGCCGCCACAGGCCACCGCCAGCCGCGTCATCTCGGCAATCCCGCGCGTAATGAGCGCGGCGTTCGTATTCAGGCCCAGCTCCAGCCCGGCAACAATGCCGGCGGCAATGGCGATGACGTTTTTGAGCGCGCCGCCCAGCTCCACGCCAACCACGTCGTCATTGGTGTAGAGCCGCAGCGACTTACTGGAGAACTCCCGCTGCACGCGGGCTGCCAGCTCGGAGTCCGTCGACGCGATCGCGATCGCCGTGGGCGCACCCGCCGCCACTTCCTGCGCAAACGAGGGGCCGCTCAGCGCCCCGCAGGGCAGCTTCAATCCGTGTTCGGCCAGTACTTCCGCGATCACCTGACTCATGCGGAGGCAGGTCTCATCCTCAATGCCCTTGGCCGCGCTCACCAGTGCCTGCCCGGGCCGCAGATACGCCGCAAACCCGCGCATGGAGGAGCGCGTGAACTGGGACGGCGTCACTACCACGACTAATTCCGCGGCTTCCAGCGCCTCGGCGGCCTCGTGAGTCGGCGCAATGGGCTCAGGCAGCCGAAATCCAGGCAGAAACGCAGTGTTCTCGCGCTCCGCGCGCATGGCCTCCGCCACGGGCTTCTCAAAGGACCAGAGCGCAATCTGGTGTCCTCCGTGGCGCGCCAGGCTGATGGCCAGCGCCGTCCCCCATGCCCCGCTGCCCATGATCGCGATGCGGCTCATACGCGGCTCGTTCCCGTGTCATTCGCGCGGCCTGCGCCGAAGCGATATTCTTTCCCGCTTACCAGCCGCGCGATGTTCTGGTGGTGCTTCAAGATGACAATGAGCGGCGCCAGAAACAGCACCGCCGTCGCCCAGGGCGTGCGTGGAATGCGCAGCGCATCGGGAATCCACAACGCAAACGCAGGAAACGCCGCCGCTGACAGAATCGAGCCGAGGGAAACGTAGCGCGACGCTGCGAAAATCAGCACGAAGACTCCCAGAGCGGCGAGCGCGGCCCAGGGCGCGAGCGCCAGAAAGACGCCGAATGCCGTGGCCACGCCCTTGCCGCCCCTGAAACCCAGCCAGACGGTGTAAATGTGGCCCAGAATGGCACAAAACGCTGCGAGGGCCACCACATTGGCGCGCACTTCCGGAACCAGGCCGGCCCGTCCCGCCACCAATCCGCACAGCGTCACGGCGAAGAGGCCCTTCAGCGCGTCCAGCAGAAAGGTGAGCGCGCCCAGCCCTTTCGAGCCGGAGCGGATCACATTGGTCGCGCCGATATTGCCGCTTCCCTTTTCCCGAATGTCTTCCTTGCGGACCAGCCGCACCAGGAGATAGCCGAAAGGGATGGACCCGAACAGGTACGCTGTGAGAGCAGCCAAAGCATACGGAACGAAGGGCATGGCGCTTACGAGTCTATCAGTTGGGGCCGACCGTCCAGGCATAGCGCGCCTCGCGCTCCTGCCCCTGGGCTAACCCACCGGAACACAAGAACCCTATCTCTGCGTTCGATGGCTGCTACTGCACCACGCGCGCTGTACCGTTCGCGAGCGAGTCCTGAATGATGCGCTCGACCTGGGGATCGATGCCCCGCTCCTGCGTTCGCCGCTGCTGCTCGGCGAGCCGCTTCTCCATTTCGGCCATCCGGGCCTGCATCCGGGCCTGGGACTGCGCATTCCAACGCCCCAGCGCGGTCTCCATGCGCTTCTCAGCTTCGGCGATTCGTCTCTGCGCTTCGGCCATTCTGGCCTGCATCTCGGCCTGGGACTGCGCATTCCAGTGCGCCTGCGCTGCCTGGAGGCCTTGCTGCGCCTGGTCGATCTCAGCCTGCAGTTCCGCCTGTTTTTGCGGAGACATCCACTGCTGAGCCGACTTCATGCTGTCCTGAACCTGCTTCTCCAGTTCCGCCATCCTTTCCGGGCTGAAATAAGCCTGCGCTGCTTTCATGTCCGCCTGGTACTCGGCCATGGACTGAGCATACTGTTGGCCGAACTCAACCTGTGCTTTGGCCATGGCCTTCCGGGACTGTGCCAGGATCTGCGACAGATTCGGAACTTCAACCGTCAGCTCCTGCTCCTCCGGGCCGAGAGCGCCGATGGCCTGGTACATGCCTTCGATCCGGCCCACGGCGACTGAATCCGTGACGATATACGACTTGCCGGCCTGCGTGAACCACAGGAAGGGACCGTTGGCCATGCGGTGCGCGCGTTCGATGTCGGCGCGGTGGCTGGCGCTCAGGCCAGCCGGCAGATTCGCGTCGCTCCATGTGCCGCTGGCGACCGCCCACGCATTGCCATCGGGCAGCGCGTGGTAATCGAAATCGCGGGAGCTCGATCCCTTGCGGCGCGTGGTGATGATGGTCGTTCCCGATCCGAGCGTCAACTGCCCCGCACCCGCTCCGGAACCCCGGCCATCCACGATCCCCGGCGCCGGGGGAGGAAGCGGCGGCGTCTGTTGTGCGCCAGGCGGGACTGTTGTCTGTCCGGATATTGGTGGTGCAGCCGGCGCAGCCGGAGCAGGCGGCGGCGTAGCCGTCGGAGGCCCCGACACCTGTTCCGCATTCGGTGCGGTTCCTGCAAATGCCTGGCCAGTTCGTGGCGCTTCGCTCGCTGGCGGTGCCTGTGCCTGTGCCGGGCCTGAGCTGGAGGGAGCTGCGGATGGGCCTGGCTGTGCCGGCGCTGTCTGAAGCGCGGAATTTGCCGGGACTGGCTGGGCTGCGGCCACCGGTACTCGGATCAGCACCATCACCACAAACCAAGCGGCCGGAATCAGGAGCAGCGAGGCCAGCGCGCGCCGGCGACCTTCAGCAAACGCGCTGCGGAACCGATGTTCGTTCAGGAGAGAATCGATCCGCCGCGAGAGGTTCCCTGCGCTCGCCATGGCCACGCCGGGCACGCGCTGCCGCGGCATGGCCGCAAATTCCAGCACGACCTGCGCGTACGCGGAGCTGCTCTGCGCAGCCTCCATCCCGGCGCGATCGCTGATTGCCTCGCCCAATTGCGCGAGTTTGCGCCGCAGCCACCAACCCAGCGGGCTGAACCAGAACGCCGCCGTATACAGGCCCGCCAGGAGCTGCAGCCAGAAGTCCATTTGCCGCACATGCGACCTCTCGTGGGCCAGCACCATCCGCAGTCGGCTTCGCTCCCATTGAGCGTAATCCGCCGGGAGCACAATCCCTGAGCCCACCGTCACCGGCGAGGCGATTCCTTTGCTCGACCGCACGTTGCCATCCGGCGCGACCAGAGGCGAGACAGGCTCTGCCGTCCCCCACAGCCGCAGCGCTGCAGCCAGGCCCAACAGCAGCCGCAGCAGCAGCGCTCCGGCGATGGCCAGATACGTCCACATCGCCAACTGCTCAATCGATGACCAGGTGAATTTCCGTGCTGGCGCAGGCGCGCTGTTTTCGGGATTGGCCATTTCCGACGGTTCCACTACGGGAAAGGCCGTTGTCTCCGCAGGCGTGGCGGCCGACGTGTCCGTGCGCATCGCCTCAGCCGGCGTGGGCGCTGATTTCTGGGTTGCGGCTTCTGCCGGCGCCTGCACTGATATGGTGGGCGCGCTCGCGGGAGGCGCAACTGGCCCGGTCATTCGGATGGGCAGCGCCCACGCCAGCTTTCCCTGGAGACTCGCCAGCAGCGGCCAGCGCATGAGCAGAGGCATCGCGATCGACGCCACGAGCACCAGGCTCCACGCCGCCTTGCGCGCGGGCACGTGCTTCACCCGCAGCAGGCTCAGACCCGCTCCCACGATCACCGCGAGGAGGAATCCCCGCAGCGCAGCTTCGATCATCAGGGTCGTCATGCTTTGCCTCCTTCCTGCTTTCTCGCCGCCGCAATGCGACGCGCCAGCCGCTCCAGCTCCGCGCGGCTCACCACCTTCGAATCCACCATGCCGACCAGGAGCTCCTCGACCGACCCCGCGCAGAACCAGTCCACGATGCGCTGCACGGCGCGACCTGCTACCCGCTGCCGCGACTCTGCCGGCCGGTAGATAAACGTCCGGTTGTCCAGGGAATGCTCCAGATAGCCCTTCTTCTCCAGCCGCCGCAGAACGGTGCGGATGGTCGAGTCCTTCAGCGGCCGCTCCATCTCCCCGCGCACCTGGTCGGCGGTGGCTTCGGCATTCCGCCACACAATGCGCAGGACATCTCGCTCCAGTTCGCCGAGTTCCGCGGGGTCATGATCTGTGTCTGTGTTACGCGCCATAGTGTTACCCACTGTAACAGATAAGACGGCGCGACTGTCAAGAAGGTGAGCACGAATATTTTCGGATGGTCAAAGTCAGGCTTCGAGATAGGGGGACCTGCGAAAAGTGTGCGGGGTATACCCTGTTCCGTTTCTCGAGAATCAGCAGGGGGGAGGCGATTTCAATGCGAGAACGGCTTTTACAGATAGTCATGGTGCTGGACGGCGTATTCTTTCTGGCCGCCCTTTACCCAATCGCAACCAACCTGTGGAACAAGGGAACCGCCGGCGAGACGATGATGCTCAGCATTTACTTTGCGATCGGGGTCTTCCTGCTGCTCGCCGTCCGCACGCCGTCAGAGCACCGAAGCCTGATTGCCTTCGCGGGATGCGCCAATGTCGCCCACGGGCTGGTGATGTCGCTGATGGCGATGGGATTGACCGCCGATCGCAGGGAACTGCTGTTGGCCTCCGCGCTTTGCCTGGTCGTGGGCGTTCCCCTGATTGTTCTTCTGCCTCGGCGGGTTTCCGGGGCCGCGAGACTGATCGAGTCGCAGGCATCGAGGCACGCACACGCCGGCTGAGTCCGCGCGGCGCAGCTACATCAGCCGCCGCCGCACCATGTCCAGGGCCTGCTGGCTGGCGTAGAAGCGGATCCCGGCACGGTCGCTCGGAAACCGCTTCTCCACCACTTCGGTGCCGTCGGCGTCGCTCACGGCCAGACAGACCAGGCCCACCGGCTTCTCCTCCGACCCGCCGCTCGGCCCGGCGATGCCGGTGACACCGAGACCCAGCGTCGCACCGCACCGCTCGCGGATGCCCTCCGCCAGCGCCTCAGCCACTTCCCGGCTCACCGCACCATGCTTTGCGATCAGCGCCGCGTCCACGCTGGCCAATTCCGTCTTCAGCCGATTGCTGTAGACCACTGCGCCGCCGACAAATGACCGTGAGCTGCCGCTGACGCTGGTCAGCCGCTCGGCGACCAGGCCGCCGGTGCAGCTCTCCGCCACGGCCAGCGTGGCTCCGCGCATTTCCAGGTAGTAGAGAACGATCTGCTCCAGCGTCTCGCCCTGCGACGAGTAAATGAAATCCTCCAGCTCCTCTTCGATTTTCCCTGCCAGATCGTCCACGCGCGCCTGCGCCACTTCGGCAAGCTGCTTCGTGCACTGCAGGCGCAGCTCGATGTCTCCCAGATGCGCCAGGATGGTGGTCTCCACGTCCTTGTACTGCGTGTAGAGGGGCGCAATCCGCGCATCCGCCGCCGACTCGCCGATCATCGCCGCCTTCAGCACGCGCGTTGCCATGCGGCGCTTCGGCAGGATCTCCGCGAGGCGCGGCAGGCACTGCGCCTCGAACATGGCCTTCATTTCATGCGGCGGACCGGGCAGCAGCAACGCCAGCTTGCGGTGCGCGCCGACGACGGTATCCAGCCACTGCCCCGGCGCCGAGCCCATGGCATTGGGCAGGATGGTCGCGCCCTCAATCACGTCGGCCTGCTTCTCGTTGTTGCGCGTGATGGTGAAGCGCCGCGCTGCCGCTCGCGAATACAGGTGCGCGATGATGTCGGGATCGCGCTTCACGGCCACGCCCAGTGCCGCAGCCGTCGCTTCCCGCGTCAGATCGTCTTCCGTGGGGCCGAGGCCGCCAGTGATCGCAACGATATCGACGCGGCCCAGCGCGTGACGCACGGCGTCGGTCAGTTGCTTCAGACGGTCGCCCGCAATCGTCTTGTAGGCAATGGTCACGCCCAGCTCGTTCAACTTTTCTGTGAGGTAAAGGGAGTTGGTGTCCTGGCGGTACGGCGTGAGCATTTCCGACCCAACGGCGATAATCTCCGCGTTCATCCGTCCCCTCGATCGGCGGACTCCGCCGGACACAGCGCTTCTCAGACCAGCCGCCAACCTTCCACGCCCAACGCCAAATGATAAAGCGCGGTGCTGGTGGCGAGCAGAGCGCCGGCGCCGAGCACAAAGCTGAAGCCCACCAGCCCGGTGCCCGCAACTGCCAGCGAAGCCTGGCCCTGGGGCGTAATCACCACCACGCCCCGCCGTCCGCGCAGCGAGGCCGCCACGTACACATTTCCCGCCACATCCACGGCCAGTCCCTGCGGCCGTCCCAGCCCACGGTGCAGCACGCCGATGTCGCCCTCGCGACTGATGGCGTAGACCGCGTCGTAGCTGGAGGTTGTCGGGCCGGTCACGTAGAGCGTGCCGTCCGGCCCAAAGGCCAGGTGATACGCCGCCACGCTCGGCTCCAGCGTCGCGAAGACGAAAATCTGACGGTCGGGCGCGATCTTGAAGATCGTCCCGCTGCGGTCGCCCACGTACAGGTTCTGCTCCGGATCGAAAGCCAGCCCGGTGGCCACGCCCATTCCTTCGGCGTACACGGTTGCGGCGCCGGATGGGGTTACGCGATACACCTTGCCCTCATGGCGCGACGAAACGTATATGTTTTCGTCGAAGTCGACCGCCAGGCCGGTGGCATTCATAATGCCGCGTACAAAGGGCCGCATTTCGCCGTCGCGCTCGATGCGGAAGACAGAGACCGGCGTCTCCTGGCCGCGCTGCCCGGAAAACGTAATGTAAATGTTGCCGGCGGAGTCCATTACCGGATTCGCGACAGCGTGAATCCCGGTGGCGACCAGACTGGCTACCTGCACATCGACGGCATTGCTCTGGGCGCCGTTCTGCAGGATGCGCAGCCGTCCGCTCTCCGCTTCCTCCGGTACGCGCAGCACCAACCGGTCGGCACGGCTGAGCAGCACGGGCGCGGCCAGATCGCCCAGCATAGCCACGGGCCGCCGCCACTCCACGCCGCCCCACGGCCTGGCCTCATCGCGCGAGGCCACCACGCCGCCCAGATTGGCGCCGCGAACCTCCACGTCTCCGCCCGGCAGCGCAGCCGTAGGCAAAAGCCGGTCGATTCTTGGCCCTGTGCTCGACTCGGATTTGAGTATGCGCACCATAACTCGCTACCAGCAGCTGGCAGCCAGCCGCCAGCAATTCAAGCTCATCCCCATCGTCTCACCAGCAGCATCACGCCCAGCGCATATGCGCCCGCTGCCAGGTCATCCAGCATAATCCCTGTCCCGCCGGGAAGTTTCTCCAGTTGCGGCGCCGGCCACGGCTTCACAATATCGAAGACCCGAAAGAGAACCAAAGCCGCAATCGCGTACCGCAAATCCAGAGGCGCAACCACCAGCGCCAGCCACTGCCCAGCCACTTCGTCGATGACCACGAAGCCCGGATCAGTGCGCCCGCACTCGCGTTCCACGCGCGTGGCTGCCGGAATCCCAATCAGCGTCACCAGGGCTGCGCCCGCTGCGGTTGTGGCCATAGCGTGTACGCCGGTAAGATGCGCCGCGCGCAGCCCGAAATACCAGATCACAGCAGCGGCCAGCGATCCCCAGGTACCCGGACCCGGCCGCAGCAGGCCCGCACCGAAAAACGTGGCCAGAACCCAGGCCCACCAGCTTTTCGGCGCTCGGCGCTCTCCGGACACTCCGGAAGATTCTTCCGTGGTCGGCGAACTACTGGTCATCGTCATTCCCGCTGCGCTTCACGTATCCAGCCAGGCCTTCCAGCACCTCCGGGTCAACCACTGGCGAGGAGATGCGGTACGCTCCGCTCGCCCACCTGCCCAAATCGATGGACCGGCAGCGGTCGCTGCAGAAGGGAAAATTCTCCCCCTTCTCGGTCACCACCGTGCGGCAGGCGGGGCAGCGCAAAATCCTCTGCTTCCGGCTCACAGCTCCGCTCCTGTCAGCTCCAGTTCCCCTGCCGGCGCCAGCTTCGATTCGTCCACAACCCGCGCCACCACATCGTAATCGTGCGCTTCGGTCACTTCACAGAGGTAGAGCCTTCCCGGCGTCAGCGCCTCAAACGGCCCAAAGTCGTTGAGGTACACGGTTCCGTCAATCTCCGGCGCGTGGTATTGCGAGCGCCCTTCCCACAGCAGCGGCGTCTCTTCGGATTCGCCCTCGACGAGCACGTCCAGCTCCCTGCCCACCATCTCCCGCTTCGTCTGCCGGCTGAGGCCCTTCTGCAGCTTCATGAGCGCACGGCGCCGCTGCTCAATTACGCGCTTCGGCACCTTCGTACCCAGCTCGAATGCTCGCGCGCCTTCCTCGTCCGAATATGCAAACACGCCCAGCCAGTCGAAGCGAGCCTCCGCGATAAAATCGCACAGCGCCTCAAAGTCGGCGTCGGTTTCGCCCGGGAAGCCCACAATAAAGGACGTGCGCAGGGCGATCCCGGGAACCGCCGCGCGTACCTTTTCGATCATCCTGAGGAAGATTTCCGCGCTGCCGCCGCGCTTCATCGCCTTCAGTACCGGAGCGGAGGCGTGCTGCAGCGGGACGTCGAGATACCTGCAGATGTTTTCGTGCCGGGCCATCGTCTCCAGCAGCTTGCCGGTAATGCGGTTCGGATACGCATACAGGAAGCGCAGCCACACAAGCCCCTCCATACGTGCCAGCCGGTCCAGCAGCGTGGCGAGTCCGTCCTTCAGCCCCAGATCCTCGCCGTAGCAGGTCGTGTCCTGGCCGATCAGCGTGATCTCCCGCACGCCTTCGGCCACGAGTTGCTCCGCTTCCGCCACGACTGACTCGAAACGCCGCGAGCGGAACTTCCCGCGCAGGTTGGGAATCACGCAGAAGCTGCAGGGATGGTCGCAGCCCTCCGCGATCTTGATGTACGCCGAGGCCGATTTTGTCGTGCGCAGCCGTGGCGTCGTGTGGTCGTAGAGATACTGGGGCAGCGCCGCCGCTGCTCCATCCCATGCCGTCCGCGAAAACCTCCCCTGCTCTTCGCGGCGGTCGCCTTCTGCCCGGAAGCTGGCTCCGGGCGCGGTCTTGTGAGTTCCTGCCCGCGATTCGCGTCCCGGGCGCACTTCGGCCGTGCCGCTGTGAGAGAGGATCGTGAAGGGAGAGACCGTTGGCTGGGCTGCGAGGGGTTGCAGTCCCGCAGCAGTGAGAATTTTTTCCAGCTCCCCGGTGCCCACCACCGCGTCGACTTCGGGAATATTCTTCTGAATCTCGTCGCGGTAGCGCTCGACGAGACATCCGGCCACGATCAGCTTCTTTGCCGTGCCGGCGGTCTTGTGCCTCGCCATCTCGAGGATCGCATCCACGCTCTCCTGCCTGGCCTTGTCGATAAAGGAGCAGGTGTTGACCACCAGGATTTCGGCCGAACCGGCGTCCGCCGTCATTTCGGCGCCGGCCCGGTCCAGCATCCCCATCATCACTTCGCTGTCCACGAGATTCTTGGGACATCCCAGCGACACGAAACCGACACGGGGCCGCGCCATCGCCTCGCCACCCGGAGCGGCGCCTTCTCTGTTCAAATCCGTCACTTCTCTATTTTACCGGGACAGTCCGGAGACCCGCGGACGCGCAGCTGCGAATCACGGCGTCCGTCGTGATGAGCTGCAGGTCTTCGGCAATCGCCTGCGCAATCCACATCCGATCGAAGGGATCGCGATGGACTGCCGGCAGCTCGAGAACACCTCCGACGGGTTCGGCGCGCAGGACCAAAGGAAGAGCCGCCAATTGCTCAAGTGCGTCAACTTGTCCGGGTCGACGTGCGCATCCCAACCCGGCGCAAAACGAATCGGACCCTCCATGCCGCCC
The DNA here is from genome assembly GCA_035503835.1 of Acidobacteriaceae bacterium. Classification (GTDB taxonomy): domain Bacteria; phylum Acidobacteriota; class Terriglobia; order Terriglobales; family Acidobacteriaceae; genus Palsa-343. The sequence goes on along the minus strand of DATJSY010000046.1, from coordinate 49,819 downwards.
AGTCGCGCGCGCCGGTTGGGCGCTGTTACAGGCGGTCCGATCTGCGCCACCGGTTTGCCGTGCCGGGTGATGACGATGATCGCGTCCCCCCGCCACCAGTTGCGCGGATCGCCGACGTCGAGGATCTCTTTCATGCTCTGCAACGGCACTTCCCAGCAGGAGACCACGCTGAGCACATTCGACCCCAACTAAATCGACCGCCGGAATCTACCCGGGAGCTGGTCAGAACTGACCAGCTCCGACAGAGCGACATTGGTGTCGCGGAGGTAGCCGCTCACACTTCTCCGCTCAGATTCAGCGGCCGAATCAGCCGTGAGAACCCATCCCTTGCCTCACCCGTATTCATATTTTCATGGTAGCCATGCTTTCTGGCTATTTTTCGCCGAGACTGCCACCATCCGGCGACACTGCCGAACTTGCGGCCTCTGTCGCGGGCAGCGCGCCGCCCGGCGCGTTCACCATTGCCCCCTTCGAAGAATGCTAAGATGGGCTGTGTGCCGGGTCCTGCGCGACGCAATCCCGCCAAACCCGCCAGGTCCGGAAGGAAGCAACGGTAACGGGCCAGTGCGTGCGCAGCAGGTTACCCGGTGCACTCAATCTCACCCTCCCGCTCCTTATCGGTAACCCCTGAAGCCTTCCCTTTCTGCGACAATACCGTTTGCATCCAGGAGACCCGGAGTGACCCCGTCCGTTCGCCCACGTGTGCCCGCCCGAGCCAAAATCAGCGCCCTCGGAACCTATACCCCCTCGCGCCTCCTCACCAACTCCGATCTGGAGAAAATGGTCGAAACCTCCGACGAGTGGATCCTGAGCCGTGTCGGTATCCGAGAGCGCCACATCGTCGAACCCGGACAGGCCACCAGCCATATGGCCGTGGAAGCAGCAAAGCGCTGCCTTGCCGCCCGCGGCATCGAAGCCTCCGAGGTTGAGGCCATCATCGTCGCCACCGTCACGCCGGACATGTTCTTCCCGGCGACCGCCTGTCTGGTTCAGGATCGGCTCAGCGCAAAAGGGGCGTGGGGATTCGATCTCTCGGGCGCCTGTTCCGGATTCGTTTACGCGCTCCAGGTGGGCTGCAAGCTGGTTGAAAGCGGCGCGCACACGAAGGTGCTGGTCATTGGCTCGGACACCATGTCGTCCATCATCGACTACACCGATCGCGCCACCTGTGTTCTTTTCGGCGATGGCGCCGGCGCGGTCCTCATCGAGCCTGCTCAGGACGGCGAGCTGGGCATGATCGACTACCACCACGAGATTGACGGTTCCGGCGGCTGCTCGCTCTATATGCCCGGCGGCGGCAGCCTGCATCCGTCCTCCCGCGAGACCGTGAACAAGAAGATGCACTACGTCCATCAGGACGGCCAGGCGGTCTACAAATTTGCCGTGCGCAAGATGGTCGAAGCGGCCGAAACGCTTCTCAATCGCAACGGCCTCACCGCTGGCGACCTGGCCTGCTTCGTGCCGCACCAGGCCAACCGCCGCATCATCACCGCCAGCGCTGAACGGCTCGGGCTGCGCGACGATCAGGTCATCCTCAACATCGACCGCTACGGGAACACCACCGCGGCCACCATTCCTCTGGCGACGGAAACCGCTATCCAGGAAGGCCGCCTGAAGAAAGGCGACCTGATGCTGATCGCCAGCGTCGGCGCCGGATTCACGGTTGGGGCAGCGCTCATTCGCTGGGAGATTTAACGCGGGTGCGGCTCGGGAACACCTGGACCTGGGGACCTTCGCACACGAACAGCGGCCTTTCGGGCGTGCCCCGGATGCCCGGCGCGTGCGCCCCGGAGCCTCGATCGTTGCTATACTCGATAAGAGATCGCCTCTCGTTCCGCCGAATTGATTGCCCCACGCCGGACCCGAAGCGCAGGATTCCTGACCAGCATGTCCATCCGCACCCGTCGCACCCTCTTCTCGCTGATCGTCTTCTTCACCCTCTGCGCTCTGGGCGGCATGATCCTCAGCCAGCAGGTCGGCGCGCAATCCGCCGCCGACGAGTCGAACTTCCGCGACAGCCTGAAGACCTTCAGCACAATTTACGCCATTGTGGCGAAAAACTACGCCGAACCGCTCACCGGCAACATGCCCAGCAAAGTCATCTTCGACGGCGCCATTCCGGAGATGCTGCACACGCTGGACCCGCACTCCAGCTTCTACGACCCCCAGGCCTATGCCCGCATGCAGGAAGAGCAGATCGGGCGGTACTACGGCGTGGGCATGCTGATCGTGCAGCAGGCGGACGGCCAGGTGGCGGTGGTTCACCCGATTGAGGGCGGTCCCGCTTTTCACGCCGGGGTTCATCCAGGTGACATCATCAGCTCGATCGACGGCAAGTCCACCAAAGGCATGACAACGGATCAGGTGGCCGCTCTGTTGAAAGGCGAGCGCGGCACTACGGTCACCGTGACGATGACGCGTGTCGGCGCGTCCGGCCCGCTTACGTTCCATCTCACGCGCGACGAGATTCCGAACAACAGCATCGACCTTGCCTACTACATTCGTCCGGGCATTGGGTACATTCACATCCTCCAGTTCACGGAGACCACCGGGCGCGAGTTCGACGACGCAATCGACAATTTCGGCCCCGGCCTGAAGGGACTGGTTCTCGATCTGCGCGGCAATCCCGGCGGTGTGCTGGTCGATGCGGTTCAGGTGTGCGATCGCCTGCTCAAGCGCGGGCAGATCATCGTCTCGCAGCGCGGCCGCGCGTATCCCGAACAGGTTTACCGCGCCACCCATGGCAACGGCGGGCAGGACTTCCCCATCGTGGTTCTCGTCAACCGAGGCACCGCTTCCGCGGCGGAGATCGTTTCCGGCGCACTCCAGGATCACGACCGCGCGCTCATCGCCGGCGAAACCACCTTCGGCAAGGGCCTGGTGCAGACCGTCTACAATCTGCCCGACAAAACCGGCCTGGCTCTGACCACCTACCACTACTACACGCCCAGCGGGCGCCTGATTCAGCGCAACTACAACGGCATCTCGCTGTACGACTACTACTACGACATCGATCAGCCGACGGACCTGAAAAACCGCGAAGTGAAGCTGACCGATTCCGGCCGCACGGTTTACGGCGGGGGCGGCATCACCCCGGACGTGCGCCTGCAGCCGCCCACCTCCACGCCGTTTCAGGACGCTCTCCTCGATCACGACGTGTTCCTGGGATTCACCGAGCACTACGTGGCCCATCACACCATCACGCGCGACTTCGAGGTGAATGACGCGGTGCTGGGCGACTTTAAGCAGTACCTCTCCACCCAGGACATCGACTATACGCCGCAGGCGTTCAGTCAGAACCTGGATTGGGTGAAGGTCTTCATCAAGTCCAGCCTCTTCGAGACCGAGTTTGGCTATACCGCGGGCCTGCGCGTGCGCGCGAACTGGGATCCGGAGATCCAGGAGGGCCTCGGGCTGCTGCCTCAGGCCGCTCAGCTCGAGCAGCGCGCACTGAAGGTCGATGCTGAGAAGGAAGCGGCGCTCGACAAAGGTCCGGGCCAGCAGTAATCTCTCAGGCTTGTCAGATTTGCATCGGCGGCGTCCTCAGGCGCCGCTATTCTGTCTGTGACGTCCTGGCTACTGGCCGCTGGCTGCTGTCATGATGACCTTCCGCTTCGCCGAGGATCCCGATCAGGAGGCCCTGATGGGCCTCATCAATCGCGCCTTCGCCGTGGAGAGCTTCTTCATTCGCGGCGATCGGGTCTCGCCACAGCGGCTCCGCGAGTACATGCAGACAGGCCGGTTTCTCCTGGCCGAGGAGAATGGCGCGCTGTTGGGGTGCGTCTACGTGGAACTGCATGGCGAAGCCGCTTACCTGGGTCTGCTCTCGGTCGATCCCGCCCGTCAGAAGGCCGGACTGGGGCGCCGGATGGTCGGCGCCGCGGAGGAATTCGCCCGCGAGACGGGTGCACGTCGCATGGAACTGACGGTCGTGAATCTCCGCACCGAGCTGCCGCCCTTTTACCAAAAACTCGGCTATGCATTAGCCGGCACTGAGCCAATTCGCGAGGAGATGCTGCCGCGCGTTAACCAGGCCTGCCACTTCATTCGCATGTCGAAGCCGCTCGGCGGCCGGCCGTCATGATTCTCCCGTCACCGGAACAGACCTGATTTCTCAGGCGGCTGTGTGTCAGGTCTTGACCGTACTCTGTGCTCGGATCGCTGATCGCTGTTTTCTCAGCGCCAGCAGCGGACGGGCTGCTAGGAGGATCCCCAGCACGATGGAAATGGTCAGCGGCGTCTTCACGCCGGTTTTCACGCCCCACCAGTAATGAATCGCCCCGGCGATTGCCGCCGCATAGGTCAGCTTGTGCAGCCGGTTCCAGTTCTTCCCACCCAGCTTGCGAATCGACCAGGAAGTCGAGGTCAGAGCCAGCGGGAGCAGCATGAGCCAGGCAGCCAGACCCGCGGTAATGAATCGCCGCTGGCTGATGTCGTCCACCATGGCCGACCAGCTAAACCCGGCGTACAGCCAAACATAGGTCATCAGGTGCAGGCAGGCGTAAAAGAAGGCATACAGCCCCAGCATCCGGCGGAAGCGCACCAGCCATGCCAGCTTCGGGATGAGTTTCCGCACCGGCGTAATGGCCAGCGTGATTACCAGGAGGCGCAGCGTGCCGTGGCCGGTGAAGAACGTTACGGTATGCGTCGGATCCGGCCCCAGCGCGATCGGATCCGACGTTGCGGAAAGATACAGCCGCCACAGCAGCCAGGCTATCGGCGCGAGGCAGGCCGCATGCGCCAGCACTTTCAGCACGACGATCCAGCGCTGCCTCACCCTTTCGCTTCTCCATACGCCGGTGAGATCATCGCCGGTTCCCGATTCTCCCGGGTTGCGGATTCCTGATCAGCAGCAGACCGTTTGCGGCTTTCCCGCAGTTATTCGCGAGTGCTGCCTCGCCGCCTCAATTCCGTCCAGCGTACGCCACAACGCGCGCGCTGCCTGGCGCATGCCATCCAGCGCTTCCGCACTGACGGCGTCGCATCGCTTTTTGATCGCCTGGTCGATCAAGTCGCGCCACACGTTCGCGGGATGCACTTCGGCTGTCCTGTGCAGGGCGGAATAGGCGCAGGTTGTGTCATGGGCGCCTTAGAACTTCCGCACCCCGCCTCTTTCTCCTCGGCAATGCGTGGAACCTGAGATTTGTAGGCATGGAACGCGCCCAGCTCCGTCGCCGGCATCGGGCCCCGCCCCAGATCCCGACGGGTGTCGACCAGTTCCCGCACCTCGGGCAAGGTTTCCTCAGCCGGCGCCGGTCCCCCCGGGTCGATCCCGGCTACGAATTGCCGCCACAGGTCGGCGTGCGGCCTTCCTTTCCCTTCCTGCTCCGCCGCATTGCGCAGAACCGCGCTGCGCATCCTGCCTTCCGGCAGCCAGCGGTGCAGAGCAGTCAGATAAGTGGGAACCGCGGCGACATGCTCCGGATACTGCCGTCCGTAAAATCCCAGCTCCGCCTGCATGAGTTTTCCGGCGGACCAGGCCTGGTAAGAGGGATGCTTCAGCAGATCGTACTGGCGGAGTTCCTCCGCCGCGCGTGTCCAGAATTCCTCGTGAGCCACCCTCGCCTCCAATTCGTTCCTGTCACGGCCTGGGCCCTGAGGGACCCCTGCCCTCAATAATCCCTCATCAGGTTCATTCCCTTATACAGGTACGCTACCTGATCGCCGTATCCGTTGAACATCAGCGTCGGCTGCAGTTGTCTCCAGATGGGCGCGCCGATCACGCGTTCCATTTTCTGGCTCCAGCGCGGATGGGCGCGGTTAGGATTCACATTTGAGTAGAACCCATACTCGGCAGGCGCCATGTCGTTCCAAGTGGTCTCCGGCTGATGTTTCACGAACTTGACCTTCACGATCGACTTCGCCGATTTGAACCCGTACTTCCACGGAATCACCACCCGTACCGGCGCTCCGTCCTGATTGGGCAGGGTCTGACCATAGAGGCCGAAGGCCAGCAGCGTCAGCGGATGCATCGCCTCATCCATCCGCAGCCCCTCCCTGTAGGGCCAGCTGATGCCCGCATTCCACGGCAGCAGCTCGTCCTTCGAGTCAGCCAGCGAGATGAACTGCACGAACTTCGCCGACGGCAGAGGCTGGCACTCATCGATCAGCTCCGACAGCGAATAGCCTATCCATGGAATCACCATGCTCCACGCTTCCACGCAGCGGAACCGGTACACCCGCTGCTCCATCGGGCGCAGCTTCAGCAGCGTGTCGATATCGAAGGTCTGTTCCTTTTTTACCTCGCCTTCGATCTTCACCGACCACGGCCGCGTTTTCAGGCGCCACGCGTTTGCCGCGGGATCGCCCTTCTGCACGCCGAACTCGTAGAAATTGTTGTAGTGGGTGATGTCGTAGAACGGCGTCAGCCTCAACCCCGGCGTCGAGTACTTGCTGGGTACCGTGGCCAGCGTCTCGGCCGCCTCCACGCCCCGAGGATGCAGCAGCCGCCGGCCCTCGCCGGCGAAAGCCACTGCTCCGAAGGCTGCCGCCCCGGCCATGAAACGGCGCCGGTTCATATAGACCTCTTCCGGCGTGATCTCCGAAACGGGAATATCGCCCGACTTTGACATCTGCATGGGAGTACACCCTCTGGCGGTTTGACGCTCTGCGCGACCGCCCGTCGCAATCTTTCCTGGATGGTCCGATTCTGGCTGGGAACCTGTTCTGGATTGTATGCTGGGCCGCCGTTCCCGGGCTCCCGCGCCGCATTTATACTGAAAGAAGGTTCCTGTGCCATGGGAAATCACGGACTTCGCCGGCCGGGTTGGTTCCGGCGAGAGCGTCACATACTGAAAAGGCTGTCAACCACCTCATGATTCGTCTCTTTCAAAAAGAATCCAAGGCCATGAAGGCCGTGTTTTGGATCATCATCGTTGGCGTCTGCGCCATGATGGTCATCTTCCTGGTGCCTGGTATCTTCAACGGCCAGATGTCCTCGAACTCGACCAACTACGCCACCATCCGCCGCGGCGGGATCTTCGGACGTTTTCTGCCTGCTCAGAATGAGGTTTCCCTCGCCGACGTGCAGGAAGTGGCAAAGCGCATCACACGTGGGCAGCAGGTTCCTCAGATGTTCATGGGATACGTCATGCAGGAGGCTGGCCAGTCCGTCATCCAGCGGGATGTCCTGCAGGATGAGGCGCGCCACCTCGGCATTACCGCCAGCAACAATGATGTGCGGCAGTTCCTGCACAGCGGCGAGTGGGGCGAAGTTCTCTTTCCCGACGGCCGCTTCATCGGCGACGCGCAGTATGCGCAGCTCATTGCGGACAATTTCAACATCACAACCGAGAAGTTCGAGAACGAAGTCCGCGATCAGATCGTTCAGGACCGGCTGCATGACCTGATCACGGCCGGCGTGACGGTCTCGCCCCAGGAAGTGCGTGACTCCTATCGCACCCAGGCGACGAAGATCAAGTTCCAGTACGCGGTGCTCACCGCCGATGCCCTGCGCAAGACCATCAACCCCGGCGACGCGGAGCTGGAGGACTTCTTTCAGCAGAACGCCAGCCGTTATCGCGACGCCGATCCGGAGACGCGCAGCCTGCAGTACGTGACGGTAACGGACAACAACCTGCCCGGCGGCAAGCCGCAGGTCACACAGGCGGAGATTCAGCAGTATTACAGCCAGAACGTCGAGCAGTACAAGGTGGACGCCGAGGTGAAGGTCCGCCACATCCTCATCTCCGTCGATCCCAACGCCGGCCCCGCCGCCGATGCGGCCGCGAAAGCCAGGGCGGAGGGCATCCTCGATCAGCTGCGCAAAGACCACGGCAAGAACTTTGCCGAGCTGGCGAAGAAGTACTCTGACGATCCGGGCAGCAAGGATCAGGGCGGCGAGCTGGGCTGGATCAAGCACGGGGTCACGGTCCCGCAGTTCGACGCAGTCGCCTTCGCGCAGAGGCCGGGGCAGATTTCCGGCCTCGTCCGCACCCAGTACGGCTACCACATCATCCAGACCGAAGCGGTGCAGCCGGCGCATATCAAGCCGCTCGACGAGGTGAAGGCCTCCATCGTCGATGTGCTCACCAAACAAAAAGAAGGACAGGCGGTGCAGGTGTTTGCGCAGCAACTGACCGGCGATGCGCAGAAATCCGGCCTCGCGCAGGCGGCAGCGGCGCATCATCTTCCGGTCATCAGGACGGGACTGATACCTCGCAATGCCAACCTGCCCGGCATGACCGACAGCTCGCAGCTTCTGACGGCGGCATTCGACTCCCGGAAGGGAGCGCCACCCGAGACAGCCTCGATTGGCGACGGCAATTACGCTGTTTTCCAGATCACGGCCGTCGAGCCGGCGCACACGCCCACCTTCGCGGAATACAAATCTCATGTGCTCGAGGATTTCCGCGATCAGCAGGTGGTAAGCCTCCTGGCTAAGAAGACCGAGGAGCTTGCCGACCGCGCTCAGGCCGAAAACGACCTGGCGAAGGCAGCTAAAGAGGTCGGCGCCACAATCATGACCAGCGATCTGGTAGGGCGCGATCAGCAGGTGCCCGACATCGGCGACCTCTCCACCGCAGCGCCGTCGTTGTTCGATCTCAGTGTCGGCCAGATCAGCTCCGCCATTAAAACCCAGACCACCGGCGTGGTGGCGAAGATCCTGGACAAACAGGAGCCTACGCCACAGGACATCGCCAGCCACTTTGACGCCACCCGCGAGCAGCTCCTCGCTCAGAATCGGGACCAGTACTTCGAGGTTTTTGCCAGCGATCTCATCAATCGCTATATGAAGGCCGGCCGCATCCTCGTTAACCGCAAACTTGAGCAGCAGATGCCGCTGAACGGAACATAGCCGCCGTCGCTTTTTTGGGCAGGTTGGGGCAACAAGCAACCGGGCTCGCCCTCCTCGAATCTGTTCGAGAGCGCGGGCCTTTTCTTTCAACTCATGGAACCGTCCGATGCCATTTGAGCGCTCTTCGGGTCTGCTCCTGCACGTCTCGTCCCTGCCTTCCTACGGCGGCATCGGCGATCTGGGACCCGCCGCGTTTGCCTTTGCCGATTTTCTGGCTGCCGCCAAACAACGTCTCTGGCAGGTGCTTCCTCTCGGTCCTACCGGTTTCGGCAACTCGCCCTACGCCGCGCAGTCAGCCTTCGCCGGCAATCCCCTGCTTATATCGCTCGAATACCTTTCAGACCGCGGCTGGATCGCGGGCGAGCGAATCGCCCATCTGCCCGGCCGGTCCGGCGCAGTGGACTTCGACAAAGTCGTCGCGCAAAAGCTCCCACTGGTGGAAGAAGCCGCGCGCAACTTCATTCATCGCCATTCGGACGAAGACTGGTCCCGTTTCCAGGGTTATTGCCGCGAAAATGGCTCCTGGCTCAACGACTGGGCGCTTTACTCCGTCCTTCGCCGCAGGTTCAGCTCCGCCGCATGGAGCCAGTGGCCGGATGAGGTGAAGTTCCGCCGTCGCGTGGCGCTCGATCGCTTGCGTGCCGAGGGGGCCGAGGAGCTGGCGGTTGCCCGCGTCATCCAGTTTGCCTTTGACGAGCAGTGGCGCGCTCTCCGCGAATACTGTGCCGCGCGCGATATCCGCTTCATCGGCGATGTCGCCATCTTCGTCAACTACGACAGCGCCGATGTCTGGACCCATCCCGAGCTTTTCGAGCTGCATCCGGACCTTTCGCCCATTCGCGTCGCCGGCGTGCCTCCCGATTACTTTTCCGAAACCGGCCAGCGCTGGGGCAATCCTCTCTATCGCTGGGACGTCCTGCGGCAGAATGGCTTCGCCTGGTGGGTCGATCGCACCCGCCGCGCGCATTCTCTCTACGACCTCATCCGCCTCGATCACTTCCGCGGCTTCGAGGCCTACTGGTCGATCCCCGCTCAGGACAAAACCGCGGTCAACGGCGAGTGGGTCAAGGCTCCCGGCGCCGAGCTTTTCCGGCGCCTGCACGAGCAGCTTGGCGAGCTGCCCTTCATCGCCGAAGATTTGGGGCTGATCACGAAGGAAGTCGACGCGCTGCGCGAGCAGTTCAGCTTCCCCGGCATGCGCGTCCTCCAGTTCGGCTTCTCCACGCGGGGCGCGCATTTGCACCTGCCGCACCGCTGGGTTCCCAACACCGTGGCCTACACCGGCACGCACGACAACGACACCACCCGCGGCTGGTGGGAAACCGGGGCCACGCTCGTGGAGAAGGCCGCCGTGGAAGCCTACATTCAGCCCGACGCCAATCAGAGCGTCGTGTGGCCCCTCATCCGCACCGCTGCCCGCTCGGTCGCGGACATCTGCCTCTTTCCGGTCCAGGACATTCTCGATCTCGGTTCCGACGCACGCATGAATGTGCCATCACGTTCCCAGGGAAACTGGAGCTGGCGCTGCCCGGAAAACGCTCTCACCCCGGAGCTGGCCGCGAAGCTCGCGGCGCTGACCGAGATCACAGACCGCGACAAGGCGGAGCGCGAAGCTATGCCGTAAACCGTGTCCCGTGTGGTTGCTGTCTGAGTCAATCGCGCGCCAGCAGCCCCACCGGAAACTCCGCGAAGACATCCGCGAGCCGCAGCCTTCCCCGCCGGCTGATGCGCACTCGCTCGCCGGTCAGGATGTTTTCCATCTCGGCGCCGGCCATCTCGGGCGCAAGCAGTTCCGCGCGTCCCCAGGCGCTTCCAGAGGGGAGTTTAGCGCGTCCGCCCATCAGCGTCCACGCGAAGCGCGGCACCGCGGCAAGGACTCTGCGCCCCCGGCTGAAGGCAAGGACATGCGGCGCGTGACTTTCGGTGACCGTCGCCGGCACATATTCTCCGCGCCGAAAAACTTCCGGCATTCGATTTCGGAGCTGAAGCGCCTGATGCGTCGTCCACAGCTTCACTCGACCGTCTTCCAGCCGTCGCAGCACCTCGCGGCACACGGCCACTCGTCCGCGGCTCAGCGCCGTTTCCTCGAGTTCGCGCAGCGCCGTCCTTCGCAGCTCGTAATCCACCGGCCGGCGGTTATCCGGATCCACGAGGCTCAAATCCCACATTTCGGTGCCCTGGTAGAAGTCCGGCACTCCCGGCGACGCGACCTTCAGCACCACCTGCGCCAGGGAGTTCACAGCGCCAAACAATCTCAGCGAAGGCAACAACTCGCGCAGAGTCTGCACGAACCGCGGCTCCCGTCCCTGTTCATCCGGCATGGTGATTCTGCGGATGAACCCATACACTGCTTCCAGATAAGCCGGGTTGGGATTGGTCCAGCTCAGATTCACTTTCGCTTCGCTCAGCGCCTTCGTCATGTATTGCCCGATGCGGGCAGCGAATTCCTCGCGTTCCTTCATCGATTCGATCATCCAGGGCCATGCTCCCGCCAGCGTCTGATACAGGAAGTACTCTTCGTTCGGGTCGGGCGCGGTTCGTCCGTCCTCCAGCGTGCGTTTGTGCCGCGCATTTATGCGCACCCACCTCCGCACATACGAGGGCCAGATATGTGTCATCTCGGAGAGCACATTCAGCCGGCTGCGCACGTCTTCGCTGCGCTTCGTATCGTGCGTCGAGGTGGCCAGCATCGCGTCCGGCGACCTCCGCAAACGCTCCTGGTTGCAGCCATGGAACTCGTGCGGCTCGATCCCGAAGGCCTCGATGGAGCTGCCCACGTCGTTCGAGGAGACGAAGCGGTTGTAGACGTAGAACGCCGTATCCTCCACGCCCCTGGCCATCACAGGGCCGGTCAGTTGCTGGAACTTCAGGGCGAAGTACAGCTCTCGCTTGTCGATTTCCCCGTTTCGCCTCTCGTGCAGCAGCAGTGTGTTCTCCAGAAAGTCGAAGACGGAGGTCTCCATATTGAGGCTGCGCTGTTTCGCCCGCGCGATCGCGCGCCGGATGAACGTCCGGTCGCGTTCCGTGTATTCCCCGCTCTCATCGATATACGTGCGGTACACGGGAAAGCACGCGATGGTCTCGCGAATCGCCGCCTCCAGAAGATCCTCTGTGAAGTCCCGCGCCCTGCGGTTCGCGGAGGCCAGCCGGCTCAGCAGGTTCGTGAGCACGTACACTTCGCTCGACAGCGAGCTGCGCATTACATTCAGTTTCGACTGGTAAACAATCGTCGCCGGGTCGGCCGACGCGCCGGTCAGCTGCTCGTAGAAATCTGTAAATCGCTTCCGGTTCTTCCCCTGCAGGAAGACCTGGTTGGCGCTGTACACAAAGTCGTAGCCCGAGGTTCCTCGCACCGGCCAGTCGCGGGGCAGCGTTTCCTTCGGCTCCAGAATCTTTTCGACCACGACGTACAGCGGCCCGGACCAGTCGCTCCAGTCATGGTTGCGCATCGCTCCGCCCACGGCTGGTTCGATCCCGTCCGGTCCGGGCGCTCCTCTCGCTGTCGCGCCACAGCACTGGCTTGCCACGTAGAGCGCCTGCAGCCGGCCCAGGTATTCGCGCGGGTTGAACAGCCCATCGCAGTGGTCCACGCGCAGCCCCGTCACTTCCCCGCGCGCCAGCAGCCGGCGGATCAGGCAATGGGTCGCCGCGAAGACCTCGGCGTTTTCCATGCGCAGGCCCACAAGGTCGTTGATGTCGAAAAAGCGCCGGTAATTGATCTCCTCGCCCGAAACTCGCCAGTAGGCCAGGCGCCACGGCTGCTGCTCCAGCAGATCGTGCAGCCGGTCGAAACTCTGTGGCTCTCCTGGCCGCCCGTTGGTGCGCTTCAGCACGCGTTGCAGCGCCGGCTGCATTTCCAGGCTCAGCAGCGCCTCGCGCAGCCGCGGTCGCAATTCCCTTAACTGTTGCCGCCGCTGCGCGGCCAGTGCAGCGTCCGTCGTCTCATGAGGCGGAATATGTGCGGAGTCGCGCAGCACGTCCCGGAACGCGGACGTTACTCCCAGTTCGTCCAGCTCGCTCTCGGGAAAAATCACGTGCAGCGTCCGCGATGCAATGGGAATCAGGTGATCGAAGTACTTCACCCGCAGCTGCCCGTCCACCAGCGCCACCTGAATGTGCCCGGCTTCCAGCTCCTCGCCGTACTGGGCGCCCAGAATCGGCAGCAGCAGCTTGTCCCGCATGCCGGGGTTCAGCGGATTCCAGTCGATGTCGAAGTAATCGGCGTATTCTGAGGCTCGCCCGTTCTCCAGCACATCCTGCCACCACACCGAGTCGTTGCCCACGCCCATGTGGTTCGGCACAATATCCAGCAGCAGCCCCATGCCCAGCGCGCCCAGCCGCCCCGCAAACCGCGCAAAGCCCTCTTCGCCGCCCAGTTCCGGATTCAGGTGATCGTGCCGCGTGACGTCGTAGCCGTGGAGGCTGCCAGGCCGCGCTTCGAAAACTGGCGACGCGTAGACATCCCCGATCCCCAGGGCCCGCAGGTATTCGAGCACCGCTTCTGCATCCGCGAAGGAGAATCCCTTGTGCAGTTGCAGCCTGTAGGTGGAGAGGGGCGCGCGCGCTTCACCGTGCGCCTGCCGCTCGATGCATTCCCCGACCAGGCCGGGCGCGCTGGTTTGTGTCGCCTGCACGGGCCGTTCGATGCGCAAAGAGGAGGTTCTGTTGGACTTCACGCGCCGCTGGCCAAAAAAAAGCAAAATTCCCGTCACAGAGAGGATTTTCCATCGGCTCGAACATCTCGCAAGTGCACGGGACTGGCCGCGCCTGAACGATCCGCTTTCAGCTACACAAAGTGATCGCCGTCCGCAGCAGCGTGCGCCTGGCGCTCTCGGCCGCGCAGCACATCCAGCCCGGCGCGAATGCCACTGAGCAGCGCACTGATTTGCCGTACGGGCCCGTTCACTGTGCGCTGTACGGCCGCCGTGGCATCGGCGAAGGTATTCAGCGTCCCGGTAATCATCTCGTCCACGCGTTCCGCCTGCGCTTCGGTTCTCCTCAGCACGATGTCCAGGGTATCGTTCACATGGTCCGCCTGCGTGCGGAGCGTTTCGCTGGCGGCGGCCACGTTGTCGGCGGCTGCCTTCAGCTGAGGAGAAACCGAATCGAGCAGGTTTTTCGCCGTGGTCAGCGCGGGAATCGCCTGCTCCTCCGCCATAGCCGCGATCTTCTCTATGCGCTTCAGCGATGCTTTCATCGCGATCAGTATGCCCAGCAGCAAGCCCGCCTGGATGAGCACGGCTACCGCTACCAGCGCGGTAAACAAAATGTAGACCCACGATACCTGCATCGCCCGCTCCCCCTCCGCGACGGACCGCATTTCCGGCCGCGCGCGAATCCCCGGGTCCCAAGATTATGCCGATTCCGCCTTGTTCTCCTCGGCGGAGCCCTGATAGGCCTTCCGCCCCGCGTCCACAGCGGCAGAAACCTTACCCGTCTGTTCATTCACGAACTGGCGGCCCTGGCTCACGAACTCGTCCCACTGCGCGCGCCCGCGTTCCATATACTCCTTGCCCCGATCCACGTATTCGGAGGCCTGGCTCCGGCCGCGGTCCACCAGATCGTTCATCTGATCCGCAGCCTCGCGACTGCGCTGCTTCAGGTACTCTGTGCCCTCGCGCGCCCCGCTGATCAGGGTCTCCCGGGTTTCCCGGCCCGTCCTGGGCGCATAGAGCACGCCGATCAGGGCGCCCAGGCCCAGACCCGCGAGAAACCAGCTGAATCCGTTCGACTGCTTCTCTTCCGACATAGCGTTATCTCCTTCAGAGAGTTTGGGTTCTCTGGACTCTGTATGGTACCGGGAACCATCTGCCTGCGCAAATCGCTCCCCATCGTGGTGCAAAGCTGTGCTCGCTTCCGCATCGGCGGCAAATGGACGCGACCATCTCCGTCTCTGGTTCAGATGCCCCTGAATTTCGTCCTGCTGTCCAGGACGCGGAGCCACGGAAGTGAGCCGCGGCGATCTCGGTGCAGTCGCTCCCAGCACCATCGCGGTCAGTTTCCGAGGTCCACCAGCTCGACGTCGTCGATCGCGCGCCCCAGGAACCGGCTTCCCAGAGTGCGAAACTTCACCACCGAGTCCGTCGCAAAGAAACGCGCCGGACGTGCGCCATTCACCGCGCCGCGCAGTATGCCAAGTCGCCGTTCCACCTGAGCGGCCGTGACTGCGGCTGAGTCAATCACCTGCAGCGTTTCCGGCACCGCCCGTTCAATCTGCGTTCGCAACAACGGGTAGTGCGTGCATCCCAGCACCAGCGTATCGGGATGCAGCTCCGCTGCCCGCGCCTGTTCCATCAGTTCCGCCAGATAGATCCGCAGCACCTCGCTGGTCACCGGATGCTCGATCCATCCCTCCTCCACCAGCGGCACCAGCAGCGGGCACGCTTTCTCAATGGTCCGCAGTCCGCGCACGGCACACGCCGCCGCATACGCGTGACTCTCTACGGTGGCCGCGGTGGCCATCACCATCACATCGCGCGTGTCGGAGCTGACCTGCGCGGCATTCGCTCCTGTCTCCACCACTCCCAGCACGGGAACCGATGCCGCGTCCCGAATGGCGTCCAGCGCCAGCGCGCTGGCCGTATTGCAGGCGATGACAAGAAACTCCGCGCCCTCGCCCACCAGAAATCTCGCGCTCGAGGCAGCGTACCGCGCCACCGTGGTCCGCGATTTGGCTCCATACGGCAGCCTCGCCGTGTCTCCCAGATACAGATAGTCCACTTCCGGGATTCGATCCATCAGCGCGCGCAGCACCGTGAGTCCGCCGACTCCGGAGTCAAATACCCCGATCTTCACTGCGCTCCCTCGGCCGCTTCAGGGTTTGGTGTGGGATTCGCCTCGGATGCGAGATACGTCCGCGTCAGATCCGCGTGTCCCGCCAGCGTTTCGCGTGGCTGGCCATCGACCAGAAAATGCACCTCGGTGATGGCCGGCAGATTCGCATGCAGCGTCGCCATCATCGCAAGCAGCGTCAGCGTCTCCGGCTCAATCCCCGAGGGCTGCTCCGCAGCCAGCGCAGCAGTCAAATCGACCACGGCCAGTTGCCCGGAATTGCCGGTCGCGCCTGCCGCCTTCGGCACCGGCATCAGATATACCTCGTTCACGCCGTTCGCCACATCGATCGGGTGCGTCGATCCGGGCGCGTGAAACGCCGCGACAAGATTGGTCAGCAACTCCTGTGCCTCGGCGCTCTCGCCCTGCGGCAGCGCCAGATTTTCATGCACGGCCACCAGAGAGTCGTCGAGGTCGTTCGGCACGTACAGCGTTACTTCGGTGGGAGGAACTCCGCCCGGGATTTCCATAGCCGGAGCGCCCGCTGCCTGCTCCTGCAGCCGGTCCTGCGCGCGATTTCGCAGCCGGATCAGCACCGCCGCCATCGCGACGCATGCCAGCAGCAGCACCCCGAACAGGACTTTATGCGCGCGAGAGATCATCGCCCACCGGTTATCCTCTCACCGTTCCGTCTGGTCGGTCCGCCAGGAGCCGATCGCCACCGCCATCGCGCCTTCCACCGTCTTCTGGTAAAGCTCGTTTGTAATGGTGCGGCCTTTTGTCGCGTTTCCCGGCGCCAGAGGCGCTAATTCGACGGCCACTGTCGGACAGGCCATGTTATCCATCGGCGCCACCGATGCGCGCCCCATGGTCACGGGAATCTCCGCGTGCACGAGCGCCGCGTCGAGCTCGGATTCCAGCTTCAGGCTCTCAGTTACGAATTCCGCCTGCGCTGATCCCCATGGCAGCACTTCGGCCCTGGGAACGGGACTGAGCGATGACGTAAACAGGTGCACGCCGCTTCCCGTCGCCGTCGCATGAAGGACCAGACAAGCCGCCGCCTGCGCATGGTTGGCGATTTCTGCCCGATTCAGCGTGGGCAGATCCACGTCGATGTTGCGCGTCATCGTCACGGCGATTCCCTGCTCTCTCAGCATCGCCTTCAGCTGCTCGGCCAGGGCCAGAGTCAGATTTTTCTCGAGCACGCCCTTGCCCAGCCGCGCCCCATCGTCGCTGCCGCCGTGGGCCGCATCGAGTACCACCACGAAGCGCTTTGCTGCAGGGGACGGAGTCGATGGTGTCAGGGGGGAGGGCGCCCGGGGAGGCTGCGGTGGAGCCGGCCGCGCAATCTGCCCGAAGCCGGACGTCAGCCCTGCGATCGCCAGCGCCAGCCCCGCCTCAGTCCAGCGCATAAATGGCCAGACCGCTCAACAGCTTTGGATAAAAATCCGTGGATTTCTGCGGCATCACTTCGCCCGCAAACGACACTTCGCGCAGCTGATCCAGAGTTACCGGTTTCATCAGGAAACTGACGTTCGCCTCGCCCCGCGCCACCTGGTCCGCCGCTTCCGCCGCGTCTCGCAGATACCGCAGGTGCGTCTGCTCCCGGATCGCGTCCGGCGAAATCTCCAGCAGTTTCTCCAGCACCAGGGTATGAAGCTGCACCACGTCCAGTTGACGCTGCCTTGCTGGAATCCGCTGGAGCTCTTTGGCCACTGCCGCGGGCTTCGCGGTGAGGAAGTACCACCCCTGCGTCGTCACCGCCGCAAAGGCCGCTCCGGCCGTCTTCTCCAGTCGTGCCGTGGCCGCCACCGCATCCCCCTCCGGAAGCTCTTCAATATCGAAATACGTACGGGCGGCTCCCAGCAGCCGCGCCGGCGCGAACCCTGCCAGCCCGAACACCACCCGATGCGTCGGCAGGATCACCAGTCCTTCCGCATCCATGTTCACGAAGGTCATCATCGCCGCCGCTTCCGGATACCCCGGTTGCTGCAATCCCCCGCTCATCCGCTCGCTGCTTTCCGGCGCCTTGCCCGGCGCGCGCTCCTGTGCATAGTGCAGGGCCGTCTCATAGCGATGGTGCCCGTCCGCAATGATCAGCTTCTTGTCTTCCAGCAGCGTCGTCAGCAGGTTGATTTTCGCCGGATCGGCCACCTTCCACACCCGGTGCATCACCGCAAATTCGTCGGTCACTTCGATCTCAGGCAGCGACGCAGCTCCGTCCCCGAACAGCAATTGCTCCGCTGTCCGTGCCGGGTCCGAATACAGCATAAAAATCTGCCCGAAGTGAGCGCGGGTCGCCCGCAGTAGGTTCAGCCGGTCGGATTTCGGCTTCGACAGCGTTTGTTCGTGCCGGAAAACCACCCCCTGGTGGTAGTCGCAAAGCTCGCCCAGGGCAACAAACCCGCGACGCTCCTTCACCACCCCCGGCTGCCCGGGCACGGCAAAACGCTGCGAATAACTGAAAACGCAGGGTTCCCGCTCCTGCGCCAGGATCCCGCTGGCCCGCCATGCCGCAAAATCCCGCGCGGCGTTGACGTAAACCGCCCCCTCCCCGTCGAACAATTCAGGAAGCCGCAGGATGACCCGCGCGAGGTTATACGGGCTGCGCTGGTAGTAGGCCTGCTGCATGGCCGGCGTGATCTTGTCGTAGGGCTGCGTGACCACATCCCCCGCTGAGACCTGGGCCAGGTTATACCGCAGCGCGCGAAAGGGATAGATGCGAGCCATGGGGCGTTTTCCCGATTTTATCCCAGCCCTGAGCTGCCCTGCGGCTTCCCGCATCGTACCAACTGGGCCCGGAGCGAGAGCTGTGGCGGCAGCCCATCTTCATCCCCCACGCCCCCTCTCCGGGATTGCCTGTTGCATATCTCTCTCCGTCGTGTCAGGATTTTTCCAAAGATGAGGTCCGGCCATGGTTTCCCCCTCAGGGTCCCCACAGGCTGCCGCGGCATCCATTAAGTCTTCGGCGCGAGGCATCTACCCATTTTCCGCCTGGATCCTTGCCCTGCTGGCCCTCCTTGCGCTTCCCCTGCTTCTGCCGCGCACGGCCCTGGCTCAGGACGATCCTCTCAATCAGGTACACATCAACACGCCTCTGCCCCTCAGCACCAAAGCCACCACGACCGTCCCGCTGACCCCCGGCGCCTCGCTGCGCAGCGGCATCATGTTCCAGATCAATACCAACCTCGTGCTGGTCCCGCTGACTGTCACTGATCCCATGGATCGCCTGGTCACCGGCCTCGAAAAGCAGAATTTCGAGATTTACGAAGATAATCATCCTCAGGTCATCCGCGCGTTTTCCTGCGACGACGCCCCCGTCTCCATCGGCATTATTCTGGATCTCAGCGGCAGCATGGCCGACAAAATCGTCCGTGCCCGCGGCGCTCTCCTCCAGTTCATGCAGACCTCTAATCCCGACGATGAGTTTTTTGTCATCGGTTTCAACGACCGGCCTTTTCTTCTCTCCGACTTCACTTCCGACATCAATAAGGTCGAGGCGAATCTCGTCAATCTGCACCCCGAGCGCCGCACCGCGCTGCTGGACGCCATCTACCTCGGTCTGCAGAAGATGAAGCAGGCGAAGTGGCCACGCAAGGCCCTACTCATCATCTCCGACGGGGGCGATAACAACAGCCGCTACACCGAGGGCGAAGTTCGCTCCGCGGTCCGCGAGTCCGACGTGCAGATTTACGCACTCGGCATCTTCGACGCCGAGGCTCCCACCATCGAGGAACAGAATGGGCCCCTGCTCCTCAATGCCATCACGACCGACTCCGGCGGGCGACTCTTCCGCGTCGACGATTTGTCGGAAATGGGCGACATCGCCACCCGCATCAGCGCCGAGCTCCGCGACGAGTACGTCCTTGGCTACAGCACCAACGATATGAAGATGGATGGGAAGTGGCGTAAAGTGAAAGTCAAGCTTCTGCCGCCGCCGGGCTTGCCTCCGCTCACGGTGCACGCTCGGACGGGATACTATGCGCCGTTGCAGTAATCTTCTTGCAATCCCTTTCCTGCTGGCCGCTTTCGCGTACGGACAGACGTCTCCCGCGCCGCCCGCCCCCGTCACCGCTCCGGTTCACGTCGCGCCCACGGTCAGCGAAACGCAGCCTCCGCTCGACGTGGACCGGGACCCCATTGTCTCGCCCGACCCGGCCGACAATCTTCCCGTCAGCCCGGCTCATCCCAACCCGGGCCAGGCCATTCATCGGAACCACGGTATCTACACGCTGCGGCGGAATGTCGACGAGGTGGTTCTCAACTGCACGGTCGTCGATAACCACGGGCACCTCGTGAACGACCTGACTCAGAACGACTTCCAGGTCTTCGAAAACAATGCGCCTCAGACCATCGTCTCGTTTCAACACTCCGATCTGCCCGTTTCCATCGGCATCCTCATCGACAACTCCGGGTCAATGCGCGATAAGCGTGCCGCCGTGGTGACCGCCGCTCTGGATCTGGTGCGCGCCTCCAACCCGGGCGACGAAGCCTTCATCGTCAATTTCTCCGACGAGGCCTTCCTGGATCAGGACTTTACCTCCAGCATCGCCAAACTCAGCCAGGGGCTCGCCCACATCCAGGCCGCCGGAGGTACCGCCCTCTACGACGCTGTGGTTGCGTCCGCGAACCATCTCGCCGAGGGCGCCCGGCATCCCAAGCAGGTGCTGCTGATCATCACGGACGGCGAAGATGACGCCTCCAGCCTCAACCTCGAGCAAACTATCCACCGCGTGCAGGATCTCCAGGGCCCTGTCGTCTATTCCATCGGACTGCTCTTCGGCAACGACAACACAGCCGGCGAAGTGCGCCGCGCCAGACGCGCTCTGGAGCTCCTGTCTGACGAAACTGGCGGCCTCGCTTTCTTTCCCCGCTCCCTGTCCGACGTGGATTCCGTCGCCGCCGAGGTGGCGCGCGATATCCGCAACCAGTACACCATCGGCTACCACTCCACTATCCCGATGAGCCTCGGTGGCTATCGCATTGTTCGTGTCGAAGCCCGCGCCCCGCATCACGGCAAGCTCTTCGTCCGCACCCGGGCCGGCTACTATCCAAAAGCGGAAAGCGCACCTGCGCAGAAAACGGCCGCGGTCAGCGCCGCTCAACGGGATATCGGCAACCCTGTCCAGTAGCGGCCGAGTCTCTCAGGTTACTTTCCTGCAGCCGACTGATTCCTGGCGAACCGCCTGAGCGCCAGCCGATTTAGCGCTCGCCCTTTGCCCGCGCACGCTACGCCAGAATACTGGCGTCCGCCTGCATCACCCGGTTCCGTCCCCGGTGTTTGGCCGCGTACATCGCGCGATCCGCGCAGCGCACCAAATCCTCGGCCACTTCGCTGTTCTGAGTCGAAAGCGCCAGCCCGATGGAAATCGTAACCTGCCGCAGCGGCTGCCCATGATAGCGCAGCGCCAGCCCTTCCACCTGCCTGCGCAGCAGTTCGGCTCGCTCCAGGGCGGAATTCTGTGTGATCTCCGGAAGGATGACCATAAACTCCTCTCCTCCGTAGCGGCAGACGATGTCCTCGCTTCGCACTCCGATTCGCAGACTTTCCGCCACCTCGCGCAACACCACGTCCCCGGCCTCATGCCCGAAGGTGTCGTTGAATTGCTTAAAGTGGTCGATGTCCACCATCATCAGCGCCAGGTCTTTCTGCTGCCGCGCCGCCCGGTGCAGCTCTCTCTCCAGCGCGACCTCCATGAAGCTGCGGTTGAATAATCCCGTCAATCCGTCCCGGATGGACTGCCGCTCCAGGCGCTCCCGCAGGCGCAGTCCGGCGATCGCCATAGCCGCCATCTCCGCCAGCGAGATCACCGATTCTTCCCGCGTCTCGGTCATGGCCGCCACCTGCGGCGACTCGCATTCGATGGTTACCGCCCCCAGCATCTCGCCATGCGCCACCACGGGCAGGCACAGATACCGCTCCGGAGGTGCTCCGAAAAAGTGCGTGCAGTGCACCTCCGAATGCTCCGGGCGCCGCCACCGCGCGCGCCCCATGCGCAGCGCGCAGCAGGACTCCGGCGCAAACCCCTCGAATACCGCTGAGCCCTGCACCAGCCCCCACGTGCCCACGCTTTCCATCTGATGCCGTGAGTTATTGATGATGCTCAGGCACCCTGACGTCCCCGGTATCAATTCCGCGAAGTACCGCACCGTGCAGTCTTCCGCCTGCTTCACATCCAGGCACAGCGAGACTTCGTCCCGGGCGTCGATCAGCAGCCGGGATTCGAAGGCCTGCTCTTCCAGCCGACCCACCGTGCTGCGCAGTTGCGCATTCGTCTGCGACAGGCGCTCCTCGAACTGCCCGCTCCGCATCGCATCCCGAATCAGGAATGCGAACAGCACCAGGATCAGGATCGCCCCGATCGCGATCACGACGGCCCGCCGCACCATTCCGTACACGTTTTCCCGGCGAGCCTCGGCTCCCCGCTCCTCCAGCAGTGTTCCCTCCTGGTCCTGCATGAGGGTCAGGATGCGCCGGCACGCCACCACATCGCCGGCCAGAGATATTCTGTGTGTCGTCAGGCCGTCCACGCCGCGCGCCAGTCTCGTCGTGGCCGCTTCCAGATGCTCTGCGTTCGCCTGCTGCTGTGCGTTGAACTGCACCAGCCTCTCCAGCTGCCTCACCAGGCTGCTCAGTGCGACCGAGGCCTCCTGTGCGGTGCGCTGATGTGCCGGGTTCCCGGTTTCGAGATACAGTTCCGCACTCAGCTCAACACGCTCCAATTGTTCTGAGCTGGTCACCAGGTTCAGCCGCGCTTCCTGCGTGCGGCTCACCATATACTGGGCGGCAATGGAATCCTGCGCATCCGCGTAGACCACCATGGCCACAATCGAGCCGAGGCAAATCGCGGTCGCGACAAAGACGATCAGCAGCCACACAATGCGGCGGCGACCCGGAAACGATTTGGCCCAGAAGAATGGCACGGTGCTGGCAGATATGGCAGAAGTTCAATTCAGAACAGACAGTTATCTGTTATTTTAATGAGCCCGTAACTACCCTGTCTACAACTTTGCGGGCGCACTTTACCGTGAAGAAACGGCTTCCCTCCGGCAGGCGTTTCCCTCCGGCGCTCCTGCTAAACTGGGGGGTCTTATGTCGAAAACCGGCGCGTCTGTTTCTCTGCGTGCCGCGCGCCCAGGCAGCGCTGCGGCGGATATCTCCGAGCTCATCGGCCATACTCCCACGCTCCGTCTCCGCCGCATCGTTTCGCCAGGCGCAGCGGAGCTCCACGCCAAGCTCGAGTTTCTGAACCCCGGCGGCAGCGTCAAGGACCGCGCGGCACTCGGTATGATCCTTGACGCCGAAAGCCGCGGCATTCTCCATCCCGGCTCCATCATTACCGAAGCGACCGCCGGCAATACGGGAGTCGGCCTCGCGCTCGTGGGGGTGAATCGGGGCTACCGCGTTGTCCTCTTCGTGCCCGAGGGTTACGCCGAAGAGAAATGCGAACTCATGCGTGGTTTCGGCGCGGAAGTTCACCGCACCCCCGAAGACGAAGGCATGTCCGGAGCCATTCGCCGCGCGCTCGCCCTCGCGAAATCCGACCCTGACGTCTGGGCCGCTCTTCAATTCGACAACCCCGCCAACCCGCAGTTCCACCATGACACGACGGCTGCCGAACTGTGGGAGCAACTGCAAGGACGCGTCGACGCCTTCGTCGCCGGCGTCGGCACCGGCGGCACGTTCTCTGGTATGGCTCGCTTCCTGAAGGAGCAGAACCCCCGCATCCTGACCGTCGCCGTGGAAACCCAGGGCTCCGTCCTCTGCGGCGGCGAGCCCGGCCCGCATAAGGTCGAAGGCATCGGCGTTTCCTTTGTGCCGAACACGTTCGACCGCTCCGTCGCCGACGAAATCGTCACCGTGACCGATGACGATGCCTTCGCGATGGTGCGCCGTCTCGCCGCGGAGGAAGGCCTGCTGGCCGGCTCCAGCTCCGGCGCGATGGTGCATGCCGCCGTTGAGATTGCCGGCCGCCTGGGCGCGGGCAGGCGCGTCGCCACGCTCATTCCTGACTCCGCCGAGCGCTACCTGAGCAAGAAAATCTTCCGGAACGGCGTATGACCGCGAGAACCATCTCCGCGCCTCCCGCTCTGATGGGGCAATGCCGGCAACCGCACGGCTGGCTGGGACGATGGTTTTTGCGCAACATGAACAAGCGCCACTCGCCGCTCACCGACTGGGGACTCTCCCACATTTCGATTCCGCCCGCCGGCACCCTCCTCGACATTGGTTGCGGCGGCGGCCGGACGATCCAAAAGCTGGCCGCGGCTGCGCCCGAAGGCAGGACCCGCGGCATCGATCATTCCGAAGCCAGCGTCCGCGCAACTTCCCGTCTGAACACCCTAGCGATTGCCCGTGGTCAGGTCGAAGTCCGCCAGGGGTCGGTCTCCGAACTTCCCTGGCCCGACGCGACCTTCAACGTCGCCACAGCCGTCGAAACGCACTTCTTCTGGCCCAACCTTCCTGGCGACGTCCGCGAAGTCTTCCGTGTCCTGAGGCCGGGTGGCCAATTCATCGTGATCGCGGAGGTCTACCGGGGTTCCGGCAAAGCCGCGGCTCAGATGCTCGAGAAGTATGGTCACCTGAGCGGGATGACGCTGCTCACGGCCGAGGGACACCGCAGCTTGCTGTCGGATGCCGGTTTCACGCAAGTCGAGGTTTTCGAGCGCCACGAAAAGGGCTGGATTTGCACGGTGGGAACCAAACCCGTCTGAACAACGCCCGCGCAACCGGCTGCTGACTGCTGACTACTAAAGTTTTAGTTGACAACCTTCCGGGCCGCGCGCATACTCCTAATCACTTAGGAGGTCAGAGTGCCCCGCACTTCGAAAAGCTCCGGCCTGACGGCACTCGAGCTTCGCATCATGCAGGTCATCTGGAATCGCGGCGCATCCACGGTCGGCGCCGTCCAGGCAGAGCTTCATCCGCCCCTCGCCTACACCACCGTGCAGACCATGCTCAACATCCTCGCCCGCAAGGGTAAGCTGAACCGCCGCCTGGAAGGCCGCGCCTACATTTACGCGGCGCGCGTCTCTCAGTCGCGCGCTCTCGGCCAGGGCGTTCGCGATCTCGTCGACCGCATGTTTGGCGGTTCCAGCGAAGCCCTGGTCATGAGCCTCCTGCGCAATCGCCAAATCGATCCGGAGAAGCTCGCAGAGCTCACCGCGCGCTTCTGCCAGCAGAGCGGAATGAATGCCGAGAGCGAGGAGGAAAAGCCGTGACCACCCTCGAACCCCGGATCCTTGCGTATCTCGCGAATTCCCTCTGGCAAATTCCGCTGGTTTTCCTTGCCGGATGGCTTGCCGCTCGCCTGGTGCGGCCCGCCGGTCCCGCCGCTGAGCATCGCGTCTGGATCGCTTTCCTGATCCTTCAGATCGCGGCTCCAGTTGCCTCGACGTTTTCCTGGCAGCCGCTCTGGATGCGCCTCGTTGCGCTCCTCACTGCGCCTGATACGGGTCCCGCGCATGTTTCCGTCTCCCTCGGTCCCGGCATTGCGTTCTCTCCAGCCCGGCTCTCCGTCTCCCTGCTCGCCCCCATCGCCGCCGCATACCTTCTGGTCTGCGCCTGGCTCGCCGCGCGCTTCCTCTGGCGCTGTGCCCATCTGCGCACGCTGCGCCGAAGTGTCTGTCCGCTCACCCTCCCTGCGGATGCCGCACAATTCCTCGCGCAATGTTCCCGCCGTTTTCATCTCTCCGGCGTTTCTCTGGCCTCCTCCTCGCGTATCGCCGGGCCCATCGCGCTGGGCTTTCGCCGTCCTCTGATTCTCTTTCCGGAGCAGGTGGCCGCCGGTCTGAATCGCGCTGAATTCGAAGCGGCGCTCGCCCATGAGCTCGCTCACCTTCGCCGCGGCGATTTTCTCAGGAATCTGCTCTGCGAGCTGATCGCGCTGCCGGCCGCCTGGCATCCGGCCGTCTGGCTCACCCGCCAGCACATCGCCGAAACTCGCGAACTGGCCTGCGACCGCATGGCCGCAGAAGTCGCCGGTTCCATGCCCTACGCGCAATCCCTCCTGCGCCTGGCTTCGCGGTTCATTCCTGGCGCACCCCTCCCCACCCCTCACGCCCTCGGCATTTTCGATACCGCTGCTTTCGAAAGGAGAATCATGAGACTCACCGAAACCCCTACGCCCATTGGCCGCACGCGCCGCCTCATGACACTGGCCGCCTGCGTTGCTCTCGGCCTTGCCACCTGTGGCTCGGCGCTCGCTCTCGGCCTGCATCCTGGCGCCAGTCCCGCAGCGGCCGCAGCACCGTCGAAAGCCGAACCGACGCCGGTGTCCTCCCGCGTCACGGCGGGCAACCGCATTGGCGGTCCCATGCCTGTCTACCCCGAGGCGGCGAAGAAGGCCCACATCCAGGGCGAAGTCATCCTCCAGGCCGTCATCAGCCGCAAGGGAAATGTCGAGCACGTCGATGTCGTCTCGGGTCCGCAGGAACTTCAGAAATCCGCCCTTGACGCCGTGCACACCTGGAAGTACAGGCCTTACCGCCTGAAAGGCAAACGGGTTGCCGTGACTACAACCATTCACGTCGTCTATACACTCGGGGGCTTTCCACCGCCTGGACTGCCTGGGAAATAACTTCCTCTCCCGGCCCGGCGGCTTTTCCGGCTGCCGGGCCTGATCTCGCCTCACTAAGTACTCCCCTCCCGGTTCTCTGCCCTGCACCCTGACCCCTGTTCCCTATACCCTGTCTTTAGCCATGAAATCGCACGCTTTCGCGACTCGCGCCATCCATGACGGCCAGGAGCCCGACGCCCGCACTGGCGCTGTCAACGTCCCCATCTATCTCACGTCCACCTATCAGCTGGAGGGCATCGAGCAGCACCGCGGCTGGGAATACTCCCGCGTCTCCAACCCCACGCGGGACGCTCTCGAAACCAGCCTCGCCTCGCTCGAAGGCGGTGCCTCTGGCCACGCCTTTTCCAGCGGCATGGCTGCGATCGCCGCGCTGGTCACTCTGCTCCACGCCGGCGAGCACGTCATCTGCGGCGACAACGTCTACGGCGGCACCACGCGTCTGTTTACGCAGGTGATCGTCCGTCACGGCATTGAGTTCAGCTTCGTCGATACCTCCGACGCCGAGAACGTTCGCCGCGCCATCCGCCCCAACACGAAGCTCGTCCATATTGAGACGCCCACCAACCCGCTCATGATCCTCACCGACATCCGCGCCGTCGGCGAGATCTGCCACCAGCATGGGATCCCCATGAGCGTGGACAACACGTTCATGTCGCCCTATTTCCAGCGCCCCATCGAGTTCGGCGCCGACATCGTGATGCACTCCACCACGAAGTTCCTCAACGGTCATTCCGACGGCCTTGGCGGCGTGCTTGTCACTACCCGCCCCGATCTGGCCGAAGACTTCCGCTTCGTCCAGAAGTGTACCGGAGGGATTCTTTCGCCCTTCGAGAGCTGGCTCATCCTGCGCGGCGTCAAGACGCTCGCGGTTCGCATGAGGCAGCACGACGAAAACGGGCGCCAGATCGCCGCGTATCTCGCGAAGCATCCGAAAGTCAGCCGAGTCTTCTATCCCGGCCTGCCTACCCATCCGCAGCACGAGCTGGCCAGGCGCCAGACCTCCGGCTTCGGCTCCATGATCTCGTTCGAATCCGGCTCCCGGGCCAATGCGGACAAGATCCTCCGCGCTGTCCGCCTCATCACCAACGGCGAATCGCTGGGCGGGGTAGAGTCCCTCATCTCGCACTCCGCCACCACCACTCACGCCGCCGTCCCTCAGGAGGAGCGCGAGCGTCTGGGCATTACCGAAGGCCTGGTCCGTATCTCCGTTGGAATCGAAGATATCGAGGATATTCTTGAAGACCTAAATCAGGCTCTGGCGCAGGTGTAGGCCGTTTGCGACGCATCTCCGCGCTGACGGGAAACGCAACCAGGGAAGCGTCCAAAGGCCTGGACTTTTTCACACCACCGATGTGGCGCAGGTTCTGCCGGTTCTGGTAGCCTGCGGCAACGGAGGTGTCACATGAACTGGAGTAAACGCACCTGGGTGTTTGTCATGAGCCTGGCGGTACTCGCCGGCGGCATGGCCGTTGCGCAGAACTGGCATCGTCACCCCAATCTCGCTGCAGCGGACCAGGCCACTCGGGAGGCGCTCCAGGCCCTGCATGCCGCCCAGCGCGCCAATCACTGGGACCTGGCTGGCCACGCCGCTCGCGCGGAGCAGTTGTTGCGGCAGGCGGACGGCGAAATCCGCGCCTCAGCGGTAGTCGCGGATCGCTAGATTCCGGAAACCTCCAAAACCAGCGCCTGAAGGGCCCCCGGCCCGTCAGACATCGCTCCCGTGTGGCCGCTTCGAGGCGGCAAAAAAAATGGGATGGAGGGGTCGGCAAGCCGCAAATGTCAGCGAATGGCGCGACTGCTCGATTCGATCAAAGCGAGCGTTTGCGTGGGACCTTCCTCTTCCTCACTGCGACGGTGAATGACCCTTCACCGCTTCGCCACGTCGCAGGATTGAAGGAACCGCCAGCGGGAACGGCCCACTTCCTGACCGGCCCGAAGGCGAGCGGGCCATTCGAGAGGACTGCGGCATCTTAAAGGTTCAGAACAAAAAGGGGGCCGTCGCCCCGCTCTGCTTAACCCGCTATCCTCCGGTGCGTTACTGATGTGGCCGCTGCTCCGCGCTCGGAGGCGGCACGCTCAGCACGCCAGGCTCCAGCGGCGTATCTTCCCGCAGCTCCGGCAGAGGCGCTACGAGCGCGATCTTCAGCACCTCGTCCATCGTGTCCACAAAGTGCAGCTTCATAGCCGTCTTCAGGTTCTCCGGAATGTCGGGAAGATCCTTTCGATTATCTTCCGGCAGAATCGCCTCGAAGATTCCCGCGCGATGCGCCGCCAGCAGCTTCTCCTTGAGGCCCCCGATGGCCAGCACCTTCCCGCGCAGCGTTACTTCGCCGGTCATGGCCAGATCACGGCGCACCGGGATCCGCGCCAGTGCGCTGGCCAGCGCCGTCGCCAGCGTGATGCCCGCCGACGGCCCATCCTTGGGAATCGCGCCTTCCGGCACGTGGATGTGAATGTCGACGTTGCGATAGAAATCCTTCGGCAGGCCGAGATGGTGTGAACGGCTCCGCACGTACGACAGCGCCGCCTGCGCCGACTCCTGCATCACGTCGCCCAGCTGCCCGGTCGTGGTCAGCTTGCCCTTCCCGTCGAGCACCTGCACTTCCGTCTGCAGGATGCTCCCGCCGACCTCCGTCCAGGCCAGACCGTTCACCAGCCCAATCTCGCTCTCTTCCTGCACCATTGAGTCGCGGAACTTCGGCACGCCCAGAAAGTCAGCGAGGTTCTCGGCCGTAATCGTTTCTTTGTGCTTCGCCCCGGCCTTGACGACGCGCCGCGCCACCTTGCGGCACACGTTGCCAATCTCGCGCTCCAGGTTGCGCACGCCGGCCTCGCGCGTATAGCTGCGGATCATTTCCGTCAGCGCCGCATCCGCGAAGATCACGTTCTTCTCGGTTAGCCCGGTGTTGTCGCGCTGCTTCTTCAGCAGATACTGCTTCGCGATCTCCAGCTTTTCCGCCTCGGTATACCCGTGCAGCCGCAGGATCTCCATGCGGTCCTGCAGCGCGGCCGGGATGGTGTGCAGCACGTTCGCGGTCGCCAGAAACAGCACCTGCGACAGATCGTATTCCACGTCGAGATAGTGATCCTGGAAGCTGTGGTTCTGTTCCGGATCGAGCACTTCCAGCAGCGCCGACGACGGATCGCCCCGGAAGTCTGCGGCCATCTTGTCCACTTCGTCCAGCATGAACACCGGATTCCGAGTCCCTGCCTTCTTCATCGACTGAAGGATCTGTCCCGGCAGCGCGCCGATATATGTCCGCCGATGCCCGCGAATCTCCGCCTCATCCCGCACCCCGCCCAGTGACATGCGCACGAACTTCCGTCCCGTCGCCTTCGCAATCGACATCCCCAGCGACGTCTTTCCCACGCCCGGAGGCCCCACAAAGCACAGGATCGACCCTTTCGGATTCTTGACGAGCTGACGGACGGCGAGGAACTCCAGAATCCGCTCCTTGATCTTCTCCAGGCCGTAGTGGTCCGCGTTCAGCACCTTCTCCGCGTGGTCGATGCTGCGCGTTTCCTTCGATTTCTTCTTCCACGGCACGGCCAGCAGCCAGTCCAGATAATTCCTGGACACGGTCGACTCGGCGGACATGGGCGGCATCGCTTCCAGCTTCTTCAGCTCCTGCGTCGCCTTTTCGAAGACATCCTTCGGCATGCCAGCCGTTTCGATCTTCTTCTTCAGTTCATCGAACTCGCTCTTTTCGCCGCGTCCCAGCTCCTTCTGGATCGCCTTGATCTTCTCGTTGAGGTAATACTCTTTCTGCGCCCGCTCCATCTGCCGCTTTACGCGCGACTGGATGCTGCGGTCCATGTTCAGCTTTTCGATCTCGATATCCAGCACATCGGCGATCTTCAGCAGGCGCTCCGGCAGATCGAACAGGTCCAGCAGTTCCTGCTTGTCCGGCACCTCCAGCTGCAGGTTCGCCGCTATGGTGTCGGCCAGCTTCCCCGGCTCGTCCGTCCGGATTGCCGAAGCCACCGTTTCCACGTTGAGCGACTGCTGCAGCTTCACGTATTGCTCGAACAGCGACGTCACCCGCTGCACCAGGGACTCGATCTGCGGCGTTATCTCCGTCAGCGGCTTCGCCATCTTCACCGTGGCGACAAAGAAGCCGTCGGCGTCGCTGATCTCGATGGCCCGCGCCCGCTCCATGCCTTCCACCAGCACCTTGATGTTGCCGTCGGGCATGCGCACGCTCTGCACGATGTTCCCCACCGTGCCCACCTGGAAAATCTCGTCCGGCCGCGGCTCATCCACGCGCGCGTCGTGCTGCGTGGCCAGGAAAATCTTCCGCTCGCCGTTCAGCGCTTCTTCCAGGGCTCGCACGCTCGACTCGCGGCCCACCACGAACGGCGTCATCATGTACGGGAAGATCACCATGTCCCGAATGGGCATCATGGGCAGTTTGCGGAGTTCGTTTCGTTCCCGGCTCTCTTTCGACGGCTGACTCACGGGATTCCTTTCCTGCGGCGGACGAGCTTCCGGCAGAGAAAATCGGTCGTACCCTTAAAAGCAGAGTAACCCATCTGCCATCGGACGGCGAGACGGGGGAGCACTTTTGTGTACCAGGTGGGCACTGATCGCCGGGGGTGTTCGCCGCCCCTCCCGCCCCTTCCCCTCCTCCCTCAATCCACGGACACGACAATCAGCGAGGCGTCGTCCGCAAACCGGCCCCCGCAAAACTGGCTCACTGCGGCCAGAATCTCCTGGGCCGGGGACTGGGTTTCGTGCGCACGCAGCTTTTCAACTTCCGCAATCAGCCGCCGATACCCAAATTCCTCGTGCCGGCGATTCTCCTCTTCCAGAATCCCGTCCGTCACCAGCAGCAGGCAGTCGCCTGAATGCAGCCGAATTTCCTGATTCTGATAGAGCCAGTGAGAAAAAATTCCCAGCACCCCGCTGAAGCTGGCTGGAAACTCGACCGCTCCGCTGGCGCGCACCAGCAGCGGCTGGCAGTGCCCGGCATTCTCGTAGAGCAACCGCCCCGAAGGGTCCAAAACCGCGTAGAACAGGGTGATGTACTTTGCGGGCGCAATCGCGCCGCTCAGCGCGCGGTTCACCTGCGTGCATAGCTCGGCCGGCGAAGCAGCCTCAGGCGCGAATCGCCGTACCGCCTCCCGCATCTGGCTGGCCAGCAGAGCCGCCTCCAGGCCTTTGCCGGAAACGTCGGCAACGCACAGCGCCATCGTATCGCCGCCGAGCGGAAACACGTCGAAATAATCCCCGCTGACCATCTCCGAGAGCTGCCACGCACAGTTGATCTGAAATCCCTGCATCTGTGGAATCTGGCGCGGCAGCAAACCTGCCTGGATCTCCCGCGCACGCTGGGCTTCGGCTTCATGCGCGCCTCGCCGGTCCCGTACCTCCCTCAGCAGCCGGTGCAGGATGCGTGAGCGGCTTTTTCTTTCGATGGTTTCCTCGGGCATGGTGCGAACAGAGTATCAAGCCGCGCCGCATCGCGCAGGAAAATCCCCGTTTCCTTCCAGACTGGAACCCTCCGGAAACAGAAGAGCGCACCCCATCGGGATGCGCTCCGCAAAAACGAGGACGGTCAGCCTACGAGGCCTTCTCTTCGCTGCCTTCCTTCGCTTCCTGTTCTGCCATGGCTTTCTGCATCTCCTCGCGCTTCTTCGCCCGCGCCTCAGCCCTTTTCTGGCGCTTCTCGTCCAGCACCTGCTCAGCGTCCACCAGCTCGATGTACACCTTCTCGGCGCCGTCGCCGCGCTGGTATCCCGCGCGCACAATGCGCAGATAGCCGCCGGCGCGCTCGCTGTACCGCGGCGCCACGGTCTCGAACAGCCGCGTGACCGCATCGCCGGTCTGCAGATAGGCCAGTGCCTGCCGCCGCGCGTGCAGGTCGCCCCGCTTGCCCAGCGTAATCAGTTTCTCCACGTGCGGACGCGCGGCCTTCGCCTTCGCCACAGTGGTCTGCACCCGGTCCTCCATCAAAATCGAGGTCACCAGATTGCGCAGCAGCGCCCGCCGATGGCTCGTGTTCCTTCCCAGTTTGTATCCTGCATTGCGATGACGCATGGCAATCTCTCTGTCTTTTCGCTTATCTTCGCAGGCCTCGGGAGCGGGTCAGATTTTTCTGTACCCTGACCCGTATCCCCGAAACCCCTGCCTTTAGAAATTTTCCGTTTCGGGCTGGAGTGGCAAATCCGAATCCAGTCCCTCTTCCTCGTCGTCGTCGAAGCGGCCGTAGCTGGCGGCAAGCTGTGCGGCAGGCAGCACCGAAGTGGGTCCCGGCACCGCGTTGCCCTGCTCGTCGATCCGCATGCCCAGCGACAGGCCCATCTGCGCAAGGATTTCCTTGATTTCGTTCAGCGACTTCCGCCCGAAATTCTTGGTCTTCAGCATCTCGGCTTCGGTCTTCTGCACCAGCTCGCCGATCGTCTGAATGTTCGCGTTCTTCAGGCAGTTGTAACTGCGCACGCTCAGCTCCAGCTCTTCGACCGAGCGGTTCAGGTTCTCGTTTTTCAGCTGGACCCGGCCCTCTTCCACATGGCCTTCTGCTTCGATCTCTTCCTCGAAGTTGATGAAGATGCTCATGTGGTCCTTCAGCAGCTTCGCCGCCAGGCCGACCGCGTCCGCAGGCAGCACGGAACCATTCGTCCACACTTCCAGGGTCAGCTTGTCGTAGTCGGTGATCTGCCCCAGACGCGCGGCGTCCACGGTGAAGTTGACCTTGCGCACCGGGGAGTGCACGGAATCCACCGGAATGAACCCGATGCCCAGATCGGAGTCGAAGTTCTTGTCGGCGGAGACATAGCCGCGGCCGCGCTTCAGCCGCATCTCCATGTTCAGCCGCCCGCCCTCGCTCACGGTGGCGATATAGACATCCTTATCGAGAATTTCCACGTCTCCGTCGGCTTCGATCATGCCGGCCGTCACTACGCCCGGCTGATCGGCATTCAGATAGAGCGCCTTGGGCCCGTCTCCGTTCAGCTTGAACGGAATCTGCTTCAGGTTCAGCACGATGTCGGTGGCGTCTTCGACCACGCCGGCGATCGACTGGAACTCGTGCAGCACGCCCTCGATGCGCACCGCCGTGACTGCCGCGCCCTCGATGGACGAAAGCAGCGTGCGTCGCAGCGCATTGCCGATGGTGGTCCCGAATCCGCGCTCAAATGGCTGCGCGCTGAATTTGCCGTACTGTTCGGTCAGCGTCTCCGAATCGACGGCCAGACGTTTCGGTTTTTGAAATCCTCTCCAAAGCATATCCATTCGCCTCTTCTGCCCGGTTCCGCGAAGCAATTTGCGGCGGCCGAGCCGTTTCACTCCGTTATTGAAATGCGCCTTGCGGCGTCGTGCAACCAACAACCAGCCACGAACAACTACTTGCTGTACAGTTCGACAATCAGCTGCTCGTTCACCGGCAGGTTGATGTCCTCGCGCTTTGGCAGCGCCAGCACCTTGCCGCTGAGCGTGTTCGGCTCGGTCGAGAGCCACGACGGTGCCGGCTGATGGCTGGCGAACTCCCGCGATGTCTCCACCACCGACAGCCTGGTGCTGTTGGGCCGGATCCTGATCTCGTCGCCCACGCCCACCTGAAACGAGGGGATGTTCACCTTGCGCCCGTTCACTTCCACGTGCCCGTGCCGCACCAGCTGCCGCGCCTGGCGCCGCGAGCTGGCAAAGCCCAGGCGGAAGGTCACGTTGTCCAGCCGCCGCTCCAGTTGCTGCAGCAGCAGCTCGCCGGTCACGCCGGGCGTGCGCGATGCCTTCTCATAGTATTCGCGGAACTGCCCTTCGAGGGCAAAGTAGATGCGGCGCGCCTTCTGCTTTTCGCGCAGTTGCAGGCCGTAGCCCACAATCTTCGCCTTGCGGTCGCGGCCGTGCTGGCCAGGCGCAAAATTGCGCTTCTCAATCGGGCACTTGTCGCTGGTGCACTTGGTGCCCTTTAGAAACAGCTTCATGCCTTCGCGCCGGCAAAGGCGGCAAACGGCTCCCGTGTAACGTGCCAATGCATTCTCCTTAATTCAGAGGCCGACCGGTTTACAGGCGTGGCCCTTCATCCCGGTCCAGGAGCAGCTGTCAGCATTCAGCCTCCGGCTGCCAGCCAGTTTGTTGCAGGGGCAAGCCTTCTCGGCTCACCCGTCTTAGTTTACCTCATCGCAGCCCAGCCGGCCGCTGACTGCTGGCGGCAGGCTGCTGACCGCTAGACCCTGCGCCGTTTCGGCGGCCTGCATCCGTTGTGCGGAATCGGCGTCACGTCCCGAATCGACCGCACCTCGATGCCGGCCGCTCCGAGCGCGCGCACCGCGGACTCGCGGCCCGAACCCGGCCCGCTCACCCGCACGTCCACCGACCGCACCCCGTGATCGCGCGCCATGTTGGCCGCGTTCACGGCCGCCTGCTGCGCGGCAAATGGAGTGCCTTTGCGCGACCCGCGGAACCCCAGCGACCCCGAGCTTTTCCACGAGAGCGTGTTGCCCTGCTGATCGGTGATGGTCACGATGGTGTTGTTGAACGAGGCCTGAATGTACACGATGCCGAATGGCACATTCTTGCGCTCGCGCTTCTTGAACTTTTTGTTGCGCGCGGCTTTCCCGGTCGCGCCCTTCGCTGCTGGTTTGTCCGCCATTAGGTCTTCGCCGTCGCTTTCTTCTTGTTGGCCACCGTGCCCTTACGCGGTCCCTTGCGGGTACGGGCGTTGGTGTGGCTCCGCTGTCCGCGCACCGGCAGCCCGCGGCGGTGCCGCTGCCCCCGATACGACTGGATGTCGACCAGCCGCTTGATGTGCATCGCGGTGTCCTTGCGGAGATCGCCTTCCACATCGCCCTGGTCTTCGATGACCTGGCGGATCCGGTTCACCTCGTCTTCGCCGAGGTCCTGGATCTTCCGGAATGCATCGACATTCGCGGCGCCCAGAATCTTCAGCGCCCGCGGCTGCCCGATGCCGTAGATGTACGTCAGCGCAATTCGTGCCTGCTTGTTGCGCGGCAGATCGACGCCTGCAATACGTGCCATACTGTGTCCTTCGTTTTGCTCCCGGCCCTCCAGCCTGGAACGGTTATTCCGGCCGCGTTGCGAACCGGAGTGGTGAGAGCCGGAGTTTCCCCGGGGTTCATCGCAAGCCCGTGCGGCTAACTCGCCCCAGCCTCCCTATATTTGCGCGGAGGCTCAACTCTCTCATGCGCGTCCGGGACTCACTACACCCTGAACGCTATACCCTGCGCCCTAGCCCTGCCGCTGCTTATGCTTGGGGTTTTCGCAGATCACGCGCACCACCCCCTGGCGGTGGATGACCTTGCACTTATCGCAAATCTTTTTGACTGATGCCCGAACCTTCATAAAGCTCAGCTCCCGGCTGCCAGCCTCCGGCGGCCGGCTCATTTTCAGCTAACAGCCAACAGCTGGTAGCTATTTGTACCTGTACACAATCCGGCCGCGGTTCAGATCGTACGGACTCAGCTCCACCGCTACCCGGTCACCCGGCAAAATCCGGATAAAGTTTTTTCTCATCCGGCCGGAAACGTGCGCCAGCACCTCGTGCCCGCCGCTCTCCAGCTTCACTTTGAACATGGCATTGGGCAGCGTTTCCAGCACCGTTGCCATGACCTCAATCGCGTCTTCCTTCGACAATCGTTATCCTTTGCTTCGTAATCCTGCGCGGTTACTGCGTCAGCACCAGAGCACCTTCCTTCGTTACCGCGACGGTGTGCTCGAAATGCGCGCTCCAGCTGCCGTCCCGCGTCACCGTGGTCCAGCCGTCCTTCAGCACCTTCACCGCGGCTCCGCCTGCATTGACCATCGGCTCAATCGCAAGCACCATGCCGGCTTTGAGCTTCGGTCCGCAGCCGGGCGTTCCATAATTCGGCACCTGCGGATCTTCATGCAGATGGGTCCCGATTCCGTGCCCGACAAAATCCCGAACCACGCTGAAGCCCTCGGCCTCCACCGTCTCCTGCACCGCCGCGCCTACATCGCCCAGGGTTGCCCCCGGTTTCACCGCGCGAATCGCGCTGTCCAGCGAGGCTTCGGTCACCGCCAGCAGCTTCTGCGCCTTCTCCGCTACTTTCGACCCCACCGCGACTGTAATAGCCGAGTCGCCGTAGTAGCCGTCCATCACCACGCCCGTGTCGATCGAAACGATGTCGCCGTCGCGCAGCTCCCGTTCCGCCGAGGGAATTCCATGCACCACTTCGCTGTTGATCGAGGTGCACAGCGCACAAGGATACCCGCGGTATCCCTTGAACGCCGGGGTCGCCCCCAACTCCCTGATTTTCGCCGCGGCCGCGCGCTCCAGATCCAGCGTCGTCGCTCCCGGCCTGACTGCCTGGCGGACATGTTCCAGAACTTCCCGGACTACGTGCCC
This sequence comes from Acidobacteriaceae bacterium, assembly GCA_035503835.1. Lineage (GTDB taxonomy): Bacteria > Acidobacteriota > Terriglobia > Terriglobales > Acidobacteriaceae > Palsa-343. The sequence continues at coordinate 13,343 of DATJSY010000046.1, read as the reverse complement.
GCTGCGCCGCATCTTTTCGATCTCCTGCGGCGTCCTGATCGTGATGGCCACCCTGCTCAGCTCCTCAGGCGCGCCACGACGGCCATGATCTCGGCCGCCACCTGCTCTACCGGCTGATCGCCGTTCACTTCCTCGAACCGTCCCCGCGAGCGGTAGTGCTCCACCACCGGAGCCGTCTGCGTCTCATAGGTCCGCATCCGCTCCGTGAACACTTCCTCGGTATCGTCGGATCGCCGCACCAGCGGGGCGCCGTCCAGGTCGCATTTTTCATAAACCCTGGGCGGCTGCAGGTAGATGTTATAAATCGTCCCGCAGACCGGGCAGCTGCGCCTCCCGGTAATACGGCGCAGTAATTGAGTATAACCGACCTGAATACTGACCGCAATCACCGGCAGAGCCTTCGCGTCCGTCGCCAGATGCTGGTCCAGCCATTCCGCCTGACCCAGGGTCCTGGGAAATCCGTCCAGGATGTACCCAGCCGCCGTGTCCGGCCGCTTCAGCCGCTCCGCCACCATCTGGTTCACCAGGTCGTCCGGAACCAGCTTGCCCGCCGCCATGACCTCTTTCGCCTGCCGGCCCAGCGGCGTTCCGTGGTCGCGGTGATAGCGCAGCAGGTCTCCTGTCGAAATCTGCGGGATACCCCACTTCGCCATCAGCTCTTTGGCCTGCGTTCCCTTGCCGACGCCAGGCGCGCCCAGAAGCAAAATCGGCCCCGGTGCAATCTTCCGTGTCCCCTTGCTGTCCACGTGAGCGTCCGCCGCAGTCGCCGCCATTTACCAGGCCCGCCTTCCCCGTACACGCCCGCTCTTGGGCGAGAAGCCTTCATAGTGGCGCATGATCAGGTGGGACTCGACCTGGTTCACGGTATCCATGGCCACGCCTACCACAATCAGCAGCGACGTTCCGCCAAAGTAGAAGTTGAAGCCGAGGCCCTGCGTCACCCACAGCGGCATGTGCTCGAACCAGTTCCCGAGCAGCCACAGATGGTTCAGATGAATGCCGCTGATCAGCAGTTGCGGGATGATGGCCACGACGCACAGGTAAATCGCGCCAACCATCGTGATGCGGGTCAGAATGTCGTTCACGAAGTCCGACGTCCGCTTGCCCGGCCGGATACCCGGAATGAATCCACCGTACTTGCGCATGTTATCGGCAATATCGTCGGGTCGGAACACGATGGAAATGTAAAAATACGCGAAGAACACAATGGCGACGATGTAGATCAGCTCATACCAGGGCTCGCCCGGCCGCAGCGCGTCGAAGGTCGACGACAGCCACGCGCTGTTTTTGACAAACGCTGCCTGCCCAAACAGCATGGGCGCCGACAGTACCGACGCCGCAAAGATGATCGGCATCACGCCGCCGGAGTTCACCTTGAGCGGCAGGTGCGTGGATTGCCCGCCCATCAGCCGACGCCCCACAATCCGCTTGGCGTATTGCACCGGGATGCGTCGCTCGCTCTGCTCCACCCACACGATGAACGCGACCACTGCGATCATGAAGATCACGAGGCCAGCCAGGGCCGGAATCGTGAACGCTCCAAACCGCTGCGTCTTCGCCGTGTCGTACAAGTCGCCAATGGCGCGCGGCAGCCCCACCACAATGCCGGCGAAAATCAGCAGGCTCATGCCGTTGCCGATGCCCCGTTCGGTGATCTGCTCGCCCAGCCACATCACAAACGTGGTGCCCGCGGTGAGCGTGATGATGGTCATGAAGATGAAGCCGATACCGTGATCCAACAGCATGTTGCCGGACGAGCTGCGCAGCGCGATGGCAATGGCCGCCGACTGCACCACGCCCAGACCGACCGTCATGTAGCGCGTCCACTGCGTGATCTTCCGCCGTCCCAGCTCGCCTTCCTTCTGGAGCTTGGCCAGCGGCTCATACACCACGGTCAGCAGCTGGAAGATGATCGATGCGGTGATGTAGGGCATGATGCCCAGGGCAAACACCGTCATGCTGCGCAGGTTGCCGCCGCTGAACAGGTCCACCAGGCCCAGCGAGGAGCCCGCCTGGGAATTAAAGAACTGCTGCAGCGCCTCGACATTCACGCCCGGCGTGGTGATGTGCGCGCCCAGCCGGTACACCGCCAGAATCCCAAGGGTGAACAGTACACGTCGGCGCAGGTCCGGAATACGGAAGATATTCGCAAACTTCTCAAACATGGGTCGGTATTCTCATCATACATACGCCGGCGTGATGGATCACTACCGGATTTTTTCGCGGGACGGTTTTCGCCGGCCGCCCCTCCGCTAACCGATTTTGAACTGACCGCTTCCTAGCTGACCGCCTTTTCGGCGAACCCGCCGATCAGAATTGCCTTGCCGCCGGCCTTCTCTATCTTTTCCTGCGCTGATTTCGAAAACTTGTGCGCGTGCACGGTTACCGCGGTCTTCAGCTCGCCGCCGCCCAGCACCTTCACCAGATCGTTGCGCCGCTTTACCAGACCCAGCTCCGTCAGCTTCTCGAGCGTCAGTTCTTTCTCGCCCAGTTCCGCCAGCCGGTCCAGATTCACCACCGTGTATTCGGTTCGGAAAATATTCGTGAAGCCGCGCTTGGGCAGGCGCCGGTGCAGCGGCATCTGGCCGCCTTCGAAACCGCGCATCAGGCTCGATCCCGATCGCGATCCCTGTCCCTTGTGCCCACGTCCCGACGTCTTGCCGGTTCCTGAGCCCATACCGCGCCCAATGCGCTTCTTGTTGCGGTTCGCCCTCTCCGGCGCCTTCAGATTCGACAGATTCATCATTCCCTCGCTCTACGCCGGCGCGGACTTTCACCGGCCGACTCGCATGTTGTTAGCTTCCAGCTCCCGCCCCCCGGCGTCCAGACAGAAACTTCACGGGCCGACTGCCGGCCGCTGACCGCTAGCTGCCAAGAATTCTCACCAGGTGCGGCACCGTCTTCACCATGCCCCGGATCGACGGCGTGTCTTCCCGCTCCACGACCTGGTTCAGGCGCGTGAATCCCAGCCCCTTCACCACTCTCTTGTGCTTCACCGGCGCCTGAATCATCGACCGGTAATACTGCACCTGAATGGTCGCCTTCGCTGCCGTCTTCTTCGCTGCCTTCTTCTCCGCCATCGCTAGATCTCCTGCGCCTGCTTGCCACGCATCGCTGCCACTTCGTTGCGATCGCGGAGCTGCACCAGCGCGTCGAACGTTGCCTTGATCACGTTGTGCGGGTTGGCCGTGCCCAGGCTCTTGGTGAGCACGTTCTGCACTCCCGCCGAGGTCATGACCGCGCGCACCGCTCCGCCGGCAATCACGCCCGTGCCTTCCGGAGCCGGCTTCAGCAGCACCTGCCCTGAGCCGAACCGCCCCAGGACCTGATGCGGAATGGTCGTCGCGGTCAGGTTCACGCGTACCAGGTTCTTCTTGGCCGCCTCAATCCCCTTGCGGATTGCCTGCGGCACTTCGCGCGCCTTGCCCGAGCCATAACCCACCACCCCCGCGCCCGGATCGCCCACCACCACCAGCGCCGCGAAGGACATATTCTTGCCGCCCTTCACCACCTTGGTCACGCGGTTGATCGCCACTACCTGATCCTTCAGGTTGTACTGCCCCGAATCCAGCTTCTTTCTCAGTGTCGCCATTCGATTCCTGATTTCCTTCTGCGCTGTTTGCCGCGCCTAGAATTCGAGTCCGGCCTCGCGCGCCGCATCCGCCAGCGCCTTGATGCGCCCGTGATACAGATAGCCCCCGCGGTCGAAAACCACTTTGCTGATGCCCTTTTCCTTCGCGCGTTCGGCGATCAGCTTCCCGATCTCTTTCGCCGCCGCCACATTGCCCCCGGTTTTCGCCTTCGCTGCTGCCGTCGACGCCGAAATCAGCGTAACGCCCTGCTCGTCATCGATCACCTGCGCGTAAATGTGATTCAGCGACCGGTACACATTCAGCCGCGGACGCTCCGCGGTCCCGGCCAGCCGCCGGCGAATGCGCATGTGCACGCGCCGCCGAATCTCGTTTCTCTTCCTCTGCGGAATCATGTCGTCTCTTCCTTCCTAACAGCGAAGCCGCCCTGCGGCCTCGTTCGGTGTCATGGATCCTTCGATTCCCCTTCCCGGACTATGTCCGCTCAGGGTCACTGAGGATGACTGCGCCTGGCTCGGACGCCCCGCAGACGCGATCACTTCGCTCCCGTCTTGCCAACCTTCTTCTTCAGCCGTTCGTCCGCATAGCGCACGCCCTTGTTCTTGTAGGGATCGGGCTTGCGCAGCGACCGCATATCGGCCGCCACCTGTCCCACCAGCTGCCGGTTCACCCCGCTCACCGTCACCCGCGTCTGCTTCGCGTCGATCGCCGCCGTGATCCCGGTAGGCAGCGGGAACTCAATCGGATGGGAATAGCCCAGCGTGAAGACGACTGTGTTCCTGCCCTTCAGTTCCGCGCGGTAGCCGATGCCGACGATGTCCAGATCCTGCGACCAGCCTTTGGTCACGCCTTCCACCGCGTTCGCCACCAGCGCCCGCGACAGCCCGTGGATCGCCGCCTGCGCATCGTTTTGCCGCACCGCGTGCAGATGGCCGTCCTTCTGCTCCACCTGGATCCCTTCCGGAATCGGCTGCGCCATCCTGCCCCTGGGGCCTTCTACCGTCACCACGTTGCCCTGCACCGCAACCTTGACGCCCGCCGGCAACGTAATCGGCCTGTTTCCAATTCGTGACATCTTCGTATCCCCTGATGGCTTGCGAGTCCCGGCAACATCGCCGCCGTTCCACTGCAGCCCCGGCCAGCTCGCGCTCGCCGCCTGACTTCCCTCAACTCCGCGCCAGCGGCGCGGGCCCAACTCGCTCGTCGCGGCTCGAGCCTGGCGCGCAGAGCACGCGGTCCGCGGCACGCGCAGTGCTTACCAGATTTCGCAGAGCACTTCCCCGCCCACGCCTTCCCTGCGCGCCTGGCGGCCGGTCATCACGCCCCGCGGCGTGGTGAGAATGCTGATGCCGAGTCCACCCTGCACCCGGCGAATCTCATCGCGGCCCACATACACGCGGCATCCCGGACGCGAAACCCGCTCCAGGTCGCGAATCGCCGCTTCGTTGTTGGCGCCATACTTCAGATACACCCGCAGCACGGCCCGTCCGTTCTCCTCGGTCGTCTTGAAGTTCGAGATATAGCCCTCTTCCTTCAGGATGCGGGCAATTTCCGCCTTCAGTTTCGAGGCCGGAACGTCGAGCTTCTGGTGCCGGGCGCGAATCGAATTGCGAATCCGCGTCAGAAAATCCGCTACCGGATCGGTCAAACTCATCGTTTCTCCTTCATTCCCCGTTCGCTCCGCCCGCCCTGCTCAACCTGAGCGGAGAACCAGCCGGAATGTCTTCTCCTGACTTCGGGCTCTCGCCTTCCGTCAAAACTTGTCTTGCGGCCGAAAGCCGCGGCTCGCCGGACCCGCAGTCCTCACCAGGAGGACTTGATCACGCCTGGAATCTCGCCTTTCAGCGCGAGGCTCCGGAAGCACAGCCGGCATACTCCGAACTTCCGCAGAAACGCCCGCGGCCGTCCGCACAGCTTGCAGCGATTGTGTTTGCGGCTGCTGAACTTCGGCTTCCGCGCATCCTTCACCCGTTTTGCAGTCGTTGCCATATATGCCCTCGCTTACGCAGTCTGGCGGAACGGCATGCCGAACTGCCGCAGCAGCGCGCGCGCCGAGTTATCATCCCGGGCCGAGGTCACGATCGTGATGTTCATGCCCTTCAGCTTCTCTACCTTCGCGTAATCGATCTCCGGAAAGATCAGCTGGTCGCGAATGCCCAGCGTGTAATTGCCGCGCCCGTCGAAGCTCTTCGTCGAGACGCCGCGAAAGTCGCGCACGCGCGGCAGAGCCACCGAAATCAGGCGATCCAGGAACTCGTACATCGTGTCGCCGCGCAGCGTGACCATCGCCCCGATGGACATGTTCTCGCGCACCTTGAAGGCCGCAATTGACTTCTTCGCCCGCGTGGTGACTGGCTTCTGCCCCGCAATCGCCGCCAGATCGGCGGTCAGCGGATCCATCAGCTTCGAGTTCTGCGTAGCCTCGCCCAGCCCCATGTTCACCACGATCTTTTCCAGCCGCGGCACCGCCATCGGGTTCTCGAGGCCCAGCTCCTTTTGGAGCACCCCTTTGATTTCCTTCTGATACTTCTCTCTCAGTCTCGCTGCCATTGCCTTATCTCTTCCTCTGTCTCCGCTCTCGGACTGGCTCTCAGTTTCTGAACCGTTTACCGTTTCGGAAAAACTCAGTTCCCGCGGTACTCATGCGGCGAAGCCGCGTCCGCCCGTCCGGCCACGACTACTTACTCTTCTTCGCCACAATGGTGTTGCCGCACTTCCGGCAGATCCGCACCTTCTGATCGCCTTCGAACTTGTGCGCAACGCGCGTGGGCTGATTGCAGCTCGGGCAAATCACCATCAGGTTCGAGACGTGCACCGGCATCTCCTGCTCCGCGATGCCGCCCTGAATCCGCCGCTGCGGATTCTCGCGCAGGTGCTTCTTCGCCACGCGCACATGCTCCACCAGCAGCCGGCTCTCGTCCGGAAATACCCGCAGTACCCGGCCCTTCTTGCCGCGGTCGCTGCCCGAGATTACCTGCACCGTGTCGTTCCGCTGAATATTCAGATTCGCCATAGCTTCCTCTTGAGTGTCCCCTGACTACTGAACCGCATCCTGTTAACCGTCCCCTAAAGAACTTCCGGCGCCAGCGATACGATCTTCAGAAACTTTTTCTCGCGCAGCTCGCGCGCGACCGGTCCGAAGACGCGCGTTCCCACCGGTTCGCCCACTTCGTTGATCAGCACCGCCGCGTTGGTGTCGAAGCGGATGTATGTCCCGTCGCGCCGGCGCGTCTCCTTGCGCGTGCGCACCACCACCGCCCTGACCACCTTGCCTTTCTTCACCTGTCCGTCGGGCGAAGCTTCCTTCACGGCCGCGGTGATCACATCGCCCAGCCCCGCCTTCAGCCCGCTCGCGCCGCCCAGAGGCAGAATCATCTGCAGCCTGCGCGCGCCGGAGTTGTCGGCGACCTCCAGCATGGTTCTCATCTGCACTGCCATGGCCTTGTCTCCTTATCCGCCCAGCAATCCGTCCCGTTACTCGGCAGCGACTACGGCGCTCGTCTCTTCCTCAATCTGCGCCAGCGCCGACCGCCGCAGAATCTCTTCCAGGTTCCAGCGCTTCAGCTTGCTCAGCGGCCGCGTCTCCCGGATGCGCACCATATCGCCCACCCGCGCCGTGTTCTCCTCGTCGTGCGCATAGAATTTCCGGCTCGAGCGCACAATCCGCTTGTACTTGGCGTGCGCCTTGCGCATTTCCACCTCCACCACGATGGTCTTCTGCATCCTCGTCGAGACCACCTGGCCTACCTTCTCGTTGCGGTGAGAAGTCCGCTTCTGTTTCGTCGTATCGCTCATGGCTTCAGCCCTTCTTCACGCTCGAGGAGCGTGCCGCTTTCTTCTTGCTCGCCGACGGCCTGGCCGCCGTCCGCCGGGACGTGCTCCGGCTGCCGCTCTTCCGCGCGCCCGCCGCTTTCTTTGCGGCCTTTTTCCTGGCCGGCTTCGCTGGCTTCTTCCGGACAGGCTTCTTTTCCGCCGTGGCGCTCGCCTCCGGCCTTTCGGTGTCGCTCAGCTTGCTTGCCGGCGTGGGATGCAGCCCCAGCTGCCGTTCCCGCTCCACTGTCCTGATCCGGGCCACGTCCCTGCGCAGCTCGCGCAGCTTCTTCACGCCCTCGGTCTGCCCCAGCTTCATCTGGAAACGCAGACGGAACAACTGCTCCGCCGTCCTGCGAGCCTCCAGCGCCAGCTCATCATCGCCCAGGTTGCGATACTTCTCCGCTTCCATCGTCTCTCTTCTCTCCGGCCCTCGTCGGCCCATCGTCTATTTCGCGGCGACTGTCGCCTTTATGTCGTGGCGCTGCACGAACCGCGTCTTCAGCGGCAGCTTGTGCGCCGCCAGCCGCATCGCTTCCTGCGCGATCTCCGGCGTCACGCCTTCCATCTCGAAGAGCACACGCCCGGGCCGTACCACCGCTACCCAGTGATCCGGCGCGCCCTTGCCCTTGCCCATACGGGTTTCGGCCGGCTTCTTGGTCACCGGCTTGTCCGGAAACAGCCGCAGCCAGATCTTGCCGCCGCGCTTGATGAAGCGCGTCATGGCTACGCGGCTGGCTTCAATCTGACGATCGGTGATGTATCCGCACTCCATCACCTTGAGGCCGTAATCGCCGAAGGACAGCTCGCTGCCCCGCCACGCCTTGCCGCACATGCGCCCGCGCTGCTGCTTGCGGTACTTCACTTTCTTTGGCATCAACATATCGAGATCCTGTTGTCCTAAACCCTGACCCGTAACCGTACCCTTCAGAAGATTGACGATCCCACCGCGGCCTGCGGCTCGCGCCGCTTCTGCTGGTAGATGTCTCCGCGATAGATCCACGTCTTCACGCCGATCACGCCGTACGTCGTGCGGGCCTCGGCAAATCCATAATCGATGTCGGCGCGCAGCGTGTGCAGCGGCAGACGTCCCTGCAGATACCATTCCGACCGTGCGATTTCGTTGCCGTTCAGCCGGCCCGACACGCGCACCTTGATCCCCTTGCAGCCGAAGCGCAGCGCCGAATCCACCGCCTTGCGCATGGCTCGCCGGAAGCCCACGCGCTTCTCCAGCTGCAGCGCGATATTCTCCGCCACCAGCTGTGCGTCCAGCTCCGGCTTGTTCACCTCGAGAATGTCGATGAACACGTCGCGGTTGGTCCGCTTCTGCAGCTCGCCCTTCAGCTTCTCGATCTCCGCGCCCTTGCGCCCGATCACGATGCCCGGACGCGCCGTGCGGATCATCAGCCGAAGCTTGTTCCCCGGCCGCTCCACTTCCACCGAGCTCACGCCCGCCGCCTTCAGCTTCTCCTTCAGCTCGCGCTTCAGGTGAACGTCCTCGATCAGCAGCCTGCTGTAGTCGCGCCCTGCGAACCAGCGCGACCGCCACGGCTTGTTGATCCCGATCCGGAATCCGTAAGGATGGACTTTCTGTCCCATAATCTCTCGATCCTCTCGCTACTTCTTCTTCGCGGATTTCTTCGCCGCGGCCTTCTTTTTCGGGTGGGTTGCCGGAGCCTTCTTCGCGGCCGTCTTTTTGGCCGGGTGCTTCTTTTTCGGGTGCGCCGCCGCAGCCTTCCTGCCGGGCGTCTTCTTTGCCGCGTGCTTCACCGGCGCTTCTCCCGCCGCCGGTTCTTCTTCCACGCGTTGCACCATGTGGTCGGCCTGCGTCCGCTCCGCTACCGCGATCTGGATGTGCGACAGCCGCCGCTGGTACCGGTACGCGCGGCCCATCGGCGCTGGACGGATGCGCTTCATGCGCGGGCCTTCATTCGCCACTGCCCGCTTCACGTACAAGTTGTCCAGGTCCACGTCCAGGCCCTGCTCCTGGTTCAGGTGGTTCGCATTCTCGAGCGCCGAACGCAGCACCTTCTCCACCAGCGGAGCCACCGCCTTCTTCGTGAACGCCACCGTATGCAGCGCCTCTTCGACGCCCCGGCCCTTGATCAGATCCAGCACCAGCCGCGCCTTCTGCGGCGAAACCCGCTGAAACTTCGCTTCGGCCCGGAATTCCCGTGTCTGCGTATCCATCCCCTGCTCCAAACCTTCCCTGTCCTGCCGCAGCCGCTTTCGCTAACCGCTTGATCGCGGCATTACTTCGGCTTCGCCGTGGTCTCGGCGGCCCTCATCGAGTGCCCCTTGAAGATTCGCGTTGCCGCAAATTCGCCCAGCTTGTGCCCCACCATGTTTTCCGTCACGTATACCGGCACAAACTTCTTGCCGTTGTGCACCGCAATCGTGTGTCCCACCATCTCCGGGTGGATCGTCGACCGCCGCGACCATGTGCGCACCACCTTCTTGTCGTTGGAGCGGTTCATCGCCTCGATCTTCACCATCAGGTGTCCATCCACGAAGGCGCCCTTCTTTGTCGACCTTGCCATCTCAAATCCTCTCAGCTCTTACCGCTGCCGCCTGACTCGCCAGCCGCTTTATGAGCGAACCGGCTCTTAGCTAATCGTTCCTTCGCCGGCCGTCTTACCGCTACTTCCCTCGGCGGGCCACGATGAACGCATCGGTCCGCTTGTTGTTCCTGGTCTTGTATCCGCGCGTCGGCTGGCCCCACGGCGTTACCGGATGACGTCCGCCCGAGGTCTTGCCTTCGCCGCCTCCGTGCGGATGATCCACCGGGTTCATGGTCACGCCGCGGTTGGTCGGGCGAATGCCCTTCCAGCGGTTCCGCCCCGCCTTGCCGATCGACACATTCTCGTGATCCGTATTGCCTACCTGGCCGATCGTGGCCATGCAGTCGATCAGCACTCGCCGCGTCTCGCCGGAAGGCAGCTTCAGCAGCGCGTAATCGCCTTCCTTGGCCACCAGCTGCGCCGAAGCGCCCGCCGAGCGCGCCATCTGCGCGCCCTTGCCCGGCCGCAGCTCGACATTGTGTACCGTGGTGCCGGCGGGAATGTTCTTCAGCGGCAGCGCGTTCCCCACCAGGATGTCGGCTTCCGGCCCGCTCATGATCGTCTGGCCCACCTTCAGTCCCACGGGCTGCAGGATGTACCGCTTCTCGCCGTCGGCGTAGCTCACCAGCGCAATCCGCGACGAGCGGTTCGGATCGTACTCGATCGTCGCCACCTTCCCCGGCACGCCGTACTTCTCGCGCTTGAAGTCGATCAGCCGCAGCTTCTGCTTGTGCCCGCCGCCGTGATGGCGGATGGTCAGGTCGCCCGAGTTCCGCCGTCCACCCGTCCGCAGCTTGTTCACCAGCAGCGGCTTGTATGGCTTGTCCGTCGTGATCTCGTCCCGCACCAGCGTGGTTTGAAACCGCAGCGTCGGTGTGATGGGTCTGTATGTCTTAATCGGCATCTCGTTACTCTCTCTGCCCCAATCCCTAACCCGCAACCCGTAAACCGTGTCTTACAGATTGTTCACGTAATCCGGCATCTTCTCGCCCGCCTTCAGGCGCACATACGCCTTCTTCCAGTCGGGCCGATAACCGGCAAACTTGCCGCGGCGGCGTTCCTTGCCCGCCATGTTCACGGTGCGCACCGTGTGCACCTTCACCTTGAACAGCGTCTCCACCGCCTGCTTCACTTCCGTCTTCGTCGCCTTCGCGCTCACCACGAAGACCAGCGTACCCTCGGTTTCCTTGGCCCGCAGAGCCTTCTCCGTAATCATTGCCCGGCGAATTACCGTATAGGTTGTCGGCATCAGGCCACCTTCGCCTTTCTGGATTCGGACTTCCGGCCACGGGGAACCGACTTCTTCAGCGATTCCTGCAGCTTTTCCATCGCCGGCCGCGAGAAGATCACGCGCTCCGACTTCAGCAGGTCGTAGGGATGCACCTCGCTGTTCAGCATCAGCTCCACGCCCGGCAGGTTGCGCGCGCCCAGCAGCAGGTTGGGTCCCAGCGTCTGCCCGTTCTCCACCAGCAGCGCCGTCCTCTTCGCCTCCAGCTTGGCCAGAGCCGCGCGGTACAGCTTCGTCTTGGGCTCCTTCGCCTCGAGCGAATCGACCACCGTCAGCTTCCCGTCGGCCAGCTTCACCGCCAGCGCCGAGCGCAGCGCGCCCAGCAGCTTCTTGCGCGGGAACGCATATTCATGCGAATGGGGCACCGGCCCGTGCGCCGTCCCGCCGTGCCGCCACAGGGGGGACCGCACGGAACCGATGCGCGCCCGCCCCGTGCCCTTCTGCTTCCACAGCTTCTTCCCCGACCCGGATACCAGCTTGCGGTTCTTCGTGGCATGGGTGCCCTGGCGCAGCGCTGCGCGGTAGTGCTTCACCGCCTCCCACAGCAGCGCCTCGTTCACCTGCCCGAAGACCTCATCGGCCAGCTCCAGTGAGCCGACCTTCTGTCCTCCGAGATCCACCACATCAATGTTTGCCATCGTCTTAACTCGCTAACTCGTAAACCGCAACCCCTGACTTCGGGCTACTTGCCTTTCTTGCCGCTGGCGCGCTTCGAAGCCTTCAGCGGATCCACCGTGCCCGCGCCTGCAAATCCACGGCGCTCGCGCGGCGGAGCCTTTGCTCTGGTGATCAGCACATATCCGTCCCGAGGACCCGGCACCGCGCCCTCCACCATCAGCAGGTTCTCGTCGAGGTCGATGCCCCGAATCCGCAGATTCCGCACCGTCACTTTGTCCACGCCCATGTGACCCGGCATGCGCTGGCCCGGAAACACGCGTGACGGGAACGAAGACGCGCCGATCGAGCCCTGCACCTGAAACATGTGCCCGTGCGACTTGGGGCCGCCGCCGAAGCCATGCCGGCGCACCACGCCCGCAAACCCTCGGCCCTTGCTGGTGCCCGTTACGTCCACGTACTTGTCGTCCGAGAAGATGTCCACCAGCACCCGGTCGCCGGCCTTCACACCGTCGGTCGCCGCTTCGCCCTCGCCCGCGGCCTTCACCGTCTCAATCGCGACTTCCTTCTGGAACTTCACTGGCGTGACGCTGTTCTTCGCAAAGTGACCGGCCTGCGGCTTGCTCACTTTCGAGGCCTTCACGAACTCCACCAGCCCGATCTGCGCCGCATCGTAGCCGTCTTTCAGCGTCGTCTTCAGCTGCGTCACCACGCACGGACCGGCCTGCAGCACGGTGATCGGGTGCACTTCGCCCTTCTCATCGAACACCTGCGTCATCCCGATCTTCTTACCCAAAATCCCGTTGACTGGCATCGTTTCCCTTCCTCATCATGCCCGCGATAAGCCAGGCACTGCAGGTGTTGCTCCGGGACGCCGGGCAATTGCGCCGAATGCGCGTCCGCCCGGATGGCTAGTCCCTATTTCTCGAACGCCTTGATCTCCACATCCACCCCGGCCGGCAGATCCAGCTTCATCAGCGCGTCCACCGTCTGCTGTGTCGGCTCCAGGATGTCGATCAGCCGCTTATGCGTGCGAATCTCGAATTCCTCGCGAGACTTCTTGTCCACGTGGGGCGAACGCAGCACGCAATATTTGTTTTTTACTGTCGGCAGGGGAATCGGCCCCGCCACCTGCGCGCCCGTCCGCTTTGCCGTATCCACGATCTCGCCCGTCGAGGTGTCGAGCACCCGATAGTCGTACGCCTTCAGCCGAATTCGTATTCTCTGTCCAACCATATGTCTTTGTTCTTCCCGGAGCGGCTGACCTGAATCGCTCAGCTCCGCCGCCCCTTTGCTGACTCGCTAACCGCTTCTCAGCCCGCCGGCCGCTGACTGCCGGCCGCTGGCTGCTGCCTTCAGGCCAGGATCTCCGTAATGGTTCCGGCGCCCACCGTCCGCCCGCCTTCGCGGATCGCGAAGCGCAGGCCCTTCTCCATAGCCACCGGCGTGATCAGCTCGATCTGCAGCGACACGTTGTCT